>CAXMRC010000001.1:0-10406 GCA_964195945.1 uncultured Gemmatimonadales bacterium
CTCGTATGGCGACATCGGACTTCACGAATACCCGGACAGGTATTGCATCGAGATCATCGACATCGACCGGTGGCGGCAGACCATCAGAGCCAGCGATTTCCTCCCCAAGCCGGTGCGGGCGACATATCCGCAATTCAGGACCCTGGTGGGTCTGGCAAACGAGGTTTGGTACGAAGTCGCTGCCGGCGAGCAGCGATACATCGATGGCTTCTATGTCGAGTTACCGACCGCCGGAACCACATACAACATCAATGTCAGCATCTGGCTCGAAGAGATCGCCATCGACATCGACGGTGATGGCGTGTGGGACCGCACCGTCACGTGTTCCGCCGGCGATACGGAATCGCTTACCGACTGTGGTGGCTCGCTCGAGGACCCGATCTTCACCTTCGAGTACGAACAGCGAGCATTTCACCACTTCATCATTGAGAGCCGGTGGGCAGGCGAAGCAATCGACGAGGAAGGCATCGTCCACATCCTCGACCCCAACTATCTCGCGGTGCAGCATGCCTTCGATTGGGAGACCGTCGAGGTCCGCAGCTCACTCGATGGGTAGCCCTACTTCGTGATTTCGCTAATCGCCACGTGCGAATAGCTCGCACCTAACCGGCCAAGGCCGTCGGGTCGCCGGTCAGAAACGTGCTCGCCTGGACCCCACCCCTATGCCTCCAGGAGTAGGGTCGAAAGAAGGTAGCGCAACGGCGGTGTGATAGGGAGGGACGATGCGACCGATGCGAACGTGGTTCGGGCCCGGGTATCGCGGCGAGGGCATCGTCGGCAACGCCACAACCCGCCGCTACACCGACAGCACCGGCCAGCCCCAGGTAGACATTCAGGAGGGCGAGGCGATCATCCCCGCTGGTGTTGTCGAGCTACGGGTCCACGGCGTCAACGGGGGCACACCCGAACAGAACCTGCACGACCCCAACCCGGTGCGGGTCGCCGGTGATGACACCGCCGGTTTTTACCGTCGCCGCAGTGAGCTGGTGACCGGGCCCGACCGCACCGTCGAGGCGTACAACTGGTCGTCGATCAACTCCAAGAAGCGAGTACGGGCGTGGTGGCTGGTGCTGTTTCCGTTTGCTGCTGCCAACTTCGCCGGCTGGCTTCTCCCAAAGGATCAGAACCCGAAACTGCGCACCACCGCACAGGTGCTGGTTCGCCTGATCGGGCTGTGTGTGACGATCCTCGCCATCGTGGGTTCCGCCCTGGTGTTTGTGGATCTAATCGGGGTGCAGTGCGGTACCGTCGCCGGCTGCAAGACGAACTTCACCTGGGGCTGGGTTGGCTCGATCGCCGACTGGGGCATCATCGATGACCGACCCGTCCGTCTGGCCGTCGCCTACTCGTTCCTACCCGCCTTGGCTCTGCTGGTTCTGTGGTTGTTGGGACGGCGCAGCAGCGCCTACGAGGCATACGGGGCGGGCACCCCAACCACTGAAGAGCCGATCGGTGAAGTCATCGACACGGTTCGGATGGACCGGGTGGAGTTCTGGCAGGCACCAGACGTTGTCTATGTCCAAGCCTGGCTGCATGCGACGGCCGCGCTGAGTGCCCTGACGGCCGTGATGGCATTTGCCATTCGTGAGATCGCTCCCGGTGCCCAGCACCACGACACCTTGATGGCGCTGGGGATGACTGCGCTGGCGGTCGTCGCCGTTGCGGCGGTTGCCGTGGCCGGTATCAGCAAGATGCATCAGATCCCGCGCAAGCGGCTTCGCAAACAGGACGCCGCCTTCTTCCATCCGCGCTGGAGTTGGATCCCCGCCGGTGCCGCCATCGCTCTTTATGGCGCGACATCGTGGCTGGGGTGGATTTCGATTGGGGGCGCCGAGACCGATCAGGCACCGCTCGAGGCTGTCCGCAACGGTCTGATCTGGACGACGTTCGCTGCCGGGGCGATGGTGTTCGCCCTCGCCGTCATCGTGGGAGCCCTGCGGTCTGCGGTGTTTGCCTTTGTGGCGGGACCGGCGTTGTTCTACTTCATGGCGCAATCGGGCCCGGAGCCCAACTTCACGTGGCTGAGTGGCGGTGCATGGCTGGCTATCGAACTGGTCATGGCCGTTGCCGGTGTTGCCTGGTACAGCTGGCGGGCCGCCGGTCAGCAAGGGCCACCCCGACCCGGCGACCACACCTCGAACCCGGTGTGGATCTTTGGGACAACTGCGTTGATCATCGTGGCTGGCGCCGCGGCGTTTATCCGCATCGACGGCACTGTGCTGAAGGCAGCCACGGTTCTCATCCCCCTGTTGTACTTGGGGCTGCAGTTCAGCACCCAGATCCGCCACGGCCACGACTACCCCGCCAAGGAGGAGATGCGGGAGGGCACCGCAGCCGTGATTGCAGCCCTCGGGGTGATATCGATGCTCACCGCAGTCAGCTCGGGCGCCGTCTTCGTAGCGGGACGACTTGGCGAAACCCGTCCGATACCACGGCTGTCCGCCGGTGGGTCCTCTGACTTCTGTGTCTCAACAGTCATTTGTTACCCCGCCGAAGTGGGTTGGTTCTCGCTGGCGGCGCTCGCCGGGTTTGTTGCTCTCGGTATCACCGTTGGGCTACGGCTGCTGCTGCTAAATAGGCTCCGCTGGAGATCGAAGGGCCCGGATCTTTGTGCGGACTTCGACAAGGCCGAGGTGCCCGACATTGCCTATGACATTGATGGGGGCTGTACCGACCCCGAGCACAACACGGAGCGGCTCGGTTTCACCAAGCGAGCGGTTAACGCCCGCTGGTTCGCCAATGTCACCGACGATGCGGACTGGGTTATCAGCGCTGCAGTGATGACAACGCTGACGCTGCTGGTAGCCGCGGTCGTTGCCCGTCTTGAGGACACGCTGCCGACCTCGACGACAAACATCATCTTTGACGTGGCAGCGTGGCTGGTCGGCTTTGTCGTTGTGGGGGTGGCTTTCCTTGTCTATTCGGCACGGGACAACAAGCAGATGCGGGAGACCATGGGGATCCTGTGGGACGTGATGTCGTTCTTCCCGCGGCGCTTCCACCCCTTGGCACCACCTTGTTATGCGGAACGGTCGGTGATCGATGTTCGTAACCGGGTGATCTACATGACGACCAGGGGCGCCGACATGACCAGGGTCGCCGACAGCAACGTCATCCTGGTGGCCCACAGCGAGGGCACGTTGATCACCACGGCAGCGCTGCTGAGCCTCCTGCCGGGCGAGCACACCGCTAGTTCGGACATCACCGCCCACCCCGGCCATCCCGAACCAACCGGGAACGAGCTGCAGCGGGTGGCATTTGTGACCTATGGGTGCATGCTGGCCCGTTTGTATGGACGGGCGTGGCCCGATCAGCTTCCCGAGCAAACTCTGGCCGGGCTCAAACACGCTCTTGAGGGCACCGGGGCACGGCCCCCGTACGGCGGCGATGAGTTCCCGATGCACCCTGCGGGCAAGCTGTCGCGATGGATCAACTTTGGCCGCTACTCGGACTACCTGGGCGGACGGGTGTTTCAGGGATTGCAACGCAAGCCAGTTGTGTCGGACCGTCAACCGGAGGGCGACCAGCGCTGTGATGACGTGTTCTTCATCGACCCGGTGCGAAGATGGCGCTGGCATGGCCAGTTGGACCATGCCCGTCTGTGGCGCCACAGCTTCGACTACGAAAGCGACATGGAAGACCCCCGTCTCCGTGAGCACATCTGGGCCGTGGCTCGGGTGTTCCGTGGCGAGCAGGAGGCGGCGGTTCTGACCGATTACCCGTGGATGACGGCGTGTGAAGCAGACCACGACACAACGTAGCTGCCGACCGGGAACCAAATCCGGTGCCGGTTGCGTCACATCGCTATGAAACTATTCATCCTTCCAATTCTGCTCGTACTCGTGTTGGCGGCTTGTGGCGGAGGCGAGGCCTCTTCGGACGGGTCCTCCGCTGTTGACCCCGATGGGGATTGGGTCTTGATCGATGGCATGGACACGATCGCTGACTTCCCGATCACTCTGTCAATCGAGGGGAACCAGGTGTCGGGTAGGGCAGCGTGCAATTCGTACGGCGGGACGATTCGAATCAACGGAACTGCCGTCGCCATTAGTGAGCTGTTCCAAACTGAGATGGGTTGCCAACCGGAAGTGATGGAAGCGGAACAGAGGTTCCTGGCCGCCCTTGCATCAGTTGACAATTTCAGTGTCGATGGCACCCGGCTCACTCTCTCGGGGTCAGGCGCCGGCCTCGGATTCGAGCCGGTGACACCGGTCCCCACATCCGCACTCGTCGGAACCACCTGGGTGCTGGACACCCTCATCGAGGGCGAAACCGCCTCCACAGTTGCGGGTGACCCGGCGACACTGTTACTTAGTGCAGACGGCACACTGACCGCCTCGACCGGATGCCGGACGCTGACGGGAACCTGGCTCGAGAATGGTGGCGTGATCGTGGTTCCGAACCTGTCCGCCGATGGTGAGTGCCCGGATGACCTGTGGAAGCAGGACTCACTGGTGGTGACCGTCATCGAGGACGAGTTCAGCGCTGAGGTTGAGGGCAACACTCTGACCCTTACCTCGATGGGCGGCGACGGCCTTGTCTACCGCTCCGAGGGCTGACCCCCCACTACCGCCCAGCGGGACGGCAACCCCCATGACGGCGTCGCCAAGATTGGACGCGATGACGGCGGCCCACAGCTTGTTGAAGCTCCGGCCGAGGGTTGCCATACGGCACACCATGAATGCATCGTGGGTGCAGTCCCATCACAGGAATATCGTCACCAGACCCTCGGTTGGTCCCTTAGTCTGGGACTCCACATCTAAGGACTCAACTGATGCCGACCAACCCCATCATCGAAATTGTCGAACTTGGCTTCCCGTGGGTGGGGCTCGATCCCTTCATCATGACCGTGCACCATGTCGACGAGTATCCCGAGGGCAACGAGCAACTGGGCCCGGTGACAGCGCTCGCAGGGCGCAATATCGGTTCGGATTTCTCGTATCAGGATGGTTGGTCGATGTATCACGGCGATGTGGTGCCGGGGTTCCCGCAACATCCCCACCGCGGCTTTGAGACGGTGACGGTGGTGCGCCGGGGCTATGTCGATCACTCGGATTCACTGGGGGCAACCGCCCGTTACGGCGGCGGTGACGTGCAGTGGCTGACCACCGGGTCGGGGATCATGCATTCCGAGATGTTCCCGCTGATCCAGGAGAACTCGGGCAACCCGCTTGAGCTCTTCCAGATCTGGCTGAACTTGCCCCCGCAGTCGAAGATGGTTGACGCCTACTTTGGGATGTTGTGGAGCGAGACAATTCCGACTCTCACCCCTGCCCCGGGTGTGAGCGTTGACGTGATGGCCGGTTCGATCGGCGACACTATGGCCCCTGCTCCCCCACCTGATTCGTGGGCATCACGTGCTGATTCACATCTGGGCATCTGGCTGATCCGCCTCGATGCGGGTGCCCGTTGGGAACTGCCGCTCGGCCCCGCCACCGTCAACCGGATGTTGCATTGTGTCGAAGGCGACGACGTCCGTGTCGCTGGCACCAAAGTCGACAACGGCACCGGCGTTCAGCTCCGTCCTGATGTCACCACAACCCTGGAGAACCACGGGGAGCCGGCCGAGTTCCTGTTGTTGCAGGGCGAACCGATCGGAGCGCCGGTGTTCCAGATGGGCCCGTTTGTGATGAACACACCAGAAGAACTGCGCCAGGCCTTCGACGACTACAACCGCACCCAGTTTGGTGGCTGGCCCTGGTCGACCCGCAGCCCCGTCCATGCCCGCAGCGACGGCCGCTTCGCCCTCCACGCCGACGGCAAAGTGGAGCACCGCGAGATGCAAAAGAGCGGTTGAACCCGCCTTAGATATCCCAGGTTTCCTCGGACTCCTTGGCTTCGCGGTCGCAGGTGGGGCAGTACCAGCGAACTTCGAGCGGCGTGCCACACAAACCATGGCGGGGACCCTCCGCATCATCGCTATGGCGGGACCCCCAGGCGGTGAGCAGGCTGATGGCGCCCGCAAGGTCGTTGCCGGATGCGGTGAGGGTGTATTCGAACCGAGGTGGCTTCTCCGTGTAGGTACGGGCGATGACCAACGATTCCGCCTCGAGCATCTTGAGCCGGGCCGAAAGTGTATTTGCGGCGATCCCGGCAACGTCGCTCTGCAAGTCGCCAAAGCGGCGCGGCCCATCCAACAACGCTTCGATAACGAGCAGAGTCCATCGGTCGCCAACTTTGGACAGAGCGGCGTGGAGCGGTGAGTGTGGGTTTGGCATCAATAGCACGCTAGTTCCAATCGTCGTCATCCAGGGTGACCACAGAATGATAGACTTGCAACTTGCAAGTGACTATTAACTATTGGGAGCAGCCATGCTGACAGGTGTACAAGAAACGATCACTGAACTTGCCGCAACCGTCGGACCAGCAGTGGTCGGGGTGGGGCGCCGCCGCCACGTTGGTTCGGGGATTGTGATCGACAACGGGACGGTGCTGACCAACGCGCACAACATCCACAGCCACCAGGTGACGATCGTCTTTGCTGATGGCCGCGTCGAGACCGGCGACGTCAAGGGCATCGATACCGACGGTGATGTTGCGGTGGTGGCTGTCGATACGGGCGACGTGAAACCGGTTGCCTGGGGTGACCATGACGTGGATCTGGGCAGTCCCGTGGCTGGTGTTTCCAACCCGGGTGGGCGTGGGTTGCGGGTCACCGTTGGCTATGTGTCGAGCATTGACCGCAGTTTCCGCGGACCTCGCGGCCGCCGCATCAGCGGCAGCATCGAGCACACCGCTCCCCTGCTCCCAGGTTCGTCGGGTGGTCCCATCGTCGATGCGGCAGGCAAGCTGCTCGGTATCAACACCAACCGCCTTGGCGAGGGCTTCTATTTGGCGATCGCTGCCGACGGCGAACTGCGGTCCAAGGTGGACAGGCTCGCAGCCGGCGAAGCACCGCAACGGCACTATCTCGGTGTGTCGGTCGTTCCCGGGCATGTGGCCCGCAAGATGCGCCGTGCAGTTGGCCTACCCGAGGCAGACGGCGTCTTGGTGCGTGGTGTGGCTGAGGACGGCCCGGCTGCCGGTGCTGGCATCATTGAGGGCGACATGATCGTCAGTGTTG
This sequence comes from uncultured Gemmatimonadales bacterium, assembly GCA_964195945.1. Taxonomy (GTDB): domain Bacteria; phylum Actinomycetota; class Acidimicrobiia; order Spongiisociales; family UBA5794; genus JAAETI01. The sequence goes on from CAXMRC010000001.1 coordinate 7,064, forward strand.
GCGACACGGCGGTTGCCGATTTCGACGACCTTCACGATGCTCTCGATGTGGTGACGCCCGGTGCCGCCTTCACAGTCAAGGTATTGCGGGGAAGCGACGAGATCGAGGTGACCGTCACCATCCCGGTGGACTGAGCGACTACCAATCCACAAGTTCAGGGTTCTCCAGCAGATTCCGCAAGGTTGCTCCAAAGCGCGCCGCGGGGGCTCCATCGACAACCCGGTGGTCGATCTGAACAGTGAGGTCGAGGAGGCGACGAACCACCACCTCCCCATCGACTACCCAGGGACGCTCGGTGGCGCCACCGACAGTTATCGAGATCGACGCCACCGTGAGCGACCCGATAACAAAGCCGCTGCCGCCAGTCATCATCCCTACAGAGGACACGGCGACGGTACCGATTCCACTGCGCACTTTCGCCGATCGCCTGGCGAAGAAATAGAAAAGCGAGACCAGGCCCGGCATCCGACCAGCCACCTGACCCCATCGCAGAAGCAACCGACCGGAGCGCCCCACTGCCGGCTCAGCACGTACTTGTCGTAGTTCGTCGGAGAGGGCCGTCACTGTGCGCAGGTCGGTGTCACGTACCGGATGCGCCAGAGCGAACGGACCGGTTGAAGTTGGGACCTCGATCATCGTCGCGACATCGACATGCTGATGAGTGACGAGCCGACCGACGAAATCCCGGTAGGCGTGCACCTCGGGATGGGCTGCCACGGCCCGTCCCACACAGGCAAGGATAAGCCCGGTCGGCGATAGCTTCTCGGCCTCGATACGTTGCCAAGTATCGCTGACATCGATATTGACCAAAGCTGTCATCGGCGTCGCGCGGTGGCCCGCTCGCATCGCCCCGAGCACGAACTTGCGGTTGGACGGAAAGGCTGTGCGCTGCAGCGGTCGCATAGTCACACCCTTGCGCGACGGTGCGCCAAACGCAAGGGTCAAGATTCCCCTGTCGACCTGACCACATGTCTTTGCACCCAAGGTGAACAAACGCAAACCGATGGGAGCGCCGCTGTTCCAGATGGTCCCGTTTGCGATGAACACGTAAGAGATACTGCAACTACAGCAAATATGGAACCTGTGATCAAAGGACCCGTCGGATGCCGGGGACGTCGTCAAAGGCCCGGTCGAATGTCATGATTCGGGTGCAGCCGAGGCGGCGCATCACGGCTACATGGATGGCATCGCGCGCCGAGGTCCCTGTCCCTGCCAGGAGCATGTCCCGAGCTGCGGCAACGTCTTCGAGGTCTATGCCAACAGCTTCGTCGGTGATTGAGGCGAGTACGGCCCAGGCGGGCGAGATCGCCTGGCGACGATCGATCGCCATGTAGCGATGGAGGATCTCCTGGAACACTTCGACATCGGTGACCAGCGCTTCCCCGTCGACAATCGATCGTTCCAGCAGCCGTCTCGCATCGGTCTTGTTGGGATGGTCGGCACCGATCAGGTACATCGGGATGTTGGAATCGATGAAGATCAAGACCGGTATCCGGCTTCGATCTCGCTAAGCATCGTCTCGATGTCTCCCGACGGATACTCGTGGCGCACCGCGGCCCGAACGGCCTCGAGCTTCCCCTCGGCCTCCAGCAGCGACCGGCTCCGTCTCATCTTCCGTAAGGCTCCGCGAACCCACTCGCTCACGGTTACCCCTTCCGACGACGACACCAATTTCAACTCCTCGTATTCCTCATCGGACAGAATTACCTGAAGACGCTTACTCATACCATGAGTATATCATAAGGCGGTATACAGTATCCCGGTGCTCGGGATGGGACCGAGCCTCTCCGCGTGGTGTCGGCGAGAGCCACAAGCACCGTCGCCATCCCCTGCTGCACGGTCCACGATCCGGCGTGCGATACTTCCTCGATGGAATCCGACACTCGATTAGGACCGTGGGACCGCGTGCTTCTGATCGTCGTTGTCGGAGTCGCTGTATATGCGCTCGGGCTGGTGGTGTTCGGTCTCGCACTTGGGGATGAGGTCTTTGCGCGACTCGGGTTCGGTCCGGGCGATGGCGAGATCATCGGCGAGGCACCGCGCGAGTACGTTCAACTCATCTACGGTGTTCTCGGTGCCGTGATCGTGGGTTGGATGGTCACCCTGGGAGCGATCGTTGTTGGGCCGCTGCGCCGGCGGGAGGAGTGGGCATGGTGGGCGGTCGTATCTGCATCGGTCATCTGGTTCGCTCTGGACACTGGCCTTTCGCTCGCTCTCGGTTTCGTTGGCCACGCTCTCTTCAATGTCGGTTTCGCTGTTGCGCTCGCGGTGCCGTTGGCTGCGATCAGGATGGAGACGGACTAGCGCCTCTCTGCGCAGCCGCAGGCTCGATCACTGCGCCGGTCCATTCCCGGCGGTCAGTGCCCGTTCTGGCTGAAGTGCATCCAGTCCTTCAGCGAATTCCAGTTGCCGCCCCATGTCCACCCGATGTCGGCGAACGCCGCAACGACAACATCGCCATCAAAAATCACGCCGGGTAGCTCTCGGTCCCGGTCGAGGTAGCTCATGGCGAGCTCGGGGATAATCAGCTCGCCCTTCTCATAGGGGTTGTGGAACGGGTTGATGTCGATGGCCAGTCCATAGGCGTGCTGTGACCAGCCCGATGAACCAACTGCCGGGCGACATCCGAAAGCACCGCTGTTGTTGCCGTCGCCGGTGGGTGGGGCGTCGAGCTCTGCCCGGGTCGTCACCTTCATCTGTTCGATGGGAAATCGAGCTGCATGCAGCTTCTCCAACACACCCACGATGTCCTCGGCGACCGCGACGTTGACGATCACCTCACCGGTGTGGAATGCGCCATCGAATCCGTAGTGGGTGACAGTGAGGTAAGCCAGCTCGTCACGGGTCACCGGGCACTCCTCGGTCCAGGTGGAGCGAGCGACCACCTCATCGGGGACCGGGCCGATGGTCGCCACGAATTGGTCGTCGGGTGGTGGCGGCAGCCGGTCGGTGGTCTCCAGCCGGCGGTCCTGGAGGTCGGGTGGGGTCGGCTGGGCGATGCCGTTCTCGCCGTCTGGCCCCAACGGCAGAACGATGGTTCCCAGCCAGTCCGGCCGTGCGAACGGCGAGAGCGTGGTGGTGGTGACGGCCATGGTCGTCGTCGGTGGCGTTGTGGTGGTTGTTGTCGTAACTACCGCGGGCGTAGTTGTTGTTGCGGGAAGCGACGTGGTGGTCGTAGCCGCCGCAGCCCCGGCGCATCCGACAAGGACCAGAGCCACGATGGCGAGCAGCGCTCGGTTGGTAATCACGCCGCAAGCGTACCGGTGGTCGAGATGTAGCGATCACCTCGCACCCCGGCTGGCGATGGGGACAACCGTCAGATATCAGCGGGCAGCAGCCGCGA
>CAXMRC010000002.1:0-13073 GCA_964195945.1 uncultured Gemmatimonadales bacterium
AGGCCAGGCGCATGGCGGCAGAGCACGCACCGCCACCCGCAGCGCTAGCGCAGAAGCGTGCGGCCCGCATCTATCAACGGCTGTCGGATGTGGGAGCGGCCCAGGCGCAACGCCATGTCACCGTGGCCGAACAGTCCGGCAACGCCGTCTACCTCGAGCCCGTCAAGACGCCTGGCGAATGGGATCAGGCGGTGGAGCTTGCCCGACTCGTCACCATCCGCAGAGCGAAGCGCCGTGACAAGATCACATACGGAGAGATCAAGTGGGCCATCTTCGACGAGCTCGGGATGTTGGTCGACGACTCGATGTTTGCCGACCTGGCGGCAGGGGTGAACCACGAGTCAGACGGCGTGCTGCTGTCGTCCATCATCGTGCAGCACGATGATGGCAAGCCAGCTGATGACACTCTGCTCTTTGGACTTGAGCTGGGATTTGAAGACCCGCCGGAGATCCTCCAGCGCCAGGTGTACGAGCACTTCGCCTAGTGCTTTCAGCGCACTTGTCGGCATCACGCCACCCCGCCCCACCTTGGCCGCCACCGGCTCCGCTGGTAGTCCCCTCCCCTGGGGGTGTTTCCCCATGTTGCCCTAGCAAATCGTCGCATATGTTGCGACCAGTCGCGACAAGGAGGTAACTCATGCGACAACACAAATGGGCAGTAACGCTGCTCACCACTGTTGCACTGGCAACGGCGGGCCTCGCGGCCCCGGCCGCAGCCACCACGGATGCGATTCCGGGACTCCCGGTATACCTGGCTCTTGGTGACTCGTGGGCGTACGGGCAGGGGGCAGCCGACCCGGCGTCGGGCGGATATGTCGGCCAATTCGACGAGGCTCTCCAGGAAGAGCTCGACTGCCTTCCCGCAGCATCCAACCAGGCCGCTAACGGCTGTAAACACCTGCAGCTGGTGAACCTGGCTCGGCCGGCGACGGACGCTCTACCCGGAGTAACCACACCGGCAGTTGCTAGCGAGCAGCTCCCGGTTGCGATCCCGATGCTGCAGAGCCGTAACCATGACGCCAACCCCCGCAACGACGTCGAGGTGGTCACTCTCCATGTCGGCGGGAACGACGTGTCCGGCCCCATCCAGGCCGCCTGCATCGGTGGGTTCACCCAGCCTTGTGGGGTGACTTGGGTCACCACGATGGCCCAGTATGAGGCCGATCTCGACGATGTCGTGAGCCAGCTGCGGAGTGCTGCGGGTGACGACACCCCGATAGTGCTCGGCACTTATGACAACCCGGTGCCGTACTGCACCCTCGGGGAGGTTCCGGGAGCGATCCAGCTCGGCGCATTGCTGCTCGAGGGCAGCCCGGACGGGTCGCTCGACGGGATCCATGACGTGGTGCGGCGAGTAGCCGCACGGTATGACGCCGAGGTTGCCGAGGTGTTCGGGCAACTCGGGGCCGGCGATTTCGTTGGTGGTGGTGACTGCCTGCACCCCAGCGATACCGGCCACGACAAGGTGACCGAAGCCTTCATGGCAGTAATGAATGGCTAGCGGTGGGCAAGTGGGGGCGATGTGGTCGGGCCGAATCGGTCCGACCACATCAGTCTCGGATATCAATTGTCCCGGCGGCCGCCGGCCCCGGGCGCCGAGGATGCTCGCTGGGTATGCTTTCACCATGCCGAACGCACCCGGCCGCACGACCCATGATCTGCCCGTAGACGAAACCTTGCGCAGAATCGTCGTTCTCTACCGCGTTCTCGGCTGGGCATGGATGGTGATCCTGGTCATTTTGACCCCTGGCGACGATCCCCGGGCAAACATGGCGATTGCCGGCGGAGCGCTGGCGCTGGCAACGCTGTGGATGGCAACAACAATGTGGGCAGCAGGCAATTCCGCTCAGCTGGGCCGCACCTGGTTTGTTCTGGTCGACGTTGCCGTCACGTTGGTGGTCGCTTCTGCTTCCACCGCGGCCGGAGCCGACGAGCTGTTCCACGGCGGCTATCCGATGTCGACGCTGGCCGTAACGGCGTATGCGTTCAACCTGCGGATGGCACTGGTCGCTGCCGGCGTCCTGGCCGCCAACCAAGTTGTGGTGCACGCAATCGACGACCGCGGCGTCCTTCCGGCCGTGGGGTCAGTGGTGTTTGTGGTGTTCGCCATCATGCTGGGCTGGGCGTTCGACAACCTGCGCTCGCAGGAGCGGAGCCGGCTCGCCGTTCAACACGAACTGAACGATGTGAACGACGCCCGAATTCGGCACGAAGAACGCATCGAACTGGCCAATCGGCTCCACGACTCAGTGCTGCAGACGTTGAACGTGATACAGCGCGATGCGGAGGACCCCGGACAGGTGCGCTATCTGGCGCGACGGCAAGAACGGCAGCTGCGACGCACCATCTCCGAGTACCGATCGCCTTACACGTGCAGCGCCAGAGCCGAGCTGCAAACCATCTGCGACGACGTCGAGGACTTGCACCGCATTGCCATCCAATCGGTCATCCGTGGTGATGCCGACTGTGACGAGCGGCTGCGCTCACTTCTGGCGGCAACCCGCGAAGCACTGTTGAACGCGGCGAAGCACAGTGGTGAAGATGTAGTTGACCTCTATGCCGAGCTGGGACCGCCGAAACTCCGGTTGTTCATTCGAGATCGCGGCCGCGGATTCGATCCGGCGACTGTCGCCACGGGCCGGGGTCTGGATCACAGTCTCCGCAAGCGTATTGAGGACGTAGGCGCAACCGTGTCTGTGAAGTCATCGCCGGGCGACGGTACGGAAGTTGAGATCGTGTGGGAGTAGCAATGATGTCTGATCGGCCGCGCATCTTCTTAGTTGAAGATGAGCTTCTGACCCGGGCAGGGGCCCGTGCCCTACTCGAGGACCGCTTCGACGTCATCGGCGAGTCCGACAACGTCACAGATGCGGTAGCGATGATTCGTGAACGCAAGCCGGATCTGGTGTTGCTCGACATCCGCATCCACGAGGGCACCGGTATCGACGTGGTGAAACAGGTGAAGCAGACCCATCCGGGCGTCCGGTTTCTGGCTGTGACCGTGTCGACCTCGCGCACCGATGTCGCCCAGCTCTTCAGTTTGGGAATCGACGGCTATCTCTCCAAGTCCCAGATAGGACCCGACCTGCCCGACCTGGTCGACGAAGCTCTCCAAGGTGGCCGCCCCGTCTCGCGGTGGGTTGCCGGCTACCTCCTGGATATTGACGAGGATGTCGAGGATGAATCGGAGATCGCCCGGCTGACGCCAAAGGAGCGTGAGGTAGTTGTGCTGATCGCACGGGGTCGGACCTATCGGGAGACAGCAACCGAGCTCGGTATCGCCGTTAAGACGCTGGAGAATCACATGCACAGCATCTTCGAGAAACTGGGGCTAGCGAGTCGCCATGAGTTGGCGGCGCTCGCCTACGAGACCGGGTTCGTGGATCCGGGAGGCTGACGAACTCGACAAGAAGGAGATGTCGGATGGCCGGCAACGAGGCCACCGCAGAGCCAACGCAGGCTGATCGGACGAGCCGGCGCCGCCGGCCGTCCGGGGAACCGGCGCCGTTGCCCAAGGAGCCGCTCGCCGGTCTCGGGTGGCTCTGGGTGCTCTCGCTGATAGCCGTCCTGGCACTCATTGCGCTGCTGTTGTCGCCAACCAACTTCTTCTTGGGGCGCGGTGCCTGGTGGAACAATTTCGACGCTCCACTCACCAATTGGTTCGTTGGTATCCGCAGCGATGCCTTGACCAGTGCCGCCAATGCGCTCGATGCGCTGCGCAACGACTGGACGCTGGCTTTCTTGCGCTGGACAGCCGTCGCCGTATTGATCGCCACCGCACGGTGGCGGCACTTGTTCACATTTGTCCTTGTAGTGCTGGGCACTGAGGTGACGGCAGTCGGTTTGGCGAATCTGTTGTCACGGCCGCGGCCCGACGCCGTGGAAATCCTTACCGATTGGACGGGGTTCGCCGCTCCCTCCCTCGCCGGTGCAGCCGTCGCCGGAACCCTTGTAGCGTTGGTCTATGCCCTGGTCGTTGCCGGTATCTGGCGAACCCGAGCATTGTGGGGAGCCACGGTTGTGATCGTGGCTTTCGGTCTGGCACGGGTCTACCTGGGTGTCGACCGGATGACGGACATCGCTTCCGGTGAGGTACTTGCGGTAGGCGGGGCCGTGCTGGCCTTCCGGCTGATTACGCCCGATGCGGTGTTCCCGGTGTCCTATGCCCGCGGTAAGACGGCACACCTCGACCTGTCGGATACCCGAGTATCGGCGATTGTGGTCGCGCTACGGGAACAGCTGGGGCTGGTGGTTGACAGTATTGAGCCGTTCGGCCTCGAGGGCTCGGGAGGATCAACGCCGTTGCGCATCCGCCTCGCGGACGGTTCGTTTGTCTTTGGGAAGGTGTACGCCAAGAATCATCTCCGTTCGGATCGGTGGTACAAACTCGGCCGCACGATGCTCTACGGGGCGCTCGAAGATGAGTCCCCGTTTCGCACGGTGCGCCGTCTGGCGCAGCATGAGGACCACGTGATGAGGTTGATGCAGGATGCCGGGGTGCCGATCGCGGAGCCGATGGGAATTGTCGAACTCACCCCGGGGCGCGAGTACATGTTGGTGACAGAGTTCCTCGAAGGCGTCACGGAGATGTCGGACGCGGCGGTCGATGAATCAGTGGTCGAGTCGGCAATGTGGAGCGTCAGCAAGATGTGGGACCGGGGTCTGGCGCACCGGGACGTCAAGCCGGCGAATGTGCTCGTTGGCCGAGACGGTGTTCATCTCATCGATCATGCATTCGGCGAGATTCGACCCAGCCCGTGGCGGCAGGCGGTCGACCTGGCCAACATGATGCTCTCCCTGTCGGCTCACTTGCCGACTGCCGTGGTCTACGAACGAGCCCGGGACCATTTCACCGACGAAGAAATTGCGGAGGCCTTTGCCGCGACAGGCGGGGTGACAATCCCGGGCGAGCTGCGAAGCACGCTGGCCAGTATGGACCACGATGCCCTGGCTGAGTTCCGTGCCCTGGCTCCCCCACGAGCAGCGATCAAGATCCAACGCTGGACACGGCGCCGGGTCATGGCGCTGGTGGTCCTGGTGACCACCGTGGCGCTTGCGATCTGGCTCCTGATACTGAACCAGGCGATCGTGAGCGGATTGCTATGAAAATCCGGGTCAGTCTTCTTCTCGTGGCGATCGTGATGCAGGCTGGTTGTTCGACGACGGATGTACGGCTGGGAACCCCGATCTCGTGTGATGCCGTGGAACCGGCTCGCTTGATCCTGTTTGCCCAGGCGGTGCCCGAAGCCGGCTTCATTCCGTGCGTCGGCGCGCTACCGGTGGGCTGGACCGTCGAATCAATCGGGACCCGAACCGGCGAAGCCGTGATCGTGTTTGAGAACGACGCCTACGACGCGAAGGCGATCGGAACGCTGACCGCAGCGTGCGCTCCCATCGGAGCGGCATCGTCGACCGACGATCCTTCGATTGCGCGCTACAACGACGGCGCCGGACGGTACACGTACACGTTCGCTGGAGGGTGCTTTACGATGGAATTCCCCCGCGAGGTGTCGGACGGGGATTCCGAAGCGCTGTTGGCCGTTGTTTCGTATCTGTCGCGTAATGAGTTGAGATCACTCACGGGGTGGACGCTCTGAATCATCACTGGATGATTGTTGCGGGATATCAGTTGAGGCATGCCACCACGTCCGTGCCTCGAATGCCGCGAGCCGTTCCAGAAACTCCCTGGAGTTCCCAGCCATTTTATGTATTGTGAAGTTACTCACTTCACAATTAAGCGTCGGCCGCTGACGAGATGAGGATGGGGGTCATCCCCCATGGATTACTGACAGAACAACTGCCACGCTGAAGCCACAGCGATCCCGACCTAGGGAGGCAAGGAATGGCGGCCCCAACAAGACCTCATCACAGCGGGGGCGATCGCGCAGAGAATCACAACAAGAAGCGACGGTTCGTCGCTATGTCTTGGGCCTCGAGATTCGGGTTCTGATGACTGATCGCCCCACTCCTGGATGGTATGCCGATCCTTCGGGCGAGCACGCACGGCGTTACTGGGACGGCTCCGGTTGGACCGAACAGATCGTCGACGTCCCTGCTACCGGCACCGTCTTCGATGGGCCTGGTAGCGGGACATTGATTCCTTGTCCGTCATGTGGACAGACCGTGTCCGACAAGACGCCGTCCTGCCCCGAGTGCGGTTACCCGGTCAACGCGACAAAGAGTGCGGCGACGATGGTGCTGGTATTCGGGATCCTGTCATTGGTGCCCGTGTATGGGTTCATTTTTGGGATTCTGGCGTGGGTGCGGGGCAACAAGGAGATACGGGAAATCGATTCCGGTCTGCGGATGCCTCGCGGTCGACGCAAGGCGCGGGCAGGGCGCCGGCTCGGCATCCTCGGAATCGTCGTCACTGTCGGTCTTGTGACCTGGGCCGCGGCCACAATCGATCCGGATGAGGTTCAATCAGCTGGGGACGAACCCCCGGCGTTCCTGGCTGAAAATGGAATCGCGTTCAAGTATCCCGACAACTGGGAACCAGCCCGGGATTTCGACGGCGTGCCCTATCCAGTCGAATTCTTTGCGGTCACTCCGGACAGCGCTAGCTACGCCCACGGGAACTGGATGGCGATCACATATTTCCCGACGGAAGTCGCAGCTGAATCGGACGCCGCAGAGGAGACGTTTGCTGCGCATCTGGCCAACACCACCGCCGAAGACGGTAGAGCCATAACCCTCGGACCCAACCCAATCGAACTGGCCGGCATCAGGGGCTTGGAAGCGCACGGGGAGGGACGCGGTGAGCGAACTGGGAACCCGCTGAACTGGCGAATCGTGATCTTGTTCGGCGAAGAGGGCTCTTACTGGTTCACCGTCCTGTTCCACAGTGACGAACGAGACGTCATGCTGTCCGCCTGGGAGAAGATGCTTGGCTCTCTGCAGCTACAGGACGTTTCCGCCACCGACGTCGCAGCGGAATACGATCAGCAGCTCATTGCCGATTTCGAAGACGGCTCTGAACCATTCGAGACAGGTCGGGGGCCATCGGGAACGTTGTCCGTCCATGATGGGGCCTACCGGGCAGAGGTCGTACCCGGCCCCGGATTGCACAGTTACGCGGGATTTCGGAAGCCGAACCAAGCCATCACCATTGTCGCCGACGGCATCCAAACCGACGGTTGGCGAGAGGAAGATCAGTTCGGAGTGGGCTGCGTGAACCAGCATTACGGCTACTCGGCCAGGGTGTCCGGCAGTGGTCTGGTTGAGATACTCGTGATATCCGACGAGCAGGAAGAGTTGCTCTTCATCGATCAGCTCGCCCAGCTCCCGCCACCCGGGGAACTGCGGCAGCTGACGATCACCTGTTCGGTTGACACTGCCGGATCAGGGTCGATAGCCGTCGCCGTCAACGGGCAACTGTCGGCACGGATCACCCACGAGGATCCGAGAATCAACTATCTCACCGCAGTCGAGCTTGTGTTCATATCTGCCGACGAGAACACCTGGTCGATCGAAATCGACCGGATCACGGCAGAGGCGCCAGCATGACTCCCTACGCCGTGGCTGGAAGGCATCGGAGACGTCTTCGACTGAGGAGTGTTAGTGAGTGATCAAGCTGTACCTGGTTGGTACCCCGACCCGTCCGGCGCGCACAGAGTGCGCTACTTTGACGGTGCCGCCTGGACAGAGATGGTTGCCGACACTGGCTTGGACCCCACCCCCGGCGATGCGGAAAGCCTCACCGCCAAAGACGAGGCTCAACTGGCACGCATCATCGGCGAAGGCAGGCGGGCCGCAGACCGACTCGCGGACTTCTCCAATCTCTCAGCCTCACGAAAAATGGCGCTCGAACGAACGGTCCGAAAAGCCAATGAAGCTCAGCAGCGCCTCATTGCCTCTCACCGCCACATCGTTGTACCCATTGTCAAGGCGTACACCGACCGTGGGATGGACCTCGACCATCTCATCGAGGAAGGCAAGGTCGCATTGAGACGGGCAGCCCAAGTGTTTGATCGGTACCGGCAAACGCGATTTGCACCCTACGCCGCTATGAAGATCCACGAGGCGATGGTCACGACCTTGCGCGAGCGGGATCGAAGCGAAGAGAGCTCGGCCGGCGTCCCCGAACAAACCGAATCGCTGGGTGAATACATCGCTGCTGCGGAGGCGGCGGAACGTCTCACCGCCGATGATGAGATTCGCCTGGCCCGCGTGATCGAGGAGGGCAAGCGAGCTCAAGACGCACTCGGCCGCACACGCTTCTCCATGAAATCGCGGATGACGAGTCTCAAACAGTCCGCCAGTTGGGCCAACAGCACGCGAAGACTATTCGTCGACCGCAACCGATATCTCGTAATACCCATCGCACGGGAGTACACGGACCGAGGGATGGAGCTCATGGATCTGATAGAGGAGGGGAACCATGGCTTGAGACGAGCGGTGGAGCGTCTCGATACGAGCGAGGAACAGCGCTTCGCAACCCACGCCGAACCCTTCATTCGCAGGGCCATCGTCAAGGACCTGGAGCGTGGAGACAACGACTTCACAATTAGATGAAGCCTGGATGGTGATGGGGACAATCCCCCATGCACCGGGCGAGCGTGATCAGACAGACTGCCGACAGACAGTCTTACCGGGAGGTCGCATGGACAACATAGCCAAAACCAATGGGCCAAGAACGCTACGAGCAATCTACCTAATTCTAGGAGTCGCGGTTCTCATGGTCGCTGCCGCATTGCCTGCGGTGGCAGCTGAGAGTTCTCGTCGTGATTACATGGCTACCGACCTGGGAACGCTTGGCGGATCATCTAGCGACTCGAGAAGCATCAGTAACCGCGGCCAGATCGTCGGGTTGAGTGAACCCGAAGGCTGGGGAAACCTCGGCTACCTATACGAGCATGGCGAGATGACTGCCTTATACCCATCGACGGGATCGGGAACGTGGGTTGCGCCTCTTGCGGTTAACGAGCGAGGACAGATTGTTGGGCAAGCGAGCCTGACGACGCCTTCCGGCTCCAACAAGACAACAGCATTCCTGTGGCAAGATGGAGTCTGGACGGACCTGATTCCCGAGAACGTGTACGGCGCTGCGTACGACATCAACGATTCGGGGGATGTGGTCGGCGAACGCGTAGACCCGAGCTCTGATCGTCTGGTTCCGTTTATCCGGCGCAACGGGACTCTCTTGGATCTTGGCGGCATGGCGGGCGTAAGCGCAATCAACAACCGCGAGCAGGTTGTCGGCTATGCGTCCAAACCAGGAGGCCTCAGCCACGCAGCTCTGTGGACCGACGGTCTCATGACCGACCTGGGAGCACTCGAGGGCGGCTCATTTAGCAGAGCGAATGATATTTCCGACACCGGCTATGTGGTCGGTACCAGCTTCACGCCATCCGGCACCAATCGCGCCTTCATTTGGTATGACGGGATCATGACCGATCTCGGAACACTTGGCGGAGCCCACAGTTCAGCGTCCGCCGTCAACGCACGCGGTCAAGTGGTCGGTCGGAGTAACACCGCAACGGGTGAGTACCACGCCTTTGTTTGGTACGACGGTGTAATGACCGATCTCGGCACGCTCGGCGGCACAGCCAGCAGCGCTGGAGACATCAACGATACCGGGCAAATCGTCGGAACGGCGTCCACCGCAACCGAAGCCCATCACGCCACGCTGTGGACCACGAAGCTCATCGATGTATGTCACGTCGTTGACGACGACCCGAGTGTGACGGAGTGGCGCCTTCTCGGAGTCAATGACCGCGCGATCGCATCGCATCTGGCCCACGGAGACGTTCTCCCCGGGGGCGAGGTTCCAGGCACAAACGGGGCTTTCGTGTTCGACGAGACGTGTGTTCTGCAGGCCACGGAACGGATATTTGCTGTCGCTTACACCGACATGGATACCGCAGACGGTGGGTACAACGCAGGCGTGGATGTTCTGATAGCAAAGCTGGTCGACGGTCCGGGAACAGCCAATGATGGGCTGGTCGGCGCCGGTGATCTCGTAGTGACTAATCAGTATCCGAGGGACTTCGGCGGTAGTACATTCGGCGACTTCACGGTCACCGAACACGTCATCACCGGTTCAATCAACATGAACGCGGAAATCTGCTCCGTGTATAGCAATACTGGGGCGTTTCATTGGAGAGTGGGGACGCTGGCCGAGTTCTACAGGGAATACGACCAGCTCGACCTAGCCCGCCGCACGTCAATCGAGGATTCGCTCCACCACCGGGTCGCCAACAGGCTGCATGCCACTGCTGATTCGCCTAGCCATCCGGCGGGCCCACTCTCCCCAACCGTCAGTTGGGTATCCATGGATGAGGCCTTTGTCGACGTCGAGCAGAACTGCGCCATTTAGCCGAACGGTGAAGTCAACTACTCCACAATTAAACACGCGGGGTGACAATCACAGGGGGAAATCCCCCATGGATACGGACCGGCGCAAGATGCACATTGCCATAGAACCACATTGGGGAGAAGGGCGCATGAACCCAGCCAGCATCAGCGACACCGGATGGAGCGACATGGGAGCGGTTGGAGCGACGCAGCAACCGACCCGCAATCAGAGATCGAGGCTTTCCAGAGCGACAACCGAGGTGATGGCACTGTTTCTAGCTGTCACAAGCGCGCTGGTGCTTGCTGCCCCGGCCGCGGCCGAGCCGTTGCTGGTCGACACCACCGTCGTACCCCTGAGCAGCAACCCGAACGATGTCGTCGTTGATATGGGGCGCGGCCTTGCCTATGTGTCCATCCCGGCGATGGACGAAATCCTGTCGATCAATTTGGCCACCGGCGAAATCCAAGACCGGCCTGTGCTTCCAGCTCCCGCCGGGCTGGAGCTATCAGCCGACGGCAAGTATCTCTATGTCGCCTTGAACTACTCGACTGGGATTGCGCGCGTAGACCTGTCCGATTGGTCGAGCACTCAGGTTGTACTAGCGGAATTAGGTAACAATCGCACCTGGGACGTGATTGAGATCTCACCGGGTGTGGTTCTTGTCTCGGCTAATTCCGGCAGCGGCGGCTTCGCCTGGATCGTACGCTACGACTTCAACACGGGAGTCGAGGACCGAGTGGCTTCCGAACGGATCATTCGAGCTGGGCCGCGTTTTGCCATGGACGGCGGTGATCATGTCTACATCGGTGAGGGGTTTAGTCCCAACTCGCTGTACCAGCTAGATCTGGCTACTCCGATGCTCGATATCGTCGCGGAAGACGCTCACAGCACTGTCAGTGGAACCCAATCGCTGACAGTATCTGTCGACGGGAGTTTCATTGTTGTTGAGAGCGGTCAAAAGATCGATGCATCGACGATCGCCCCGATCGGCAACTTTGAACGGGGCAAGCCGCTCTTCAGCGACGACGGATCTGTGCTGTACAGCTACTACTCGCTCGAGGGCTCTCCGCTCGTGTCCGTGAGCAACGCCGGCACGACCCAACTCATCGAACAGTGGCAGCCCGACTGCGGGACAGCAGGGGTTCCGTACAGCCATGGCGTTTTTACGAAGGGAGCCGGCTCCCCGTTATTGCTGACAACCACGGAGGACTCTCTCTGCATGATCCATACCGACACCATCCGGCCAGTACCACCTCCACCACCCCCACCTCCTCCTTCGGTACCCGATGGTGGCCTGTTCTTCGATGACGACGGCAGCATCCACGAAAGTTCGATCGAAGCCATAGCATCGGCCGGCATCACCAAGGGCTGCAACCCGCCGTATCAGACTGGGTATTGCCCAAATAGCGCCGTAACGCGTGAGCAGATGGCGGCGTTTCTGGTGCGGGCACTCGGCCTAACTGACACCGGGGGCGGGAACTCATTCGTCGATGACGACGGCTCCATCTTTGAGAACGACATCGCCAAGCTGGCAGCAGCCGGCGTCACCAAAGGCTGCAACCCCCCTGACAATGATCTCTTCTGCCCGAACTCGGCGGTAACGCGAGGCCAGATGGCCGCATTCCTGGTCCGGGCAATGGGATACGCCGACACCGGGGGCGGGGACTCGTTCGTCGATGACGACGGCTCCGTCTTTGAGAACGACATCGCCAAGCTGGCAGCAGCCGGCGTCACCAAAGGCTGCAACCCGCCGGCAAACGACAGGTACTGCCCCGATGATCCGGTTACCCGGGCGCAGATGGCAACGTTCCTCACCAGGGCTCTCGATCTCCCGGTGCGCACCGTTCCGCCCCGATTGGAAACAATAAGTGGAACCGACCTTGCGGTGATTGCTCTCGCGGATATGGTCGGGTGCTCTGGGGCAGACGGCGAGATGTGCAACATCAGCGGCAGCGCGAACGGTCAGTTCTATCTGATGAGCGGCTGGTTCGTAGACGGGTGGTCCAGCCTTCCTGCCGCCGAGAAGACCGAGTTCCAGTCCAGCAAGGTTCGGCTCGAAGCGACATTCGATGGTCTTCCCATCGACCTTCTCGAATGGCCTTTCGAAGTCATCGACGACACGGCGTTCAAGACGTACTCGTTCCAGTTTCCCGGGTGGCTTGAAGGCAATCACGTTCTGGAGGTCAGCTTCATCGATGAGTTTGAGGACTACCTCTGGATTATCCGGGACGATCTGAGCACGTTTGGCAGCGGCTACCCCCAAGCAACCCCGGCGGTGGCTGCTGCATCGGTCGATCCCCCGGACCGGAGCACGAGCAGTGCGGTGGAGCGGTTTGTTGGGCGTTGAGCCTTGCGAATCGAAACCCGACACGCGGAAGCCCACTCACTCCCCCCACAGTCGCACACCCAATCCTGAGGCTCGTTGCACAGAGCGGGTGATGGCGTGGCGGATGACGCTTTCGCTGCCGACGATGTGGACCCGCTTCTTCGCCCTGGTCACTGCGGTGTAGAGGAGCTCTCGGGTAAGCAGCCGGGACGTCTCGCCGGGCAGCACCACGACCACTTCTTTGAACTGTGAGCCCTGGCTCTTGTGGATCGTCATGGCGTGGACGGTGCCGTGCTCCC
The DNA here is from genome assembly GCA_964195945.1 of uncultured Gemmatimonadales bacterium. Classification (GTDB taxonomy): domain Bacteria; phylum Actinomycetota; class Acidimicrobiia; order Spongiisociales; family UBA5794; genus JAAETI01. The sequence goes on from CAXMRC010000002.1 coordinate 12,923, forward strand.
CCAGATGACTCGGCGCCACTACACGACCGCCATCAAAGACAACCCTCATGCCATCCGGCGTCTCCACGCAGATGCCGATATCGCCGTTGAACAACTCGAGGTTGTAGTCGTTGTGGGTGATCATCACCGGTCGCCCGGGATACCACTCCCC
>CAXMRC010000003.1:0-4203 GCA_964195945.1 uncultured Gemmatimonadales bacterium
CGCAATGAATCGGACCCTCTGCGCCTCGATGGTCCGCCGAGCTCCGGGGGTGGGACTCGAACCCACGACAAACGGATTAACAGATCGTATCGGGAGTCTCTGCGCTGCAACGGTTTCTGGTGACTTCCCTTGGCACGCAAGAGTTCTAACCTCGCAACGTCTCCTGCCATTTTGCCCTGTTTCTCATCATCTCGCGGACCAGATGCGGACCGGCCAATCATCGGAAGCAAACCAGCCATTGGTGAGTCTGTCGAGATGCCCTAATGGCACACCGATTTGTCACAGCGACAGTCTTACCCTGAGTACCTCCCGGCGTATTCCCTCTCAACGCGCGAAACGGCTCGCCAATGGCCCACGAGGCTCGAATAGCCGTCGCGGAACAGCGGCTGGAGTCATGAGACTTCGATGGGTTCCGGATGACCGTAAGACAACTCCACGGGGTCGAACGGAATGCACCGTCGCGGTGTCTCAAATGGGGCCGCGAATAGGTGCATCACAGGGTGTCGAACAGCCAATTGGCTCACCGAGACGGCAGTAGGCAGACCGAACATAATGCCTGTCGCCTCAAGGGGTCATTGCAACGCTTCGGCGAGTTTCTCTGATGGTGTCATCCATTCGAGGGTTTGTCGAGGCCGACCGTTGAGGGAGTGCGCTGCGGCATCGAGATCGGCCTGGGTGAGCAGAGCCATGTCGGTGCCTTTCGGGAAGTACTGACGCAGCAACCCGTTGGTGTTCTCGTTCGATCCGCGTTGCCACGGCGACTTGGGATCGCAGAAGTAGACCTGGACACCGGTATCGACCGTGAACTGGGCGTGTTGGGCCATCTCCTTGCCCTGGTCCCACGTCAAGGACTGCCACAGATGGTTCGAGAGACGCTTCACCGTCGCTTCGAGGGCGACCCGCACAGCCTCTGCGGTGTGGCCGTCCGGGAGTGGGAACAGCATCACGTAGCGGGACCAGCGTTCCACGAGCGTGCCGATCGCTGTCTGGCGTTTGCCCATGATCAGGTCGCCTTCCCAATGGCCTGGCACGGCACGGTCCTCGACGGCGGCGGGACGCTCACTGATCATGACGGGGTCAACGATCCGGCCCTTCCCCGACGCAGGCCTGACACCCTTCGGCCGCCGGTTCGCTCTGCGGGTGCGGAGATGCTGTGTGAGCTGATGTTTCAAGCCGCCACGGGCTTGGACGAACAACGTCAGATAGATCGTCTCGTGTGACACGCGCATCTCCTCGTCGTCAGGGTACGTCCGCTTGAGCCAGCCTGCGATCTGTTGCGGTGACCACCTCTCGGCAAGCAGCTCCTCCACCACCCGGCGCAACTGCGGGTTCTCGACGAGTTTGCACGACTGAGGACGCCGGGCCCGCTTCCATGCCGCCTTGTCAGCTCGGTGAGCCCGATACCGCCAACGGCCCCCATTACGCGCCAGCTCCCTCGATACCGTCGATGGTGCCCGACCCAGTCGACGAGCCACTGATCGCAGCGGTTCGCCAGCAGCGACACCACGAGAGATCTCCTCACGCTCAACAAGACTCAGATGCTGAGCGGAACGCTGCCGCACCGCAGGTCGAACCCCACCCGTCGATTCGACCATCGCCCGAATCGACCCCGCCGACCTCCCCAGCCGACGCCCAATCGACCGGTTCGACTCACCCGCCTGGCGTCGATTCCACACCTCGACCCGCTCAACGTCAGTGAACACCGCCACAACAACCTCCTCGATGAGACACCACAGCCCTCACCAAGAGTGTTGCGTTCACCCCCAGAGATCACAGGCAATATGTTCGGCTAGGTCCGTGACGTCGCCGAACCAGAAATCCTCAGGATCGAAGCCGTTCTGGACGGATTGCCTGGTCGCATGACTACAGAGATCGGAGCGTTGTCGCTGCGCGGCGACCCCGTAGGCTTCCCCCGTGGACGCCACCCCACTCCTCGACGCGCCGTGGCCCCTGGACCTCGACCCCGCCACCGTGCCGTTCCGTAGATGCTCTGTCTCGACGTGCTCCTCGCCGGCACCGGACTCAACGGCCAGGACCCGATCAGCGGCGCGGAAGGGTCCCGACGGCTCGGAGGTTCCCGTGTCCGAATCGGGCAGCTACGTCGACGACTGTTCGCTCTGAGGGATCAAGCGCGGCCACCGGCAGGGATATGGATGCCGCAGGTGGGGGAGGCTAGGAGGGACGGTTGGCCGGGGGAGTACACGACCAGGGGGGTTGAGGTGACGGGGGGTTTCTTCGACATGATCGATGGAGGTTGACGAAGAGGCGCACCCACTGACCTGTCCGTATGTGGGGGATAGGCCTGTGGGTGCGCTGGCACGGATCGTAGCGTCTGATCCCCGAAGCTGGCCAATGAGCGAACCCGGCAAGGACGGACAGTTGGGAGACCGAGCGGCACTGTTCGGTGTGCAGCCAACCCCGACGATGCGCTAGTTCGTGCCGCCCAAAGGTGCCGGTGTGTGCGGGTCATTCCTTGGATCGACCCCCCATCGCTACGCCCACCCAGATAGCCAAGCCGATACCCACGGCAAGCCAATCGGGAAGTGAGGTAGCTGAATACAGGGCGACCCCGACACCAACTCCGAGTGCTGTTGCTGCGCCATAAGTGGTTGCTTTGCGACGTTTCCTCCCATCGTCCGAGCTTTCGTTGTTGCTCTCGCTCTCCATGTGTTCCCCTACTTTCCACAGTTCGGAGCCGAGAATCTATCGCCATCGACAGCACAACAGTCAGGAGCGCATATCCGGCAAAAGGGGTATCCACTTCGGTACAGCAGTGGGGAGCCGAGCGCTCCGGGCGACCGTCAGCGGACTCGAATCCCACAGGAACGACGATTCAGAGCCGAAAATGGGGCGCTGGCCCACATTTGGAGGGGTCACTGTACCGAAGTGGATACGTCTTTCCGGCAATATGTATCGCCGAATCGGGCGAGCATGTGTGCCGATATGGGCGGTTGGCAGTCGGTGGCTACGATGCGGCCATGGCTCGGCATCCGGTCTGCTCGCCTCGTGGAATCATGGTGGTGTTGTCCTGTGGTGGAGGCGGGATGGGATTGACTTATTGGTGGAGGTCGAGTCGGTGACTGACGGTGGCGATCGTCGCCTCAGTGAAGATGCACAGGATCTGGACGATCATCTTCGTGGGGTGGCTTCCGATCTCGGACTTCCCGGTATCAAGAAGAAGCGAAGGCCCTGGAAGGTCACCTTCCTCTTCCTCATATTCTTGATGGCGGCAATCGGGGTCCTCTTTGCAGTCATCTTTCAGCCGGATCTCTTCACGAGCCAATCAGAGCCTCTCGACGCCTCGGGCACCGAGTCAACCGTCACCGATCAGGGTGCTGCGTCAAGTGAGTCGGCCAGCGACGCTGAAGGGTCGATCAGCGGTACTTGGGCGATGTACTGGACGAACGATGCAGGGTCCGAGAATCAGGCGTTCACGATCACGTTCACCGGAACAGACACTGGCACGCTGGAGATCCACAACGACGAGACCGAGTCCCAGACCAGCTTCACGGTTGAAGGCGAGAAGGTCGAGTTCGAGTTCACCCGGACCATGAGCACCGACATTGATGATGTGCTTGAGGAGAGCAGCTTCCTGGGAACACTGGCGGGGGCCGATCTCATAGTCGGAGATTGGGGCCGTCAGGACTGGAAATGCTGGCCCGATCCCAACGCCGGGTGCAGGACCACACCCAACTGGGACTGGTACCCGTCACGGTTGGTCCGCACATCGGAGTGAGCCGCTCGTAGGCGAGACAGCCAAAGCCACCTGCCGCCCATATGTGCCGATGTGGGCGGGGACGATGGGTGGTGGTTTCGTCGGGCCGGAAATGGATGCTCCCATGTCTTGGTGTAGGTTTTGTGGGACCACCAACTTGGTTCGAGGGATCGGATGCCCATACAGACCGTCTCCCTGTGCGACCATTGCAAGAGGCAGGTTGTGGCGCCGAAGGAGCTCGAATGCTGAAACTCGGAGTTATCGGAACGTCTAGCAGGAAGAACGAACGGCGAATTCCTATCCACCCGGATCATCTCCCGCGCATTCCAGAGCCGCTGCGACGCCAACTGGTCTTCGAGGAGGGCTACGGGGCATCCCTCGGGATAGGGGATGAGGAGATCGCTCGCCAGACCGGTGGCACTGCGACACGGCGCGAGCTGTTGACGGACCTTGGAGCGGTCGTTCTTCCCAAGCCTGGGCTGGAGGAT
>CAXMRC010000004.1:0-84771 GCA_964195945.1 uncultured Gemmatimonadales bacterium
CCGCGAACCGTCCTATCGCATCTCTGGGATGGGTACGCCCGATACAACCTGGCGCGCCAAGGTCGCAACGGCGAGAAATTTAGTGCCTGGGACGGCGTCCTCGCTGCGGACGCCATCGCCCGCGACTCACTGGATCAAACACTCTCGCCAACGGCCTTGGAAACTTACGCGAGCTGCCCCTACCGCTACTACCTGCGCCACGTCCAAGCCCGCGACCGCACCTGCATCCACCCCGAATGCCGCATGCCAGCCATCAACTGCGACATCTACCACACCATCACCCGGGCCGAAAGCCACCAAACCCACACCAAAGACCTCGCAGCCCTCTGCCGCCACCACCACACCATCCGCCACCACACCCGATGGACCTACCAACCACTACCCAACGGCGACAACCAATTCACCAGCCACCTCGGCCACACCTACACCACCACCGGCCGCTCCCCCTAACTCTCGACGAGGGCATCGATTGTCGACGACAGCAGATCAAACCCGGTATCGATTAGTGGATCCATGAGCTCGTCGCCTTCTGCCCGGATCACGCAGACCTTGTCGATCATTCCCACTACCGCGGCGCACTATCCGAGCGCGTACTTCGGCCTCCGGTGTGCTCGCCCTGGGCTAGACGCGTCTGCATCCACCCGACAGGTGGCTGCAGAGCTCGGACTCGATTGTGGCGATCAGTCTGTGTCCGAAGCCTCATCGATCGATGGTGGTGCGCCGGTGATCCCCGACTCGCTTATCGCCTCGGTGGCGACCTCGCTGTCTGAAGAGAACTCGCCAGCCGCCTTCTTGGCGGCGACACCGTCTTTGCGGGCGCTCTCGATCTTGGCGGTGGTCAGCTTGGGAGCCGCATAGAAGAAGAGCACCGCCCAGCCGGCCGCCGCAAGCAGCCATGGCATCCGCAAGGCCGTCTCACGACTCATCGACGTCTCAGAACCAACGACCAGCAGCCCGCCAATCGCCGACCCGATCGGGATCATGCCCCACGCAAAGAACCGATAAACGCTGTTGACGCGGCCCAACAGACGGTCAGGAATGATGGTCTGCCGCAGCGATACCGTGATCACATTCCACAGCACGGCTGTGAATGTGCCCACCGTGAACATCGCCAACGCAACCAGCCAATGCGACGCTATGCCGGTAACAAGAGTGGTGATGACCCCGGCAATGAGCGCGGTATAGAGCGAGGGTCCGCTACCAAGACGGCCTGACACCTTGCTCGCAAGGAACGTTGCGGCCAATCCCCCAATCGCGCCACCGGTACCGAGGAGCGCAAACGTCAGCGCACTGACGCCAAGGACCTCTTGAGCAAAGAGCACGAAGGTGGCCATCGTGATAGCAAACAGCCCGTTCATGATGCCGAGGATGATTGCCATCGGCTTCAGTAACGGGTGTTTCCACAGCCAGTTCCAGCCTTCCTTTATCTCTCCCGCCCAGTCGATCTTCTTTGACAACTCGCCTGGCTCGTGCGTGCGAAAGTTGCCGCTGATCAGAAACACCAGCGCCGCAGCCACCGCAAAGGTGCCTGCATCAAAGAAGAACGGAAGAGCGAAACCAACCGCAATCAGCACACTGCCGAGTGGCGGGCCCACAAAACTGTTGGCGACCATCTCGACGCCCCACATCTGAGCATTGGCCTTCTCCAGACCTTCAGACTCGACGATCGCAGGCAAGATTGTCTGTGCCGCGTTGTCGCGCAGGACCTCGGCAAAGCCGAACATGAGCGAGGCGACCAACAGGACCGAATACATCACAGGCTCGGTCGCGATTTCGAGGCCAGCTTCGATCTGGTCCGGGGCAGGCAATGCCCCTTCCTTGACCACGACCACCCAGGCGACAGCGAGGGTGACGATGGTTCGCACCGCATCCATCGACATCATGATCTTGCGTCGATCGACACGGTCGGTGATGACACCAGCGGGCAACGTGAAGATCAACCACGGCAACCGCTGGGCGATGGCAATGAGCGCGATGAGAAGGCCGTTACGGGTGACGGCAGACGCCAACCATGGATAGGCGATGACGGCAACACCGTCGCCAAGATTCGAGATGACACTGGCCGTCCAGAGACGCCAGTAGCGACCCCCCAGATGCACCTTTGGCTCTGTTTCGCTCATGTTTTCTCTTCGTCGTCCGGCAAGGTCGGCAGGTCAGTCGGATAGATTCCGCCGAGGAACCCGTAGACACGGTCGCCACCCCGGGGCGCCTTGGTGAACGCCTCCGCCAATTGCACAACCTGCTCCCAGAACTCGACCGCCTGCTCCTCGATCATCCGCACGTGACGCAGCGTGAAAGCCGGGGTGGCCAGATCGCGGTCTGTCACAACTTCCGTAAGCGCTTGCTGGACCATGAACATCGGGTCATGTGAGTCTGGGAGACCGTGATAGATCACCGTGTGGGCGACCCTGCCATAAAACTTCTCGGTCATCGCCCGCACCTTGCGGCTGCGCACTACGTGGATAAACCCGGTGTCCTCGAGCACCTTGACGTGATAGCCAACAGTCCCCTTGGGGCGTTGCAGCGAATCGGCAAGTTCGGTGACCGACGCTGCCCTCTCATTGAGAAGGGACAAAATCGCTAGACGCAGGCTGCTGCCGAGCGCCTTCAGCTGTTGCGGTGTCTCGACATGGAAGTATTCTTCGGCCTCGTAGTCGAGTCCGGTAGCGGGGGAAAGTGCGGGATCAGTCGACATTTGTCGAATTGTCGAGGAAACTCGACCATTTGTCAATCAGTCGTCGAGCTCTGCAATATCCAACTTCGACCCATCCGGTTCTGGAACATCATTCGTGGCATCGTCGTCCCTTGATCGCCCGATCGTCCAGTACGCAAGCATCGTCAACGCTGCCGCACCTGCGGCGAGACCCAACCAGCCCCAACGCTCCCCCTCCGGTGTCACCAAAGGATCATCGTCGCTCTCACCGAAAGCGGTAGTTGGATTGTCCAAAGAGAAAACGGCGGCATCAACACCGAGTTCTGTGAGCGTATGTAGTTCAGAAACCGTGGCCGGGCCCACGCCGGGGATGATCTCGAAACCCATGAGGATGTTCTCGACCACCGGAAGATCAACGATGCCCTCCCAGCGCCCATCACCACGGTTGGCCAAGGCCACCGGCGGCAATTCACTTGATCCCTGAGCCATGCCCCTCACCACGACCGCAACCGGCGATCCCTGCACCTCAACCGACACTTCGAGACGAAGTCCGTCAACGGCAGAAGTAGCTGTCGCCGTCGCCTCGCCGAACGGTGACGACAGCGGGATAAGAAACACAAGAGCTGCAATAAGAATTGCCATCCAGCAACAGTACCGGTGTCGCAACCAACCGTGGGGGCACTACAGTTTCCGGTCACACAGAGGAGGCGCTGGTGACTGCACCAAGAACCATGTACGAGAAGATCTGGGCCGACCATGTCGTCCGCGACGGTGGCGGGAGCGAACCCGACCTGCTCTACATCGACCTCCACCTTGTCCACGAGGTCACTTCACCGCAGGCCTTCGAATCGCTCGACCTCACGAACCGCAAGGTACGCCGCCCCGATCTGACGCTGGCCACGGTCGACCACGGCGTACCTACTGAGGGGCGGGCGTTGGGGATCAAGGATCCGCTTTCAAAGAAGCAGATCGACACGCTGGTCGCCAACTGTGCGAACCACAACATCGAGCTGTACGACATCAGCGACATCCGGCAGGGCATCGTCCATGTCATCGGACCGGAGCAAGGCATCACTCAGCCCGGCATGACCATCGTTTGTGGCGATTCGCACACTTCGACTCACGGAGCTTTTGGCGCACTCGCCTTTGGTATCGGCACCTCTGAGGTTGAGCACGTACTCGCCACTCAATCGCTCCCCCAGTCCCGCCCACAGTCGATGGCCGTCAACGTCAACGGCGAACTGCCCGCTGGCGTCACCGCCAAAGACATCATCCTCGGCATCATCAACCACATCGGGGTTGCCGGCGGCACGGGCTACGTCATCGAATACCGCGGAACGGCGATAGAGGCTTTGTCGATGGCGGGCCGCATGACCATCTGCAACATGTCGATCGAGGCCGGTGCTCGGGCGGGCATGATCGCCCCCGACAAAACTACTTTTGATTACCTCAAAGACCGCAACTTCGCACCAACCGACAAGGCGTGGGACGACGCGGTCGCGTATTGGAAGTCGCTGCCGTCAGATCCCGGCGCAGAGTTTGACGTCGAGATTGACATCGACGCCGCGGCCCTCGCTCCGTATGTCTCGTGGGGAACCAACCCGGCACAAACCGTTCCTATCACCGGCGCGGTACCCGATCCAGGCGAGTTCGAGAATGCTCTCGAGCGCGATGCCGCCGAACGTGCCCTCGCCTATATGGACCTCGAAGCCGGCACGCCCATGACAGAAATCTTCGTGGATCGCATCTTCTTTGGCTCTTGCACCAATGGTCGGATCGAGGATCTCCGCGTCGGGGCGAAACTTCTCGAAGGCAAGACCATCCATCCCAACGTGCACGCAATGGTGGTGCCCGGCTCCGGACTGGTGAAACTCCAGGCCGAAGAAGAAGGTCTCGATATCATCTTCAAGAATGCAGGTTTCGAGTGGCGCGAGCCGGGGTGCTCAATGTGCCTCGGGATGAACCCTGACATCCTGATGCCCGGCGAACGATGCGCCTCGACTTCCAACCGGAACTTCGAGGGCCGGCAGGGCCGTAACGGCCGCACCCATCTGGTTAGCCCGGAGATGGCGGTGGCCGCGGCAGTCGAGGGGCATTTTGTCGACGTGAGGGAGTGGAAGTAATGGAACCGATCTCCGTCATCGCCGGGCAAATGGCACCGCTACCGCGGGCCAACGTCGATACCGACGCCATCATCCCGAAACAATTCCTCAAGAGAGTCGAACGCAGCGGCTTCGGACCGTTTCTGTTCTACGAGTGGTCCTATGACGAAGAGGGCGAATTGATCGAGGGGTTCATCCTCAACCAGCCCGCCTATGCAGCAGCCACCGTGTTGGTGAGTGGGCCCAATTTCGGCTCCGGATCGTCGCGAGAACATGCGCCTTGGTCGATTGAAGATCGTGGATTCAAGGCTGTGATTGCACCATCGTTCGCAGATATCTTCTACAACAATTGCATCAACATCGGCTTACTCCCCGTGGTTTTGACCGACGACGAAGTCGCTCAATTAACCGACATCGCAAATGACCCGGATAACCTGGTTTCCATTGACCTGGCGGCCCAGACGGTGAGGTCGATTGGCTTCGACGCAACGTTTGAGATCGCCCCGTTCGCCAAACATCGCCTAGCCGAGGGTCTCGACAACATTGCGCTGACCTTGGAACACGCAACCGCCATCGATACGTACGAAGCAACCCGAGCTGCATTCAAGCCGAGTTTGTAGCCCCTCTACCCCAGCGGCTCCACCCTGCGGTAGTAGACACATCCCCGGATTTCGTGTCCGTAGCCTCAGCTATCGTCGCTGATCCATGGATCGACCGACACGACAAGAACAAGCTGCAGCCATCTTGGGGCTTAAGGCACAACGCATGGCATCGCAAATACTGGGCCGTCGCGCCAGCGGACGTGCCGACTTCGAGGAAGCATTCAACCTCGAATGGGTCGACATCATCACCGAAATTCCCGACAGCGATTCACTACTCGCCCTCGGCCGCAACATCGTGGGACCAAAGGACGGGCTCTACATCCTCAGGAGCGGCGACAGCTACCGCGTCTACCTGCAGGAAAAGGGAGAGAACCTGCTGCAAGTCACCGGGGCCGGATTCGACGCAGCCCGCGACGCTGCCATCCACCGCATCATCCAGCTCCAAGGCCTCCCCTTCATCCCGCCCGGTATTTAGCCGCGGAGGACCTCGTCGCCGACCCGGAGCCGGAACGGTTCGGCCAACTCGTCGACTCCGAGGATGAACCCACGGGTCCCTTCATCGAGGAAAGCCAACTCCGCGGAGATTTCCTCGAACGCGGCCACGCTGGGGAGATCCAACATGAACGACGTGAACTGCAGACACGGCTTGGCGATCTTCGGGTTGGTCAACACCGCCTCCCAACCGTCCTGACCACGGATCAAGATGCGGTCGCCCAACTCTTCCAATGAGAGGACCTTGTCGGATGTCACAATGAGGTTCTCCCCCGCCGCACCCAACGGGATATCTCGAAACCGGCCCCGCATCTTGTCGTAGTGACTGGTGAATCCGACAGACAGCGGACGGCGCGGGCCCGGGCCTGGCCAGGAACGGTGATGAACGTCAACGACCCACGCCGAACCGGTCCAACCCAACATGCCGCCTGCGTCAAGACTGGCTTCGCCCACCTGGATCAGCGGAGCCGGGTCGAAACGGTCCGTCCGCTTCAACAAGTCGGCATGCACCTGCAGCAACGCCACCTCACCAATCTTGCTGTTGTCGGACATCGTGGCCCCTCTCTCGCAACACATCGTTGAGGATGTCAGGACGATCCGAAACGATACCGTCGACCCCTAAGTCCAAGAGACGGTGCATGTCCGCAGCCTCGTTGACCGTCCAGGTGTGCAACTGCGCTCCAGCTCGATGAATGGCGCCGACCAGCTTCCTGTCAATCGGTACCGACCTGTAGTTGAAAGGCAGCTGATACGCGGCAACCGGTCGGTGAACGGTCCACCCCAGCCGAGAAGCTGCCACCATCGCAAGAACAGATGATGGGCCAGCGGACACGGCGATCTCGCCACGGGTTATGCGACGGAACTTGGTTATCCGACGATCGACGAACGACCCGATCAGAGTCGACTCCTCCCGACCATGTCGCTTGATCAGGTCCGCCACCGACCATTCGAGGCCGGGACCCTTCAGGTCAATGTTGAAGAGGGCGTCAGGCCACATCTCGAAGACCTCGGCCAGCGATCGGATCTGGACGCCGCTCCCGCGCAACGGATACCCGTTGCTCTCATCAAACCACCAGGCAGCATCCAGGCGGCGCAGATCATCCAGGTCCCAACCGCTCACAACCCCGGTCCCATTCGTGGTGCGATCCAGGGTCGCATCGTGAAACGCTATCACTGCACCATCGCGGGTGATGCGGACGTCGGTCTCGATATACCGGTAACCAAGATCGACCGCACCTTGAAAGGCCTCAGCAGTGTTTTCGGGCCATAGGACACGGCTGCCGCGGTGGGCAAAACGGAGCGGGTACTCGGCACTCAAGTATGGAATCGGCATATCCGGAGTTTGGCACGGCGGTTCAGCCGGTGCGCCGACGATCCGATACAACCCGAATGGCAGACAAACGCCCATCAGTAGCGGGCGCCTTTCTTACTGTGTTGGGTCTGGGCGCAATTGCAGCTGCGATCGTTGCAATCTCTCTGAGCCTTAGCGCGTCATCAGCGCAACGCATTGATGCCGCAGACCGCGATGCAGCTGCGGTCGACCTACTTGCCCAACGTCAGGTCGTAGCCGGCCTATTCGCCGCCGAACTTGCCGCGTCTGTAATGGACGAGATCGGTGGCGACGAAACGATGGCCGCCGCACCAGTTACGGCTCGACGCCGCGCGGTCATGGAGACTGCCACTGCCGTGGTTACCGACCTCGCCGCCAGGGGAGATTCTGTCGGAAACGAAGCGCAGCGTTGGCTGTCTGCTACAACGATCGAGACCGACCCGGCTGAGATCGAAGATTCATTCGAGCGCTTCCTGGCCTACGACGCCCTCATCAACGCCGTCTGCTGTGGGGGTATCGTGCCCTCCGACGGGCACCATACCGATGGCATACGCGACCTCGAAGCTGCCGCGACGGCCCCCAGTTCGACCTGGGATTACCTATACATCGCCATGGAACTCGACAGCCGGACACCACCATCGCTGCCACCATCAGTGAACCGCTTTCTGGAGCATTTGGGAACACCCACTCGCCTCGCGCCGCAGACCGCGCTGGCCAGCGCACTCACTGCCGAGAGCCTCGCCGTGTTCGCAGATCTTGGCGTTAGCCAGGAGGCCATCAATACAGTGCTGGCCGGCGACGCAATTGGGGCCCTTGACCAGATTGTCCTTGCTGCAAGCGGCCAATCCAGCATGACCGTCTCCGTGGACGAGGCGTATCTCGCCGCCGACTCCGTGTACGGATCCGCCGACGAGCTCTACAGCCGTGCGCTCGAGGCCAGCCGCAACCGCCTCACCGAGGAAATAGACAGGGCCGGGCAGATCCGGCTGATCGCCGCGATTGTCACCCCAATCCTCCTGTTGATTCTGATCGGGCTCGGCTTCGTCGTATACCGGTCGGCTCGCAATCGGGAGCAGGTCCTCGAGCATGAGCGTGAGCTCCTCGATGCTCGCAATCGGTTCATGCGGATGGTCTCCCACGAACTGCGCACGCCGGCAACAGCCATCTCCGGGTTCGCTCAGATGCTGTCAGGTGAGTGGAAGTCACTCACCGAGACCGAGATTTCCGAATTCCTTGCCATCGTCGATCGACAGTCCACCCATCTATCACTGATCGTCGATGACCTCCTGACGCTGTCGCACCTCGAGAGCGGCAGACTTCGCCTGCAATTGGGCCTGGTCAATTTGAAGCAGGCGGCCGACGACGCGATCAGTATGGTGGACGCCCGCTACGGCATCGAAGTTGAGACATCCATCGATCCGGCAATCACGCTGCTCGCCGACCCGGACCGACTGGTGCAGATCCTCCGCAATCTGGTCGAGAACGCTGCCAAATATGGCAAAACCGGTGTCGCGGTTAGCGCCACCACCGATGGCTCGGGATGTGACATAACAGTATCGGACACCGGACTCGGGGTGCCCGCTGAAGCGGCGAAACGCATTTTCCGTTTCTGGGACCGCGGGGCCCACGAAGGCGACCTGGCACGTGGCCACGGTATGGGGCTTGCCATAGCCCGTCACCTGTCACGGGCAATGGTTGGTGACCTTATCTACCAACCTCACCAGCCGATGGGCAGCGAGTTCGTACTCACCCTGCCCCTCGGGCCAGCGACCGCGCCAACTACTCGAGCGACTGATTCTGCCGAACCGGCGTCGACATCTAGTTAGACCTGCCAGATGGGCGTCCTTGTTTGACGACACCAGTTACCGGTTGCGCATCAGGCCTGTAGGCAAGGTGTAGGTATGTTGGATGCGCCAGGATCGCAAGATCACCAAGCATCCCGGGGACCACAGCACCACGATCGTGCAAGCCGAGCGCAAGAGCGCCGCCCTTGGTCGCGCTCCACATCGCCTGTTCCGGAGTTAGCCCCATCTCCATGCATGCAAGAGCCATGACGAACGGCATCGTCTCGATGTTGGAAGTGCCAGGGTTGCAGTCTGTTGCCAACGCCACCGTCACTCCAGCATCCCATAAATCAGAGCCTCTGGCTTGCGGCAACTGCAGCGAGAATGACACGCCTGGCAGCAGCACCGCCACCGTTCCGGCATCGTGGAGCGCGGCGATGTCATCGTCGTCAAGGTGGTCGAGGTGATCGGCGCTGATTGCCCCTAGCTCCGCGGCAAGCTGTGCGCCACCAGAATGGGCCAACTGGTTGGCATGAAGGCGCGGCTCAAGACCGTGCTCCTTGCCAGCCTCCAAGACCCGACGCGCCTGATCGACGCTAAAGACACCCTCATCGCAAAAAACATCACAGAATCGGGCCAGCGGCGCACAGGATGGCAACATCTTGTCGATTACATAGTCGACATAGCCATCGGCATCACCGGAGAACTCCGGGGGCACGGCGTGGGCGCCGAGGAAGGTCGGGACCACATCAACAGGCAGCGCCGCTCCCGCGGCGGTAGCGACAGCCAGGAGCCGTTTCTCGTTTTCGAGATCGAGGCCATAACCCGATTTTGCTTCGACCGTCGTGGTGCCCGCGGCCGACATCCTCTGGATCCTCCGCATCGTGACCTCAGTCAAATCGGCGAGAGGAGCAAGACGGGTTGCCAGCACTGTGGACTGGATTCCGCCGCCAGCAGCCATGATCTGCTCATAGGACTCGCCACGAAGACGGCGACCGAACTCGTCGGCGCGGTCTCCCGCGAACGGGAGGTGGGTGTGAGCATCAACAAACCCGGGTACGACCGCCAACCCATGACAATCGACAAGCTCAGCCTTATCCGGAGCAGACGGCATTTCGGCCTGTTTCCCGACCCAACTGATGAGCCCTGCCTCAATGATGACGGCAGCATCGTCGATCAACCCAAGCAGTCCATCGCGCTGTGGGTCATTTGTCACCAGCTGGCCAATCTTGGTGACAACGGTTGCGTTACTAGCCACCGATCAGTCCCGCATCGGGATGATGACACCCCGCTCGGTAGCCGCTACGTCTGCTTCGTGGTAGCCAGCATCGACGTGCCGCATCACGCCGGTTCCGGGATCGTTGGTGAGGACCCGCTCCAAGCGGAGCGCTGCTGCAGCCGTGCCGTCCGCCACGACCTGCGCTCCCGAGTGAATCGACTTGCCGATCCCAACACCACCACCGTGATGGACCGCGACCCAGGCTGCCCCCGAGGCGGTGTTCAGCAGCGCATTGAGAATCGGCCAATCGGCGACTGCATCTGAGCCGTCTTTCATGGCCTCTGTCTCTCGATACGGCGAAGCCACTGATCCGGAATCGAGATGGTCACGACCGATGACTATGGGAGCGGTGATCTTGCCGGAGGCCACTAGGTCGTTGAACGCCAGACCGGCCAGGTGACGTTCCCCGTAGCCAAGCCAACAGATACGAGCCGGAAGCCCCTGGAACTGCACACGTTCTTGAGCCATCTCTAGCCAACGAGCCAGCGCCCGATTCTCCGGGAACAAATCCAGCACGGCCTGGTCGGTCGCCGCTATGTCCGCGGGATCGCCAGAAAGCGCCACCCAACGGAAAGGGCCCAGCCCTTCGCAAAACAGGGGACGGATATAGGCGGGAACAAATCCCGGATAGTCGAAGGCATCTGCATAACCCCCCGCCTTGGCTTCTCCCCTCAGGTTGTTGCCATAGTCAAAAACCTCGGCACCATGTTTTTGGAAGCCGACCATGGCCTCACAGTGGACCGCCATCGATTCCCTGGCGACCTTGATATATGCCTTGGGGTCGTTGCTGCGAAGCTCGGCGGCATCCTCCAACGAATATCCGGCAGGCACGTAACCGTTCAGCGGATCGTGGGCTGAGGTCTGGTCGGTGACGATGTCGATGTCCACTCCGCGCCGGAGCAGCTCGGGGAATACGTCGGCGGCGTTGCCGACCACACCGACCGAAAGTGCCTTGCCGTCCCGTTTCGCCTCCTCGACCATTCGCACCGCCTCATCCAGAGAGTCGGCGAAGTGATCCAGGTAGCGGTGCTCCACCCTGCGCTGGATGCGGGTTGGATCGACATCGACACACAGCGCTACCCCGCCACACATCGTGATCGCAAGTGGCTGGGCACCCCCCATGCCACCGAGACCGGCAGTCAAGGTGATCGTCCCGGTCAGCGTGCCGTCGTAGCGCTTCTCGGCAAGGGCAATGAACGTCTGATATGTGCCCTGGAGGATTCCCTGAGTCCCGATGTAAATCCACGACCCGGCCGTCATCTGGCCGTACATCATCAACCCCGCATCCTCGAGCTCCCAGAAGTGATCCCACGTAGCCCAATCGGGGACCAGATTGCTGTTGGCGATCAGTACCCGCGGGGCCATTTCATGGGTACGGAACCGACCAACGGGTTTACCCGACTGGACCAACAACGTCTCGTCGTTGTCGAGAGATTCGAGGTTGCGCACGATCGCGTCGAAGGCATCCCAGCTACGCGCCGCTTTGCCGCGGCCTCCATACACAACAAGCTCGTCAGGATTCTCGGCAACCTCCGGGTCGAGGTTGTTCATCAGGCAACGCAAAGCCGCTTCCTGAAGCCATCCCTTGGTACGTAACTGAGTACCGCGGGGAGCCCTCACTGGGCGCGGTCCGGACACACGAACCTCCTAATTGATGATGCACTAAGGCTACCGCGTCCTCGCGACAGATTCTCGCCCGCGATCCCGTGCGTTTACGGCGCAAAACGGCACAGAACCCTCACTGTGCACCCCAATGTGACCGAAACAGACACTGAGCCGCATCGTGGGCGGTACGAACGGGATCCCATGACAACTGACACAAAGAACATCGATGGTCGCACCGCGGCCCTCTTTGCGTTGGCCATCGCAATGATGGTGGCAATGGTTGTGGCATGGCGCATCGATGCGGCGGCAACCACGAGTCCGCCGGAGCACACCTATAGCCTCACCATCATCTCCGAGTCCGGCGCACCGGTTCCCGGAGCGAGCGTCGAGCACGACGAAGGCACGACGACGACCGGCGGCGACGGCACCGTATCGCTGACCCTCCGCTCACCTGAGCTTGTGGTTGTGCACGCGACCGGGATGCTGTCGGACGCGATCGTCGTCGGATCCCCTGGAATGCCCCAGATGACGCTTCGTCTGCTCGCCGACTCTGGCCCCGGCGGCGTCCGCACGGTGATGCACTTCGCAGGCGACTTCATGATGGGTCGTCGCTACGTCGAGTCCGCTGTAGAAGACGAGGAGCCACTGGTTACCGACCAGACGACGGCCCGCGGAATCGTCAATGACATAGCTCCACTGTTCAAGCTCGCCGACCTCTCGACGGTCAACTATGAAAGCGTCATCGGAACGCTCTCGTACGCCGACTCGTATCAGGGCAAGAGATATCTTTTGCAGAGCCCGCCCGCCACAGTCGCCGCTCTTGATGAGCTCGGAATTGATCTGGTGACGCTTGGCAACAACCATGTCAACGACTGGCTCGATGCCGGCATAGCGTCTACAACACGCATTCTCGACGAGGCCGGGATCGCGTACGCCGGTGCGGGTACCAATGCCGCCGACGCCATCCGGCCCGCCATCGTCGGTGCGGGAGAGCTCATCGTCGGAGTCGTCTCCATGACCACAGTGACCGGTGACTATGTGAACGACAGCCTCCCCGACGCAACGGCGTCAGAACCGGCAACCATCGCGCCGCAAGATCGATGGCAATATGAACAACGCGAGTTCGGCTTTGGTGGCGAAGGTGATGCTGCCTACATCACGACGGAGTTACGCCGACCCGGAACCGTGTGGCAACTGTTCGACCTGATGGACAATGATCTGTCGGCAGCCGACGCTGCTGATCTGTGGCTCGAAGTCGCCCGCACTTATCCAGAGCTTCAAGACTGGGTGGCGCGCCGCGGCCACGGTGGGGGCGCCCAATACTCGAGAGAGACGGTAGAAGAGGCAGTCGCCGCTGCCCGCGCTGCGGGAGCCGATCTCGTGGTTGTTCAGATCCATGGCGGCTTCCAGTTTGCCGAGGTGAGCTCCGAATTCTTCGGGACCGCGACGCGAGCTGCGGTCGATGCTGGGGCCGACTTGGTAATCGGTCATCACCCCCACGTTCTGCAAGGTTTCGAAATCTACGATGAAACGCTGATCGCCTACAGCCTCGGCAACTTCGTCTTTGATCAGGATTTCCTGTCAACCCACACCTCAGTGGTGCTGCGGACGGTTTTCGAGGGCACAGAGCTGCTCGAGGCGACCCTCTATCCGGTCATCATCGACGGATATCGCCCCGTGGCCGCAACCGGGAAGATTGCCGAGCAGATTCTGCGCCAGATGAACGAAGCTTCTCTGCAGGATGCGCTGTCCCTCCGTCTGCCCGACCTTCGTGTTGGGTCGTCTCGTACCAAAACTCCAGTGACGGCCACCGTTGTCAACGACCAGGGTCGTGGTGTAATCATTCCCGTTGCCGATCCTGATTCGATGTCGGTGTCTCTACTGGCCGACACGCCGTTCCCCATGGGAGCGTCCCTGGTTCAGATCGACGCCGCCAGCTCCGGGTTGCTCATCGGCAGGGATCTCTTCGGATACGGCACGCTGGAAGATCTCCAGGCCGATGGCGCCGAGATGGGTGCTGTTGAGTGGTCGATTCCGCCCGACTCTCTAGAAATCGACCCCACCAGTCCGGAAGGTCCGTGGGTGATCAAGCTCGACCGCACCTCGCAACATCTCAAAGAGATTGTGGCCCGCACCGCAGCCCGAGTATCGCTGCCCGCCCACCGCTGGTTCGACGAGAACGGCGATCCTGTTGACGGTATCGCAAATCGCACGGTCCGCATTTGGGGGAAGAGAGTCGGTGCAGGGATCCCGTTTGTCAGAGTGATCTTCTACGAATTCGACGATACCGACCCAACCCGAGTGCCAGAATCGACCGCGCTGGACACTGTGGACCTCGAATTGCCGCTGGTCAACGATGGTGAATGGCACGAATTGTGGGTAGAAATCCCTGAGCCTCCACCTGGTGTCAATACCGCCTTGATCGGGATCGGACTCTCCCCTCCAAAGTCCCAATCCGGGACCGTCTGGATCGACGGCCTGGAAGTGATCGAGTGGCGATGGGCTGACGAGATTCCATCCGGTACGTGGGCAACAGCCGACTATGTCCAATCCACGAGGGACCGATACGTAGCGCTGACCGTTCCTGGCCAATAGGCCAAAAGAGAAAGACCGCCGGTTAAACCAGCGGTCTTCCCAATTTTCGATGTGCGACGTCTTTAGGCTTCGCCCTCGTCATCCCCATCGAGCTTGTCCTTGATATCTCCGGCGACGTCCTTGGTCTTGTCCCAAGCACCCTCGGCGACATCGCCAGCCTTCTCTGCGACATCTTTGGTCTTGTCAGCAACGTCACCCGCGACGTCTTTGGTCTTGTCCCAAGCACCCTCGGCTGCATCGCCGGCTTTGTCGGCAACGTCGGTTGCGGTTTCTTTCGCCTTGGAGAACCAACCCTTAACAGTGTCCATCAAAGCCATGTCTTACTCCCTGTGTTGATGAACCCACATTGTACGCATAGAAATTCGGGGCTCTGCTAACCGATCAATCGGTTGAACACTCCAGAGTTGATCAAGCTGGCGATGGTCTCGATATCGGGTCCGATAGGTCGGTCATCCTCAAGAGCGGTGACCGCGGCGCGGACCGTGGAGCAGGCAGCATTGGTGAGCGGCGCCGGGGCCAGCGGCAAACGGTGTTCAACAGCCGCAACCGCGCACATGATCTCGACCGCAATTACATGTGCTGTGTTGGCGAGAACCTGGTGCAGCTTGCGTGCGGCCCCCCACCCCATCGAGACATGATCCTCCTGCAGACCGGACGTCGGAATCGACTCGATAGAGGCGGGATGCGAAAGGACTCGATTCTCGGCAACAAGAGCGGCCGCGGTGTACTGCGCCAGCATGTACCCAGAGTTGATTCCGGGGTTTGGTGCCAGAAATGCAGGAAGTCCGGCGGACCGGTCCGGATCAAGAATCCTGTCGGTGCGCCGCTCCGAGATCGAACCCAGTTCGGTTACCGCGATCGCAAGGAAATCCAGGACCACGGCGAGGGGTTGCCCGTGGAAGTTCCCACCGGAGATGACTGTGCCGTCGTCGGCAAAGACAATCGGGTTGTCGACGACAGATCCAAGCTCACGCGTGAACACCGCCTCGGCGTGGGTGAGGGTGTCGCGGCTGGCGCCGTGCACCTGGGGAGCGCATCTGAGGCTGTAGGCATCCTGGACGGCATGAACCATGTCATGCGAGTGGCTGGCGACGATGGTCGACCCTTCCAACATCCGACCGATATTCGCTGCGGATTTGATCTGCCCGGGGTGCGGGCGCAGCGCATGAATCTGGGGAAGGAACGGCTTGGAGGAGCCGAGCAGACCCTCCACTGACAGCGCACACGCAACATCGGCGGCGTTGGCGAGAGTGCGGGCTTGATCCAACGCCAAGACGCCGAGGGCCAGCATCCCCTCCGTCCCGTTGAGAAGGCTGAGACCCTCTTTGGCTGCAAGTGTGATCGGTTCCAATCCAGCCTCGGCAAGCACCTCGGCGGCGTTGCGCTCAACTCCATCGACCCGCAGCGTTCCCTCACCAATCAGCGGCAGCGCCAAATGCGCAAAAGGAGCTAGATCACCGGACGCACCTACGGATCCTTGGCCGGGAACCACAGGAAGGAAACCACGATTCAGCAACTCGATCTGCCGTTCGACTATTAGCGGCCGGACCCCGGAGTAGCCCTGTGAGAGTGTCCGTGCCCGGAGCAGCAACATGGTACGGACGATGCGGTCGCTCAGTCTGTCGCCAACACCGGCAGCGTGGCTCCGCAGCAAACCGACCTGAAGACGTGCAGCCTGGTCCGATTCGATATGAGTGGATGCGAGCCTGCCGAATCCGGTCGTGATCCCGTAAACGGTCCGGCCCTCGGCAACCACATCTTCAACGAGCGCCCTGGCCGGCGCCATTCTCTCGGCGACGCCTGGTCCGATAGCGACCGTGGCTCGCCCATCGGCTACCGCAACGACATCATCGATCTGAAGTGGTCCCCCATCGATCATTACAACCTGCACCGGCCCTCCTCGGTCGCCTCTCCGCGAACACTAACGAACCGAGACACTGGCAGTGTTGGAAGCGACTGCGCCGCTACAGTTTTGCGAGTGGAGAATGTGAAACGAACCCTCAACCTCGTCTCTGGATCGTTTGCCATCGCCGGGATCACCATCGTCGCGGTTCTGTCAACCGTCGATCTCGGCGAGCCGGAGCGCCCCGACCTCGCCGATGGCGCAGCCCTTGCTGCTTTCATCTTCGGAAGCCTGGGGCTGCTCGTCGCACTGCAATGGTGGTCGCGATTCGGGGATACCCCACGCACTCCGGCGAGTCTGCAAATCGGCTTCGTCGTTCGCGTTGCGCTCGCTGAATTGGGACTGCTTTTGGGCATCTTGGCACTGATCATGACAGGGTCAATTACACCATCACTGATCGGCCTGGGCCTCTTCCTGGTTGCGCTCTTGCTATTGACGCTCGGTCTCCGCAGGGTCTCCGAGCCCTAGTCGTCTGTTGAAGCAATGCCAGTTTCAGCTCGTCGGCATCGCGGTGACCAGGCACGTTGTCGGAGGACGAGCTTGCACGCCATTTGCTCAACAGTCTCCTAAAGCACTGCCAAGACGTTCGCTCTCTCGCTTCCTGAGTCCAACCCGGATCCGGAGACGTTCCATCTGCTGAGCGGTGTACTTCTCCGCCCCACCGATCGGATGTTCGTCCAGCCAGGCCGCGATGTCCGCGGCAACCTCTGGTTCCGATCGATAGAGGATCAGATCAAGCATCCGACGCCGGTTCTGCGGAGGCATCGAAACCAAGATTGCGTCCCAGTTCTCCTTTACCAATGCCCAAACAGTGGGTCCTGTATCACGGTGCCCGAGCAATCGAGCCAATAGCCAGTTGGCATCTTGGCTTCGGATCCGGCCGCCCAGGATCATCTCGATCAGACGAGTCGCTGTTTCCTTTTCAGGAACTGCCGCAGCGGCGCGCAGGAAACGAACCTCCTCTTGCGGGCTGGAGGCCGCGGCACGCAACTCGAGGAAGCGATCGAACTCTGGCGATCCGCCGTTGGCAGCAACGATGCCCATCGCAGCATCAGCCACATCGGCGTCAACTGAGTCCGGGTTCTCTATCGACTGGTCAAAGACGTCGCGAGCCGTCGCCTGAGTTGCCGTGTCGTCACCGAGATTGCCGAGCGTGCGCAGCAACAGACCACGAAGCCTCCGCTGCAGATCACCTTCGCCGTCTTCTGGGGCCCAGCCCATCGCCGCCGCCTGATCTCCGACCAGATTGCGCACCAGTTGCTGCAATGCAGGGCGATCGTCCAACGAGATGACTCGTCCTAGTTCGGCGAGCCCACCAATGACCACACCCCATACATCCGGTTCTGTCTCGCCGTCGAGCGCACTCACCAGCCCTATGAAGTCCTGTGCCGGCATCTCGCCAGCCAGAACATTTGCCCACGCGTCGGCGATCAGCGTGTATCTCTCCGCAGGAGCCAGCTCTGTGAAACCATCAGCCAGCCCGCGCAGCATCTCGGCTGGGTAGTTGATCCGATAGAAACCATCACCGCCCCGATTGAGCAGGAAGTCCTCGGCGGTAGACGGAACCACCGTCTCATCGCCGACAACGACCCTGCCCTCCTCCGACCCGCTGCGGTACAACGCGGGAACTAGCCAAGTGGAGTCACCACCGCCGAGGAAACGGAATTGGCGCTGTCCAAGTTGGTATCCATCTTCGGTGGTCGAGACGTCAAGCTGCGGGTAACCACCCTGATAGATCCATCCACTCATGATCTCGCCGACCGGCTCGCCAGATTCGGCCTCGAGTGCAGCCCACAGATCGGCCGTCTCGGTGTTGCCGTAGGCGTGTTCCTTGAGGTAGCGGCTGATCCCACGACGGAATGTGTCCTCCCCTAGATACTGCTCGAGCATGCGCAGCACCGCGGAGCCTTTGCCATAGGTGAGGGTGTCAAACATCTCGTTGGCTTCGGCGGGTGAGGCCACCGGGAATTCGACGGGTCGGGTCGAAGTCAGCCCGTCGACGTCCATCGACTGGGCACGGAAGTGAGCAAAACTGAGCCACCGCTTCCAGTCGGGCCGGAATGCATCTACACACTTCAGCTCCATGAATGTGGCAAACGCTTCATTGAGCCAGATCCCGTTCCACCATTTCATCGTGACGAGGTCGCCGAACCACATATGGGCCAACTCGTGGGCAATGACATCCGCCACTCTGGCCATCTCGTCCTGTGTTGCCCGCTTCCTGTCAACGAGGAGGGCAGTTTCGCGATAGGTCACCGCTCCGAGATTCTCCATGGCGCCCCAGGCAAAGTCGGGGACACCGATCATGTCGAGCTTGTCGCCCGGATATGGGATGTCGTAGTAGGTGGCGAGGTAGTCGAGGGCGAAGGACCCCACCTCTAGCGCAAAGTCGGCGAGGTGGGATTTGCCAGGGGTGTGCAACACCCGAAGCGGGACTCCTGCGGCGTCGACGGGACCGCTGATCTCGAAATCACCCACGATGAACGCCACGAGGTATGTCGCCATCCTCATGGTCTCCGCAAACTGGTGCGCAACCTTGCCATCGCCGCGCGGCTCCGCAGATACCTCGGAAGCGTTAGCGACGGCGACAAGACCCTCATCAACTACGAGCGTTACCGCAAACGTTGCTTTCAGGTCGGGCTCATCCCAACACGGGAATGCCCGACGGGCATCGGTGGCCTCGAACTGGGTGGTCGCGATGACCTGATCGGTCCCGTCAGCGTCCTGATAGGTGGAGCGGTAGAAGCCGTGGAGGTCGTCGTTGAGGATTCCGCTGAATTCGGTATGGAGCTGCCACTCGCCTGGGGATAGCTCCTCGTCAAATACGAAGGTGGCCCGCTCCCTCGCTTGGTCGTAGCCGACCGAGGCAGCTGCCACCCGACGACTCGAGGACACCATGACGACCGAGCCGATCTCGAGTTCGATGGCGTTGAGCACGACCTCGCTGGTCGGTTCGGTGACGGCCACATCGACCACTTCGGTGCCCGTAAACGATGCGGAGCCGAGATCGGGAGCCAGAGTCAACTCGTAGCGAGACGGGATAACCGTCCTTGGCAAACGGTATTCAGCTTCAACACTCACAAACGGCTCCTCACATCGCTATCGAGACAAATGGTAGATGCCGGAGACGACTCCAAATCCAGGCCGTTAGCCAGGTACTCTCGCCAGCGCTTCGAACTCGTGGCGTTCTTCGACAGACCAACCTTCACGGGCGATCAGCAACTCGAAACCCTCCAACAGGTTCCAGCCTTCTCCGACGTCGAGGAGGAAGGGACGGGGTGGCCGATCGCTCCGTTCCAGGTTTCGCACCGTAGCTCTACAGAACACAACCAGACCGCCAGGGCGAAGCACACGACGGAACTCTGAGAACAAATGACGTTTGATGAAGTGGAAATCGATGATGACATCCCAAGGGCCCGCAGGCATGGGGGCGTCGTCAAAATCCATCGCGATAGTTGTGAGGTCTACTTCCGCTTCCGTTGCGGCGCGGCGCGCCAACTCCAGGCCTGGCTCGGAAATATCCGCAATCGTCATATCATGGCCGCGTTGGGCCAGCCAGATCGCATTCCTTCCGCTGCCCCCACCAACATCAAGGATGCGTGACCCGACTGGGAAGCGATCGACCACTTCCATTAGAAAGGCCGCAGGATCGGTGCTGCGGGCACCCTCGGTTGCGTATCGATGATCCCAGTGTTCGCGCTCGGTGTCTGACATGTAGGGTCATTTTATGTGTAGATCCATCAAACGTCTCCGCGAGGGCACCGTCCCGGCCACACCAGACGAAATCGAAGCCGCCGCTCTCCAGTTTGTCCGCAAGATCAGCGGCTTCCGCCAACCGGCGAATCACAACAGCGACGTATTTGACAGCGCCGTTGCCGAGATCGCCGCTTCATCACAGCACTTGCTCGACAATCTTGTGATCCGCGGCGCACGTTCCTAGGAATGGTGGTGGGGCAGCAGCCCCACCACCATCTGCCAGGTTCGCTACCGATCGAGTCGGACTGCCTTTTCCAGCAGATCCATGAACTCTTCGGCGGCTTCGTCGTCAATTTCTCTCCAGGGCAACTGATCGACCTCATCGAGAATCTCGTCGAGGTCCAGGCCACGGACCCATCGGCTATCACGTAGGACCTCGGCGTATGCGGCGACCGCAGAGACCAACTGAAACTCCGCGCTGGTCTCGGCAAAGCTCTCCGCCAGCAGACCCGTGCCCACATCGCCCTCGATCTCTTCTGGTCGACCGGACTCCGCGTCGGTCCAGCGCAGCCGCACCGTCGCAAAGGAATCGTCGACGCGATAGGCGTCACGAGTCAGCGACACCTCGTAGAGGGCCGTCACCGTGTGTCCGGCATTTATGTCCCCGGCATCGACGCGGTCATCACGGAAGTCATCATCGGCAATATCCCGATTCTCGAACCCGATGAGTCGGTATTCCGCGACGTACTCAGGATCAAACTCGACCTGAACCTTCACGTCGCGGGCAACCGTCTCCAGGCTTGTCGTTAGCTGCTCCTGGAAGAGGCGTTCTGCCTCGTCGACTGTGTCAACATAGGCGTACCAGCCATCACCCTGATCGGCTAGCTGCTCAAGTAGAACATCGTTGTAGGTGGAGATACCGACACCGACCGTGACAAGATCGATGCCACGACGACTCTGGTCGCCGATCTCTTCCAGGATCGAACCCGGACCGGTGTTGCCGACGTTGGCAACCCCGTCCGACAAGAGCATCACTCGGTTGACTGCTCCGTGCTGATAAGACTCGTCGGCCAGTTCATAGCCAAGGATCAGACCAGCTTCGGCGTTGGTGCTGCCGACAGCCTGCAGGCTGTCGATAGCATCGAGGATCTCACCCCGTTGGCTCACCGGTGTGGGCTTCAGTACGACATCGGCATCCGTGTTGTACGAAACGATCCCGATAGTGTCGAACCGGTCGAGTTCGTCAACCAGGATCGCCAGGGCGTCCTGCACCATGGCCAGTTTGCCCTGGTCCCCCATCGAACCGGAAACATCGACCACCAGCGTGAGGTTGACATCCTGCCGTTCCCGCTCGGTGACCTCTCGTGCTTGGATTCCGATACGGAGAATGTCATTGCGTGAATCCCAGTACGGGGACGGACCACCGTCCGCATAGACCGCAAATGTCGAGTCTTCGGGAGCCACGTACCCACCGTCGAAGTAGTTCACGTACTCCTCGACACGTACCGAATTCGGATCTGGCAGGAATCCCTCATTGACCCAAGCCCGCATCAGCGTGTAGGCACCGGTGTCCACATCCACCGCAAAGGTCGACAGCGGGTCCCGCTGCGGGTCTTCGAACGGATTGGCTCCGTAGTCCTGAAACTCCACGGCCTCGGGCACTGTGGTTTCCGGCACAAATTCCGAATCTCTGCTCTCTTCGCTGCCCAGCGACCTATCACCGCCGGCAATGGCCGTCGCCGCGGCCGCAGTTGTTTCGGTGGCGACCGCCGTTGTCGTCGTCGCAGATCGGTCGGCCGTGGCAGTCGTCCCCGGCCGGTCGATGCGTCCCGAAGTGGTATCGGATGAATCGTCGTCTCCCCCACAAGAGGAAACGATCATCGCCATCACCAACAAAGTTGTGGCGACCTTCTGGTGTTTTCGCATTGTTGCCTCCAAGTTGGCGCACGGTCCCAACCGTGCGATGTCCCTAGGACGCCGCCAATGTCTGGCAAGGTTCCCCAAATTGGGACGGAGCAACTCCGGCAGATCGGAGCTTCAGCGGTTCTCTACGTCGTCTGTTGTGATGTGAGGATCGACGACGCTACCGAAGGCGATAGCTTCAATGGTTTGAGCCAGCAGATCGGCGCTGACCGGGCCGCTGACCTTGGCACGGATGATGCCATCACGGTCGATGAAGAAAGTCTCAGGAAGGCCAAGGATCCCAAACTCGACGGCGACCCGCGAGGCTTCGTCGATGCCATAGACGTACGGGTCGCCACGACCCAGTTCTTCGAGGAATGCCTTGCTGGCGCTCTCCCGATCCTGGTAGGCAACACCGATAAAGGTCACCCCGAGGTCGGCGTATCCGGCGGCGGCAGAGTTGAGCACGGCATGCTCTGTCCGACAATTGAGACACCATGACGCCCAAAAGTTGAGTACAACAATCTCGCCGTCGTAGTCCGCAAGCCGAAATTCCTCCGCCGAATCCAAGTACCTGATCGCAACGTCAGGCACCGGTTCATCAATCAGCGGCGACGGTGTAAGCGTGATGTCCGCATCGAATCGGCTGACGAAAATGATGCCGAAGACCATCACTCCGATACCGGCGGCGACTACCAGCCAGAAAATCCAACCCGAAGAGCGGTCCTGGGTCTCGGTCATAGCGACGCCTCTACCTCGGCGAGCAGCCGTTCCGCTTCGATCCTGATCTCGTCCGGCAAATTCTCATAGCCGAGGAGTTGTTCGAGAGGCGACTTCGCCCCGGCCGCGTCCCCGAGCCCGAGGAATCTGATGTTGGCGATGTACCAAAAAGCGATGCCCCCATCAGGCTGGATCTCCAGACTCTCTTCAACAAACGAGGCCGCCACATCAGGGACACCCGACAGGTACGTCATCCACCCGACGTTGGCAAGCGCCGAGGGATCCTTTACCTCGAGGGTTTCAAGTACGTACAGGTAGTGATTCAACGCATTGGAGAAATCGCCTTCGGCAAAGTAGCGGTCGGCCAGCGCAAGGCGCATTGGAGCGATGTCGGGATTCTCCGCGACAACCACCTCCATCTGCTCATTGGTGACGTCGCCGAGGTTCACACCCTCACCAGAGATCACCTCCGCGGCAACACCCTCGACGCCCGCCCCGTCCCCGACGGCTTGGACAACGCCGAAGGCAAGAACGGCCGCAGCAACCACAAGCACCCCGGCACCCACAAGCCGGCGCCTGGTGATCACCACCTCTGGCTCAGCCGCGTCAGCCGGCATTGCCGACTCGCTGCCCAGCTGTTCGTGCAGCGACGCTCGTTCCGCCTCGTAACGTTCCCGAAGTCGCTCAGCGGTTTCGGAGTCGATATCACCGGCCTCGACTTGTTCACCGATCTCAGCCAGATCACGTTCGGCCTGAGCAATGCGTTCGCGAATACGACTGGCTTCGAGAGTCATCGTGTCACCTGTTGTCTGCTCCAGATGATCCATCCACCGGAAACCAGTGCCAGTGCGGGCAACGACCACAAAGCGATGCCCCATCCCGTCAGCGGCGGGTCAAGAAGAACATGGTCACCGTAGCTAGAGGCAAAGAAGTCGTAGATCTGATCGTCTGTCCAGTCTTCGTCGATCTTCTCGCGAAGGATCACAACCAGGTCCTGGGCAACCGCCGAATCGGACTCAGCCAGCGACTGGCCATGACACCACGGACACGCGATGCGCTGCGCCAGATGCTGTTCCCGAACGTCGGGATCGGCAACGGCTTGCTCCGGAAGTAGACCAACAACGATCACCCCGACTGCGAGCACCGCCACTCCCCAGCCGATCAGTCGACGAACCCGCTCAGACATCGGCCGACTCCGTCACCGGTAGGACAGCGGTCTTGCGCCGCGCCCTTTTGGCGAAGACAGCCCACATGCCGCCGGCGACCGAGACCAAGCCACCGAGCCACAACGTCCACATCAGCGGAAACACCATGACGTCGAGAACAACATCGTCGCCGGGCAATGTTGCCAGCGCCACGAAGACATCTTCCGACAACCCTGTGTGAACGGCAGGAGTCGCGACCGCCGGCGGACGGGCGTATTGATTGAAGACGGGTTCCAGCGAGGCGATCTCATCAGAACAGTCAGCATTGCGCAGCGAGAGAAGAGCACCGTCTACCCGCCGATTCGGCTCAAGGCGGCTGGTCGCTGCTTCGTACACGATGCAGTAGTCGTCCACCACAGCCGAATCGCCGACCGCGATCCTCACCTGATCACGTGATGCCATCCCACTGGACGCAGCAATGCCGACCGCCAGAAAAGCGACACCGATGTGAGCAATCTGCCCGCCCCAATACCCGGGATCGCGTCGCAGGACCCGGCCAGCAGCGGCAGCACGGCTTCCATCAACCTTGCCGACTTGTTTCAGGTACTCCTTGACGATTGTGGCAATCACAAACGTACCAAGGACGATGATGACCACTACCGGAATCGACTCCATGCCGGAGAGGACGGCAACCGCACCAGCCACCAGACCGGCGACGAGTGGCGCAGCGATTCTGTCCCAAACAACCCTGGGCCGTGCGTATCGATAGGGCGTCACCGGCCCTATTCCCATCGCTAACAGCAGAAGGAACGCAACGGGGATCGTCACCCGGTTGAAGTATGGGGTGCCGACCGAGACCCGAGCGTTCCCCAGAGCTTCAAGGGCAATCGGGTAAAGCGTGCCCAGGAGGATCGCAAGGGCGAACACCGTCAAAATGAGGTTGTTGAGCAGGAAGACTCCCTCGCGGCTCGCCAGCGAGTCAAGACGAGGAGCGGAGCTGAAGAGGTGAGCCCGCCACCCGAACAGCCCAAGCGACCCGAGGACCACTACTACGAGGAACGCCAGGAGTGCAGGACCTACACCCGACTGGGTAAACGAATGGACAGATATCACTGTGCCGGATCGGGTCAGGAACGTTCCGAGAATCGTTAACGAGAACGTGGCAATGACCAACACCAAATTCCACGCCTGCAGCATGCCGCGGCGACGCTGCACCACGGCAGAATGAATGAACGCGGTGGCGGCCAACCACGGTAGGAAAGCGGCGTTCTCGACCGGATCCCATGCCCAGTATCCGCCCCATCCGAGGACCTCGTACGACCACCATGCGCCGAGCAAGATACCGAAGCCGAGAAACGCCCAGGCAATGACCGACCAGCGATGGGTTCTCTCCAGCCAAACACTCCCTTGGTCTCCCCGGATCATGGCGGCAACGGCGAATGCAAACGGTGCGGTGAACCCGACGTAGCCGACATAGAGCATCGGCGGATGGATCGCCATCAGGATGTGGTTCTGCAACAACGGGTTGGCACCGACGCCTTCGGCAGGGGCCACCGCCGAGACGAATGGAAGCCAGCTCGATGCCGCACACGATCCGCCGACGAGCTCCGTGCACACCCGGAACGGGTTGGAAACGGTCGCCATCAGCCCGAACCAGAAAAGAGAGACCACACCGATCACGGCAAGAGCCGTCAGCCCGAGACGATCCCCGGTTTTCACCGTCCGGGCGACGAGATACGTGAACACGGCAAGGATGACACCCCACAGCACGATGCTGCCTTCGAGAGCGGCCCAGGCACCAGCCAACAAGAAGATAAAGGGCGTCGTGGAACTCGAGTTGGCGGCAACGTACTGAAGCGAGAAGTCGTGAGAAAGGATGCCAGCTTCAAGGGCGAGCAGGGCGATGACCGCACCAGCCAGCATCATGGTGACGGGTCTCGCAACGGACGCGGGATTCGCATCCGCGCTTCTGGAAGCCGACCACGCACGACCTATGAGTTGGGCCGACGACACAGTCGCCAGAAGGATGCCGAGCAAACCAATGGTGGCTATCACAACTCGTCGAGCTCGTGGTCAATCGAGTCGTAGATCACGTTGTCCTCGGTCCGGTACTGCTCATCATGCCGTATCAGCATCGTGTCCGAATGGAAGGTGGTTCCATCCCACGTGCCCTCGACAATTACGCCTTGGCCCTCTTCGAAAAGCTGCGGAATAACGCCTGCATGCTCCACCTGCATCGACTCGCGGCCGTCCGTGAGAGTAAGCAGCAGAGTCTCCCCGTTCTGCTCGATGGTCCCCGCGACCACTTGGCCACCGAGACGGAGCCGATCCGCCGACGGGGCCACCTCTGTATACAGCTCAGTCGGGGTACGGAAATAGACAAGATTGCTCGACAGGTTGACCAGGAGGACAACAAGAACCCCGAGAATCAAGAAAGCCGGGACGAGGAACTTCCAATAACGACCAATCATGCCTGCCCTCCCGCCCTCTTGTTGGCAGCACGAAGCCGCGCTGCAAGCAACCACACATACCCAATGAGGGTTCCGTAGGTCAGTATGTAGCCAATGACGACATATCTCATTCGGCGGCTCCCGTTGATCCGATGGTCGGCGGGGAGACTGCGTCACCGGCCACAGGGCCGTCCGTTGCTGCGGCCGCTTCGAGGGCGGCTAGCTCCAGTTCGGCCAAGCGGATGCGGTGCCGTAGCAGCGCCGCATAAACCACCGTGAATGCGGCCACCGAAACCAACAGAGCCGCAAGTATTGGGCCATCCATCTGAATATCCCGGGGTCGAAACGTATTGGTTTGATGCAACGTTCTCCACCAGGTGACAGAGAAATGGACAGGAATGAGTTGTACGAGACCCAGAATCCCCAGCACTGCAGATCTTCTCGCCCGTGCCTCCGGGTCAGCAATGGCGCGCCGCAGCGCAAGGTAGCCGATGTAGATGAAGAGCATCACCGCGGTCAGAGTGAGCCGGGCATCCCAGGTCCAGTAGACGTTCCAAGTCGCTTTTCCCCAGATCGCACCACCGAAAATCGCCAAGATCGTGAACACAACACCGAGTTCGGCAGATGAACCGGCGACCAGGTCCCACTTCAGCGTCTTGGTCGCCAGATACACGATGCTGGCGAGAAATGTGACACCGAAGGCTAGATAGGCAAGCCATATGGTCGGCACATGGATGAACAGCATGCGCGCCGCGTCACCCTGGGATTCGACCCGGGGGCTGGCCAGCGCAAACCCGAGGGCCGCGACAACGGACACGACGGCAAGAACGTCGAGCCAGGCGGGGCTACGGCGGGTTGCGTCGGTCATCGAGTCTCCTGTAGGGGTCTTGCGGTAACTACACCGACGATCGCAAGAACCAGCACCACGATCGCCATCAGTACCAGCCAGGACAGATTACCCCCATCGCCGGCCTTAACCTCGACGGTTTGCGTTGCTCCGAGCAGAAGCGGTATCGCCAGCGGTGTCACGAGAAGTGGAACAAGCGCGGGTCCAGCGTTGACGCTCGACGCAATAGCGCCAGACAAAGTGCCCAATTCAGCAAGGCCGACGGCGGTGAGTGGCATAACAATCAACATCCATTCCCAGCCGGCGAGATCGAGGCCGTACAACGCCACCGTTACTGCGCCCATCACAATCTCGAACGCTAACAACAGGAGCGCAGTCGCCATCGACTTACCGACGTATTCGGCAACCGGATCGATACCGAGGAGGGCTATGGCGTCACGCTGCGCCGGTGTTTCGATGTTGGTGCGTCGCACCGCTGTGAGCACGCCGAACAACATGACAACGACGAACAGCATGCCGACACCGATCCGCGTCAGAACATCCTGATTGATGCCAACCGCGAGCGGTACCAGCAGAAGAGCGATCGCACCGAATGGGATGGTCACCCAAGCGACCTCTCCCGACCGCCTCTCTCTATCGAGATCGCGTCGGGCAATCGCAAAGGCTTGTTGCCAGAACCTATTGCTCATTTGACCGTGCCCCCGGCGAGTTCGGCGGTCCTGGTCACCATCGGTGCGACCCGTTCGATATCGTGAGACACCAATACCACTGCCCCGCCTCTCTCCAGAACCCCCGCAACAATGTGCTCAACGAGCTCGATGGCACTTGGATCCAAAGCCGAGTGAGGCTCGTCGAGCAGCAGGAGGTCCGGCTGCAGCATGATCTCCCTGGCGAACTCGACCCTCCGCTGCATACCGTGAGAGGCCTCTCCCGCACGCCGGTTGGCTGCTTGCTCCAGACCGACAGCCCGCAGCGCATCATGGGCTGCCGACTCCGCGGCGCCGGCGACCCTTGCCGAAAACTCGAGGTTGGCGACAAGGCTGAGCTCTGGGTACAGGGCAGGGCTATGGCCGATGAGGCCGAGCCGCGATCTGATGCTGAACCGGTCTTGGGATGCCAGATCAACGCCGAGCACCTGAGCCTCCCCGCCAGTCGGGCGAAGCAAGGTCGCTATCACCCGCAACAAAGTGGTTTTCCCTGCACCGTTGGACCCAAAGAGGCCAACAGATTCACCAGCGGAGACAGTGAGGTCGACGTTTCTGAGGATGGTGGTCACGCCGATGCGGGCGGCGACACCTATGAACTCAACATGGGGTTTCAGATCTGGCACAGTTGGGTCAGTCTACGTATTCTCACCGCTCGAGTCTGCGTTCATCTCCGCGGTGCGAGGAAATATCATGGCTCAGGCGAGGCCCGGTGCGGCGCTCGCACACCAAGGAATCCATTCCGAAATTCTTCACCAACGAGGAATATTCACGAATCCGTATGCGTTACCACACGGACCGCCCAAACTGAACCGGAGTGAATACCAATGGCAACTGTCAATCTGACTAAAGACACCTTTGAGGAGACTGTCCTCAACAATGACATCGTCCTCGTTGACTTTTGGGCTGAATGGTGCGGGCCGTGCAAGAGCTTCGCCCCGACGTATGAGAAGGTCTCCGAGAAGCACGAAGGTGTCGTCTTCGCCAAGGTTGACACCGAGGCCGAGCAGGAACTGGCTTCCTACTTCCAGATCCGCTCTATACCGACGCTGATGATCTTCCGTGAAAACATCGGCATCTTCTCACAGCCAGGCGCTCTCCCAGAGTCCGCACTCGAGGACTTGATCAAGCAGGCCGCGGGCCTCGATATGGACACCGTGCGCAGCGAGATCGAACAGCAGTCAGATGAAAACGATCACGAGCACGACCACGAGCACGAGCACAGCCACTGAGCTGACCAGCTTCCAACAAAGAACGGCTCGACCTAGGTCGGGCCGTTCTTCTGTTTGATCAGATGTGCGATGAGGGCTTGGGCCGTCGGGACGTTGGGGCGCTCTACCTCAATTCGATGCAGGACCGGTGTACCGAACGTTCCCGGTTCCGAAAGGACGTTGGCCGGAATATCTGCTTCCTCGAGCACCGTCCATGCATCTTCGGCGACCGAGCGGTCAACGAACTCTGCGATCGGGACCAGCTTGTCTTTGCGCCACATGACTATCCGCCCGCTCCCCCTGTGAAGTTCCAGCCCTCTAGATGGAGGCTCGGAACATACATCATGCCCGGCCCAAATTCCGAGTCGGCAAATCTTGCATCGTCACCGATCGCATGCACCCGACCCTGATCGAGCGCATCGACAAATGACTGGGTGAACCGCATGTTGGTCACCGCTCCGGTGATCTTTCCGTTTTCGATCATGAACGTTCCGTTCCTGGTCAGGCCGGTGACCGACAGTGCCTTCGGGTCTAACACACGGCAGTAGTTGAACGTCGCCACATAGAGGCCTCTATCCACAGAGGCGATCATCTCCTCGACTGACGCATCGCCCCCGTCTAGGAATACATGAGTGGGGAGAGGACCCCACACTTCCGACCCGGGATCCCCATGACCCGTTGGCGCAACGCGCGCCTTCGCCGCGGTACGGCGATCGTGAGCCAGGCCTTTGACCACCCCACCCGAAACCAAGTCGAGGCGCTGCCGGGGAGTGCCTTCAGCGTCAAACCCGACACCGAGCGCACGGCTATCGGTGGCGTCGTCGTAGAGGTTGATCGATGCGTCAAACTGTTTCGCACCGACATCGGCAAACGACTGCCCTTCCGCATGGTGCTTGCCGTTGAAGCCGTAGTACGAGAGAAACATTGCGATTGTTGCAACACACTCCGGCGCCAATACAACTTCGTATTCGCCCGGCTTCAGATCGAACGCGTCGAGTCCTTGGTTGGCGCGCTGGGCGGCGAGAGACCCGACGGCACCGCCGTCAATATCGCCGATTCGCTGTGAAGTTGCATGTCCCGACCCGGCGGCACCGTTGCGCTGCTGAATGCCGTCGATGCTCGCCCTGGTGTAGCGCCCAAACGCACGATGGCCTGCGGTGTTCACAAAGGCGACGTCGTGTCCGACTGTTTCACAGTATCCGGCTGCACGCATTCCAGGGCCGGCAGCAACAAAGTCGGCGACCTTGCCAGCCCGTTCTGCCGGATCAGCAGCTGCAGTGGCGGCGTCGAAGTGCTTCGGGTCGACAACGTCCCGCGGTGGGGTCAGGCCGGGCCAGCCCTCGTCAACACGCTGCAAAGAGGCAACACCGATGGTGTCATCAACAAAGTTGTCGAGGCTCTCGAGGCTTGTGGTGGTTGCTGCGTTGACGCGACCATCCACTGCCACTCGCAAGGCAACCTCGTAGCCCTCGTCGGCCACGTTTTGGTGGATAAACGAGTTGGCAAATCTGGTCAGTGCCGACTCGCCGCCCGATACAACGATCTCGGCTTCGGCACGATCGCCGACGTGGTCAAGAACGTGGCCCGCGATCTCGATAGTGCGGCTCATGCCCGTACCCCCAATCGCACCGAAGCGAATCTACCTGGCGCCGCTGAGTGTCCGGTGTGCGCCACCTGCATTGGTTGTCCCTTTCCACAGTTGGGCGTACCCCAGTGGATCCACTCATCTCCCCCGGCAAGTTTGTCGAGTTGGCCCCAGAACCGTGGAGTGATCCCGGTGTAGGTGGGGTTCTTCACCATGCGGCCCAGCTTGCCGTCTTTGACCTCCCAACCGATCTCGCAGCCGAACTGGAAATTGAGGCGCTTGTCGTCAATGGACCACGACCGATTCGTCGCCATGTAGACCCCGTCTTTAGTGTCGGCAATGATCTCTTCAAGGCTCGAATCACCCGGCAAGATCCCCACGTTGGTCATCCGCACCATCGGCAACCGGTTGTATCCATCGGCCCTGACCATCCCGCCTGGCGCCAAACCTGCAATTGACGCCGAATCACGTCCAGACAGCACCCCGACCCACGTGCCTTCCTTGACGATGTCGACTCGCTGTGCGGCGGTTCCCTCATCGTCGTATCCGAACGTACCAAGAGCACCAGGAAGCGTTGCATCGGCGGTGATATTCATGAGCGGCGAGCCGTACTTGTGAGTGTGCAGATTCTCCAGGTCAAGATGAGAGGTTCCGGCAAATGCAGCTTCCCATCCGAGGATACGATCGAGTTCTATGGCATGACCGACCGATTCATGGATCTGCAATGCCAATTGTGAGCCCTCGAGGATGAGCGACTTCTCGCCCTCTTCCAGTTCCGGAGCTGACAGCAATGCTGCGGCCTCTTCGGCAACCCGACCGGCATTGCCGAGATAGTCCCATTTGCGAACAGTCTCATAGCCACCGGTCTCGTACTGCCCGAAAGACTGTGGATACGAACGCCGCTGTGTCTCATTCTCTCCGAGAGCAGTGGCGTCGTATCCACCGCCGGATTCCACGAGGTGTTGGTGAATGCGATGGCCCTGGGAGGACACAAACCATTTGTTTGTGTCCCAGAACGACAGATTTCCGCTCGCCAGAGCGATGCCGTTAACTTCCTGCATTGTTCTGGTCACTGCGACAAGCAGATCGACCTTTTCAGAAATCGGAATGGAGAACGGATCCTCGTCAGAGGGCGTTTCGTAGAACCCCTCGGTAACTGCCACATCGGCAAGTGGCATGTCTGGTCCAGGAACCGATGCCGAAGCGTGCGAGATGGCGGCGCTTTGCTCACCGGCGCGGCGTGCGGCCGCTGTGGTCAGATCAGACGTTGCGTAGAACCCCCATGCCGATCCGGTGAGCGCCCGAACCCCGACACCTGCGTGCTCCGCCTGATCGATGGACTGCGGCTCCTGATTGAGAACCGCTATCGATTGGTTCTTTGAAATTACGACCCGAGCGTCGGCGTACTGAGCACCGGCGGCGAGAGCGCCCTCAACTGCGGCCCTGGCAAGATCAAACACGTCGCAGACTCCCAACTGGTTGACCCAACCGATGCTAGCCGTAGGCAGAAACGCTTCTACGAGGAGGGTAGATCCAGCTGGAAGATGCTACGACCGTCTTTGTAGGCGTAGGACAACTCGCCGTCCATACGTCGTGTCAACTCTCGGGAGATCGCAAGACCGAGACCGAGTGATCCCAATATGCGTTCGCCATCAGCGGCCTGGAAATAGGGCACAAAGATCGTCTCGCGATGTTCAAGGGCCACGCCGTCACCGTCATCGATGACCCTGACGTACGGTCGGTCCGCACTACCTACCTCAATGGACACCTCATCTCCGCCGTACCGGACAGCGTTGGTTATGAGGTTGCGAACGATCTGGCGAACGCGAACCGGGTCCGCCGAGGCGGAGATCAGCTGCCCTGATATCGCGATGGACTCGAAATCGGGGTTCGACCGTTGACAGTCAGACAGCGCAATCGCTGCGATCGAGTTGAGCTCGATGACCTCCGGATTGATCGAGACCCGACCCGCATCAAGGTTGGCTGCCACCAGAAGGTCTTCAACAATAAGGCTGAGGTCCGCCGACTGCGCTGCCACAAGTCCCGTCAATTCCCGCAACTCTTCCTCGTCGAAACTCTCCCAACGCGTCGACAGCTCCTCCGATAAGCCAAAAACGGCAGCCAGCGGAGTGCGCAATTCGTGGCTGACACTCGCTATGAAGCGGTCTTTGTCTGCAACAAGTCGCTCCAGCCTTCTCTCTGTTGCCCGCAGCTGGGTGAGGTCGAGCAGAGAGACTGCCACCCTGGACAGATCACCGCCCCTGTTGGATCGGGGAACGGTCCAACGGAGGCGACACTCGAAGGGTTCTCCGACGAAATTGACCCCGACGAAGTCTGCCTCGTGGTCGGTTCCGCCATCCCACAATGTCACGAACTGGTCCCGGAATGCGTGCAGTACCTGTGGGGTTAACTCGTCTTGACGAAAACCGCGCAAGATCGCAAGAACCGACGGGGCTTTCAGCATATCGACCGTCGCCGCGTTCACCCGACTCGTTCGGATACTCATGATGGCCCGCTCAACATCCGCCGGGTGCTCATCCATGTAGGCGGTCAACTCCGACACTCCCTCGGCGCGCAAACGGTCAAGCCATACGCCGACGGCTGTGAAGTCCTCTTCACGCATGGCGACGGGGGCCCACTCGAAGAGAGATCGGTAGCGCTCTTCTTGATCCTTGAGACGTCGCTGCGCATCGTCGACACTCGATCGATCGGTGACGATAACGCCAAGCATCGAAGGACCGTCCCCGTCAATTATGAAGGCATCGACTTCGACAAGGAGATCAGACGACGTTCTCGCCGCGACCGGCGTAACCGGAATCTGACGTCTCACCGCCTCGAGCATCCGCATTACGGCGGTGGCACTGACCCGCCAGAATCCGCTCAACACGTCTACCGGCGAGCCACTGTCGAGATCCAGGTGCAGGAGATCAATGGCAACCGCGTTGGCTTCGACTACATGCGAACGCTCATCAATAATGAGAAGAGGCGTGTGTGCGTGCTCGAAGAACGCAAGAAAAAGCGCGGCATCGGGTGAAGAGCGTTGGATGTGCATCTGCTGCAAGATTGACCATTCGACAACTGACTTTGTTCCATAGCTATCGGCAGCAGTCCTGGCCAGCCAAAGGAAACAGTTCCCCTTGTCCCAACTGATGATTCCGTTGTGCCTATGGCCGCGGCGCGGCGTTGGCGAGGATCTTCTCCAGTGGTTTTCGACTCAATGCCGGCACAGAGCATCCCGCGGCGGGGTATCCGATGGGGAACAAGGCAAAAGGGCGCTCGTTCTCAGGTCGGTCCAGAATCCTCGAGAGGAACGCCATCGGGCTTGGCGTGTGTGTCAGCGTGGCAAGACCCATGTTGTGAATAGCCGCAACAAATATGCCTGCAGCAATGCCAACGCTCTCCTTCACGTAGTAGTTCTTGTGAGTCTCGCCATCGGCGGTGATGGTGTATCGCTGCTCAAACAACACGACAAGCCAGGGCGCATCCTCCAGATACGGTTTGCTGGAAGTGGTACCGAGCGGTGCGAGGGCCGCCTTCCACTCGGCAGGAAGCCGGCCGCCCTCATAATTCTCGGCCTCTTCTTCCTCGGCAGCCTCGCGGATCCTCGTCTTCACGGTGGAGTCGCCAATTAGTACAAAGGTCCATGGTTGCCGATTGGCACCAGAAGGTGCTGTTGAGGCCGTTTGGACTGCATATTCGATCAAGTTCCTGGGCACCGGATCGCTGGAGAATTCACGAACACTGCGCCGGCTGTTCAGCAACTCGTAGAACTTGACGGCACGACCGGACATCTCTTCCGGCGAGCGCCGCACAACGTCATATGGAACCGATGGGACCTCAGGAGTCAAATCTCCACCCTTTGCTGGCTGGCCACAACCCTACCCACAATGATGCTCGTGGAGATACCCAACAACGGTCTCGGGGATCTCACGGTCCCTACTCCGAAAAACAATTGTGGCCGGACATTTGTCCGGCCACAACCCTATGCGAAACGTTGGTGGTTACCCCCAGCTCGGACCAAAGTAGTCGACGGGCGGCAGCTCGATGCTGGAGTACCACGTCCAAGATGGCCCGGCCAAAGTCACGTCGTCGTCGGCAACTAACTCGACTCCGGCTGGCTCCTCCGGAGCGGCAGTGGCGGTCCAACTGTTACTTATGGCCGCAAAAGCGACCGAAAGGGTCAGTACGAGAGCAGCGACAAGAGCGACGGCTCGTCTGGGCAAAACACCTGTGGTCAGCATCCGTGCAACCTCCTAGTTCTGGGAAACAAGATTGTCTATCCATCCTCGAATCGGCATTTCGGTAACAAAAGCTTGAGAACCAAATAGGCCACGCACAACATGACTAGTCGGACTAGGCAGGTCACCGTGCCGTGTAGTAATCATCAAGATTTGCGCCCCGAAATGCCGACAATGACAGGTAGTGACCTATTCACCACGCTCTTGTGACAAGGAAGTTTCGGAGACCGCGCCACGCACAGATATTTGCGTCGCGACCGATGTCGTCGCCGCGATCGTTGACGGTTCAACACCGCAGGATGTTCGTCTGAGGGACGAGCCATCGGCGGAGATGAACAAGATGGCAGAGGCGACCCGCCATAAGCGGGCAGTCTGGGTTGTTCCCTTCCTCACCGTAGGCATGCTTATCAACGCGGCCATCCTCTATTTGATAGTGCTCAGAGGCGGCGGATCAGTTGCCGGCCCTGGCCAGCTCACCTGGTGGATGCTGGCTATTGGCTTTGTCCTGTCAGAAAGCATGATGGTTCATCTACCGGCCCGACGAGACTCGCATACGATCTCGATGAGCGAGATTCCGTTGGTTATGGGACTTGCCATGGCTGCCCCCATGGCAGTGATCGCGGCGCGGGTGCTCGCCGGGGCGACCGTGTTGGTTGCGAGGCGCCAACCGTTGCTCAAGCTCACGTTCAACCTCGCCCTCTTCACGCTGGAAACAACCGTTGCCATTGCTACATATCGGATCGTGCTCGGCGCCTCGACACCAGCTTCACCACAAGGCTGGCTTGCCGCGATGGTCGCCATCGCCGTTGCCGTGACAGTTTCGGCAGCCCTGGTGGACGTGGTCATCGCTCTCAGCGACCGCCGCCGCAGGCTTGCCGAGATCATCCGGTCGTTTGCAGTCGGGTCGCTGATAAGCATCGCAGTCGGCTTTGTCGGCACCATTGGCGTCGTTGTTCTGGAATATGAGCCACGAGCGATGCTGCTTCTTGCCACCGCCATGACGTTCTTCTTCATACTGTTCCGCGCCTTCGGGTCATTGAGCCGACGCCATGATGATCTCAGCTCGCTTTATGACTTCACCAACCAAGTCGATGGCACCCTTGGGAGCAGGGATATCGCGGTTGTCACCTTGCGGGAGGCGGTATCGATACTTCGCGGACAGCACGGCGAAATCATCTTGTCCGACTCCGCCGATTCTCACGCCTCGTACCTCGGCTTCTCTGCTGGGGAGAACCCGGCGCAGCATCAGATGCCGGTCGCCGAAGTAGCGGAACTATTCGAGCTGTCGCTAGGAGACAAAGCAGCGCGAATGTTCGGCCCCGAGACGCGGGACAGCCGGCTCCGAATTGCCGTCGGTCGCAGCGCCGCCTGCGGAATGATCTCGCCGATTCGCCATGGAGACGGCAGCATCGGCGTGCTCGTGGTGACCGGTCGCACGGGGATCGCCAAGCGGTTCTCCAAAGCCGATCTCGAGCTGCTCGACACGATCGCCAATCACGCGAGCCTTACTCTGGAAAGGGCCAGGGTCATTGAACAGCTCCAGAACGAAATCACTCAAAAACAGATACTTATTCGTTCCAAAGATCAGCTAATCGCCGCCGTTAGCCACGAGCTTCGCACCCCGCTAACTGGTGTCCTCGGGTTCGCAGAGATGCTGCGCGACAACCGGTACGACTTCAGCACAGAGGACGAGGACGCAATGCTGAAGTCCATTGCCGAGGAAGCTGGGGATCTCACAAATCTGGTCGAAGACTTGTTGACGGCGGCCAGGGCTCAGATGGGTTCACTCACAATCGTTCCCGGCTCTGTGGAGCTTCGTCCTCTCATCTCGAGAGTTGTGGAAACAACCGCAGGGTCCGCCCACCACGTGGTTGTCACTGGTTGTGACGCGACCGTGGTAGCCGACGATGGCCGCGTTCGACAGATCCTCCGCAACCTGATCACGAACGCCCAAAGATATGGTGGACACCAAATCCACGTCGCCACTCAAGTCGAAGGCGAGTCC
The DNA here is from genome assembly GCA_964195945.1 of uncultured Gemmatimonadales bacterium. Lineage (GTDB taxonomy): Bacteria > Actinomycetota > Acidimicrobiia > Spongiisociales > UBA5794 > JAAETI01. The sequence goes on from CAXMRC010000004.1 coordinate 36,849, forward strand.
GCTCACATCCGAGTGAGCGACAATGGGGATGGCATCCCGGAGAGTGACCAGGAGCGGATCTTCGCCCCCTACGAGAGCGCCCACGATCCGGGGACACAACCTGGATCACTCGGACTGGGTTTGACCATTTCGCGATCGTTGGCGCGGCTGATGGGTGGCGATCTGTCCTACCACCGCGGTGACGGCTGGACCACGTTCGATTTCTGTCTCCCGATGCAACTCGAGTCGACCCCACGTTCGACGACGGTCACCGTCGAACTCAAACCGGTCTGAGGCACGGCGGCACCTCCATTCGCCTGATTCGTTGCTACACCCGGCCAAGGCTGGGACACTGACGATATGCACACTCATGAATGGCCAGGCGAATTCACTTACTGCCCGCGTTGCGCCACCCTCTTAGAAGATGCTGAGGTCTCCGGAAAGATTCGAAAACGGTGCCCAGAGTGTCGCTATGTCCACTTCCGCAACCCCGGGGTGGGCGCAGCTGTGGTCATCTGGGAAAACGAGCATCTACTGCTCATCAAGCGAGGCAAGGGCGCCACCAAGCCGGGTCTGTGGGCGATCCCCGCAGGATATGTGGACTACGGCGAAGACGTTCGAGAAGCTGCAGCCAGGGAACTCCACGAGGAGACAGGGCTACACGCCGAGATTGGCGATGTGGTGTGGGTGCAATCCAATTTTCACGATCCAGGCAAACTTACTGTCGGGATTTGGTTTGCCGGCGCAGTTTCGGGCGGCCAATTGAAAGCGGGTGATGACGCTGACGATGCGGCCTTTTTTGCCCTTGACGAACTGCCTCCGCTGGCATTCGAAACGGACGTCGGTTACCTGAAGTCACTCGGGGTCGATGCAGTTCGGGCAGAACTAGAGTCCTAGCTCGCGCTCCATCCTGGCAACACGCTCGCGCAATTCCGCCAGCTCCAACTCCAGTTCGGCAACCCGGCTTTGGTCCCCAACGTCGACGACCATGTCAACGGGCGCAGCGACTGTCTCATCGCTCTCATTGACCGGCTTGCCTAAGAGATGTCGATAACGCGACTCCTTCTCCCCCGGCCTGCGCATCAGCATCTCCACGAGCGGCTCCTCGACCGCTGCCAGCACACCCAACTCTTCAGCAACATCGTCGAGCCCGGCGAACTCGGCATATCGGCCGGTCCGACCCCGAAGCTCCCCGAGTGTCTGCGCCCCCCTGAGCAACAACACCGCAAGAAGAGCAGCTTGCCGGGGCGCGACCTTCAGGATCTCCGTGGCTACATGCTTGTACTTCAAGGACCGATCTCCCTTGCCATGCACAGTGCGAGCAAGACCTTGACCACGCAATCGATCGACGGCGTCGACAACCTCGGTTTCGCTGAAGTCAACGACCGGAGCGCGGTTGGATTTCTGGTTGCAAGCGCTGACAAGCGAGTTAACCGTCATCGGGTAGTAGTCAGGAGTCGTCATCTCCTTCTCGATGAGGCAACCCAGCACTCTGACTTCGCGCTCAGTGAGTTCCATGCGCTGATAGTAAGGCTTCGGCGCAACTCGGGTCACTCCGTGCGCAACACCAGCCAGATATCACCGACGTTGGTACCGGTCGGGCCGGTAACCACTTGATCACCGATCGCCGCAAACAGTGTGCCGGAATCGTTGCGTTCCAGAACCTCGCTCACCTCGAAACCGGCAAGGACGGAACGGTGCACGGTTGCACCGTCAACGATGGCCCCGGCGGCGCGGGTTGTGCCATCGATGCCATCGGTTCCTGCGGCAAGAAAGTAGATGTCCTCAAGCCCATCGATCAAGGTCGCGGCCACCAATGCCGCCTCTTGGTTTCTGCCGCCGACTCCGTCGCCAACAACATTTACCGTGGTCTCGCCGGCGAAGACCGAGATCCCGAGGGAGCTCCGTTGTAGGGCTTCACCTGCGGCAGCAGCAGCATCGCCGGCAAGCCGGGTATCGATAACGGTGCCGCGAAAACCTAATTGCTCCGCCTGCACGGCTGCAGCGTGGGCGGAGACCGCACCGCTCGCAACGATCTTGAGGTCCTGAACCGCAGGCTCTGGGCGCCCAATCGGCGGATTCGACAGCACTGTCATGACTGCGATCGGCAACTGATCTTGCAGGCCCAACGTCGTAACGATATCGAGGGCGGAGTCGGGACTGTCAGCCGCATCCACAGTAGGACCGGAAGCTATCGCCGCGGGGGCGTCGCCGATCACATCGGAAACCACGAGCGTGACGAGTCGAGCCGGGCTGGCAGCAGCAGCCAATCCCCCTCCCTTCAACAACGAAAGCCTTCTCCGCACCGTGTTGGTCTGGATGATGTCTGCACCGGAACGCAGCAGCAGTTCATTGGTGGCGGCGAGGTCGGCAAGCGAGAGTCCGGGAACGAGCACCTCCGCCAACGCCGATCCGCCACCCGATATGAGCACGATGGCAACGTCGTCCGCGGTCAGACTTGTCGCAAGGTCGAGCAAGGCCGAACCGGCATCCAAGCTTTCTTGATTCGGGACCGGATGGCCCCCAATTATCAGGTCGATGCCTGGCGGCACCTCACCCTGGTGATTGCTGACTGCAAGGCCCGCCAACTCGGCAGCCCCCAGCGCACGCGCGGCACCTCTAGTCATCGCAGGCGCGGCCTTGCCGAGTGCAAGAACAACGATCCTCCCCGAACTGCCGACGCTGGCGAGGTTCCGCACCACCGCCTCTTCTGGGTCAACGGCACGGACCGCTGCCGAAAAGCACGAAAGCAAGACGTGGGGCGCGTCCAGAGGATCCATACCGTCAACCTACCTCGTCTGAGGTCGCTCGAGACGCTGACACATCCCGCAAGAAATGAACCGCTCGGTCCCTGTCTGATGTTCGCAGCAACCGCGGCAGAGAACGCAAGATTCGTTGGCCGTAGCGCATCGCGGTCAGCCGCCGATCGAGGATCGCGATGACGCCTCGATCTTTCTCATTGCGGATCAACCGTCCCGAACCTTGTGCGAGCAGCACAGTGGCATGGGGCAGGTCAACCTCATCGAAGGCGCTGCCGCCTCTGGCAACCACAGCCTCGCGCCTCGCTTGCATCAACGGATCGTCCGGCCTTGGGAACGGAATCCGGTCGATCACCACAAGTGACAGCGATGGCCCAGGAACGTCGATGCCCTCCCAGTAGCCCATCGTGGCTACCAGAGTTGCCGTCTCAGTAGCGGCAAAGCGCGCAATGAGTTGCCGCTTCGCCGTCTCTCCCTGGACAAGCACTTCAAACGGAACACCCTCGAGAGCTGTGGCTGCCACCTCAAGCATGCGGTAGCTCGTGGTCAGCACTAAGGCACGGCCACCCGCGGCCTCGACCAGTGCTCTCAACTCGGCCCCGGCTGCCGTGCTCCATTCATCTTCCCGTGGATCCGGTAAAGCAGAAGCCACATACAGCAACCCTTGTGTCGCATAGTCAAAGCTTCCTTCGACACGAAGCCCTTCGTAGGTGCGAGGCAACGGATCTTCGACATCAAACGCAGCAGGATCATCGCTCATCGGTTGCGCGGTCAACCCGAGTCGCCGCGCCAGCGGAGCAAACGAACCACCTGTGGTTAGCGTGGCGCTGGTCAGAATCGTGGGGTGGTGCACGAGCAAGTTGGCCGCGATCGAGAAATCGACGGTGATCGGTGCGACTCTGACGACCCGCCGACCCGGCTCAGCCCAGGCCACGTATCCGTCTGGCATGTCGAGAGCGATCCCGAAATCGGCCTGGATGTGACCGCCTTGAGCCCGCACCCTGGCAATGGGACCGGCCAGCGGCGCATCGTCATCGGTCTTGGGCAACGCCCTGGTCACCTGTGACACCGCCCGGATTGCTCCAAGTATCGCCTCGCCGAGAGACCCCTCCGCCGGATTCAATCGCGCTTCTGGCGACAGCTCAATGGCATCGTTGAGCCGCCCCACGAAACTCCGCACCTCGCCCACAAGTTGGTCGCGCTGTGCAGGGCCGATCAAGCGCTGCGCATTGTTGGCAAAAGTGCCGAGACGACCACCTCCCACATCCACGCCAAACGCTGCTGAAGACGCCGCCTCCAGCTTGTGTGCTTCGTCGAACACGATGACATCATGGTCGGGCAATATCCGGCGTCCGGCCGCCATGTGCAGCGCATAGAGGTGATGATTGGTCACCGTGATCTGAGCATCTCGGGCCGCGTCAATCGCCGCCTCTGCGAAGCACTTGGCCCCTTGCGGGCATTGCTTCTTCCCAGGGCACTCCATTCCAGACACCGAGACCCGACGCCACACGTCATCGGGGACCGTGACCGGCAGGTCGTCACGATCACCCGTTCCCCCAGATCGCACCCAGTCGGCGACCACGCCCAGGTCGTCGCCGTCTTCATCAAAAAGTTGCGTCCCACCGTCAAGATTGGGTCCAAGACGTTCGGAGAGCTTCGCCATGCACACGTATGACTGGCGACCCTTGACGACGGACCACGACACCGGCACTCCAAGATTCTTGGCGAGAAACGGCAAATCGGCGTCAGCAAGCTGGTTCTGCAATGACTTTGTAGCGGTGGCTATGGCAACCCGCTGCCCTGACAGAACGGCAGGGATCAGATATGCCAGAGACTTGCCAGTACCCGTTCCTGCCTCGACAACGAGGTGGGAACGGCCCGCGATAGCAGCTGCCACTGCTTTCACCATCTGAGTCTGACCTGCTCGCTCCACCCCATCGGCTTTGCAGCTCAGAACATGGGCCAGCGCAGCCACTGAATCTTCAACGAGGGAGTCTTCCACCCGACCACGCTAACAACAGTCGCACCCGGGCAGTCCCTGTCGTCACAGGCGAGACGACGACCGCGGGTTCATGATGGGACCGCCTGCAGCCGACGTGGAGGCGTCGGTTACGACGGGGATCTCAAAGCCAACGATGGCGCCCGTCGCCGAATCTCCGACAAATACAGCCCCTCCATGATCATCGGCAGCTTTGGCCACGATCGACAGACCGAGACCAGACCCCGGGGTGGACCGGTCACTGATGGCTCGGTAGAACCGCTCAAAAATGTGCGGCCGGTCCGCAGGATCAATGCCAGGACCTTGATCTACCACCGACACCCGACCAGATGCGACAAATACGTCAATGTGCGATGCATCGGGACTCCATTTGTCCGCGTTGTCGATGAGGTTGCTGATGGCGCGCTCCAGCTGCGACTCCTCACCCATCACGATCGAGTGATCGCTGGCAACGTTGATTGTCCTACCCGTTCGCCGCCGATACTTGTCAACGACACCATCGACCAGATCACCGAGATCGAACGCGGCGAAAACCACTTGCTCAGTTGGCGCATCCGCCGCAAGATCGACCAGCTCCCCCACGAGCGACGTGAGCTCCTGAATCTCAGAGTCAATATCTTCAATCATCTGGGCTCGGTCGTCCGCGGGCAGGTGTTCCATCTTGCCGAGGAGTTCGACATTGGTCCGTATCGCGGTGAGTGGAGTGCGCAACTCGTGCCCTGCATCGTGGACGAGGCGGCGTTGCTGCTCACGAGACCCCTCCAAGGCTGCGAGCATCGAGTTGAAACTCTGAGCGAGGCGACCTACTTCGTCGTTTCGATCTACCTCAATCCGGGCGGCAAGTTCCTGTGTCTCTGCAACATGTTCGGCGGCCTCAGCTAGCTGAGCGATCGGACGCGCCGCACCGCGGGCGACAAGGAACCCGACCACTCCAGCCAGCGCCACACCAACTACCGCCGCAAGACGAAGCACCGAAGCCAGGCCCTCGAGACTGTTGTCAACTTCAGCCAGCGAGCGAGCCAGCTGAACTGTCCCGCTTGGCAGCGCCGACGTCAGCATTCTCAGATTGTCGCCATCGATGCTGACCGTGCGCACGGCCAGAGTCTCAGACCCGTCAAAAACCGCCTGCTCCGCCGGACCAACGGGGAGAGGCGTCGGGTACCCGATCGCTGTGGTCGCCCCCGCGGGTAGGAACTGCACGTAGATCGCATCGAAGCCGCTGGCGCCACGACCAAACGGGCCGCGCTGATCGGGTTCTTCCAGAGAGGCGAAAGCGGCAAGCAGGCCGCGGAAATCGTCGATCTGCTCGAAGTGCTCGACCCTCGTTTTGAGACTTGCATCAACTTCCGCCAGCAGCTCGGACTTGGTCGCATTGAATGTGATCAACGCTGCAATAGCGATCGCGATGGCAACCGCGCCGGCAGAGATCAGCGCAATACGGACACGAAGACTCAAAATCAGCCCTCCCGAATAACGTATCCGACGCCGCGCACGGTCTGGATTAGGCGAGATGTGCCCTCGAGCTCGATCTTGCGACGGAGATAGCCGATGTATACGTCGAGCGAGTTGGATGATGTCGCAAAGTCGTATCCCCAAATACGGTCATAGATCGTGTCGCGGTCGATAACGATTCCGGGGTTACTCATCAGCAGTTCCAGCAGATCAAATTCCGTTTTGGTCAGATCCAGCACTGCGTCGCTGCGACGCACCTCTCGCGACCCGGTGTCCATCACCAAATCGCCGACCTTCATGACTTCGGCAACATTGCCCGATGATCGACGCAACAGCGCTCGCAACCTTGCCAGCAACTCCTCGAGTGCAAAAGGCTTAACGAGGTAATCGTCAGCGCCGGCATCCAGACCTGCAACACGATCCGAGACATCAGTACGTGCAGTCAGAATCAGAATCGGGGTCGTGTCCCCACGCGCTCGAATGCGACGACATGCCTCGAGCCCGTCAACGATCGGCATCATGACGTCGAGGACAATCGCCTCGATCTTGTCATTCAGCACGATCGCAAGCGCCTCTGCTCCGTCACGAGCGGTAACTACGTCATAACCCTCGAACGACAAGGCACGCTCGACCGCACGGCGAACGGCTCCGTCGTCTTCCACCACGAGAACACGATGACTTTGCTGGTCTGGCACCTTTACTCCTTGACTATCAAGGACAGATTTAGCAGATGCACATGAGAGACGCATGAAAAGAGGTACAGCGCCGACGCGCCGTAGCAGGACGGCAGAGGCAAAAGGGGAGCTACGCCGACGCCAGCGATCCTGCGCGATCCAGGTTAAGACCGGCTCAAGAGCCGACTTCTCTATTCGCTTGAGCTTTTGTTCGAGTTATGTCGATTCGATGATGCGCCCTCGCACCCGGGGGTACCGCTTCGGGGCATGACTGTGGCAGAACTCTTTTGCGTTGTACCTGGAAATCAGGGTATCGCACCCCTCGCTCCCGCAAACGCGGTCGTCGGAATACTGCTTCGGTCGCCGTGAGCGCGGTCGAATCGAACGACCCTTGATGGTGTCACTTCTCATAGCTACCACTATGGTCGGCACAATTCTTGCTCGCCCTAAGACAGATTCCAGGTTTCGATAAGATTCATTTACCCGATGACCGCCGTACATAGCTAGTCACCCGACCAGAGGAACAAACTTGACCGATAGGTTGGAAGCGAAACTCGGCCTATACGGTGTCTTTGCTGTCAGCGTCGGCGCGATGGTTGGAAGCGGCATATTCGTGCTGCCTGGTCTGGCTGCCAAAATCGCGGGCCCTGCGGTGGTTCTTGCCTACATAATCGCCGGCTTGATCATCTTCCCAGCCGCTCTATCCCAATCCGAGATGGCGACCGCCATGCCCGAGTCTGGTGGTACCTACTTGTACATCGACCGTGCAATGGGACCGCTAATGGGAACCATCGCGGGATTTGGCGTCTGGTTCTCGATGATCTTCAAATCTGCTTTCGCATTGGTTGGGCTCGGCGCGTACCTACACCTGTTCCGCGAAATCCCCGAGCGCCCTGTTGCCCTCGGGCTTGCAGTCGTAATCATCGCCATCAACATCAGAGGGGCCAAGATCACCGCACGGTTCCAATCGATCCTGATTGCCGTTGTACTCGGGGTGCTGGCGGTATTCGTGATCCGCGGTGCGGGTGCGGTGGACTCCTCTGAGTTCGAGCCGTTCCTCAGTCACGGCGTAAAGGGATTGCTCTCGGCTACTGGGCTAGTGTTTGTCTCGTTCATCGGTGTGACCAAGGTCGCATCGATCGCCGAAGAGGTGCGACGTCCGGAGCGCAACGTCCCCGCCGGGATCCTCCTCTCAGTCACGCTGATGCTGTTCGTGTACCCGCTAATCACGTGGGTGATGGTTGGCAGCACTGGCGCCGATGCGCTCTCTGAAACCGCTACCCCCATGAGCGACTCAGCGAAACAATTCATGGGGTCGGTCGGTGTCGACATAATTATCGTCGTCGCCATCATCGCTTTGATCTCGATGGCGAATGCCGGCGTTCTGGCATCTTCGCGGTATCCGTTTGCCATGGCACGCAATGCGTTGGCACCGCAGGCCCTCGCCAGGGTCAGCCCGCGCTCCACTCCCACCTACTCGATCCTCTTGACAGGAGTAGTTCTTTTGCTTCTGATCACTTTTGTCCCGCTTCTCGAACTGGCGAAACTCGCCTCGGCATTCCAGCTCATCGTCTTCTCGTTGGTGAATCTCTCGGTCATCGCGTTTCGAGAGAGCCATCTTGAGTGGTACCAACCATCGTTCCGTTCGCCTCTGTACCCGTGGACACAGGTAGTCGGGATCGTCGGAGCACTCATTCTGCTGACCCAAATGGGAATGATTCCTGTGATCGGATCTGTGCTCATCGTCGGTACCGGGGTCTTGTGGTATCGAGCGTTTGGACGCTCCCGTGCCAGCAGGGAAAGCGCCTCACTTGATGCTCTGCGGATTCGTGACACCGGGCGGCTGATTTCCTTGACAGAAGAGGCTCTGGCTCATCCGGGTGCCTCACACATCCTTGTTTTGAGCTGGCGCGGCATGAAGCGAAGGCGATTGCGGGAAATCCTGCAGATCGCGGCAGACCTAACGCGGGCAGGCGGGTCAATCGACATAAGCAGGCTTGACCGGGGCGGTCCAGGCGATGCCCGTGAGGAACAGGCGTGGGCGCAAGAGATCGAGGCCATCGCCAAGAAGGTTGGGGTAGAGCTCAACGAGATAATCCCATCCGCCATCCGCGAGGACCACCAGAAACGAATCGACGAACAGAACATCGATCTGCTCCTCGCCGAGATGCCAAGTGATGTTCGTAGCAACAGACCATTTGTCCGCGATCTCCGCTGGCTTCGCGATAACTCCGAGTGCGACACCATCCTGTTCCGCAACCGCGGCCTCAGCGAGATCGACAACATTGTCATCTTGGGTTCTGGCGGACCATATGACGTACTCAAGATCAGCCTCGCCGACCGCATCGCACAACGAGAACAAGCATCGATCCGCTTCGTCCACGTCGTAAACGAGGAGGCCACCGGTGCGCAGGTGGCGTCGATAACCGAGTATCACGAGCGTCTCCATGAGATGATCGACCTACCAACAGAGAGCCGGATTGAGCCAGCAGGAGAGTTGCTTGAGACTCTGGCCCACCTCTCGCGCGGTGCCAACCTCGTCGTGATGGGGGCGGTCGCGACACGCTTCAACGTCTTTGCGGATCTTGCAGACCGGATCGCCGAAATGGTCGATGCACCTGCGTTGCTGGTGTATGCGAAGGTCTCCGCACGCAAGACGTTGCTAGGACGGATCATCGAGTATTTGATCTACTGATAGGCGGTCCCGAGCTCGAACCGGGGAACGGGAGCTACCGTGGCGTCGATGACCTGCCCGAAGGCAATCTCCTCAGAGGTAATTGTGCAGAATCGAAACGAACTTCGTCACCGGGCCCCTCGCTTCCATGCGAGGAGCTTTCGGACAATCGGCGGTGGTCGCGGAGGACCGTCGGCAAGTGACTGAACCACATCTATTCATCATCTACGGCGGCACTGGCGATCTAGCGAGTCGCAAGCTGCTTCCGTCAATGTATCAAGTCATGGTTGACTCCAGCGTCGCTGATCAATCGGTCCTGGTCGGTGTCTCCTCGCAGGACCTCGATGACGACGGCTACCGGAGTTTCGCAAGAGAGTCGCTGCAGAAAGCCGGCATCAACGACGGCGACCAATGGTGTGATGAACGCGTGTACTTCCAGCAAATTCAGCGCGGCGAGGACACGCTTGGAATCCTTGCCGACAAGATTGCCGCCATAGAGACAGAACATCGCCTTCCCGGCAACCGTATCTTCTACCTTGCGCTGCCACCCGCGGCCTTCCCCGAGGTCATAACTGCGCTGAGTAAATCCGGTCTGAATCAGAGTCCCGGTTGGACCAGAATCGTCATCGAGAAACCATTCGGTCGTGATCTCACGTCCGCACAGGCATTGAACAGTCTGATTCACCGCAATTTCGATGAGAGCCAGATCTATCGAATCGATCACTACCTCGGCAAAGAGACGGTACGCAATCTCTTGGCTTTTCGTTTTGCCAACATGCTGTTCGAGTCGAGCTGGGACCGTGACCGTGTCGATGCCATCGAGATCACCGTCGCTGAGTCAATCGGGATAGAAAAACGATCGGCCTACTACGACGGGGCCGGCATCATTCGCGACATGGTGCAGAACCATCTGACGCAGCTTCTGGCCCTGGTGGCGATGGAGGCTCCTCACTCGTTCGACGCGGAGGCGATCCGCAATGGCAAGGTCCAGCTGCTGAATGCGATCAGGCCGATCGACCTCCGCGAGGTCACCCTTGGGCAATACGGACCCGGTGATCTCGACGGCGCGAAGATGGTCGGGTACCGCGACGAAGACCAGGTACCTGACGAGTCGACAACTCCGACGTACATCAGTCTCAAGATCGAGATTGACAACTGGCGCTGGCAGGGTGTGCCCTTCTATCTGCGAACCGGCAAGCGCATGCCGGCCAAGAGCTCTCAGGTCGTCATTAGGTTCCGACCTCCGCCCATCTGTCTGTTCCATGGAAAGAAGGACATGTGTGAGGACCATCAGAACATCATCAAACTGATACTTCAGCCAAACGAGGGTTTCGAAGTTCACTTCGATGTCAAGTCACCAGGTGAGTCGTTGCAACTTGTCGAGAAGCAACTGCGATTCATGTATGCCGACGATTTCGATCACCTCCCCGATGCGTACCAGACGTTGATCTCTGACATCATCCAGGGCGACCAGACTTTGTTTGTTAGGGCCGATGAGGTTGAAGCCTCATGGCGCCTCTACGACCCGGTCGTCGATGCAGCCACCAATGGACACAAGCTGCACAGCTATGCCGCGGGAACATGGGGTCCTTCCGGCAGGCACACACCCATTCAGTGGGCGGCAGGCCCCATACGCGCAGAGACAACAAGAAGCCCGCGCTGACAGCTTCGTAGACCTACTCGTCGCCTTCTTCAGCCGAGTCGTTTTCCTTGCGAAGATCCACGACGATGTTGGTGAGCTCCGCGATCGTCATCTGCTTGGCCCCGGTGGGAAGGTTGGCAGTCTGGCGCTGATATCTGGTGAGACCGGGCGCCAACACCGAAGTCGCCTTTGCTTCGGCGCCCCCCGACGGCTCCGGCTTCGTTGCCGACGCGATACGCTCAGCAAAACCCTTGATCTGCCCACCGTCACCACCACGGTGGCCCCGGAATCGTCGCAGCGCCATTCAAACTCCCTCTTCGATACGAACAAGTTACATAAGAATAGATGATTGTCGTACAACGGTCGGCACAAAACAGGTCTACGCGCTAGTAAAGGTCGCGTAAGGCCGGCATCGGGATTCGTACCGCTTCATCCGCACCACGGATGTTGGCGAACCACTTGTGAAGCTCGTGGTCGCCGCCGCGATGCTCGGCAAGCGCCAGCCGATAGCCCTCTTCTGCAGCAATCGCCGGAGGCGCGGTCTCACTAATGATCCTGCCCAGTCCGTCGATGGCGAGTCCCCAGCCCTTGAGAATGAACAGGTTCTGCGGGCTAACGCGGAACCCCTTTAGAAAGACCTCTGCGGCGTCTAGGTATGCAGCAGGTGACGATTCCGCATCAAGCCTGTACGCCCTTTCAAGGTGCGCCCAACCCCGGCCGACGTAGGCATCGACTACGCCTTTCTTGGTTTGGGTAGCGACGGCGAACCTGAGTGCCGCCTCTTCAAGAAAGGGAATCGCAGTGCCGTCGGGTGCGGACATCGCCCTCTTCATCGCAATCTCACCCGCGAGGAGATTCGCCGCAAAACTACCGGGCCGAAGCTTGACGGCATCTCCAGCCTTTTCGGCCGCCTCAGCAAGAAGATCGTCTGCAAACAGTCCTGCGCTACGCGCCTGCAGCACGAGGTCCGAGGCTTCGCTCACAAACACATCGTGAGTCATCTTGCTAGACAACATTGAGCTTTCGGCGTCGATCGCGAACACAGGTTCGTGATCAACACCAGACAGGTTCGACAGCGGCTGTTGCGGCGGAAGGGCGGCGCGGCGTGCCACGATCTTCGGGAGCACCTCCGTGAAGAACACCCAGCCAAGGGTGATCAACGTTCCGGTGACGAGAGTACCAACCAACCAATTACCCACTGCACACACCTCCGTGTCTTCCACGGTACTAAATCTCAACGTCGGCTCGGTGCTCGAGGAACAACACACCTAGTCGCCTGTTCAACAATGCCAGTTTCAGCTCATCGGCATCACCGTGACCATCCACTTTGTCGCAGGGACGAGCCACCACGGCATTTGCTCAACAGTCTCCTAGTCTCATGTCTATGCATGACGACCTCAGAGAAGCAGTTGACAGGCTGATGCCCTCACTTCGTGAGGACCTCGACGCCCTGGTGAGAATCCCCTCCGTAAGCGCTCCCGGCTATGACCCAGCCCAGGTCAGAAGATCTGCTGAGTTCACCGCGGAATTGCTCCGCAGCGCCGGATTCGACCATGTTCGTACCCTAGAAATCGAAGGCGCCCATCCAGCGGTCTACGCCCAAATCCCGGCCCCACAAGGTGCGCCGACCGTTCTGCTTTATGCGCACCACGACGTTCAACCGCCAGGGCCGACCGACGAGTGGGAGACCGAGGCCTTCGAGCCCTTCCTACGCGACGGTCGTGTCTTCGGTCGTGGCACCAGCGATGACAAGGCGGGCATCATCGTTCACGCTGGTGCCATCCTCGCCCTCGATGGCAAACCCCCAGTCGGCGTCAAGGTTCTCGTGGAGGGCGAAGAAGAAATCGGGTCGACCCACCTCGGTGAGTTCCTCGAGACGTACCAGGAACTGCTGGCGGCTGAGGTGATCGTCATTGCAGATGCAGGCAATTGGGCGGTCGGTACGCCCACATTGACAACTTCGCTGCGCGGTCTCGTGGATTGCATTGTCGAGGTGAGAACACTGAAGTATGCCGTTCACAGCGGCAGTTTCGGCGGAGCTATCCCAGACGCGATCACGACATTGGCCAGGCTGTTGGCGACGCTCCATGACGAGAACGGCGAGGTTGCCGTGGCTGGCCTTGTGTCGGGCGATGATCCTTCGCTGGACCTGACCGAGGCCGAGCTGCGCGCACAGGCGGACCCGGTGCCGGGGATCGAGCTGTTGGGCTCAGGGTCGATCACGTCGCGCTTGTGGACGAAACCCGCGATATCGATTCTGGCAATCGACGCTCCCCCGCTGTCTGAAGCAATAAACCAATTGGTCCCGGTTGCACGCGCCAAGGTCAGCCTCCGTATCGCACCCGGCGACGACCCGGTAGCCGCGATGGACGCACTGGCAGCCCACCTCGAGGGCAACATTGAGTGGGGCGCAGAGGTGATCGTGACCAGGGGCGCCGCAGGCGAAGCGTTCGCACTCGACACCAGCGGGGCCATCTATGACGTTTTCCGGAGTGCTTTCGCTGCGGCATGGGGAGCGGAGACCCAGGAGATGGGAGAGGGCGGCTCTATCCCCTTCGTTGCGGATTTCGCCGAGCGTTTTCCGAACGCCACGATCTTGCTCACCGGTGTTGCCGACCCGACCAGTCGCGCCCACGGACCAAACGAGAGCCAGGATATCGGCGAGTTGCGCAACGGCATCCTGGCGGAAGCTATCGCACTACGACTTCTTGGAACCTGAACGTAGCTTCTATGTATTCTCCCCTGGGGCGTAGGCTCCGCAACGTGGCCATATCGAAACACATATTGGTTGTGGTTGCCGTTGCGCTGGTTGCCGCGGCTTGTGCCGTCAATGACCCGGCTCCCACAACGGCAGCGAATCTGACAACATTCGCGGCCGTCACAACATCAGCGCCACCGACTACTCAACTGACGACGCCTGCAACGTTGGCCCCGTCGCCGCCCGCGGGTCTATGTCGGTCATACAACGAACCCATCGCGGTCGGCACCGTCGCCAACAACGAGGTAACCGAAACCTCGGGTATCGCTGTTTCCAACACTTACCCAGGCACCATCTGGATGCACAACGACTCCGGGGGCGGAGCCAATGTATATGCAACCACCATCGACGGCGTCGACATGGGAACCTTCGAGATCGATGCTCCCGCCTTCGATTGGGAGGATATGGCGATCGGCCCTGGGCCCGAACCGGGGATCGACTATCTCTATCTTGGCGATATCGGAGACAATCTCCACTTCCGTGGAGCCATTACCGTTTACCGGATCGCCGAACCCGTCCCCAACCCCGCCGGCGGTACCACGGCAAACGTGGCTCGGTTCGACCTCGCCTACCCCGACCCCGGCTTTGACTCCGAATCGTTGTTCGTCGATCCAATAACGGGCGATCTGCTCGTCATCACCAAGCCGTCGTCGGGGGAACCCGCCCTCATCTTCCGAGCTCCCGCCGGCGCCCTCAGCGAGGAAACCACGACCGATCTGATCCCGGTCGGGGCCTTTCCACTCGAGAGTGGTGTGTTCGTGACGGCCGCAGACATCGATCGAACCGGCAGCGTCATTGTGTTTCGTGGCTACAACGAGGTCTGGTTATGGGAGCGACTCGATATCGATTTCACGGAGACGTTCGCCGCTGAACCGTGCAGAACCCCATCCACTGCCGAGGTACAGGGCGAGGCGATCGCATTTGTGCCAGATGGCTACTCCTACTTCACGATCTCCGAAGGCACGAACCCGGACATAAACCTGGTCACCAGTATCTTCGACTAAGACCGCGATCCCCCTGGAACTACTTCGCCCGTGGTCGCCACACCGTAGGGTCGTCGTTGGGAGGAACGATCTGCTTGATGGGCTTGGCGGGGACCCCTCCGACCACTGTGAAATCGGGTACGTCCCTGGTCACGACCGAATTCGCGCCAACGATGCAGCGCTCCCCAATGCTCACACCCGCCATAACGACTGCGTTGTAACCGAGCACCGTGTTGGGCCCAACCGCAACCGGCTTGCCCTGCCTACCAGAGATCGCGATTGGCTGGGTGAAATCTTCGAATGGGTGGGTGTGAGTTTCGATGGTCACGCCGGCCGCCACCATCGTATAAGCCCCAATTCTGAGCGACGCTCGATCGTCGAGCATGACATAGCGGTTCAGCAGCGCACCCTCACCAAGCTCAATGTTGCCACCAACGTTGAACAGCACATTGTGATGGATGATGACATTGTCGCCACAGCTCTTGAAGATGCGTTTGGCCAGGATGCGACGGAGCGGAACGGCAAACCCCTGCAGCATCGCGGCTGGGGTCTTGTCGAACATACGCCAGAACATTGTGTAGAACACGGTCGGCTCTGGTTCAGACTGTTTGGCTCCCCCCTTGAATGGATCGACGGGAACATGGAAGTCGCCGGTCGTATGGAACTGATCGACCAGCTGCATCGTCGAGGAAAGGAACGCCGGAGCCTTGCCGATCAATTCGTCGGTCGCTATCAGCTCTGCAAATTCGTCGAGTAGGTCTTGTTCGTGGCTCACAACAGCTCCTTCCTCATCGACTGTCCGCGGTCTGGTCAGCAGCGGACCGCGACTCTCGGGTCTTGCTGATGATGGTTGTTGCGTACTGACGAATTACCCGGGCGCGCCCAATCATCGGCCCTCCGTCCGCCGACATCTTCGACGTACCCGGTCCGTATATCCTCCCGATCGCCACCTCGACAACAGTCAAACCGCATCGATGCGCATCGAACAGAACCTCGAGTTCGCCCTCATACCTAGCTCCACATAACTCGACCCGATCAAGAGCATCACGAGTGAACGCCCGGAATCCACAGTACGGGTCGGTAAAGCGAGTGCCGAGGATACGACTCAAGATCGCAATGGTGCCCGACCGGACGATGTACCGATTGAGCGGCGTGCTACCCCGGCGCGTATCCGCGGCGTAGCGAGAGCCGACCACAATATCGGCCTCGCCACGTTGCAATGGAGTGACTAGTCGCGGCAGATCTTCCGGGCTGTGCTGACCATCGGCGTCCATGAAGACGGCGAAGTCGAATGCCAGATCTTCGAGTACTTCAAGGGCGGCGCGTATCGCGGTTCCCTTGCCGCGGTTGGGGTGGAGATCCAGCACCGGAACACCAAATCGTCTGGCAACCTCAACCGTGGCATCGGTGGAGCCGTCCGATACGACCAGGGGGACGATATCGTGGTCGGCGACAACGGTGGGCAGGCGCGGCAGCAGAGTCTCCAGCGCCATCGCTTCATCAAATGCTGGTATTACCAGTCTGATCATCGGCTCTCCCTCCGATCCCAACCTTGCGGGCTAAAGCGGCAACGGCAAAGCCACCGAGAGAATAGGCAGACACCGATGTGATTCTCAGGGAAACGGGCGGCTGGAGGTGCGCCAATCCCCTAGCGGGGTAATTTGGTGCGCTTGAACTCGTTGAGGTTCGTCCACTCGATAAGTTCCACGATGCGCTCGATTTCGTCGGGTCGATGACGTTCCATGCTTCGCACAAACACGGCCTCGTCTCCGACGATGAACGTTGGAACACCGAACACGCCCCATTCGCTCACGGCTTCGTGATGCTCATCGGCCAGACTCTGCAAAGCGCTCCCCGAGGCGACCTCGGCGATGACAGCCTCCGCGTCGAGACCGACCCCGCCCGCCACAGCCCGCAGCTCGGACTCATCCCCGATATCGACACCCCGCCCGTGCCGGGCATCAAACAGTGCGGTGTGAAACTGGAGGAATTGGTCCGGCCAATTGTCGCGAACTGCTATTCCCCAAAGGAGGGCAAGCACGCCCCGGGTTCCTTGCGCGTCGAGGGGACAATCCCACACGTTCTGCTCGGAATCTTCAACCTTGGTTTGCGAAAGCGAGAAGGGACGGAAAGTGACATCCCAATCGGCGCCGGCATGGAGACCCTCGACGACAGCCTCATTGGCGTTCCGCGCAAACGGACACAGATAGTCAAAGGTGATGGCGAAGGGTGCGGTCATTGGGTTCCTTGTCGGTATGGCGACGGACCCTATCAGGTCACTATTTGAATAGGTGACGTCATCGACACTCCGCGTGGTCGGTACTCTCGTGCCATGGCAAGGAGAGAGATCCACGGCGCGGTACGTCCGCTGACGGTTGAGCCATCGACGCCGCAAACAATGCGACGGTTGCCTATTGCAGTCGCCATAGCCTTTGTTGTCATAGGGGCCAGCGGCGGGTATCTACTCGGTTCGCCGACCGACACCGCGAACGCAGCTGCGCCGACCGACACCGCCGCACCCGAAGCAACACCGACGGCACCGCCAACGCTTGCGCACTACAACTGGCTGAAGCAGCGGCCAGCTGAGGCCGGACAAACTGCGTGGGCCGTTTCGACCGTTGTGGGGATTGAGGAGTATCTCTATCTATTGGTGTCCGACGATGCCGAGGCCCGGTCGGGCCGCGTTCTGTGGAGATCGTCCGATGGTGAGGTCTGGGACCTGATCCAGTTGAATTTCGGCTCGGAGGTCATCGTCACCGATCTCGACGTATACGAAGGCGCACTCATGCTCTCCGGGTGGAATGGCAACGCTGCCACCGTCTGGCGATCCCAGTCGCTTCTGAATGGAGCGGATCCGGTGTGGACCTCAGTTGCCCTTCCCGCCGGCTCCCCCTGGATTGGGGACCTTGTCAGAGAGTCTTCAGTCGTAAACGCGGAAGTCAACGGCAGCAGCGAAGTCGTGGTTGTAGCGGACATGCAACTCGACATCACCCGGTCCCTGCTCGGGCTTTCTGGAGACAGCTCGGTCACCAGTCTGTTGGAGTATCAAGAGCTTCCCGACATCGCTGTTGCCGATTCACGGGTGTGGATGAAGATCGTTTCCCCCAATGGCGCTAAAACCATTCACACGGAAGATATCCCGCCCACGATCAAGATGACAAGGGTGGCCGGCCATTACGGCACCGATGTTGCGGGATTGCAGGCGGGGGCGCTATGGGCTTCGAGCGACGGAGCGCATTTCGAAGCTGTCGACTTGGCCGACCTTCCTGTGCTGCCTTCGCCACAGGCATTCGAGGATATCTTCGTGAGCACCGTTGCCGATACCTCGGGAATGCATCAACTATGGCGTACGGCGAACGGTGCTTCGTGGACGCCGAGTACTTGGGTTCCCCCAACAGGATGCGGCGATTGGGAAGGCCTTGCCATTGGTCATCCGGGCCTACTAGTGACAAGCGACGACTTCGGCACAATATGCCGGACGGGGAACGGAACCGATTGGGACGTCCGCCTGTCGGCCTCGACCAAGGTCTCTTCGGCATCCGCAGTCTGGATCGAGGGCGGTACGGACGGATATCTTGCGGTGGCAAGGAACTCGCTGGAACAAGCAGTCCTCACCTCTACCGACGGATTCCACTGGAACCGCGTGGAATCATCACCGGACATCCTGGGCATCCGTACCTTCTTGATCGGGGAGAGACTGGTGACCATCGCCCGCCCTGTCGGAAGCGCACGGCCGCGGCCACTGGTTGTATGGGTTGGAGAGGCCACTGACCAATGACCACCGACCCGAACCCCGCCGACGCCTACTCCCGACCACCGGCCGGTAGGGCCGCGAGGCGAGTGGGTCCGGTCAATCGACACACCGGAGAGCCACCGCGACCTCCGCAACTCGCCATCGCCGCCGTTCTGCTCGCCATCGGCGGCATGCTGGGTTGGGGAGCTGCGTCTCTAGGCGAACCCGCTACATCAAACTCAACCTCTGCTGTGAACCAATCTGACTCCTCGCAAGATGACGGTTTCACCGCAACGCCTGCGTCAATATCGACAGTGACTTGGACAGAAGCAGCAACGGTTCCGCCGGTCCCGGTTGGCATGGAGTACGCCGGGTTCTCCGCCGCCGTCGAAATCGGCGACACGATCTACCTCGTCGTCAACTATTTCAACCAGCCGACTGCGCACACCAGCAGTGAACTGTGGAGCTCTAGCGACGGTCTCACCTGGAAAGCCGACAAGCTCGAGCTAGGAGACGACACCGCCACCGTCGAGCTCGCCGCCTTTGGCAACTCTCTGCTGCTCACTGCGACTACTGAAGCTGGCATAGGACTCTGGAGATCGGTATCCAATCGCGCCCTTGACGGCACCTCATGGACCCGTATCCCCATGACGATCCCCTCCGAGCTGTCCACTGGGTCCTGGGCCACTGTAGTCAATCAGGACAACGAAATTGTCACGATGATGATCGGCAACTTCGAGATCTCCGAATCAGTTCTCCAACCCTATCTACCCGTTGGGACGGAGTTGGATGACCCGCGATTCGAGTACCAGGGTACCGAATTCCTCTACGGACTCGAGGGCAACGACACGATTCAAATCCTCGCCGAGCCGCCGGAGGTCTTCGTCGGAAACGGCAACGCTTGGATACGTCTGCTGACGCTGGATGGTGAGGAGGTATTGCAGACAATTCCGCTACCGGAAGGTGGCTACCCGCTCGACGCTACTCCGAGCCTGGCCAGCATTCCCGTCGCGTTGATGTGGAGGTCAGAGGACGGAACCAGCTTTCTCCCGGTCACCGGACGGAACGCCTTACCCCAGGGCCGCTTCTTACCCCAACCGTGGGGCAATGGGTTTGTTGCCGCGGTCTACCAGCGTCCCGACTCGTCTGCGACCAACGAGAACGTGACGATGTGGACTTCACACTCAGGCAGGGCATGGCAGCCGGAGTGGCTCCAGCCGCCACGGCAATGTTCACCGTTCTTCTTTGCCGCGAGCGGTGAACGAATCCACCTCACCGGCGACGACGGGGCGCAATGCGTGCGAGACCTCGACGGGGAATGGATCATCCTCGATCAACCGAGCACCGTGGCCTCTGTAGTGGGCGGCGGTGCTGGATTCATCGGCTATCCCGACTCTTTCGAATACGACAAGGCCTTGTTTTCGCCTGATGGTGTCTTCTGGGGCGACGTCACGATCCCAGCGAGCCAACCGTATCCGACGCTGCTGATCCTCCAAGACAGGCTCCTGGCGCTTTCGGTGAATCAACCCGGCCCTGGTATCGCGACACGGATCGATGTGTGGATTGGCGATATTGGGCCATAACGTCTGGCGACCAACGTTTGGCCGAGAAAAGGAGGCGAGGGTCACCGCGCCCTCCGGTGACCCTCGCTCATGCTCCCCTCCCGTGAACATCGCTCGGCCACCTGACGAGCTGCAAGGAACCTAGCAACATCCGATTGTTCCATGTCGGGGAGAACACAGCCTCTTTGGGCAGAGCCGGAACCCTTCGAGTGGGCTACCCTCGCTGTCATGGAAGAAGAACGTATTGGCCTTTTCATCGACTACGAGAATCTAGCCATAGGTGCCCGCGACGATCTAGGCATAGAATTCGACTTCAAGCCCATCGCTGATGCCCTCGCGGAACGGGGCAGGGTTGTGGTGCGCCGTGCCTATGCCGATTGGTCCTCCTTCCAGAAGGATCGGCAGATGCTCGCCGACAATCAGGTAGAACTGATTGAGATTCCGCAACGTCGCGGACGGGTTCGCAAGAACGCTGCTGACATCAAGATGGCAGTGGACGCCGTCGAACTGGCGTTTGAGCGGGACTATGTGACCGCGTTTGTCATCTGCACAGGGGACTCGGATTTCACGCCTCTTGTCCAGAAGCTCCGTGAGCTCAACAAACGTGTGCTTGGCGTCGGGCTAAAGGCTTCGACCTCGGCGATGTTGCCGCCGGCATGTGACGAGTTTCTGTTTTACGAGAACCTCGGGGGAGTCGAGCTTCCACAGCAAAAGAAGAAACCCGCAACGAAGAAGCCAAAGAAACCGGACACCGTCGAAGCCCAGAAGCCGCAGGCGTCGGAGGACGTTGCCGCTCTGGTGACGACCACTCTCGCCGGTCTGCAACGCTCCTCGGATGGCACCGTCCGCTCGTCTTCACTGAAGAGGGCGCTGCTGCGTAAAGACCCGACCTTCAGTGAGGCTGATCACGGTTTCCGTGCGTTTGGCGAGCTACTACGTCATCTCGCCACCAATTCGATAATCGAACTCAGCGATGATGGCTCCCGGGGTGACCCTGCGGTCGACTTCCCTAAGACCGATGGTGTGAGCAAAGACTTTGATCTCCTCGTTGACGTAGTCGGCAAGGGCGGTCCGCAGCCACTCTCGGGTATGAAGGACCAGCTCCGCAAGCGTGAGGCTGACTTCAATGAGCGACGTTTGGGCTACTCGGGCTTCCTGCGGTTTGTGCAGGCGGCAAGTGCCCGCGGCGTCGTCACCCTGAAGTGGAACGACGAATCCGGCGACTACATCGTGTCAATACCGGAGTAGGTAGTACGTACCCGTCTCGTGAGATGTCGATGCTCAGAGTCGGTTTTCGCGACCCCAGCTACAGCTCCCGCTGCTCAGCCCAATACACCGCCAGCCACAACGCGGCCACGGTAGAACCCACAGTCACCACTGTCGCCGGGAGGTAGTCGGCGAGCGAACCATCGCGAACAAGCCCGTCGGCGGCACCGACAAGATGACTGGGCAACCACTCGGCTACGACAGGAGCGGCCCCGATGATCGGCAGGGCAAGCATGATGCCAACCGAGATCATGACGGTGAAGAGAACAGACTGTGATTTCCCGGTGACGGCGGCGACGACCGCGATGGCGAAGATCAGATACAGACACCCCAGCAGCGTTCCGAGAAGCCAGCCTCCGATTGGCAGAGAGCCCAACAGCACGACCGATTCGTACAGGGCGGCTATCGAGCCAAGAATGAACGACACAACTACCGCCGCGGTCACCACCACATAGCGGGGGACAATGATGTCTCGGACACTGGCCACCCTGGTCCGGAGGAAGATCCCCATCTGTGGTTTGGCATCAAAGGCCAGGGCGGCGGCCGCTACGCCAACTGAGACCAGGAGCCCGATCTGAGCTGCGTTGGCGACGTAACTCGTGATCCCGTCGGCGGCCACCGGCTCGGGGATCACAATCTCGACACCGCCACCAAAGTTCTCAACGATCTGCTCCATGTAGCGAGCCGTCAGCGGACCGAGCAGCCCGAAGAACACATAGACCCCGACGATTCCGATGACACGCCTGGTTCGGACAAGCCGGATCCATTCCAGCTTCCACAGGTTCATCGCACGACCTCCAGGAACACGTCCTCGAGCGACGGTGCTTCGGGAGCCATCGAGACGACGTGGGCTCCAGCCGCCGCCAGCGCCGCCACCAGGTTCGTCTCAACAATCTCAAGACTCGCACCCGTCACCCGAATGAGTTCGGGGTCAACCACGGTCACGTCTTGAACCCAATCGAGACCTTCTAGCTGATCGATCACCGGCTGCATCGGAGGCCGGAGACGAATCACATACTTCGGCTGCGCACGGCCCACCAGAAGATTGTCAAGCGGCCCCTCGAATACCAACTCGCCATGGCGAAGGATCCCGACGGTGTCACAGACTTCCTGAACGTCCGCAAGGATGTGGCTCGAGAACACAACAGTGGCGCCGCCACGCAGACGTGCGATGAGGTCGAGGACCTCGCGACGTCCAAGCGGATCGAGTGCCGAACACGGCTCATCGAGAAGAACAAGCTCCGGCCTTGCGACAAGAGTGGCCGCCAGGCCAAGCCTCTGCAGCATCCCCCTGGAGAAGCCACCGACGGGACGCGCGGCGTCCTCGGCGATTCCAGTCTGTTCAAGCATCTCGGAAACCCGAGCCTCGTCGTGGTTTCCGGTCGTGATGGCGAGCGAGAGATCAACTACCTCGCGTGCCGTCAGCCAGGGGTCAAATAGTGGCGTGTCGGGAAGCACGCCCATCTTGAGGCTGGCCACCTCCATCGACCCACCTGTTGCTTTGCGAAGACCAGCCAGGATTCCAAGGAGTGTGGTCTTGCCGGCACCATTGGGGCCGACAAGACCGTAGACCGATCCCTGCCTCACGTTGAAATCGACAGAGTTCAACGCAACTGTTGCACCGTATTCCTTGCTGAGACCAAGAGTCTTGATCATCCGCCCGACCCGGCGTCGCGGCCCACCATCAGATAGACGATGCCACCGATCGGGATGGAAAGCACCACGATCACCGACCACAGCCACTTCGGGAGGTAGCGGACCTCATTGCGGGAGATGTCGACCCAGCAATAGACAACGAAGGCGAGCGCTATAACGACCAGCGGCGCGATCGCCACGATATTGATTTCCGACACGAGCACCCCTTTACCACGACCTTGTCGAATCAATACTCGCAGGATTTCGGATGGCTATCGGCAATGGCCGACGACTATGCGCTGCGCAGTGCCTCTGTTGGTGACATGCGGGCGGCACGGATTGCTGGATAGAGACCGGCAATGGCGCCGATCAACAATGCGGCTGCCATTCCGCCTCCGATCGCCAGCGGTGGCACAAGCACACTCCACCCCTTGATGTTGGCGTATATCGTCGTCACCCCCCAGCCGAGGATCACACCTCCAATGCCACCGACGGCAGACAGCAACAAGGCTTCGCCGAGGAACTGCACTGCCACGTGGCGCTTGGTCGCCCCGAGCGCCCGACGCAATCCGATCTCGGACCGGCGTTCCAGCACCGAAATCACCATCACGTTGGCGATACCGACACCACCGACCAGAAGTGCAACCGCACCCAGGCCGAGAAACAGAGCGGTGAAGGCATCGTCAGCCGCCTCCTTCGCCTCGAGAGCATCGGACGGTCGATCGACTTCAACCTCTTCAGGGTTCCGGGGATTGGCCGTAGCTGCCAACACCGTCGTCACCTCGTCTACGAAGTCCGGGTCGACACGAACCAAGACCGAGGTAGGCACGTTATCATCGTCAAGGTAGGTAGCGGCGCTGTCGAGGCCAACAAGCGCAGCACGATCAAGATCCGGATTCAGCTCGAACTCGTCGAGGACACCGATGACGGTGAACCACTGGTCGCCGAGCCAGACCTGCTGAGTCCCATTGACCTCAGCGATGCCGAGCCGCTCTGCGGCCACCGAGCCGAGCACTGTGGTGGGGTATGAGCCGGTGGCGGCGTCGAGGAACCGGCCGTCAGCGACGCTGCCAGCCAGGGTGTCAAGCAGATTTGTATCAACCGCTTGCACCGTAATCCCGCCAGTCTGACCACTCGGGATCAGATCCGTTCGGTACACATTGGCGCCGTCGACAGCGCTGATCGTGCTGGTAGTTTCAACAGGTCCGATGCGAGAAATCATCGAAGCGGCTTCCGCGGGAAGTTCTCCGTTGCCGATGCCGATACCGGACCCTGCCTGCACCGTCAAGAGATTGGTACCCAGCCGATCGAGTTGTGCCAGCAGATCCGATTTCGATGACTCCGACAGACCGAGCACACCAACCATGGCGCCAATACCGATCATGATGCCCAATGCCGACAATGCAGCACGCATCTTCCTGGTGCGGAGACCGACGCTGGCGGTACGAGCGGCATCGACAGCGTGCAGCTTGCTAGGGATGAGTGGCTTTGCCATCAGCTCACCTCGCTGTCGGTTTCAATACGGCCGTCACGCAAGCTCACCGATCGCGGAAAAGCCTCGGCAATCTCACGATTGTGAGTAATCACAACGATGGTGACACCGGAGGCGCTGATCTCTTCGATCAGCTCCACAATGGCGTCGCTGTTCTTGGAATCGAGGTTGCCGGTTGGCTCATCAGCAAGAACGATGGAGGGTGAACCGACCAGGGCACGAGCCACCGCGACCCGCTGCCGTTCCCCGCCGGAGAGTTTGGTAGCCACATGGTCAAGTCGATGGCCCAGGCCGACACGCTGCAATTCCTGCAAGGCCAGATCACGTCTGTCGGCAACGCTCATCCCGGTGTAGAGCAACCCGTCTGCCACGTTATCGAGAGCGGTATAGCCGCTGAGCAAATGAAACTGTTGGAACACGAATCCAATATGGCGTGACCTGAGGGCTGACAGTTGCTTGTCCGCAAGGGTCGAAACGGCGTGGCCGGCCACAGTTACCTCTCCCGCCGTAGGACGATCGAGGGTGCCCATGATGTGCAACAAGGTTGACTTGCCGCTGCCGGACGGACCGACGACACCCACTAGTTCGCCTGCCTTGATCACGAGATCCACTCCACGCAGCGCTCTGACCGGCGGTGTCGTCGGGTATTCCTTGGTGACGCCATGCAGAGAGAGGACGACGTCTTCTGGGATCTCTCCCAAGAATGAGTCCTTCGTTAGCGTTGCCGTCACGGCACCACCACCAGGTCACCGGGCTGGAGCTCGGTTGAGGTCACCTCAACCATGCTGTCGGCGTAGAAGCCGGGGTCGACGGAGATCAGCCTGGTAGCACCGTTCCCGGCATCAATCTCGACCGCATAACCGCCTTCGGCCAGCGCCACGAGCGATGCCACCGGCACCGCCACGACGTTCTGCACAGAGTCGGCGATGACATCAATATCGACCGGAGCTTCGTCGAGGCCCACGGCCACTGTCGGATCATCGAGAGCGATCGTGACTTTGAACGTGGCATTGCCATCCTGGCTTACGGTTGCCACCGTGGCGATATCGGTCACGGTTCCGGGCACGTCCGTACCATCGGGCAGTTCAATAACAATGGCATCACCGATAGCGATGATGTCTTGATCGCCTGCGGGAAGGTGGAATGTCACAACTTTGTCTGCCGACGAGATAGCCAACACGGGCGAACCCGGGTTGACGGTGGACCCGGGCGCAGCAAGCTGATCGCCGATTCGCACCGGGCCAGGCTGAAAGATGATCTCACCCAGGTTGATGACTCCATCATCGTCGATGCCTGAAGCCGTCTGCCAGGCCAGGACTGCTTGCTTGGTCGCTTCATCGAATACACCGTCGATAACAAGCCCTGATTCGCCGTATCCAAGGTCCGACAGTGCGGTTTCAAGCTGCAGCACATCAGTGCCAGACATGGGTGCGCCATCGGTAACGGTTACGACAGCCCGCCCCGGTGAGAGTTGCTCACCGACGGCGGCCGTGACCTCGAGCACGTCGATGGAGCCGGGAACGAAGATGACCTCACCGAGGTTGACGATGCCATCCTCGACGGCTCCGATGTCGGCCTGCCATAGCTCGACCAAAGTCTCGGTGTAGTCGCTGAATTCCTCGTCCACCGCGGCAAGACCGTCGGGGTCATATCCAAGAGCGACAAGTGCTTCTTCGAGTTGCAGAACGTCTGCGCCAGTCATGTTGTCGTTGCGTAGGTCGCTCATAGCGCGGTAGGCGGGCACCTCGCCGTACATCACCACAACGGGTTCGCCATCGACTCTGTAAATGACGTCACCCTGTTCAAGGGTCGTCCCTGGATCGACAATATCCGTCACGATTCCGGACCCTGATGCGGTCAGCGTCAGAGTGTCTTCGGTAACCCGCAGGTCACGATACGCAGGGCTATCGCCATAGATCAGCACGACAGGCTCATTGTTGACCGCAAAGAGGGCGGCACCCTGCTCGACAACCGAACCGGCTGCGGCCGCATCGGTGACCGTGCCTGGGATCTGCGTCTTGATGGGGTCAGCATCGATGGTGCCGATGGTCCCGTCGAAGCTGTTGACTTCCACGAGATCGGTGCGGACCGTCTCCGCGAAGTTGGGGGTTACCGGCGCGGTTGTAGCTACGTCATCGGAGCCGCCGGCCATCGCAGCCACGGTCACGGCGCCGCCAACTATTACGAGAGCTCCGACGACCCGCGGCCAGCGCATCTTGCGCTTGACTAGGGCCGCGGTATCGCCCGTCTCTTCTTCACTTGCGATGTCGCTCATTGGTCCTTCATTGATCGGAGTCTCTCGATCGTACCGTTCACGGAGATCCATCAGCCCCTACCCCCGCCCTGGCCGCCGCCGCTGAGATTCACTGAACACACCTCTTGAGCAGCCTGGAAGTCCGGATCTTCACGATCGAGGTCCCCAAAGATGGCTCGCTGGCCGCCACCGCCGGAGGTGCCAAGGTTGGAGAAATCGGGGTCGGGCATGTCGTAACCGTTCTCCCGCATACACACGGCGTAGGCGAGGAATTGGTCTTCTCGTTCGGTGGAATCTTCGCCGCTAAAGCCCAGTGTGACGCCATCAAGTGCATAGGCGCATACTTCGCGTGCTGCATCTAGAGCAGCGCGGCCATCCTCATCTAGTCCTTCGGACATCCTGCTAAGCCTGACGTTACCGTCAGCATCGACGGTCGGGTCGCTGACATCAACGCCCTCGTCGCGGATGCAAGCGGCGAAGTCCAACAGGGCCGCTTCACGGTCGACTTCTGGGACAGCCTCTAGGGAAATAACGTCAGCGTCTGCAGCACTGAGAGATGCGACTCCGGCATCCGCCGCCTCGTCTGAGCTACATGCAGTAGCCAGCAATGCGAAGGTCGCCGCAAGCACAACCAAACCAGTCTTCATGGGAAAATTCCTTTCGGTGTTGCCCTCAGCATGACCGCCGGGCCTCGGAGAAGCCTTAGGGAACCATGAGAAGCTGGTGAGAACCTGGGACTCAGCCCTGGTCGCCTCGCACCAGTCCGCCGCCGGGACCGAACCCGGCCAGAATGTCCTGGCATGCCTCCTGAGCAGTCTGGAAGTCCGGATCGTCCGGATCGATCCCACCGAAAATCCCACCGCCCGGACCGCCACCAGGCTCACCAATGCTGGAAAAGTCAGGATCAGGCATGTCGAAACCGTTGTCACGCATACAAACCGAGTACTCCAGGAACTGGTCTTCGAGCTCAGTCAGATCAGCATCACGAAATCCTCTTGTGATCCCGCCGAGGCTGTCCCCACAGACCTCAAACGCAGCTTGCATTGCATCGCGATCAAACTCGCCTTCGACACGTGCAGGCGGATCAAGCCTGACGTTGCCGTCGGCGTCCACCGTCGGGTCACCAAAATCCAGGCCCTGCTCACGCATGCAAGCGGAGAAATCGAGAAACGCTTGTTCCTCATCCACAACGTCATCGGTGCCTGCAGCGGCATCCACATTTGCGGTGGGCGCGTCGAGGGATGCCACACCGGCATCCGTATCGTCCGAACCACTGCAGGCGGCTGCCAGTAGCGCTACTGCGAATACCACACCCGCAAATCTCAACATCATCGAATATGCCTTTCGGTCTTTTCCTTCGATGATGCACTCCCAAGGTGAAAGCAACATGAGAATGCGCCACCTACAAACTCAGCCGTCGGCAGGTGTACCGATGTTGAAGCCGGGAAGTACCTCTTCGCACGCTTCAAACGCAGCTTCGAAGTCCGGATCGTTGGGATCCACCTGGTCGCCATAGAGTCCCCCGGGTTCAGCGATGGACCCAAAGTCCGGATCGGGAAGATCGAACCCGTTGTCACGCATGCATTGCGAAAAGGCCACCAGGTCATCCTGAAACTGCGCATCCTGGAGCAACTCGAAACCGAGGCTCACGCCCTCGAGATGGTCGGCGCACTCCTCAAAGGCGGCTCGTGCCGCGTCCTGGTCGATATCGCGTAGCGAGGCGAGCGCCGAAGGGCTGAACCCGACGTTGCCATCGGCATCGACCGTCGGATCTGCGAGATCGACGCCTTCGTCACGCATACACCGGGTAAAGGCAAGCAGCGCCTGCTCATCTGAGCTTATGGCACTAGCCGCGACAACCGTTGTGGTCATCGCCTGGTCGGACAGGCTGGC
Source organism: uncultured Gemmatimonadales bacterium (assembly GCA_964195945.1). Taxonomy (GTDB): domain Bacteria; phylum Actinomycetota; class Acidimicrobiia; order Spongiisociales; family UBA5794; genus JAAETI01. The sequence continues at coordinate 65,604 of CAXMRC010000004.1, forward strand.
AACCCCGTCGGCGACATCATCCTCACCGCCACACGCGGTAGCAACGAGGCTGACTGCAATCAACCATGTGAATACGTGCGAGAGTTTGATTGTCTGACCCTTTCGTCGCTCCGCACAATACGGCAGCGTTAGAACAACCAGAACGCGTCGATCGACCTCAGATGTACCGACATGTCTGACGCTGTAATCTCGTCGCATGTTGTGTTGCATCGGAGATCTTGTTGAAGACGTGGTGGTGTGGCCTTCGGCTGAGCCCGTCCGTGGGACCGATACACCCGCCCGAGTGTTTCGTCGGCGCGGAGGCAGCGCAGCCAATGTCGCTGTTCTCGCGGCGGCGGATGGTCGCCACAGCCGCTTTGTCGGGCAGGTCGGCAATGACCGTCTGGGATCGATGCTTGCCGCTGAGATGGAGGCAGCCGGAGTCGACGTGCTGTTGGCTAGGGGCGGGACAACGGGCTCCATCGTCGTCATTGTTGACGACACGGGAGAGCGCACGATGTTGCCGGACCGAGGTGCGGCAACACAGCTGAGCTCGCTCCCGTCCGGCGCCCTCGATGCGGTTACCTGGCTACACGTGCCCGCATACTCTCTGATCGTTGAGCCGCTCGGAGCAACGACTCGCACCGCCATCGCCACCGCGCAGCAGTCGGGTATCCCGGTGAGTATTGACGCATCATCGACGGGTCCGCTCACCGACTTTGGAATCGACCGGTTCCTTGAGCAGATGCGGTCGATCGCACCAGATGTGTTCTTCTGCAACAAGGATGAGGCGGATGTCGTAGGTGTCGACCGCAAGTCCCCCCTTCCCGGGGCCAAGCTGACTGTGATCAAAGCCGGAGCGGATCCGGTGATCTTGATCGACGACACCGGCGCCGCCATCGACGTCACCGTCCCCGAGGTCAGAGGGGTCGCCGACACAACGGGAGCAGGCGACGCCTTCGCGGCAGGCTTTCTAACGGCGACGTTGGACGGAGCTTCCCCGCCAGAAGCCGCCGCAGCCGCCAATCGATCGGCGGCTACCGTTCTTGTTCGCCCCGGTGCTGGCAGCAACAACCACTGAAACCCAGGAGTAGCCGATGCCTCAACTCAGAATCAGCGCAGAAGTCCAAGAGGCGTTGGCGCACGATCACCCGATCGTTGGGCTCGAAAGCACGATCTACAGCCATCTCGGCCTCCCTTCACCGGCGAATCACGAGGCGTTGGAGCGGAGCACCGCGGCGATCCGTGCCAAGGGCGCAGTGCCGGCGATCACGGCGATCCTCGACGGCGTGCCTTGTATCGGGCTCGAGCCATCGGAGCACGAACGGATTTTGGGACCTGCCCAAAAGACCGCAGAGCGCGACATATCCGTGGCAATAGCCAAGAAGTGGCCGGTGGGCGCAACAACGGTGTCAGCGTCGCTGGCGCTATGCGCCGCGGCAGGTATCAGTGTTTTCGCGACAGGAGGTATCGGTGGCGTCCACCTCGGTTCGGAGACGACGGGCGACATCAGTGCCGACCTCGGATCGATTGCTTTCTACCCGGTGTTGACTGTGTGTGCAGGCGCAAAAGCGTTTCTCGATATACCTAAGACGGTCGAAGTCCTCGAAACGGAATCGGTTCCGGTCCTTGTATACCAGGCCGACGAGTTCCCGATGTTCTATGCCCGCTCCAGCGGTGTCATGGCACCCCAACGGGTCGACAGCACCTCTGAAGTTGCCGCCATCGTGGCGCAGCGGATCATATGGGATCACGGTGGAGTCCTCCTTGCCGTACCAGTGCCAGAAACCGACGCCATCCCGACCCGCGACATCCAGGACGCCATCAGCACGGCGCTGGCACGAGCGAAGAACGTACATGGAGCGGCGGTGACTCCGTTCGTTCTCGAACAGATCGCCAAGATCACTGAGGGTCGTACCATCCCCGCCAATCTGGCGCTCGCCGAAAACAACGCATCCATCGCCGCCGATGTCTCCGTCGAACTGGCCCGCCTCCGCACCTAACAAGAACCGTCTGGCGTCCGTGAGCACGGTATACCGTGCTCACGGACGCCAGACGGGTTCAGGTGGTCCCTTCTTCGATGCCGCGCTGCTTGTGGACTCGGCCGGACTCGCCTTGGAGCGACATTCCGGTCCCGGCGCCGTAGCGAGCCTGGATGACTTCACCCAGAATCGACACGGCCATCTCGGCAGGAGTCTCCGCTCCTATGTCAAGACCCACCGGCCCATAGATAGTGTCAAGTTCATCTTGAGACCAGCCGTCGGCAGCAAGCCGCTCGAGACGGGCGGCGTGAGTACGTCTGCTTCCGATTGCACCCAGGTATCGGATCGGCTTCCCATGGACCTCGGCAAAGACCGGATCCTCAAACCTAGCGTCATGGCTCAACAACACGACATAGGTACGACGGTCAAGCGGGATCTTCTCGAACACGTCCTCCGGCCATCCGACGATCACCTCAGCAGCGTCGGGGAATCGATCATCTGTAGCCCACATAGGTCGGGCGTCAGCGACCACGACCCGAAACCCAAGTTGACGTGCCATGGTGGTCAGTGGCTGCGCATTGTGACCGGCACCGAAAATGAGCATCAGAGGCTGAGGCGCAATCGTTTCAATGAAAACCGAAGTGTCCCCGTACGACAGCGTCCGGCTCTGCTCCCGCCCCATGAGTTCTACGGCATCCGCAAGAACGTCCCCGGCAATGGCGAGGGGAAGTGCACCGGACACCACCCCATCCTCGTAATCCACCACTGCTTTTGTGCCGATTCCTTCTCCACCGACGATCGTCACGACGGCGCCAAGGCGTTCCGAATCCATCAGCCTTTTGGTGGCCTCTAAGTGGTTCATTGCCACTTCTCGATGAATACGTTGATCGTTCCCCCGCAGGTGAGCCCGACCTCAAACGCATCGTCGTCGGCAATGCCATACGTAACCATCCGTGGCTCCCCGGTCTCGAGAACCTGTTTGGCATGCAAGAACACATCGTTCTCAACACAGCCGCCGCTCACGGAGCCTTCCATCTCGCCTGCAGAAGAAATCAAGAACTTTGAGCCTTCCGGACGCGGCGCAGATCCTTTGACGCCAACAACGGTGGCGACTGCCACGTCCTTGCCCTCGGCTTTCCACTTCTCGTAGATCTCTATTTCGTTTCTCATCTCGCTCCGCTTCTTGGTTAGTCGAGCCAGGTGTCGTGGGGAAGGTCAACCCGCGCTACCCGCAGCAACGCAAATGGACTCACTTCGATGAAGTTGGCGACTCGGGAGGTATAGCAGTCGGCGTACTTTTCCACCTGTCGAGCAAAGAGGCTCTTGTCGATGCCAGCTCTCATCAGCGGCCCCCATGCTTCGTTTCGCAACCGGGACGACTCGACCGCAAGTGGTGAAATCTCGCTGTCCAGCGCTGCGATCTCCGTACGGAGCGTGTCGACCCGACCTTTGTCAGCCACGACGCCGGGAGGAGGCTTCGCATAGCCGAGTCGCTCTCGCTGCAACGCAAGACGCACCGCCGACACTTCGGCTTCCATCGCCGACTTTCTCGCCATGAGTGTTTCGAGCTTGATCTCGGACGGCCGGAAGTCCCGCAGGCTGGCTACCTCGCTCTCCAACTCCCGCAGAATCAGCGCGGTGCGCCACCGCAGCAACGCCTTGGAGAAGTGGACATCGCCGAACAAGTGGTCACCGACATACAAAATCTCATCGCCGGACAGGCCGAGGAAGTCCTCGATCTGGCGGGCACACCCTCCATGGAAAACACTGCCAGGCTCGATCTCGCCTATATGGGGTCGGAGCAGCGACGCCTCCTCGTCAACGACCTTGTAGAGCGGCTTTATCGAAGTGAAGAAGGATGGCTTGTCGGCGGAAACAATGATCGCTTCAAACAGATCCCGCCATTTCATCCCGGTCGGGAGATATGGGTCAAAGGCATGCTCCATGATCCGGACGGTGTACTCCCATTCCGAATTCGTGATCAGCATCAGCCGCTTACCAGCACGGAGCTGGTCAACTAGCGCCATTACTCCGTTGGGATCCGGCTCTATAAATCGCTCCGGATCATCAAGGATCGCATTCTTGAGGGCACCGTCCTGGTGCGCGCTGTCAAGGGAGGTGACCACCGCATGGTAGAGACCCCGATACCCGATCCCTTTCTCGATGCGACCCGCATCCATCAAGTCGACGAGTTGCGCATACAGACTCGCCTCGGACAACGAGAACAAGGTGTTGATGAACTCGAAGCGATCCTCCGCCAGGTCCACCATCGTCCCGGCATAGACGCGACGCATATCGTCATAACCGAGGAATGAAGTGCCATGCGAGGCCCGGATTACATATCCGAACCGTGTCGCTTTGACGAGGTTCCCTTCTTCGAGGTCGATAGCGAGGCCACGAATCACCGCAGCCGGGTCGAACTCGATGTCCTCCACGGGATAGCCCATTTCGAGAAGTTTGGACTTTGCATGTGTAAACGCCGTGGTCTCCCACTCATCAACGTGATAGTGAACCAGCGTGTAGTCCATGTCGTAGCCGATGGCTTTGATCGAACGCAGATTGATGGTGCGGTTGACAAATATGCCGCGCTCGGGCGCTATCACCGATGAGCTCATATCAAGCAGGCCTGTATGGCAGGTACTCGGGGAACCACATTTCCTCCTCGATGCGTCGATCCAAATCGGGCATCGGGTCGGCAAGACCGTCGGCAACAGCTTGATTAGCTACCGCTATGGCTACCCGCAGCGAAGTTGACCGGACGTCCGAGATCGAAGGATAGATCTGTCCGGCTTCAATCAATTCGGGACTGACCGCCTCCGCAAGAGCCTTCGACGCGGCTAGAAACATACGGCCGCTGACCCGCCGCGCTCCGACCGTAAGGACACCGAGGCCCATCCCAGGGAACACAAACACGTTGTTGGCCTGCCCAATCTTGTGCGTTCGGCCGTCGAACGAAACAGTAGGAAACGGGCTCCCGGTTGCGACGATTGCTCTGCCGTCTGTCCACTCGATGGCGCTCGACGGCGTCACCTCTGCATGGCTAGTTGGGTTGGACAGCGGCATGATGATCGGCCGCTCTGCATGAAGAGCCATCCGCCGGATCATCTCCTCAGTGAAGACACCAGGGATGCCGCTCACCCCGATGAGCACCGAGGCACGTGCATTTCGCACGACATCCAAAAGACCGATCGGATAGTCATCGATTTGCCAATCCTTCACGGCCTCGACCGACAACGCCAAACGCTGCTTGCCCGGTGGCAGATTTGGGCGTCCCTCGACGATCAACCCCCGACTGTCGATCGTCATGATCCGCGCCTCAGCCTCGGCACGGGCCGCACCCTCGTCAACCATGGCCGTAGCGATCTGGTCGCGGATACCGATGCCCGCCGAACCAGCGCCAACAATCACGATTCGTTGATCAGTGAGCTTGGCGCCGATGTGCCGGGTTGCTGCCATCAATCCAGCAACCACCATTGCCGCAGTGCCCTGGATGTCGTCGTTGAACGAAGGCAGGACATCCCGATACTTGTAGAGGTTGTCAAAGCTTGTCTTGTTAGAGAAGTCCTCCCACTGAAGAAGTGCTCCTGGAAATACTGTCTGAACTGCAGCGACGAACTCGGCGACGAGTTCGTCGTATTCCTCGCCGCGGAGACGGGGTTTGCGATATCCGACATACAGCGGATCTGCCAGCAACTCAGGGTTGTTAGTGCCGACGTCGAGAGAGATAGGGATGCAACGAGTCGGATGGATCCCGGCTGCCGCGGCGTAGAGTGCCAGCTTGCCGATCGGAATGCCCATCCCGCCGGCACCCTGGTCACCGATACCGAGAATTCGCTCATTGTCGGTGACAACGATGACCGGGTTCGACGACTTGGGTCGGCACCGCAACACATCGACGATGCGGCCCTTGTCGCGCGGCGTCACGTAGACGCCACGTGCCCTCCGGAAGATCCGGCTCCAGTGCCTGCAGGCAAGAGCGACAGTCGGCGTGTAGATGAGCGGCACCGTCTGCTCGAGGTTCTCGATGAGGTACCTGTAGAAGAGCGTTTCATTTCGGTCCATCATCCCATTGAGATAGATGTTCTTGTCCATCTCGCTGTGCTTATGCTCAAGCTGGTTGGCGGCTCGAGCAACTTGCTCTTCTATCGTGAAGACACGGTCGGGGAGCATCCCGATCAACCCAAACGCCTCACGTTCTTCGCGGGTAAATGCGGTGCCCTTGTTGAGCATCGTGGTCTTGAGCAGTTCAGTACCACGGGCAGTAACCGGCAGATATCGCTCCCCGGTTTCCGGATCGATCGTCGGTGTTGGAAAAGGAGTGTCTCGCTTCATTGTTTCACCTTACGTCTCGCCGTAGGGTTTCTTGTGAACTTGACGGCATAGAGTGAGATCAGCGATGCCGAAATAGCCTTCCAAGCAGGAAGATCGAAGCTCCCGCGGCCACACCGAACCCGATCGCCTGTTGCGTCCCAACCAGGATCTTGGAGTTCTCTAACGTGGCGTTCACCGCTAACAGAACACCTATTCGAGAATCAGAGACCTTGGCCTCGGTTGTGACCATCTGGCCGACCGCCGAGTCGCTGATTTCGGCGCTACCACCAACGATCATGTTGCCAGAACCGGCCTTGCTCATCGTGACATCGCCGCCGGCAATAAGCGCACCCGTCCCGCCTTCATTGACGCTCACGTTGCCACCGGCGACCACCACCATCGCACCGGCCTCGCGCACCGACACGTCCCCCTCAGCACGAATGATCGGAACGAATCCCTCCGCAAAATCCCGAGTCGTGTTCTCATCCATTGACTTCTTCTCCTGATTCCATCTCCCCGACAACTGCCTCGACTTCTATTGCGGCGGCTTCGATACGGGTTCTGCACAGTCTGATCAGCTCGGCTGACCGCCTGACTTTGATCGCTAAATCATCGACATCGACTTGTTCTTCTTCAATCGCGGACAGGATGCTCTCTAACTCCGCGAGGGCCTGTTTGTAGGTGATCGGTTCAGCCACCATTCGTCTCCTCGGTATCTGTAACAACACTCTCGATCAGACCACCGACCACGGTCGTGTGCAGAATGGCACCTACATCGACCGCACCGGGATTCGTCACAAGGTCTCCGCCCGCGGTTCTGGTAATTGACCAGCCCCGCGCGAACAGTCGCTCCGGGTCAAGCAGCCCGAGCCGATGTTCCAGATCGGCAAGACGACCAGCGGCGACGATGGTGGCCCGGGTGGCACCTGCACCGACCAATGCCGACATCCTATCCACGGCCGCCGTGGCTGCGGCGAGCTGCCGGGTGGACAACCGCTCGATCCTGGTACCCACCACGCCCAGCGTGTCTCCTTCTCGGCGGAGGTGGTGCCGGGTTCCCCGTGAGATTTGACCGCCGAAATCCGTAAGTCCTTGTTGCGCTCTCGACCCTGCCGCAGTGGACGATCGTGACAGCCGCAGCGTGGCGTTCTCGAGGTGGTGCCTGGCAACGTCAAGCCGGTTGTTGACACTACGTGCCGTATCTGTGGCGAGCCGATCCAATCGATCTACAAAGCTCGAGACGGTTGCGACAAGCCCTGCGGCGCATGCAGTCGGCGTCTTGAAGCTGCGGGCGACGAGATCGGCAACCGATACATCAATCTCGTGCCCGATTCCCGTCAGCACCGGAACCGGGCAATGGGCAATTGCCATGGCGATCTGTTCGCTATCGAAGGCAGCCAGGTCTGTTCTCGCCCCACCGCCACGGACAATGGCGATCACATCGATGTCGGATTGCGCCAGAGTGGCGAGTCCCTGGACAATGTCCGGGACGGCATCGACACCCTGCACGCGAGCGTCGAAAAGCCGCACCTTCCATGCGTATCGGCTCCGCTCGAATTCATCGATGAAGTCGGCGTGAGCTGCGCTCCCCGCGCTGGTGATCAGGCCGACGCGCAGCGGGACCATGGCCAGCGGAATCGCCGGGTTGCGCTCGAGCAAGCCCTGGTCTGAAAGGCTCTTGACCAGGCGGTCACGTTCGGCGGCGAGTTTGCCAAGGGTGAAGTCGGTATCGATCCATGTCATTCGAAACTGCACAGTCCCGCGCGCCGCATAGTGCGAGACAGTGCCGCGGATTCGCACCTCAACGCCGTCCGTCATACGGACCGCACCGGAACGTGTGAGTACCCGGTTAACTGCAATCTTGTCTGAAGCGAACAGGGTTACCGGCAGCATCGCGGGCGGTGTCTCGGGCGGTTCGGCATCAACAAGAGTGAAATAGACATGGCCGCTGTTTGCCCGGCTCAGATCTCGGATCTCTCCCGTTACCCAAATCTCGTCAGGGAAGGCACTACTCAGTACTTGACCGACAGTGCGGGCCAACTCGGTCACTGTGTAAGTGTTTGTGTCCACACCCAGGACGCTACACAGAACCTGTGACTTGTCCGCACCTCATCGAGGGAACCATGGTTTTACATCGTACCGAAGGTGCGTTCAACGCTAAGTTGGGCTCTCCATGGGGACCCTACGCTCTAAGTTCAGACAAGTCGCCAACTCGCGCGGCCAGACCGCTTTTGTAACCGCCGCGCTCGTTATCGGGTTTATCGTCGGTCTTGCCGTCGTGCTCCTTGTCATCCTCGTGGATGCTGGTAGGGAATCCACGAATTGGGTACACGAGCGGGTTGGCAACTCGGATGTTGCGTTCTTCTTGACGATCCCGATCGGTTTGCTCATCGCATGGACCCTGGCGCGACGGTTCTCCCCCAACATCGAGAGCGGCGGCGTAACTGAGACTATCTCGGCGGTGGGCCTCCGCGGTGGGTATCTCTCCACCAAGACGATCCTGCCCAAAATTGCTAGCACCGCGGCAACGCTCGGTGGCGGCGGAAGCGGCGGGCGTGAAGGACCGATCGTGATGGTTGGTGCCGCCATCGGCTCATCCCTATCGCGCTACACCAGGTTCAGCGAAGACAGAATTCGAAGCCTCGTCGCAGCCGGTGCCGGGGCAGGCATTGGGGCCACGTTCAACGCTCCAATCGCCGGCATGTTGTTCGCCATGGAGGTCATCCTCGGCAACCTCGCCATTCGCAATCTCAACGCAGTGGTTATTGCTTCGGTGGTTGCCGCGGTTACAACGCATACGCTTCTCGGCGAGGAACAGATCCTGTCGTCACCAGGAGGAAGCTTCGACGATCCGCGAGAACTGGTCCTATACCTGGTTCTCGGCCTGCTCGCCGTCGGTGCGGCTCTGTTGTTTGTCCGTATCCTCACCTGGGTTGCCGACCTCAAACTCCGATGGAAGTACCCGGATTGGACCCGCCCCCTCGCCGCCGGTCTGGTCATCGCCGCTATCGGCGTTATCGACGACCGTGCCCTGGGAACAGGCCAGAGCTTCCTTTCAGGCCTAATGCGAAACAACAGCACGGCGAGTGCTGGTGATCTCGTCCTATGGGCGGTACCGCTACTCGTAGTACTCAAAATGGTTACGAATGCTTTGACGCGCTCAGGTGGGGGCTCCGCCGGAACGTTCATGCCGAGTTTGTTCATTGGAGGGGTGCTCGGCACCGGACTCGCCCTCGCCGTCGAACCCATCTGGTTCGCCGACTTGCAACCGGGCTCCTATGCGATGGTCGGCATGGCAGCAACGTTTGCGGCGGTAGCCCGCGCTCCGCTCACGGCGATCATCATGGTCTTCGAGATCACCGGCAATTACTCGCTGGTCTTGCCGCTGATGCTGGCCGCATCACTTGCTTCATTCCTTGCCGACCGGGTTCACCATGACAGCGTCTACACGATGCCGCTGACGCAAGCAGGGGTCCACCTGGTTAAGACTGAGGACGTCGACCTTCTCGACACAGTGACTGTCGGTGAAGTCATGACCCACATCGACGAGACTCTCCACCCCGCGATGACCATTAGCGAAGCAGCTCGATTCCTCGACAAATCTCGCCACCACGGGATGCCCGTCGTCGAAAAGAACGGCAAACTCGCGGGAGTGTTAACCCTTATCGATGTCGCTCTTGCCGAGGGCAAGCCCGACGAGACACTGGTTCGCGATGCGATGACAGATCGGCCCATCACGGTGACTCCCACAATGCCCGTGTCCTCAGCTCTCGCCAGGATGGCGGCCCTCGGCGTAGGTCGTCTGCCTGTAGTGGACGATATCGACCCGCGCCGCGTGGTTGGGATGTTCCGCCGCAACAGCGTCGTCGAGGCATACCACCACGCTCTTGGCGCAAGCACGGATCGTCACCTCTACCGGCAGCGGTTGCGGCAGCGAGTTCAACCAGGGGCGACGTTCTACGAAGTGCCGGTACCGCCCGCATCGGCGGCGGCGGGGAAACGAATCAGGGATCTCGAATGGCCAGAGGAAGCTGTGCTGGTTTCGATACGCCGCGACGCCGCAGTAATCATCCCCCACGGCGATACCGCGATTCGGGCCAACGACACGATCACCGCTTTTGGCCACGGCGACTCTCGGGTGGCCGTCGCCTTCGTCCTAGAACGGAAACTTCCTGCCGCCGAGAAGGAAACGGACTGAACGTGGGACAAGAAGCTTTGTACCAAGTAGAACTTGCCGATAAATTCGCATGATGAGCGAACTACCAGATGTTGTTCCGGTGCTGATGTCCGGTGGGGCGGGAACCCGCTTGTGGCCCGCATCACGATCCGATCGGCCCAAGCAATTCTTGGCACTGGTCGATGATCGAACGATGATTCAGGCGACCCTAGAAAGGCTCGATGGTGTCGATTCCGCGATGCCTCTGATCGTTGCCAACCAGGCACATGCCTCTCTGGTCGCCACGGAACTCACCCGCGCAGGATTCGACCCTGCACGCATGATCCTGGAGCCGTTTGGGCGCAATACGGCTCCTGCCGCGGCGGTAGCCGCGCTGGAACTCATCAGAAACGATGATGACCCGCTGATGCTTCTCCTCCCTGCCGATCATGTAATCGAAGACATCCCGGCTTTCCATAGCGCGGTGCGGCACGCCTGCCGGCTCGCCGCCGAAGGCAATCTCGTCACGTTCGGGATCGTGCCCACCCAGCCCGTAACAGGATATGGATATATCCGAACCGGAACTGCTATCGATGATGCTGCCCGGCAGGTGGCGGAGTTCGTCGAGAAACCTGATCTCGAGACCGCACAGCGATATCTAGCCGAGGGCAACTACCTCTGGAATAGCGGGATGTTCGTCTTCCGATGTTCGGCCTACCTCGCGGCTCTCGCCGAGTTCGCCCCTGACATGCTGGCTGGATGCCGGGCAACCATGGCGGCCGCGAGCCGCGATCATGGAGTCCACCTCGACCCCGATTCGTTTGCTGCAACGCCTGCCAACTCCATCGACTACACAGTCATGGAGCGCACCAGCAAAGCCGTCGTTGTACCGCTCGACGCAGGTTGGAGTGACGTCGGCTCGTGGACCGCGCTCTGGGACATCGCGGCACGAGATGGGGACGGAAACGCCATTGTCGGCGACGTAACCGCTATCGATACAAAGAACTCGTACATCCGGTCCGATAGTCGATTGGTTACCGTGGCCGGTCTTGAGAATGTCGTCGTGGTCGAGACCCCTGACGCTGTGCTGGTGACCACAATCGACAATGGACAGTCGGTAAAGACGATCGTCGATATGCTGAAAGAACAAGACAGACCAGAAGCAACGCGGTCTGTCCGACCCGACAGATAAGGACGCAGACGTGGACCTCGTAATTGTGGGCGTGGCTTTGATCGCTTCGGTAGGTGTGACGGCGATACTCCTGACCAGACAACGTGCTCATGCCCGTCCCGAGGACTATGAGCCGGCCCAACCTCGGCCCAAGATCATGCCCAATCGCCAGGAACGTCTCATGGCAAAGCTCGAACCCTTGCCGGAGATTCCGACTGTCATGGACCTCGTGCGTGAGGAGGTAGCGGCAACCGGGGTGGAAGACCTGCCGGGCCACGAAGGCCTAACTGGTCCCGTCATGCTGAAGGTCTACCGTCGGGATCATCTCGTTCGCGAACGTTGCACACATGATGGCTACGGCTTCGACGTTGCTGAGGGAGTGGATCCGACCGAAGCCACCGAGGACGAGGTCACCCTTTTTTGCAGCCAATGTGGACCGGTGGCACAGGATCCGGAAACCGATGGGGACACCTAGACGTTATTAGGTATAACTTCTCACACGAAGGCCCCTCCCAGTGCCGCCCGTTACGGGCGGTACTGCTTTTTGCCCGTGGGAAACTACGTCCGACCGTCACTCGACCCTGTCGATGTCGAGCACCAACTCAATCTCAGCAGCCAATCGGTTCAGTTCAGCATACGCCTCAGCGAAATCGCCGACCTGGTCGTTATGGGGCGGGCATTCGAAAAATGCGTCTTCTGCGATCTCCACCCATGCAGTAACCACGTCGTCGATCGCAGGATCCGGTGTCGGGACCAACTCAGCACGGTTGCTACGCAGATAAGCCAGTGTCTCGGTGCAAAACGCTGCGGGGGATTCCGCCGCGTCGAGCGAAGCCTCACTCGGTATCGATGTTGAGATGCGGTCCCAGCGAGATTGCCAGTCGTCGACCGAGGGACGATCAGATCCACAGGCAGAAACCAGGAGGGCCACCAGAACCAAAATCACGGAATGACGTCGCAGCGTCGTACCAATAGACATGACCCTACGAGGTTAGCTTCGGCTCAGGAAGGCCTCTCATCGCTGCCTCTTCGGCTGCGCTGGGGCAGCGGCATCGAGCTTCCGTTTAGATCTGGAAAATGGAATGCAAGCGTCAGAATGACCGTTGCGAGGCCAAGGACGAGCACGGTCGAATACAGGATCGCCACCAACCGATCGAACCAATCGGGCCCAGGTTTGCCCGCATCCGCCGATCGTACCACTACCGAGCATTTTTTCTGGGTTACCGATGGTTGCGGTCGGTTTGGTGCATCGGGAACCAGAAGTTGACGAGTATCGTGGCATCACACCCTATGGATTTTTGTTTCAGCTGCGGTAGCAAAACCGATCCCGATTGGGTCTTCTGTAGATCCTGTGGCAGCGGCCTTGACGAGACCGGCGGCGAGGTTGAGACGTTGCCCGTCTCGACTCCCTCCGGCAAACCCAAAGTCGAGCTGATCAGTCGCGGCTGGGATAACGTCGTCGACATCGAGACCGTCAAGCTCCCCGCGGACCCACTCGGTGACGACGTGCTGGCGTTTCCGCTGCCAGCGGAGGGCATCGAAATCACCGTCGACAGCATCACGATCGTCGATGCGGGTAATAACGTCGATGAACCAGAGACGTCCGAAAGGCCGGCATCAGCCGACCCTTGGGACCGTCTCAGACCACACGGTGAGCTCCCCCCTCTGCGAAACCGGGTCACAACCCCCGCCCGTATCAGCCAGATCGCAGTGCTCCTGGTTGCGTTCAGCGCCCTGGCCGCGGCTGGTCTCCGTTTCTATCTCAATACCCTCATCGACGCCTTCCGCGACGGCCAGATAAGCACACAGACCCTTGATGACGTCACGATGGTGGCAGATATCGGATTGCTGGTGATGGCCGGCCTGGCAGTAGCAGCTATTGCAACCCTGGCATGGTGGTTTAGCAGGGCCTATGCGACATCGAACTTCCGACCGGGACCGGCTGGTGTCGTTGCTCTCGTGAGTACGGTCGCCGGCATCGCACTCGTGGCGACGTTCTTTTTCATCGAGCAAGAAACGGTCGCAGAGGCACTCGCCGCAAACAGTCTCATCGTCATTGGACTCGGCCTGATACTGACGGCGTGTCTTGCCACTGTGCGTACGATCGGGCGCATCGATCTCAAGGAACCAGCGTGAATCCAACTGACCGACCTGTCATTGCTGTCTTTGGTGCGTCTAAGTCCTCTCCGGGCGACGAGCATTATGAGTCCGGCGTTGCGTGTGGTCGCCAACTCGCCGTCGCAGGTTTTGCGGTTGCGACCGGTGGTTACGGAGGGCTCATGGAAGCCGTCTGCAAAGGTGCTGCCGAAGCTGGAGGACCTACGATTGGCGTTACCGCTCCATCGGTCTTTCCGGGACGCACGGGTGCCAACCAATGGGTGCAGCACGAGGTCAAAGCGGATGATTTGATCCATCGCATCGGAATCCTTGCTTCGATCGCATCTGGATATGTTGCGATGCCGGGCAGTCTGGGGACGTTGGCTGAGTTGGTCATTGCCTGGAACCTGGCCTTGGTTGCGCCATTTTCGGACCAGTCATTCGGGCCAATCGTGACTGTCGGCGACACGTGGCAACAGCTGGTTCCAGACCTCACCGAACAGCTCGGTGCCACGGGAGGCCTGGTCGCCACCGCGTCAACAGTGGACGAAGCTGTGTCGTATCTGTCTACTGAACTATCTCAGCTTCGCTGACAATCGCCGGGGCGGAGGCGACCAGCCGCGAGGGATGCCCCCTTTGGGGAATCGGCTTTGTTGGTGCGCTGGCCTGGGTGTCGATCACAAGCGTCACCCTCACCTTCCGTGAGCTACGCACCACCGACGACTGACGCTCGCTCTATTGTTTGGGGCTGACGACACTTAGTACGGAGGAATCCCCCCATGGCGACAGATGGCTTCTACCTAGGTGGTGTAATCGACGGCGCAACCGGCGAGCGCACCGGTGACCTGGTCGAGTATGACCCCAGCGACCTAACGACTCATGGTGTAATCGTCGGGATGACCGGCTCCGGCAAGACCGGTCTCGGCATTATCTACCTCGAAGAAGCACTCCTGTCGGGTATTCCTACCCTCATCCTCGATCCAAAAGGGGACATGACGAATCTTCTCCTCACCTTCCCCGACCTGGCTGCGCGAGACTTCGAACCGTGGATTGACGAGGCGGAGGCCCGCAGGGAAGAGAAGACCGTTCCTGAGCTGGCCGAAGAGAAAGCTGCTCTTTGGACCAAGGGCCTTGGCTGGTGGGACCAGGACGGCTCACGGATCAAGGAGCTACGCGATACGGCAGGCTTCACCATCTACACGCCGGGGTCGAGCGCAGGTGTCCCGTTGAATATTATCGGCTCTCTGTCGTGTCCAGATATCAGCTGGGAGATCGAAGCCGAGACTTTGCGGGACGAGATCGAAGGATTTGTCTCCGGCTTGCTCGGCCTCGTCGGCGTCGCCGCCGACCCGATCTCCTCGCGAGAACACATTCTCCTGGCCAATCTCATCGAGCACGCATGGCGAGCCGGACGGGATCTGGACATGGCGACGCTGCTTGGCGAGATCCAGCGTCCGCCCCTCCGCAAGCTCGGTGTCTTTGAGGTCGACACGTTCTTCCCTGAGAAGGATCGCCTCGCGCTCGCCATGAAACTGAACGGGCTCGTGGCATCGCCGGCGTTCGCCAGCTGGGTCGAAGGACCAGACCTCGACATTGAATCCCTTCTCTGGAAGGACGGCAAACCGCAGGCAGCCATCATGTACCTCGCCCACCTCAGTGACGAAGAACGTCAGTTCGTCACCACGCTCATCCTGTCCAAGATGATCACCTGGATGCGAGCGCAAGCCGGCACGGGTGATCTCCGTGCTCTTGTCTACATGGATGAGGTGTTTGGCTTTGTCCCTCCGACCGCGGAACCACCTGCGAAGAAGCCGATACTTACGTTGCTCAAACAGGCAAGAGCCTTCGGTGTCGGGATGCTCCTCTCGACGCAGAATCCAGTTGATCTCGACTACAAAGCTATGTCCAACGCGGGAACCTGGTGCATCGGACGACTCCAGACCGAGCGGGACAAAGCCAGGATCCTCGAGGCATTGCAGTCGGCCCGAGGCGACACCAACGTTTCCGAGCTTGACCAGACCATCTCGGGTCTCAGCAAACGTCAATTCCTGCTGCACAACACCCACGAGTCCGAGCCTGTGCTATTCACAACACGCTGGGCGCTGTCGTATCTGCGGGGGCCACTCACCAGGGAGCAAATCTCAACGCTGAGCAACTACACGGCTCCAACCACAAGCGACGCGACGACCGTCGCAACCACTCCACAGCCCCCATCGGCTGAGCCTGCATTGGACAGCAACGAGACACCAGTGATGCCCAAGGTCGCCGAGCGAATCCCGGTATATCACCTGGCGGCTGATGCCCCGTGGGCGGACCGCTTCGAGACCTCGGCCAATTCGACACGCTTTGAAGCAGCGTTGGCGGCACGGGTCAATCTCACCTATGACGAGCGGGCTGCCGGGCTTGTCCATCAGCAAGAGTGGGAAGCAATCATCATGCCCCTCGGTGCCAGAGCCGATGCCGACACCGCGGTGTACGTCGACTACGACGATCGGGATTTCACCGAGACCGCACCTGCAGCTGCCACATACATAATCCCGGATGGCGCCATCGACAAGGCAACCTATTGGAAGAGCGCAGAAACCGCGATCAAAGAATTCCTGTACCGGGGCCAGAAGATCACCATCTTCAAGAACACGGGCCTCAAACTGTACTCACGAGCGGGCGAAACCCAGGAGTCTTTCTTGGCCCGGTGCGACGAAGCCGCCCAAGAGGGAGCAGACACCGAAGCCGCCAAGCTCCGAGACAAATACGAACGCCGCTTCACAACGATCCGTAACCAGTTGGCAACCGCGGAGCGGCGTGCCGAGGAGATCGAAGTTGACCTGCAAGGGGCCAAACAGAAGGAGATGATCGACGGGGCAAGCTCTGTGATCAACATCCTGCTCGGACGCAGAAGCACTCGATCCGTTACAGGCTCTGCCCGCAATCGAGGAGCGACCCGATCGAAGGAGGCCAGGCTCCGCACTGCACAGGCCAAAGCCGACGACAAGTACACCGAGCTACAGACGCTCGAAGCCGACCTGGTCGAGGATCTCGAAGAGATCAACGACAGGTGGGAGGAGAAGGGCCAGCTAATCGACGAGATCGAGATCGGCCTCGAGAAGACCGACATCCAAATCGCCGAAACCGCTCTCGTGTGGATGCCTATCGAGTAGGACGGTCGGACAATATCGCCATCCTGCCAATTGACGACGTACACTGCTGCAGCACCGACGATGAGGCCAGGGGACAATGAATAATCGCCCAGCAATTGTCCAGATAGATGAGCACACCACCGACGAGGAAACCAGCGTCACGATTTCGTTGAGTTGGCAGGACGAGCACTTCTTTGGCTCAGCTTCTGGCAGCCCCGATGCGTCCTCGCGTGCTCGACTCGTCGGCGAAGCGACGTTGCGGGCGGTTGAAGAGGTCGCAGAACACCGAATCTCGTTGCAACTGGAGGCGGTGGCAACGACCGAGCTCGGCGCAACTCAGATCGCTATGGCTCAGGTGCTCATGGAGGGGGTTCCGATCCCGTTGGTGGGTAGCGCGCTTTTGAGCGAACACGATGCTACCGCGGCGACTGTGAGGGCCGTTTTAGACGCGATCAACCGCCAGCTGATTCAGGTTCTCTAGGCGCAGTCAGTCCTGCTGGGTTTGCGCCCACATCAGATCACGGATTGTTACGACGCCGAGCAGTTCACCCTCGGCCATTACGGGAAGATGCCGGTAGCCGGTCTCGAGCAACCAGGCCACGCCCTCGGCAACGGTGACGTCGGGCTTGAATGTGTCGGGAGACTCGCTCATCCATTCTTCGACGAGCGCGGCGCCAAGGTCAACACCCTCGGAGACAGCCACGACGAGGTCGCGTTCAGTCACGATGCCAACGAGCTCACGGTTGTTGATAACCACCACATAATCGACCTCTTGATCGGCCATAGATTCGGCCGCGTCGGCAAGAGTCCCTTCAGGCCCGATGATCTCGGTGGTTCCACCTACTAGTGCGTGCAGGCGCATTGTCCCTCCGCTGTTTCCAACACCATTGACAATACCTGATGAGGCGTACTGAGCGAAGCTCAGTACGTTGGAGTTCGCTCTGCGAACTCCCGCTAGCGAAAGCTGAGTACGTACGCGAACTGAGCGAAGCTCAGTTCGTTGGCCACAAAGCCGAGTCAGTAGGCAGATCGCGCGGAACGCAACCCAGAATCGACAGCCCTAGAGCAGGTCTTGCTCGCGGATGCCGAACGAGGGGTGACGGAGACGACACAGCGCCAACTTCTCGAGTTGTCGGATACGTTCCCGTGTTAGCTGGAACTCGTCGCCGATCTCTTCGAGTGTCCGCGGGACACCGTCGTAAAAGCCGTAGCGAAGCGCCAGAATCCGGCCCTCACGGTCGGGAAGACGCTCAATGGACTTCCGAAGGCTGTTAGCGATATCCATCTCTTCGGTGACGCGCATTGGATCAATGGCATCCTCGTCCTCGATGAAGTCACCCAACTGTGCGCCGTCTTCGCCGACAGGCTGCTCGAGAGAAACCGTGTCAGCGACGCTGAGCGCAAGCTCAACCTTGTCGACATTCACGCCAGCTTCTTCGGCGATCTCTTCCGGACGTGGCTCACGGCCCAGCTCGGCTTTGAGGCTCGCTTGAGCAGCCCTCACTGCAGCCAGTGTGTCATGGAGATGAACGGGGATACGAACAGTTCTGGATTTGTCGGCGATGGCACGAGTGATCGCCTGACGAATCCACCACGTCGCATACGTGGAGAACTTGAAGCCCTTACGCCAGTCGAACTTCTCGACTGCGCGGATAAGACCGAGATTGCCCTCTTGGATAAGGTCGAGGAAGTCGATACCCGAAGTGTTTGCGTAGCGACGTGCGTTGGCCACAACAAGACGAAGGTTCGCAGTTAGGAAGGCGTCTTTGGCCTCACGGCCGCGACGAATGTGGCGCCGCAACACCATTTCTTCCGACTTGCCTTTGAAAGCGGCCTTGTCAAACTTCTCTTGAGCGTTCTGACCGGCTTCGATCTTTTGGGCGTACTCAACCTCTTTCTCGGCGGTGAGTAGCTCGTATTCGCCGATGGCGGTCAGGTACTGGCTGACGAGGTCGGTAGTTAGCCGCCCTCTGTCGTCTGTCAGCTTGTTCTTGTCAAAGTCCTTGCGCGAGCGCGACAGCGTGTCACGGTCAATCCGCTCTTTCGCTTCTTCGCGCTCGTTCATTGCTCTGTCGAGAAGCCTGTCTCGCGTTTTGCTGGTCTTCGCCATTAATGAGGTCCTCCGAGACCGTCTCGCCCTTTGTCCGAGCCGCGCGCCAGCGGCCTGAGTTGTCCTTTTCGGGGGTCACTAACTATCACACAGGTATTCACGTTTGTGAACCCCCAAAATTGGTTTTCTTCATATCGGACCAATCCTCAAGGGCATAACCCGATGCGGGTGCATCCTTCGACCGTATCGCTCTTGGCGCCCGGCGTATAGCCCCTACTTCTACTG
>CAXMRC010000005.1:0-4539 GCA_964195945.1 uncultured Gemmatimonadales bacterium
GACGAACCACGACAACAAGATTCAAGGAAGCACGGGAAGTCCCTTCCATGGACCATCTGACGAGGTCTTGCGAGAGACGGTGCGCCATGACAATGGGGACCTCACCATTCAATCTCACGCAGGCAAGATACGTCTCGCCAGTGGTTCAGACGGATGGATGCGCTACACCCGCTACCTCGAAGAGCGCAACATTGACCCGCACGTCGAGGAGGCGTGAGAAGGATTAGTGCCGACTTCTTCGCCCGGATTCGACGTCAGCGACCTGGACACTTGGAAGTGACGGCTTGGGACACGTCGAGGTTCGGGGCATCTCGCATGCGCCCGAACCGCCCATCTCCGGCTGGGTGCGATGATGTGGTTGGTGTGGTACGCCCCGGTGGGGCGGTGAGGGCTTCGCCAGTGAGCGGGCATTCGGTGACGCGTAACCTTCCCCGGTGGAATCCGACCGCCTCCTCGCTCAGCCGTGGCCGCCGGACCTCAACCCTGCGACCGTGCCGTTCCGTACCCGCTCCGTCACGATCCTGCGTCGTATGGGCCTCTTCGACGACCCGTCCCTGTTCAACACTCTGACCGAGGCCGAGGTGTGGTCGTGGTGGAACGCGGGGGTTGGGACCGTCGCCGACTATCCACCGGGTGTTCGGACCCGCAAGGCAGGACGATCGACGCCCTATTCGTCCTTTCGCCAGTAGTCGAGTCCACGATCTCCGAACCACAAGGCGATGCCAAGCGGGATCACGCCGAGCAGACCGTAGGCGTTGTAGCCACACCAATAGACCCCCTGGCACGCATCGGCCACGGACACGCTGTTGTTGAGCATGATCCCACCGACAAGAAGAGCGCCCGGAACCCCGAAGAGTGCAGCACCGAACAGGTACGGCACGGCCAGGGCACGGGATCGTGTCATCTCCTCACCCTACCTATCGGGCGGTGACGGTCCGGTCGCCTGCCCCGCCCATATGGGAGGGTTCGCTAGCGTGTCGGTCGTGTTGTCAACCAGCGGAGACTTCGCCAGAGGGCAAGGGCGATCACAGCAACGGTCGCGGCCGTCCATCGTCTCGAAGAGACCGACTCGCGTTGTCGGCAGACGATCAGTGTCAGCCTCGGCGGCCGTGGTGCGGAGTTCCCCTCCCGCTTCCTGGATGGGCAGATCAGCAGATCCCTCGCCGCCGACAACGCAGCGTTCAAGGAGCGAGCCGAAGGGAATCGGGAAGGGTGAATCCGCGTGAGGCCCGGAGGGTTGCTGCGACCCGGCTCCGTCGGTTGCCTTCGTCGGTTGTGGATCTTGGGAGCAGGCACGGGTGCCGAGTGTGCCCGCTTCGCTATTGCGCCTCCGGTGCTGCGGAGCACGCCGCGACGGGTCGAGCGAAGGCGGGAATCGAGCGCGCTATCGCAGAGTGCGAATCTAGATTCTCCCTCGACCGTGCACTGCGAGGCTGTCGGATCACAGGAGACAAGGGTGCGTCGATGAACCCTCGGAGCTCTTGCCGATCGTTCGCCCCACGCCTTCGGCAAGCATTCCGAATGGTCCCCGGTGCCCGTGGGGTCGATCCCGAATCGGAGTCGCACATGCCACTCGTTGCGAGAGAGTCCATCGATGACGGCTCAATCCGTGCTCACGGTTCTCCGATCTCGGACACGTGGCGCAGTGCCCTCCGTCTCAATGAAGGGGCGCCCTCCGACCGGATCGTCGCGTTCCACTCCGATGGACACGCTCTCGAAGGGGCTCGGTTCCCGTGAATCAGATTGACCTGCAAGTGATCGCCGCCAACTTCGACATCCGTGGGCGCTTCATGGATGGAAGGATGCACGGAAGCGGCCACATCAATGACACATTCGCAGTTCGATTCGATGATGGTGGCAACCGGGTTCGGCATGTGCTCCAGCGGGTCAATCAAACGGTATTCAAGAACGTTCCCGCCCTGATGGAGAACGTCGATCGAGCAACTCGCCACATCCGCGCATCGCTGGAGAGGCAAGACATCCCTGACCGATCGCGACGTGCCATGACGTTGCTACGGACGACGGACGGAAGCACATATCACGTGGACCCCGCGGGCGAGTACTGGCGCGCCTACCAATTCGTCGAAGGGGCCACGTCGTACGATTTGCTGACAACACACGACCAGGCGTACGAAGTCGCTCGCGCGTTCGGGACGTTGCAGACGATGCTTGCTGATCTGCCCGAGCCTCCCCTGCACGAGACGATTGCCATGTTTCACGATGGTCCCGAGAGGTTCCGAGCTTTCGTGGATGTCCTCGAAAGGGACCCATTGAACCGAGCCGTCGATGCGGGATCGGAGATCGCGTTTCTGATGGAAAACGCAGGCACCTTCGATCGCTTTCCCGCACTCCTCAGTAGCGGAGCGGTGCCGCTACGAGTAACGCACAACGACTGCAAGAGCAACAATGTGTTGATCGACGATGCGACCGGCGAGGGGATCTGCGTCATTGATCTCGATACGTTGATGCCCGGCCTCGTCCTGTATGACTTCGGGGACATGGTTCGTACCGGCACATGCCCTGTCGCTGAGGACTCGAGAGTCCTCGACGACGTACGGATGGATTTGGAGAGGTTCAAGTACCTGACGCACGGGTACCTGGCATCGGCGGGCGAATTCCTGACGTCGGCCGAGAGAGAACAACTGGTGTTCGCTGGAAAGGTCATCACGCTCATGATCGGTGCCAGGTTCCTGACCGATTACCTCCAGGGGGACACGTACTTCAAGACCCACAGACCCGATCACAATCTCGATCGATGCCGCGTGCAGTTCGCTCTGGTCAGATCGATTTCGAGCCAGGAATCAGCCATGCACGCGGTGGTAGATCAGGCCGCAGCAGGCCAAGAGTCGTACCCGCAGTAGTCCACGTCCGCGACCGCCGGTTCGGTCCGCTGCCGGTCAGGTCGTGACGGAAGGACTCCAGCCTCACTCAGACGGGTACGTCGTTGATACGCTCGTGTCCACGACCACACAACAAGGCCGCCCGCGGCGGCAGACGACCCGATACACCACAAATCGTGTCGTCACCCCCGCCCGTAACCGGCTGGGTGTGTTGCCGAATCGGGCGAGCATATGTGCGGGTCTTTGAGAGCGCGTAGAAGTCTTCCTGAACTCTTGGATCACCCGAGAAGTGGTATCCCGATCAGATTCCATTTCAGATGGAAGACAGTGCTGTTCTGTACGAGCATGGCGAATATGGTCATCGGCCCCAGGCCTTGGCAGGAGGGGTACCGGTAGCGCCCTCATCTGGGCTCTCGCAGTTGTATTGTGAAAGTCACATGGTCGAAACTCCTCGTGATATCAGATTCGCCCCAGGCGCTGGGCTCGATGAGGTGTCCGCGATCCTTGATCGGTCCGACACATGCCGATCCTTGCTGGTTCTCGGGCACGGTTCGGGTTCGAACATGCGTGTCCCATTCATCAAGGGGCTGAGCGCGGCACTCGTGGACTCAGGTGTGGCGACGTTCCGATTTCAGTACCCCTACTCGGAAAGCGTCGATTTCGTTCCGTATTCGGACATGGGGATGGATGCGCCGGAGGTTCTTCTTGCCACCGTGCGGTCAGCCGTTGCAGCCGCTGCCGCCTCTGCGCCTGACCTTGCACTGTTTGCAGGTGGCCATTCCGTGAGCGGTCTTATGGCGTCGGTTGCAGATGCAGCATCCCCGTTGGACGGGCTCACCGGTCTTGTGATCCTGGGGTTCCCGCTCAAGGGAGACCTCGAGCGGGCGGCACACCTGAAGGATGTACCACACCCGATGCTGATCCTCCAAGGCACAGCCGACGACCTCGGTGGGTTGAATGAGATCACGGGGATGGTCACCGGGATCAATGCCGATATCTCGCTCCACTTCGTTGAGTCAGCCGATCACGGCTTCAGTTCTTCCGACAGGTCAGACCAGGACGTTTACGCGGAACTGGCGACCACTACCGCTGCATGGACCGCCGGGTTGATCTGAACCACCGGATCGGTAAATCACAGACTCCCGGATAGCCGTAGTGCCGCACATATCCGCCTGGGTGGGTCGCGTTTTGCGATGATCAGGGTGGTGTTGCACGCACCGGTCGGGCGCTGAGAGTCCGGTCATTATGGGTGGCGCCCCTTCCCGTCTCGGGTCCGCCAATTCAACGCACGCACCCATACCGAGAACACCGCAACCAACCCGACGCACAGCTGAGCCAAGTGAGCTGACTCCACCAAACCCGGGACAGACCAGAGCCTCCAAGAATCCCAGGGCGGTTCCCTCGGAATGGATGACACCATCAGAGAAACTCGCCGAAGCGTTGCAATGACCCCTTGAGGCGACACCGGATATGGGCGGGTTGGGGAGATCATTGACATATAGATAAACTTCGATATGATAGTCCCATTAGCCCTTGACCAAAGGAGTTTCTGATGGCACTGCAAAAGATCGCTGATGGCACCGTGAAGAGACTTGTTCGCTCGGTGCCTGGTCTGGAGTTCACCGAGACCCAGCTTGACGAAGTGAGAACTCTCATCGAGTCCGCACTCGAAGACACCATGGCCGAAGCCGCCGCCGCT
>CAXMRC010000006.1:0-26172 GCA_964195945.1 uncultured Gemmatimonadales bacterium
GGTCGAGGATGCATCCCATGTGGACGATCCACAAGAGCGTCGGGCAATCCTCGAGACCGCGCTAGCTCTCTGGCGAGGGTCGTTTCTGGCCGACATCGACCGACTCTGGGTCGAGGAGGTTTCTTCGATTCTCGAGAGAGAAAGGCAACGGACGATCTCAGAGTGGGCCGAAGCTACCATCGCCGCCGGTCACCCCGAGCAGGCGGTGCCGGCGCTGGAGCAGGCCTTGGCCGCCGCCCCGCTCGACGAACACTTTTGCGAGGTTCTGATGCGGGCCCTCTACGGATCTGGGCGCCAGGCCGATGCTCTTGCTGTCTATCGGCGCCTTCGGGACGGCTTGGCCCGGGACCTGGGGATCGAACCCGGGCCTGAATTACGCAAACTCGAGGAGCAGATCCTGCTCCATGAGACGTCGATGACTGGGTCCGAACCTCGGTGGCTCCTGCCGTCGCCTGCCACTGACTTGATCGGTCGCACCGTGGAGATCGAGGACCTTCTCTCGCGAATCGAACAGGTCAGGCTTCTGACCCTCACCGGTCCGGGTGGCGTCGGCAAGACCCGATTGGCAACCGAGATCGGCCAGCGGGTCAATCGGTCCGAAGAGCAGCCCGTGTTCTTTGCCGACCTGTCTCCTATCTCCGACGAGTCGGCGGTCGACACCATCCTGGCGTCGAGCGTCCGCGTCCAACCTCATCCGGACTTGGGGCCACTTGCCAGCCTTGTCGAGTACCTGCGACCCAGCCGGGCTCTGTTGATCGTCGACAACTGCGAGCATCTGGCCGCGACGGTTTCCCGCTCCCTTGCCTCGTTGATACGGAGTTGCCCTCACCTCACGATCGTCGCCACCAGTCGCGCTGCGCTCCATATTGACGGAGAGCTCGAATGGCGGACCCCGTCGCTTACCCTGCCGGATCGGCCGGATACGCCGGTAGAAGAGTTGCACCAATGGCCTGCTGTGGAGTTGCTGGCACGACGAGCCCCCAGCGAGTTCATGATCACCGACTCCAACCGGGCTGATGTGCTGCAGTTGTGTCGGAGTCTGGATGGCCTGCCGCTCGCCCTTGAGATCGCCGCTTCCCGGCTGGGTTCGATGACTCCGGCCGAAATCGTTTCCGCGCTGCGGTCGCATGCGGAGATAGCACGGAGCGGGTCGGCGGGCGAGGCCCGGCATGAGACGTTGGATGCAACCATCGGCTGGTCATACGATCTGCTGCCGAGCCAGCCTCGGAAGCTGCTCGATCGGCTTGGTGTCATGTCGGGTCAGTTCCTGTTCGATGACGTCCTCTCTATCTGCGTGGTCGGGTCGGATACGGCTGGCGAGGTGCGCGGATGGCTGTCGATTCTTGTGGACGAGTCGCTCTTAACGGCCGAGACGTCAGGTACGCGTACCCGTTACCGGCTTCTCGAGACGATCAGGAGATTTGCGCTTGGTCGGTTGGGTCCTGACGAACCCGAAATGAGAAGGCGTCACGCTCAGCATTACGCCGCCCTTGCGGAGGTACAGGCGAAGCGGTTGATCACCTCGGAGGAGGGGGATGCCGTAGAAAAACTCTCCGCGGCTCACGACAACCTTCGTAACGCCGTCGGTTGGGCAATGGAGGTAGGTGAAGTCGAAACGGCTTCGCGCATTGTCGCCTCGCTTTCGGACTGGGGCTACTTCCGCTCCCACTACGAGTTGAGTCGCTGGTCCCAATGGGTGTGGGAGATGGCGCAACCTGGCGTTGCCGGGTGGCGAGCCGCGTGCGGTAGCGCCGCCCGCGGTGCTTGGATCGAGGGCCGGTTCGACGACGCTCTCCGCTACGCCGGCGCCGCAACCGCCGTCGGCAAGGTGATTGGTCTTGGCGCTAATCCCGACGACACCATCGCCGATGTTGCGCTCTATCGCGGTGATGCCAAAGCTGCGCTCGACCACTACTCCCGGGCTGAAAAGGAGGCGCAGGAGTTAGAAGACCACGTTCGACAGACGTGGAGTGCGTGTTACGTCGCCTTGATCAATGCCGTGCTCCAGCGTATTCCAGAGGCGACTGAAGCCGCGACCAGAGCCCTGGCCAACGCACGGAAGACAGACAACCCCACCTTGCTCTCGTTTGCCCTGTATTCCAAGGGTCTTGCGGCGAAACATCATGAACCGGCGGATGCGATAGCGATGTTCGACGAGGCGGTACGGATCGCCGACTCCGTCGGCAACAACTGGTTTGCCGGTATCGCTCGAATGGAGCTTGCGTCTACCAGGACTGGCCACGGGCACCGCGACGCTGGCTTCGGGGACTTCATGAGGGTGATCGATGACTGGCACCGCGCGGGAGACGATACGCAGCTCCGGTTCGCCTGGCGTTACCTCGTGCGGGCTCTTGCCGATGTCGGTCTCCCCGACGACGCTGCCGTTATCGCTGGTGCTCTCTTGGGCGACGCCGGCTCCGTCCTCAGCCATCCGCACTCCGACATGCAGGACAGGCTCATCGGGCTGCTGGGCAACGCCGAGTACACGCGCCTCACCGTGCGGGGGTCGGTCATGTCGCTTGCTGAGCTGGTGGCAGCCAGCCTCGACGCTATCGAGCGTGCCCAGACCGATCAGCCAGGTTCCTGACACACCGGATTCAACTCAGGACGGATTGGCGGTTTGAACCCTTTTTGAACTCCTCTTGATGTCGTCGCGCCATGGTGGCGGGGTATCTGCAGCTCATGAAGGGAGCAAGACCATGACATGGAACCTGAAGGGTCAGTATTTCGAGGCGTGCAACTGTGAAGCCGCATGCCCGTGTGTATTCCTGAGTCCGCCGACAGAGGACGACTGCACTGTGCTCGTCGGCTGGCACATTGACGAGGGAGAGTTCGAAGGCACCAAGCTCGACGGTCTGAACGTCGCCATGGCCGCACTGTCGCCAGGCCATATGGCGAAGGTTCAATGGACCGTTGCCCTCTACTTCGATGACAGCGCATCGGAAGCCCAGGGGCAGGCGCTGGCGAAGATCTTCTCGGGCCAGGCTGGTGGACATCCGGCTCGGCTCGGCAGTCACATCGGCGAGGTGCTCGGTGCCGGACCGGCCACGATCGAGTTCGAGTCTGCGGGCAAGCGCACTTCCATGCGAATCGAGGGTGTTGCGGACGTGGCGATTGCCGCTGCCGTTGGCCAGGGAGATGCCGAGATCTACGTGGAGAATCACCCTCTTGCCATCGCGCCCGGAATCCCAGCCGCGGTGGCACGTTCGGAGCATCTCCGTTACGACGATCATGGGATGCACTGGGAACTCGCTGAGAAGAACGGGTTCTACTCGCCTTTCGAATACGCGTCATGACGAGTACGGCAACTCTCACCCTCGGCAGAGCTCGAGAAGCAGTCGTGGTCGGCATGGCCGGCTTTATAGTTGCTTCGTGGGCGTATCTGGCGGTCGTGGTGGCCAGCATGGACGACATGTCGTCCGTGCTGGCGATGCCGATGACGTCAGCCTGGTCCCCCGTTGAGGCTGTATTGATGGTCACGATGTGGGCGGTGATGATGGCGGCGATGATGCTGCCATCGGCCGTTCCGATGGTGCTCGCCTACGACAGAATGGACCGGGGGTCGGCGGAGGGACAGGGCGGTTCGACCGCCTTGTTCGTGGCCGGTTACATAGTGGTGTGGTCGGGATTCGCCGTCGTTGCCACCGGTCTGCAGTGGGTTCTCCACTCGGTCACGCTTGTCAACGGTATGGGCATCTCAACTCAGACTTGGCTCTCGGGCGGGCTACTTGCCGGAGCGGGGATAGTCCAGTTCACGCCGGGGAAAATGCGGAGTCTTGGGGCTTGCCGAACCCCGATGGGTTTCCTGATGACTTCGTGGAGAGAAGGCAAGACGGGTGCACTAGCGATGGGTCTCCACCATGGGCGCCTATGTCTGGCGTGTTGCTGGTCGCTGATGATCCTGCTGTTTGTACTTGGCGTGATGAACCTTGCCTGGGTCGCGGTGCTTGCAGTCTTCGTGCTGGCAGAGAAAGTGGCTCGCCGGGGCGAGCTGATCTCGAGGGTCGGTGGGTTGGTCCTATTCGCGTGGGGTGTCACAGTAGTGATGGGAGCTTGATGTGAACTGGGAGGTCAGCGGCACGTACTACGAGGCCTGTAACTGTGAGGCGGTCTGTCCCTGCCGAAGCGAAGGTGATCGGCGCGGCGGCCGGTCTAGCTTCGACACATGCGACTTTGTTCTGTCTTGGAAGATCGAAGAAGGCCAGGCCGACGGCCGTGATCTCTCCGGTTTGGCAGCGGTGCTCGCCGGCTCCTACTCCGACGACGAGCCGGGAAGCCCATGGCGAGTAGTGCTCTTCGTGGACGAGAACGCCGACGACGACCGGCAGCGGGATCTTGCGGACGTGTTTCTCGGGCGAATAGGTGGTGACACCCACCGCATATTCGGTCAAGCGATCCAAGTAGTCTCGATGATCCGGCCGGCCGCTATCGAGGTGGTTCACGAGCCTGGGCGATGGCGCATCGGTGTCGCGACGTTTATTGAAGTGCGGTCCACAATCACGGCAATAGCCGAGGGCCCCGTTACTTGTGGGATCACAGACAATGTTGCGGGTACCGAGCTGATTTCCGACGCGTTCATAGTGGCCGCTCCTCCGTTTGAGTGGGAGCTTCGCGAGCGATGCGCTTTCACATCATCGTTCGCATACCGCGGATAGGTGAACGGTCGTCGATCCCATCACTGTCCCCTCACGAGCAGGGACTTCAGTTCCGGACTACTTCCTCGGTCACCTCTCGATTGCTTTTTGCGTCCCAGGAACTCGCCTTTGTAGCTGTTGAAATCCCATCGCTTCAGGAGCTCTTCCGCCGCTTCTTGCCCCGGCTCGTAAAGGCGAGTTGCATCATCCTCTGACAGGAGAAAGTCGACTGTCACGATGCCGCAAGTAGGGATCGGGATCGTCCTGGCGAACTGTTCCTGGTCGATGTAGAGCCGGTCGTGCGCCTGCAACATGGTCTCGATTAGTGCCTGCCCATACCGGGACAGATCTTCGGTGGCGACCGCAACGACGCCCTCTGGGGTCGCCCCGGCAACGACGAGGACGCACTCGATGCCATGCCGCGGGGCTTCACCACGAGCAAGCGGGGTGTGACTCTTGGTCCCGACCCGGCAGTGTGGTTGGAAGCTGCGCCGGACGTGTCCGCCATGAGCGGGCAGGAGATGGCCTACGGCGGCTGGAACATGGACGAACTGCAAGCGGACGAGAAGGTCAGCGGTCCCCAGCCGGGCGATCGTCTTGTCGACTGGGCTGGTGCTTATAACCGGTACTTGTCTTGCGGTAGAGGTAATGGTGCAGGAACGTTCTTACGGATCGCATCACCATCGAATAGGGTCTTTATGGCAGACCTCGCCGCAGGCCGGGGAGCGGTCGGCGCCGGTACTGCTGGTGACAGCGGCTACCGAGAGATCGGTGTCGTCCAGATAGCGGACACCTCCTTGAATGCCGGCAATGCAGGGTTCAGCGACCACGTCGCCTGTCCGTAGACCATGAGATTTGGGGCGGTCCACGATCGGATCGCCCCAAAGGGCGGTAGCTCCGAGTCCGGTGACGACACTCGAAATGTAGGAGTGCCCTTTTTATCTACGGATCAGAAAGATGGCGCCTGTCCCAAGGCGACGGGTTCGAGTTCTCCCGGGCGTGCAAATGAGAATCCCCGCGATTGCGGAGGCTTTTGTGTAGGGCAGAAGGACCCCTTGTGAAAACTTTCACAAGGGGTTAGGATGGCACTGTAAGGAAATGGTGGGAATGCGCCAGGACTGACCTTGCGCCCGACCCGCACAGCTCGGCTGATGGGATCCGAGATGACGGATCAGCTGCTCAGCATCGCAGAAGTGGCCCCCACTACTTCACTTCGTCACGGTCACGCGGTGCCGTCATGAACCTTCGATTATCCATCGGAAGCGCGACCACTGCTACTACCGTCCCAGACGTCGTCATCGGTCTCGGAAACGAGATCGCCGGAGATGACGGTGCCGGGATTGCGGTCGCCCGTATTCTCGAGGACAAGCTGGCCGACCATACCGACGTAGAGGTCGTTGCTCTGCCATGGGCAGGCTTTTCGCTTCTTGACACGCTCCGCGGCCGTAAACGTGCCGCAATCATCGACTGCCTCGCCACGGGCAACTACCCGCCAGGGACCATCGTGCCCCTCAGCGAGTCCGACCTGGCCGGCTCGGTTCGCCTCAACTCCTTCCACGACATCAGCTATCCGACCGTCTTAGCACTCGGACGCAGGATGGGATGGGAGATGCCAGACACCATCGCCATCTGGGGAATCGAAGCCTCATCAGTTGGAACATTCTCAGAAGATCTGTCCCCAACCGTGGCGGCAGCAACGTTCCTGGTTGCCGACCAGGTCATTGACTTTCTAACACCCACCGACAATCAGCAGGCAACTCGTGAGCCACGCAGATCGACCGCGAAGCGGAAACCCAACCTGCCCGCATCGGAGGCAGCTACCCAGCACGGGAGTGAAGAATGACAACGCTCGCCAACCCGATGGCCGGACCCACTGCACCCGGTGTCCTGCCCAAGTCAGAACGTGACCTCAGAGCGGCGTTCCTCAAAGAGATCGAGCGCATTCCCGGCGGCGGGCGACTGAATCAATGCATTCAATGTGGCACCTGCACCGCGTCATGCCCGGTCAGCTACGCCATGGACATCACCCCGCGACAGGTCATCGCGATGTTCCGCGCCGGAGCCATTGAAGAGCTCCTCAGAAGTCGGACCATCTGGATATGTGCATCCTGCTACCACTGCACGCTGCGTTGCCCGGCTCAAATCCAGATCACGGACCTCATCTATGCGCTCAAGCGCATCGCTATCGAAGAGGGCATCTTTCCCAAGAAGTTTCCGGTGCATGTCATGTCCGAGACCTTCACCAACAACGTCAAACGCTATGGACGCAACTATGAGGTTGGTTTGTTGCTCCGCTATTTCCTGCGCACCCACCCCACGAAGCTATTCGCGTACCGCAAGGTGGGCCTTGCACTGTGGCGACACGGACGCATTCGGATCCGTCCCAGCAAGATCGACAACCTCGAGCAGCTGAGAAAGATCATCGCCAAGGCGGAAACATTTGATCTTCCCCAAGAGACGGTGCCAAAGGCAAAGGTCACCGCCGCCGTCGGCTACGAATCGATCGGGAGGTAGGCGATGGACAAGCGATACACCTATTACCCCGGCTGCAGCCTCCACGCCACCGGCATCGCCTACGACAAGTCGATGCGGGCAATCTTCACGAAGCTCGGATCAGAACTGGTCGAACTGGACGACTGGAACTGTTGCGGCGCCACGGCCTACATGTCGGTGCAAAAGACGGTTGCCTTTGCCGTGACCGCCCGCAATCTGGCCCTGGCCGAAAAGACAGGCGACGACGTCGTCGCGCCGTGCAGCGCCTGCTACTACGCCCTCAAGCACACAAGCGAGGGATTGGCCGACAATCCCGAACTCCGCTCCCAAGTCGACAGTGCGCTGGCCGCCGGCGGCCTCAAGACCCAGCTGACCGTCGCGGTGCGCCATCCGCTGGAGGTGCTGCTCACCGACATCGGAATCGACCGGCTCGTCGCCGCGCAAACGCATAGCCTCGCCGAATTCCGACCCGCCTGCTACTACGGATGCCAGATCGTCCGACCTTTCGGCGCGGTCGATGAAGACCCGGAGCTTCCCATGTCTATGGAGCGGCTCTTCAGTGCGCTGGGTGCGAGACCAATTGACTACCCGCCGAAGGTTCGCTGCTGCGGTGGGATGCTCGTTGCCACCTTCCCCGAAGTCGCCGACGAGCTGGGCAAAGACCTCGTCGATTGGGCCATCGACGGCGAGGCCAACTGCATCGTCACCGTATGCCCGCTCTGCCAATCAAACCTCGACTTGATGAACGTTAACGAGAGCAGCAACGGAAGATCGCACCGGATCCCCGTCCTGTACTTCACGCAGCTGATCGGCCTCGCCATCGGCTGCACACCGGATGAGGTCGGAATGCAGCATGGACTGGTCCCCATGAGCGCCAACGCACCCCCGCTACCCAACAACGAAGCGCCATTGACTATCACCGGGGCAAGGGAGAGCTGAGATGGGCACCAACGAAGAACCCAGAATCGGTGTATACGTCTGCCACTGCGGCTTCAACATCTCGGCCACAGTCGACGTCGAAGCGGTGCGGGACATTGCGGCCACCCGGCCCAATGTGGTGGCGGCCCGTGACTACCAGTTCATGTGCTCCAACGCCGGACAGGATCTCATCAAGAAAGACATCGAGGAGAACGGGGTCAACCGGGTTGTAGTTGCGGCATGTAGCCCCTTGATGCACGAGCCAACTTTTCGGACCGCTGCGGAGGAAGCAGATCTCAACCCATACCTCGTGCAGATCGCCAACATCCGCGAGCAATGTGCCTGGGTACACAGTGATCGGGCAGCAGCCACCACCAAAGCTGCATCGCTGGTGAACGGTGCCGTCAGCAGGGTTGCGCTCCACGAGCCGCTCGACCCGACGCACGCTGACATGAATCCGGCGACACTCGTCGTCGGTGCCGGCATCGCCGGTATTCAAGCCGCATTGACCATCTCCGAGGCCGGGAACGACGTGTACCTGGTGGAGAGGAAGTCGACCATCGGCGGCATGATGGCCAAGTTCGACAAGACCTTCCCCACACTGGACTGCGCCGCCTGCATCCTGACCCCGAAAATGGTGTCTGCCGATCGCCGCGAGAACTTGCACCTCATGACCATGGCCGAGGTCGAGTCGGTCGAAGGTTTTGTCGGCAACTTCAAGGTGAAGGTGCGCAACAAGGCTCGGTTTGTGACAGACGCTTGCACATCTTGCGGAGAGTGTCTCAATGTGTGCCCGGTAAATGTCCCGGATCCCTTCAACGAGTATGTCTCGACGCGGCATGCCATCCACAAAGCGTTCCCGCAAGCGATCCCCAGCACCTTCGTCATCGAGAAGCAGGGAAGCCCACCTTGTATGGAGGCCTGCCCCATTCACCAGAACGCGGCAGGGTATGTGGCGCTGATCGCTGACGGGCGTTTCGCCGAAGCGGCCAAACTGATCCGCCGTAGGAACCCGCTCCCGTTCGTATGCGGCCGGGTTTGCTACCACCCGTGCGAGTCGGCGTGCAGCCGCGGCAAGGTCGACGATCCCGTAGCCATACGCGGTCTGAAACGGCTGGCCATGGACTGGGAACGGGAGCACGAACCCGACCCGCAACCCGACCCTCCCGAGCACGACCATGCGGAGAAGGTCGCCGTCATCGGGTCGGGTCCGGCAGGGTTGACCTGTGCGTTCGATCTCGCCCAGGAAGGCTACAAGGTCACCGTCTTTGAGAAGCACGACAAGCTGGGCGGGATGCTTGCGGTTGGCCTCCCCGACTACCGCTGCCCACCCGAGATCGTCGAACGCGATCTCGACTACATCCGCAAGACGGGTGTCGAGATGAAGACCGGCGTAGAGCTCGGCGTGGACTTCAGGCTCGCCGATTTGCTGGGCGACAAGCCCGGTTTTGGTTTTAGCGCGGTGTTCATGGGTCTCGGCGCCCATCGCGGTTTGCAGCTGCGGGTACCAGGAGAGGACGCCGAGGGAGTAGTCCTCGGTATCGATTATCTGCGCGAAATCAACCTCGGCCGGGCCCAGCCAACGGGCAAGAGGGTCGCTGTCATCGGCGGCGGCAACACCGCGCTGGATGTGGCGAGGACCGCCCGCCGCCAGGGTGCCGAAGTCGCGATTCTGTACCGGCGTACGGCTGATGAGATGCCGGCAGATATCGAAGAGGTCGAGGGCGCCATCGCAGAAGGAGTCATGTTCGACTATCTCGTGTCTCCGCTCGAAGTGGTCGTCGCGGACGGCGAGGTCACCGGGCTGCGGTGCGTCGACAACGAACTCGGGAAGCCTGACGAGAGCGGTCGGGCTCGGCCGGTCGCGATCGAGGGCTCTGAGCACGTGCGCCAGTTCGACATGATCATCCCCTCAGTCAGCCAGCGGCCCTTCCGCACCTGGTACAAGAGCAGCGTCCCCGAGAAAGGCGAGATTGGATTCACCAAGTGGGATACGCTGGTCGTGGAACCAGAGTCCCTGCAGACTGGCGTCCCTGGCATCTTTGGCGGCGGCGACGTCGTACTTGGCCCTGCCTCCATCGTTGAGGCAATGGGCCAGGGACGAAGGGCCGCCGAGGCCATCGACAAGTATCTGCAAGGCCAACCCCTCGAGAACTTCACGACCCATGTGGCGCCACCGGATCCGGTGCGCGGCTTCGTGAAGCGGCCTTACGAACACGGCCCGACATATGACCAGATCGAGAAGATGCCAAGGGCTCGCCTCGAGGCGAGAGACCCGGCCGCCCGGCTGGCCGATTACGACACCGTCGACATCGGGCTCACCGAGGAGCAGGGGATCCGCGAGGCGTCCCGCTGTCTGCACTGCGGCGTGTGCGTTGAATGCGAGTCTTGCCAGAACGTCTGTCCGCCGGATGCGGTCCGGCTTGACATGAAGGACGAGATTGTCGAGCTCGAGGTTGGGCAGATCCTCGTATCCACAGGGTTCAAGTCCTTCGACCCGACTCGAATGACACCATATGGTTACGGTCGCTACGACAACGTCGTGACCAGCGTCGAGTTCGAGCGAATGATGAACTCAACCGGCCCGACGGGTGGCCAAATTCTGTGCAAGAACGGGAAGCCACCGCGCTCAGTAGCGATCGTTCACTGTGTCGGATCGCGCGACGAGAACTACAACCGCTACTGCTCCCGGGTGTGTTGCATGGCGGCACTCAAGTTCGCTCATCTGGTCAAGGACCGCACCGACGCCGAGCTCTACGAGTTCTATATCGATATGCGGGCTTTCGGTAAAGGCTACGAGGAGTTCTACCTACGGGTTCTCGACGAGGGAGCCAACGTGATTCGAGGCAAAGTCGTTGAGGTGCAACCGGCGCGGGGCCATAACGGCGACGGACACCTCGTTGTCCGAGCCGAGGACACGCTGATTGGGCGGTATCGAGAGATCCCGGTCGACATGGTGGTCCTGATGGGTGCCATCGAACCGCAACCCGATGCGGCTCAGGTGGGACGGACCTTCTCCCTCAGCCGCAGCCCCGATGGTTTCTTCCTGGAACGTCACCCCAAACTCGACCCTGTGGGCACAACCACCGACGGGGTCTACCTGGCGGGGTGCAGCCAGGGTCCCAAGGACATCCCCGATACCGTCGCCCAGGCTCAGGCGGCCGCTGCCAACATCCTGGCGATGATCTCAAAGGGTGAGGTGATCATCGAACCAGTGCGGGCGACCGTGCAGGAACACCTGTGCGGTGGCTGCAAGACCTGTCTCAATCTGTGCCCATACACGGCCATCTCCTTCGACGAAAAGGGCAACCATGCGGTGATCAACCAGGCGCTGTGTAAGGGGTGTGGCACCTGTGTTGCTGCCTGCCCGGCGGCGGCGATCACCGGGGCCGGATTCACCGACGATCAGATACTTGCGGAACTCGACGGCATTCTGGCTCCGATCGGAGGAAGAGCGATATGACACTCACCACCGAAACCCCCCTTCGCGAGCCAGCGGTACTCGAGACGGAGTGGCGACCGAGAATCGTTGCTTTCCTCTGCAACTGGTGTAGCTACACGGGTGCCGACCTGGCCGGGATCTCACGGATCCAATGGGATCCCGCCGTCAGCATCGTTCGCATCATGTGCTCCGGCCGGATGGACCCGACATTCGTCGTCAAGGCGTTCCGGATGGGAGCCGACGGGGTGATCGTTTCCGGGTGCCACCCCGGCGACTGCCACTACCAGGAGGGCAACTACAAGACACTCCGCCGCGTTCATCTACTGAAGCGACTGATTGCAGGGTTCGGTATCGACCCCGGGCGGTTGCGGCTGGTCTGGGTGTCCGCCAGCGAAGGCGACCAATGGGCGGCAACTGCCAACGAGATGGCTGCCGAGATCAGAAGTCTGGGACCGCTGAGGATGGAATCATGAGCAGCAAACCAAAGCTCGCGTTGTACTGGGCGGCATCATGCGGAGGCTGCGAGATCGCGGTTCTCGACATCAAAGAGAAGATCCTCGACGTCGACGCCTTCTTCGATATCGTCTTTTGGCCCGTCGCCGTCGACTTCAAAGTCAAGGACGTCGAAGCGATGGCGGACGGAGAGATCGATCTATGTCTCTTCAACGGAGCGGTCCGCAACTCCGACAACGAGTACATGGCCGAACTTCTGCGAAGGAAGTCGAAGATCCTCGTGGCCTTCGGATCATGCGCCTGCGAGGGGTGTATACCTGCGTTGTCGAACACGACGACGAAGACGGCAACCCTCGATTGGGCATTTGTAGATTCTCCGTCGACGGTGAATCCAGACCGGATCATGCCCCAAATCAGAACCGAGACGCCGGTGGGCGTTTTGGAACTGCCCGAGTTCTACGAGACCGTGCACTCGCTGGACCAGATCACGGACGTCGACTACTTCGTCCCAGGCTGCCCCCCCCAGGCCCACCAGATCTGGGCAGTGCTGGAAACGGTTATCGACATCTTGCAGAACGGCAAGCCGCTGCCACCCAAGGGAACGGTTCTCGGTGCGGGCGACAAGACCTGCTGTGACGAATGCCCTCGAGAGCGTCAGGAGAAGAAGATCAAGGGCTTCGTCCGCATTCACGAGGTGATCCCCGATCCCGACCAATGTCTTCTCGATCAAGGAATAGTCTGCATGGGGCCGGCGACACGCAGCGGCTGCGGGGGACTGTGTGTCGCCGTGGGGGTCCCGTGTCGGGGGTGCTACGGGCCGGCACCGAACTCCAAGGATCAGGGCGCCAAGATGATTTCAGCCTTGGCGTCGGTCATTGACTCGGACGACCCCGAGGAGATCGACCGCATCCTGGACGGGATCGTTGATCCGGTTGGCACGTTCTATCGGTTCTCGATGGCCCACGCCACCCTGGGAAGGGTGGCAGTCGGAGCCGCTAGTGGAAGCAGTGAAAGTGAGGGCGACTCATGAGGAAGATCGAGATCGACCCCATCACCCGGCTCGAGGGCCACGGCAAGATCGACATCTTCCTTGACGACGATGGCGAAGTTGCCGACTGCTTCTTCATCGTGCCCGAGCTACGCGGCTTCGAAGCGTTCTGCGTAGGCCGCCCCGTAGAAGACATGCCACGCATCACATCCCGCATCTGCGGGGTCTGCAGCGAGGCCCACCATATTGCTGCCGCCAAGGCGTGCGATGACACCTATCACGTCGAGATCCCGTCAGCGGGACGAAAGCTGCGTGAGCTGATGTACAGCGCCTTCTTCACCGGGGATCATGCGACCCACTTCTATATCCTCGGCGGACCCGATTTCGTGATGGGCCCCGAGGCTCCTCGGGCCGAACGCAACATCCTGGGCATGATCCACAAGCTGGGGATCGACACTGGAAAAGTAGTCATCGGAGCGAGAGCGGCGGCGCACGAGATCGTGAAGATCCTGGGTGGGAAGACCATTCACATGGTCACCGCCATCCCCGGAGGCGTAACCAAGGGTTTGACTAACGAGGAACGCGACGAGATCGTCGGGCATGCCAAACAGCTGCTCGAATTCGGCAAGTTCACCTTGGGAATCCTCGACGACGTTGTGCTGGCCAATCAGGACTATCTCGACCTGATCCTGTCCGATACCTATACCCATCGGTTCCATTCCATGGGAACCGTCGACGAGAACAACCACGTCAACTTCTACGACGGCAAGGTCCGCGTTGTGGACACAGAGGGGGCAGAGATCGTCAAATACCACCCCCGTGACTATCTGGACCACGTCGCCGAGCGTGTCGAACCGTGGTCCTATCTCAAGTTCCCGTTCCTCAAGGCCAAGGGCTGGAAGGGGTTCACGGACGGGATCGACAGTGGTATTTACCGGGCCTCTCCGCTGTCCAGGCTGAATGCGGCAGACGGCATGGCGACCCCGCTGGCCCAAGCCGAATACGAGCGCTATTTCAAGACCCTCACAGGTGACTCGAGCGGCAACACCCCGGTTCACCAAACGCTGGCAACGCACTGGGCACGGGTGGTCGAGCTGATCTATGCCGCCGAGCGCACCATGGAGCTAGCCACAGACGAGGAGATCACCAGCCCGGACATCAGGACCCTTCCTACCGAGGTGCCTACTGAGGGAATCGGATCAATCGAAGCCCCACGGGGAACGCTGACCCACCACTACGTCACGGACGAGAGGGGGGTGCTCGAACAGGTGAATCTGATCGTCGGTACCACCAACAACCACGCCGCGATCAGCATGTCGGTCAAAAAGGCGGCGCAAGGCCTGATCACAAGGGGCGTAGAGGTCACAGAAGGAGTGCTCAACAAGATTGAGATGGCGTTCCGCGCCTATGACCCTTGCTTTGCCTGCGCCACCCACAGCCTGCCGGGGCAGATGCCCATGGTCGTGCGGGTCAGGGAAGCGGACGGAACCATCTTGAGCGAGACCAGCCGCGGCTAGCACTCATGCCGGGACGACGACGTGTCGGCATTGGGACTACGCCGTCGTTCCGTCACTCATGCTCCCCCCGGGTTGGGTGAAGCTGCTTCCCCGGCTCGAGTATGTAGCGGGTAGGTGCAAGAACTTTGAGTATGTTCTGATTGTCCACGAGACAGGGCCACGGAAGAAATAGGACTCGGGCGTTGCGATTTCGTCGATGTCCTTCTTGTATCTCTCAGCGGTGCCTTTTGTCAGGTGGAATTTCAGTTCGTCGCTGTTCTTGAAGGTTTCGTGGATGACCAAGGCGTCCTCGCCGATGACTTGGTACGCCTCAAACCTGAGCAGACCCTTCTCAATTGAATGTGCATCGGTGCCAACGCGCTGCCACCAGTACTTGAGGTCTTCGAGGTGCGTTGCGACACCCGTCTTACACATCCATTTGGCGGTGACCATGATGGCCGTCTCTTGGTCGGGGAGCTTGTAGTCATCCTTCACGTATCCAAAGAGGAAATCTCCGAACACGGCGGGCACGTTCTTCGCTAGGAGCGCTTCCCTGGCGGGAGCCGGGATGCTGACTCCGCGAATGAGGTGTAACTGAGGCATGGCGACCTTGGTGAGCGCACCCATGTGCTGCGTGGCTGTCGTTGAGAAGTAGTGAACCAGGGCGTCAGGGTCCTTGAAGACGTGGTGAACAAGCACGGCGTCCTCGCCAACAGCATGGTTGATCTCCGTCGATAGCACACCAGCATCCGCTTTGGCGCCGGCGTGGATGTCTTGCCACTCCTTCAGCATCTCTTTGGACTCGACAGATTTTCTGAACAGACCACCCTTTTTCGTGGGGATCCATTTGCCGGTGACGCTGATTTCCTGGCCAAGCCTGGACGGTTCGGCGAGGAAAGACGGCAGGGGTTCGCTTGGCTGTGTCATCGGCTCTCTCCGGCGAGGTCCAAATCTGCGGTGGTGGTCTCCTGAGTGTTCATTCTGACTTCCTCTCTATAGGACGGCCCGGCGCGACCCTTCCCTCGATCTCTCGCCGGAACCTGAAGGTGACTCTGACAGCTCAAGTTGAGAAAGTCAACTGATAAGTTGAGAATCTGTTACGGTGCCCACATGACCACAACCGAACCGCAATTGAATCGCAAAAGCTACGAGCAGGTGTGTCCCATGGCGACTGCTCTCGATTTCGTCGGTGACAGGTGGACCATTCTGCTCCTCAGGGAGCTCCTCGGCGGACCGGCTCGATTCCAGGAGCTGCGCAACGGGCTTCCCGGAATCGCCCCCAACCTGCTTACTGAGCGACTCCGCCGCATGGAAGCCGACGGCATTGTCCGACACATCGATTCCGCTAGCGGCGCTTTCTATGCCCTCACTGATGCAGGAGCGGGGATCAGAACGGCGATAGAGGAACTGGGTTTCTGGGGCGTGCGTATGGGGAGGGTGGGCCAAGCCGTTCACCAGAGAAGCATCCGCGCCATCGCGATGGCTCTGCAATCCGTGTTGGTTCGAGCAGGTGACATGCTGCCCGATGAGCGATTCGTTGTCGAGTTGGAGGTCGATAGCGAGTATGTCGAGATCGTCCTCGACCAGAAACCGACAGTCACCGCCCGCCCCTCGATCGCACCCGATGCACAGGTGCGGGCATCCACTTCGGAGTTGTCGGCGTTCTTGCTCGGCGAGCCCATCAGCGATTCGACCCTCACCCACGTGTCAGGGAGCGAAGAAGCGGTACGACGACTCGTCGCCGCCCTCGGTGGCCTTGCATGACGCGCGAGTAGCTTTATCGCGGAGCCTCATATTGGCACTCGGCCTCGCCTATCGGATCCGCGGCAACGGTCGGTCGGGGACTCAGTGATTACATCATTGAGTATCCTCGGCGCAGCAACGATCGGGATGGGTACCGGATTGAGTACAGAGAACGAGCATTCGGCGGACCCTAGTTTCGCCGCCATGCCTGAGACGACGTCCGAGAGTGAGGAGATGTTCCTCATAACGGTGGCTCGCGCCATTGAGGACGGGCATTCAGGTCCCGTTCCTGTCCCGCTGTTGGCGGACGCTCTGTCGATCTCCCGGGTTTCGGCCAACGACATGGCGAAGAAGCTCGTTGGTCGTGGTTTCGTCGATTACGAACGATATCGGGGCGTGACTCTGCTGCCCCAAGGTACCGCCATAGCCAACCGAGTACTCCGACGAAGGCGGTTGTGGTCGCTATTCCTCGCCGAACATCTCGGTCTTTCACCCACCGCAGCCGACACGGTTGCTTGTGAATTCGAACACATCACGCCTGGCGAGGTCGCCGTGCGGTTGGCGGAGTTCCTGGGAGATCCGACGATTGATCCCGAGGGCAAGCCAATTCCTGCTGCCGGTAGCGGCCTGCGGAACGGACCCGCCGAGCAGACGTTGGCGGACGTCGAGGTGGGGCGACTGAGTCGTGTGGCCCGTATCGCGGGCGACTCGGCTGTGCGCTCGTTTCTCCTGGAAGAGGGCATCAGTGAGGGTGTCGAGATCACGGTGCTGGCAATCGGTTCGGATCACGGGTGCCTGGTAGATACGTCCCGAGGCCATGTCCACCTGTCACCGCACATCGCATCCGACGTGGTTGTCTACCCGATCACCGCGTAGTCGGGGCCATGGCCATTTGATTGCGGAGACAAAGTCGGCTTGGAGCGCCCACGACCTCGGATTGACACTCCACCGGCATCGACTAAATTAGGGTGACCTAATAAAAAGTGTTAGCGAAAACTAACTTCTGACCCGAAACCGGAAACATATGTTTGCCAGATTGCCGACCCGACAACGCAAGGGCCTCGAACCAACTCTCGTCCTGATCGCCAACCTCGTGAAGTCGGGCAACCATGGGTAGTGGACTTCTCATCACATTACGCGAGGGTCTCGAGATCGCTCTAGTCCTCGCAATCATCATTGCGTATCTCCGTAAAATTGGCCGCGGCGACCGACTCGGAGCAATCTGGGTCGGCGCTGGTGTAGCCGTCGTTGTCAGTGTTGGCACCGGGCTGCTCTTCAATCAGTTGGTCGGCGAGTTCGAGGGCAAGTGGGAGCAATTCATCGAGGGTGCGCTGGCCTTTGCGGCCGTTGGTGTATTGACCTGGATGATCTTTTGGATGCGCGGACACGCACGAGGGATCGCCTCTGGACTCCACGCCAAGCTCGACGATGCCTTGGCGCGATCGTACACCGCGCTCGCCGTCGTCGCTTTCGTCGCAGTGGCTAGGGAAGGCTTCGAGACCGTCCTGTTTCTGCTCGGTGCAGAGACGTCGAGCGCCTCGGGAGCGGAAGTCGTAACCGGCGGTGTCGTCGGCCTGACGATCGCCGCAATGCTCGGCTACCTGTTCTACCTGGGAAGCGAACGTATCGATCTGGCAAAGTTCTTCAACTGGACCGGATTGCTTCTGATTCTGTTCGCGGCCGGTTTGTTCGCAAAGGGCATTCATGAGTTCCGGGCGTTCTTTGAGCTCGAAGCCGTCTGGTACGCGGCACCGGTGTGGGAAATCTCGAGCGGTCCTCTCGCCGAGGGATGGACGTACGACTTCCTCAAAGGTCTGTTCGGCTGGAGTAGCGACCCCGAGCGCATCCGAGTCGTGGCGTATGTTGTTTACCTTGTTCCTGTGCTGTGGTTCTATTACGCCGGTGCGTCGACCCCAACCCGCAGCCAGCCAACCGGCACGGTGCCGACCGTCACTGACCGGGACACTGTCAACGCATAGCCACAGCCGTTGCGCAAGCGACTGATAGCCCGACCTCGAGTGGCGCTCTGGCTTCTACCGGATCTCGTCTCCGTGGTCGGTTTTGGCCTCGGCACACGTTTGCACGTAGGCGAAAGCGTCCTCCACTTCCAGTAAACCTCCAGGGACACCCTCACCGCCAGGGACTCCAGCCCGGAACTGCTCGATGAACCGGCTAATTGTCGCCCGCACCTCGGCGAGGTCGGGGATCGGCTCCCCAGCGATGACGGCAAGAACGTTGTGGTCGGTTTGGCCGCCTTCGGTTTGCTCGAGCAGTGCGATCGGCTCGCAGTCGACTACGGCGCCGGATCGGAGAGCCCTGTGGGTGATCACGAAGCAGTCGGCCGCGTCGCCATCCGGGGCGAGTGTTCCTGGCACAAAGCCGTACGGATAGGGGTATTCCGCGCCAACCCGTTCGGTACGCAGGACCTTGTAGGTGTCCTCGTCGTAGTGATGCTTGATGTCAGATCCCGCTTCGTTCTCGATAAAGACGCGGAGGGTGTTGTCCTGCATCGTTACTCCGTCCTTTCCAGGACGCGGAGCGTAGCGAGTTGGGGGAGCTCGGCTACGGGGCGATCTGGGTCCAGGTGCGGGGGTATGGCCAGAACGGGTTCTTGAATTCCGGATCGATGACAAGGGTGTCACCCGTGCAGCGTAGGCCGCAGTTCCGCCGCCCTCACCGCCAGGGGGGCTGCTAACAATGGCCGGGACTCCGTTTATCGACACCGTCCCCTGGATGTCGAAACCCTCGACACTCACCGTCAATTCGGAGTCTGCGGCCTCCCACTCTCCGAAGGCGCCGCCTGTCAAGACCATCTCCGCCGTATCGTCATCGATTACTGCTGAGAACGTGGTGTCGTGGTAGTCGAAGCGATACGTTCCCGACTCGAAGAAGCTCATCGTGATTTCTCCGCCGT
The DNA here is from genome assembly GCA_964195945.1 of uncultured Gemmatimonadales bacterium. GTDB lineage: Bacteria > Actinomycetota > Acidimicrobiia > Spongiisociales > UBA5794 > JAAETI01. The sequence continues at coordinate 19,082 of CAXMRC010000006.1, forward strand.
CGTAGTTGACCGGGGTCAGTGGAGCTCACCGCGCTATCGGATGCTGGTTGGGCCTTCGAGTCGGTGGTGCTGTCCCCACATGCCGCGGCCATGATCAGGCCGGCGCCAAAGAGCATTCCAAAGCGACGCATGCTGTCCCCTCCTGCTCGATTCCTGACCCTACCGATGGCTATTGAGGTTTGGGGAGCAAGGTCTTTTCGCTACGGGAGCTAGGGCCCGCGCACGATCTGCGAAACCGCGGTGCCCAGTAGTTCAACCGATCGCAGGATCTGGTCCTGGGGCAGGTTTCCGGTGCCGCTGTGCAGCATGAAGCGCTCGATACCGAGTGTCTCACGCCAGCGGAGAATCTTCTCAGCAACTGTCTTCGGATCACCGACTACCAACGAGCCATCGGGGCTGCACATCCAATCGAACTGTTCCCTGGTGAGTGGCGGCCAACCACGTTCCCTGCCGATCCGTGTCATCGTGTCCTTGAAGCCCGGGTAGATGGCTTCGGTCGCCTCGTCGTTGTCATCGGCAACATGACCAAGGCCGTGGACCGCGAGCGGGAAATCCCCAGGGTCGTGACCGGCCTCGCGCAGTGATCGGTGATAGAGATCGACCAGGGTCCGGAACCTTGCCGGTTCTCCGCCAATGATCGCCAGGGTCACTGGCAGCCCAAGGTGACCGGCCCTAACCATCGAGGCAGGTGTACCGCCTACGCCGACCGATATCGGCAGTGGCCGCTGGTGGGCACGTGGGTACACACCCTGGTCAACCAGCGCTGGACGGAACTTCCCTTCCCACGTGACTCGTTCGTTGTCTCGAATCGCAATGAGCAGTTCGAGCTTCTCGGTGAACAGTTCGTTGTAATCCGATAGCGAGTACCCAAACAAAGGGAATGACTCAACGAAGGAACCCCTCCCGACCAGCAATTCGGCGCGACCGGATGAGATCTGATCGAGGGTGGCAAAATCCTGATACGTCCGTACCGGGTCGGCCGAGCTGAGGACGATTACCGCAGAGCTGAGACGGATCCGCTCGGTGCGAGCCGCCGCGGCGGCGAGAGTCACCGCTATCGACGATGCGGCCATGTCGATGCGGTGGTGTTCACCCAATCCGTATACGTCGAGACCGACCTTGTCTGCAAGCTCGACCTCCGCAATGACGTTGCGGAGTCGGTCACCGTGACTGAGCGTGTCACCCGTTATCGGGTGGCGATGTGTTTCAGCGAAACTGGTGACGCCAAGTTCCATTTCCGGCATTTGTGGCCCAATCCAGGGGGAGTCACGATCACAACATATGTGAAACTTCACCTATTCCACGCGTCGATAGAACCAAGCTCCCCGTAGGGCTGCCCCTCTGCCTGATCCGGCCAGAATGCGGTCGTGAGCGACATCCTCAACCGTGTACTCCCGATCCTGATCCTCCTTGTGGTCGGCGCAGTCATGCGACGAACCCGATTTGTCTCTGACAGCGCGATCGCCGACCTGCGCAAGATTGTCGTCAACATCGCCCTGCCGGCAGTGTTGTTCATAGCGTTTCTCGAGACTGAGGTTGTAGCAAACGACCTCGTGATCGTCATCGCGACGTTTGCGTTGCCGGTTGGCCTCTATCTGGTTGGCAGAGCACTGCAACCCCGATTCGGCAATGGTCACGAGTATTTCCCGCTGCTGATGACCGGTTTTGAGGCTGGGATGCTGGGAATCAGCTTGTTTGGCGCAGCATATGGGTTGGACCGGGTGGGGCAGTTTGCGATCGTGGACCTGGGTCATGAACTCTTTATCTGGTTCGTGTATTTGGCCTTGTTGTTGGCGAAACGCGACGGAACTCAAAACTCGAAGAGCCTTGTCACCGCGTTCGTAAAATCACCGGCAATCGTCGCGATCGTCGGTGGCATTTTTGCCAACCTGGCGGGTCTCGAAACGTCGTTATACGATTGGCCTATTGCCGGCGGTCTCATGGCAACTCTTGGTTTCGTGGCTGCCCTTACGGTGCCGTTGATCCTTCTTATCGTCGGCTTGGGCAACATCCTCGATACGGCAGGAATCCGAGGAGCGGTGCGTCCGGTACTCGTGCGGCTTGCCGTGGTGCTCCCCCTGGCCATCGTCCTGCCTCTGGTACTGATGGGCAACATCCTCGACAACAACCGCGAGGCGCAGGCCGCTCTGTTCACGTTGTTGATTCTCCCGCCACCGTTCATCGTCCCTCTATACATGAAACCAGGCGTCGACGACGAGCATCGTTACGTCAACAACGCACTGAGTCTCTACGCAGTCGTCTCGGTGGCGATCTTCGTCGGATATGTAGCGCTGAATCCGCTGTAGCCATTCGGCCACGCCGGGGTACCCCGCCCGGTAGGGTCAACCCTCGACCTGGTAGTGGAGGACACTCGTGAGACAATCGGATTGGGACAAGATCATCGAAGCCGCGATGGGTCCGGCTTCGAGATATCTGGCGTCGTTGCCGGACCGGCCCGTGTATCGGCCAACGGATCCGGACGAAATCCGAGCGCTTCTCGGCGGTCCCCTCCCTGAGGACGGCGTCGACGCCGGGGTGGTTGTGACGTCCCTGGCGCGCGACGTGGAACCCTACGTAACTGCGCATGCTTCCGGGAGGTATTACGGGTTCGTGATCGGGGGACTGCACCCTGCTGCATACGGTGCTGACCTTCTGGCGTCGACTTGGGATCAGAACGCTGGCCTGTATGCGGTCGCCCAAGGCGTAGCTATAGCGGAGGAAGTCGCTGCCGAGTGGGTTTTGGATGTGCTCGGGCTACCGTCCGATGCTTCGGTGGGGTTCGTAACCGGCGGCCAGATGGCTAACTACACCTGTCTCGCTGCTGCCCGGCATCATGTCCTTCGAGAAGCTGGCTGGGATGTTGAAGCGAACGGCCTTCAGGGTGGGCCCAAGGTCAACGTCGTTGTGAAATCGGAGCGGCATTCCACGATTCCCCGCGCACTGCGGCTCCTTGGTCTTGGTGACGCGACGTCAATCGCAGTCGCCTCCGACGGAGCCGCCCGGATGAATGTCAAAGCCCTCGAAGAAACGCTGCTTGACCTCGAGGGGCCAACCATCATCTGTGTAGAGGCAGGCAACATCAACCACGGCTCCTTCGATGACTATCAGCCCGTTGCCGATATGGCGGACCAGCACCGGCAGCGGGGGAACCCAACCTGGGTTCACGTTGACGGAGCGTTTGGGCTCTGGGCTGCCGCCTCGGCAGCGACCCGACATCTCACCGACGGCTTGTCGCGTCTCGATTCCTGGTCAACGGATGCGCACAAGACGCTAAACGTGGGCTACGACTCCGGGGTTGCCATCACCAGGCATCCGGCGTCGCATCGGGCATCCATGAGCGTGCAAGCTGCCTATCTCGTCCAGACCGATGGTGGGGTCAGGGATCAGATGGATTGGAATCCGGAGTTCTCGAGACGAGCCAGGGGATTCGCGGTCTACGCCACGCTGCGTTCGCTCGGCCGATCCGGCGTCGACGAAATGGTCGATCGGATGTGTCGCCTGGCCAGAATGTTCGCCGATCGTCTCACCGAGAGTGGACGGGCCGAGGTGATCAACGATGTGGTCTTCAACCAGGTGCTGGTTCGGTGGCTGGACCCAGATGAAGACCACGACGGCTTCACCGATAGCGTCATGGCCTGTGCTCAGGCAGACGGGACGGCGTACTTCAGTGGCACTACCTGGAACGGCAAGCGCTTCATGCGCATCTCAGTCTCGGATTGGGCAACGGACGAGTCCGACGTTGAGCGCTCCATCGCCGCCCTGCTGCGCTGCGCGGCTCCGAATGAACTTGGCTACTCAGCTGTCCAGCGAAGCGATGCCTAACTGAGCCAGTTCAACATCCTCGGTTTCGGTCAGACCACTTACCCCGACTGCTCCCACGACAGCACCATCAACGATGATGGGGAGCCCGCCGCCCCAGCCGACATATCGAAGGTCTCCGTAGTAGGTGAGCGGAAACCCCTCGTCTCGTGAGCGGTCGCCAAGGGTCTTGGACGGAACGCCCTCGCGCGCCGCGCCGTAAGCCTTGTTGGCGGCGATGTTTATCGAGGGCAGGGGACAACCGTCGCTGCGGAAGAAGGCGACCAACTCACCATTCGGGTCGACAACCGCAACCGCGGCACCTACGCCGCGAGCTTCCATCGTGTCGGCGACGACATTGATGATGCGCCGGGCCTCAGAGTGACCGATTTCCGGACGTATATGCATTGACTACCTCCAACCCGGACAGTACCGCAAATGCTCAAACCCCGCCCATCGGACGGGGTTTGAGGTTGTTCCGACTGTCTGGACTTGCTAGCTGCGGTACGCCTCCCGACCGACACCTTGGATCGGGATACCCTGGGCGGCCATGACCTCGTTCTGCAGCGAATACATGGCTGCCGCCGCCTGATCGATATAGCGGGTGAAGGCAACCGAACCGGCAAGGATCGGTGCAAGCGATACCTTGTCCTGAACCCGGGCAGCCGGGTACTCGTGCTCGACGATCAAAGGTGTGGTCGCCACATCGAAATCGAGCAACTCACGAGCCGCCAACTGGTGATCCAACCAGTCAACGGAACGGTTCTGTAGGTAGGCAAGCGGATCATGCTTTGCGGTACCGGGGAGTTCGTGTTCGGCGATGGACGTCTGGATGGCCCAGGCATTGACCAGATCCGCCGGGTTGCTGGAGATCTCGCCGCCGACCCAATCGCCACGTTGTACGGTTTGTCCGCCGTAGCCCCAACCCGAAATTCCCTTGGAATCAATGACCTGTCCCTTGACGTGCATTCCGCCAAGGAGGAACTCGTAGCCGGCGTCCTTCATGTATTGGAACATCGACCGGGTGTCCTGGCCCATCAACACCGAGTGCGACGGGTCGTAGTGAACCCGGAACTGGTCACCAACGCCATGCTTCTCGCTGATCTGGTGCAGCGCTATCCACATTGCGGGGGCATAGCCAATGTTGTTGTGGAAATTGTCGCTCGGGTTCCAACCCGGCATCGGGCATTGCTCCACCCGGTACTGGAGATCGCGGGCTTTCGCTTCCTTGAGGAGTGGAATGAATCCTTCCTCGAAGTCGATGAGGTTCTGATCCATCGACTTGCTCTGATTGCGACCGACGAATCCGCAAACCGCGGGAAGGCCCAGTAGCGCGGCAGCATCCATTGCGCGCAGCATGAAGGCATGCTTTTTGGCGCGTAGCGCGGGATCGTCATGGAGCATGTCATCGAAGTAGGCGATGTCGGCGATCGTTACGCCGGTGGCATCTATGGCTGCCTGCACCCGCGTGGCCCTCGTCTCATTGAAGGGTTCCCTGAGGTCGAGTGTGTTGGCAACCGGGTCGAGCATCGCCTCGGGGGGCACATCAGCCTGGGACGGATGAAGCGCGGCGGACAATTCGATGCAGTCCGCCTTGAGTTCTGCCGCGAACTCGAGCCACTCCTCGATAGCGAGATCCGGGTCGGGGTCGCGCTTTTCCCGCGGGGTGAGTTCCTGGAGGGCGGCGGTCAGTACGCCAACGGGCATGAAGGTCGGTTCGTAGGCTGCAATCTCTGTCATGTGATCAAGCTCCTTGTGCTTGGGTACCGGTGACCTGAATTGGTTTGTGTTCTCGGGCCGAATCGATGGCTGCTTGCAGAACCCGCTGGGTCTGCAACGCATCGGCAAAGTCGGGGAGTGGCACTAGTGCCTCTCCTCCGCCAATGACCGCAAGAATGTCTCGGGCTTGGTTGACAAAACCGTGCTCATAGCCGAGCCCGTGGCTGTCCGGCCACCATGCATCCGCATACGGATGTCCGTCGCCGCCCCTGGTGACGTCGATGGTCGTCCAGCCCTGGCTGGCTCCCTCGACATCGGTCCGGTAGTAGCCCAGTTCATTCATGCGTTCGAAGTCGAAGCGGAGCGCTCCTTGCGCGCCGTGGATCTCGAAACGGTTGGCGTTGTGGTAGCCGGTTGCCAGCCTGGTTGCCTCAAAGCTGGCGATACCCCCACCGCTGAGACGAGCCAGGAACAAGACAGCGTCGTCGACGGTGCTCTTTCCCATCTGCTGTGCAGTCGCCGCACCGGATCCTGCGATTTCGCCGCCGGCTCCGTCTTCGAGCAGGGCGCGTTCTTTGATGAAGGTTTCTTCGATAGCGCCCTCCACCGAGACGATCTCTTCTCCGGTCACAAAGCGCACAGCATCGATGATGTGGGCGTTGAGGTCGCCGTGGGCACCTGACCCGGCGACGTCACCCTGGAAGCGCCACAGCAGGGGGGTGTCTGGTCCGCCCCAGCTCTGCAGGTAGCTGGCACGAGTGTGGTAGATCCGGCCCAGTGCACCTGAGGCAACCATGCGATGGGCGAGTGCGATCGCAGGTACCCGTCGATAGTTGAACCAGACAAACGTCTTGCCGGGTGCCGCAGCGGCTGCCGCCGCCATAGCTTCGGCATCGGCCAGGGTCGCGGCGAGAGGCTTCTCGCAGGCGACGTGCTTGCCGGCTTCGAGTGCGGCGATTGCCGCTTCGGCGTGCACGTCGTTTGGAGTGGCGATGTCGACCAGATCGGTCGCCCCATCAGCAACCGCAGCACGCCAGTCGGTGGTGTGATTCTGCCAGCCCCACGTGGCTGCAAACTCGGACAGTTCCGCAGCATTGCGAGCCACCACTGTGTGCAGGGTGGGTGCGGGTTTGACGTCGAAGAAGTGGCTGACCTGAGACCAAGCATTCGAATGCGCTCGTCCCATGAACTTGGATCCGAGCAGGGTCACGTTCAATCGATCGGGCATGGTGCGTTGGCTCCTTTGTTACTTCTTCTCGTAGTCCTCGATGAGGGCGACGTTGTGGACCGAATGGGAAGCGGGGTCGAACTCGTAGCCGATCCATTCCTTGGCGAGACGCCGCGCCAACTCGGGTCCGATGACCCGCTGACCCATGGTGAGGACCTGGCAGTTGTTTGAGAGGATCGAGCGTTCGGCGCTGTACGAATCGTGAGCGACGGTTGCCCATACTCCAGGGACCTGGTTGGCGCTGACGGCCATGCCGATCCCGGTGCCACAGATGAGGATGGCCCTATCGACTTCGCCCGCGGCGACCATTTCGGCGGCGCGGTGGGCGACCGACGGATAGCGAGTG
>CAXMRC010000007.1:0-8776 GCA_964195945.1 uncultured Gemmatimonadales bacterium
CCGCCCATATCCGGCAATATGGGCGATCCCAAGTGCCCGTTCTTGCCGCCCATATGTGCCGATATGTGCGGGTGGTTGTATCGCGTTGAGGGACAGGTCGTCACGTGGGCGCGTCGAGAATGGCTTCCATTCTTGTGGCCATCCCGGCGAGTGTTCGAACAAGCGCCAAGACCGTTTCCGCGGGAGGAGGTTCGCCTGCAGCACCATAGAAGAGACCTCCAGTCCCCACCTGAAACCCGTCCTCAACACCAGCGTGGGATGGATGCCTGATCGATTCCAACACCCTCCGTGCCGCTGGGTCAAGCGTCAATGCTATGAGTTCAACTGACCGCTTCCTGACCTGTCTGCGATGCCGCCGGCGCATCCTCTCACTCCATGAAGCACCACAGGCCCACCTGAGACCTTCCCCCCGAGTGGGCATGACCCCGAGGAACGCGGTGCGACCATCGATCGTTGTTCGAGCTTGCCAGCTCCGAACATGCGCGCTTACGCCAAACTCGCCCTTGACCTCGAACTCGCGGGTCCACCCGAAAGTGTCCACTAATTCGACCAATCTCGGATGTATGTTCTTCAAGCTAGGACCTCCCGGAACGAACCCACCGCTAGCAACCCAAGAGCCGACCCCGCTCCATGACCGGCATTATGTATCGCCGAATCGGGCGAGCATATGTGCCGATATGGGCGGCGTATGATCGGCGTCGACGCATCCAGCGTTGCAAACCTACCAGCATCGCATGTCGGGAATATCGGCCACTGTTTCACGGCTTGGAGTGGCGTCAGAAAGAGGTGGCTGACCTCCTTGGGGTACTCGAATCCCTTGGTCCGCTAGCATGCTATCGCCTTTACATCTTGAGGTGCATGGACGAAGCGACGCCATCGAAGCCCCGGCGGGCGACTGGATTGTCCCTAGCGGCGATCATTCTTCTTTCGGCTGCATTCGTTGCCGTCTTGGCGCTTCACTTGCTCCGTACTGACTTGAGCCCGACGCGAGAGGTGATGAGCGGCTACGCCAACGGACCGTCGGGCAACGTGATGACCTTCGCCTTCTACGCTCTCGGCTTTGGCTCGATCGCGATCGGATTTCGGCTCACGAGGTCGACGACCCGGACGTGGGTTCCGCGGACGGTTTCGACCGCTCTTGTTATTGCAGGCGCCACCTTGATTCTTGCGGGAGTATTTGAGGTCGAACGGCCGGGCGTACCTGACACTGTGCAAGAGTCCATTCATAGCAATGGAGCGATTGTCGGGTTCGTCCTCATTGTCGCAGCGATGGTGGTTTTCCCGTACATCTGCTCCAACGATGCGAGGTGGCGTCAGCTACTAGTACCTTGCCAAATCTGTGCGATTTTGGCCGTCGGCGCTGTTGCGTTCAGCCCCGTCGCGCCGCACACGACGATCGCTGGCCTCGCACAGCGGGCCCTTGCCATCGTCGTGTTCGGTTGGGTACTCCTCATAGCGGCGTGGATGCGCTTCGGTTCCGCAGAAGACAGCAAGCTGGCGACCGGTCCGAAGTGAGCGGGGTTCTGCGCGCGGCCACTACGGCTTGCATGGTGTTGGCCATCATGCTCGTTGTGTCTCTGCACCTAATCTCGGAACTAGACCCTGTTGTACGCCGCCTGAGCGAGTACGCAACAGGTCCGAGCGGCCCGCTCATGACTATCGCGTTCTTCCTGGTCGGTTTGGGTTTGATCTCTTCAGGGGGCCTCTTCGTCAGGCATGCGGGTGTGCTTCCCGGCGTCGCACTCGTCGTTGCAGGGGTCGGGATGATGTTGGCTGGTGTCTACCCAACTGACCCCGGTAGCAGTGCTGCTGCTGAGGAGTTCCACAGCACCGCGTCCGCTGCAGCATCCGGGCTCGTTATCTTCGCATCGGTTTGGGTGTCCTTCACTGGGCAGCGGGGAACCCTGACCATGAGACTTGTGGCTGGAGCGGGAGTCCTTGTTGCGTTGGCCAGTGTCGTGTTGCATGACACTTCCGTTGCTGGTCTCAGTCAGCGGCTGCTTTGGATGATCCTCCTTTCGTGGACGATGATTGCCACTTGGTCCACCCGCCCGACGAATGGTGAGTGACTGTGAAGGCCGCGCGGCCCGTTCGGGCGCCTGTCGCCAGCTACAGTATTGACACCCAGAGGGGGTGGGTCTTGAAAGGCGGTGAGTCGATGACCGAAATGGTCAGTGGAGCGTCCGACGAGATCGTATGGATTCGCAGATGGCGATTCGAGACTCTACGGATCGTGCTTGCTGCGATTGTGGTTGTTGTGGCGAGCGCCTTGGCGGTCGAGCCGCTTCCAAAGTGGGAAGTCGAATTCTTTCGGGCAGTGAATGATCTTCCGCGCTTCGCCGAGTGGCCCATGTGGGCCTTCCAGCAGTCCGGGATGTTGTTTGCGCTACCTGTTGGGGCTGCAATCCTTTGGGTTGTCGTCGGTCACTGGCGACCCCCCGCTTCGCTCATGTTTGGTGGGATCGTCTTCGGATGGATCGCTGCACGAATCATCAAGGCATATGTTGATCGCGGCCGACCTGGAGCGTTGCTCGACAACGTTTCGTTTGGATGGCGGACGCCCATCGATACTGCAGGCTATCCTTCCGGCCATGCGGTGGTCGCCCTAACTCTTGCCGTCGTGTTGTCGCCTTACATGCCGCGGTGGCTTCGCTGGAGCCTCTACGCTCTCGCAGCTGTCGTGTGCTTCTCGCGGATGTACATGGGAGCCCATCTGCCGCTCGACGTAGTCGGCGGGGCGGCGTTCGGTGTGCTGGTCGGGTCGGCCGTCAACCTGCTAGCCGGCCTGCGAAGCGACCGCGCGAGGGCAGAAGCGATACGGCTCGGCTGACCCGCCGGTCACTGTGGGTGGGATTGATGGTCGTCTCCGCGTCGACGGTCATCAATCCGGTGCATCAGTGCCGCGGCACCGATCGCAATCGCTGCCCCGAGCGCGGCTCCCGCAGCGACATCGGACAACCAATGTGCCCGGAGATACACGCGACTCAACGCCATGACGATGGTGAACGCTACGGCCGCCATCTCAAGGTTTCGGCGCCTTGGGCCTGCCGGTATCAGAACGATCACAGCGGAGACCGCGATGGCCGCACCGACGACAGAGTGACCTGAGGGAAATGACCAGCTTGAGGTGTCTGCAAGGGACATGGTTGGTCGCGGTCGTTCGTATAGGTCCTTGATGGGCTCAATCATGAGTTGGGAGACGAACATGGCCAGTATCCAGGACGAAAGTGCCTCCCATCGGCGGACCCATGCCAGCCAACCGGCAATAGCAATCATCAGTGGCCACACAACCCATGCGGTACCGATGAAATCGAGGATATGTGCTGCGACTACAAGCGGTCTCCATTCGGCAATGACGACCCAACGATGCGCCGCGTCGTCAACCACCTGGACCGTGTCTCTCAAGCTCGGAATTGCGATAGCCAGGAAGAGGAGTCCACTGCAGGCCCACAATCCCATTGCGACTCGCAACGCGACGGGATGATCTTGCAGTAGCGGCTGTTTCGCAAGTCGGCGGTCTGGACTGCTGCTTGGCGGATCAGCCGTCATGTGGGGCACCGGGTTTGGGACGCGGTTGCGTCTGCTTGTCGAAGTCTCGCCGAGTCGTTCTTTCCAATTTGGCTTTCACACGTCCGTTCTCTGTCGCCGTGCCGGACTTCAATCTAGCGCCGCTAGAAGGCGTTGAATGGGTGCCCGTAGTCACTTGCGTGCCGATCGTTGGTACAAGGTTGCGCGGACAATTTTGTACGGCTCGCTTGAGGACGAGGTGCGCAGCATCGAGCGGTGGGCCGGGAAGACGGTGATGCGAGGGCCCACCGGGGTTGTTGCATTGGACCGCCCCGGCGTCGTCCTTGTCGAACCGGACGACCTACCCAAATATTTCCGCCTCTTCTTCGGTCAAATGGGGATCATTGGAGCCGGAACAGGCGGATACGGGAACGACGTACCGTCTGACTCTCCGTTCTCATTCTCAGTGGACGGCACAACGTGGGAGACCTGGACGCCAGCAGAGTTCGAGGGACTCAACACAATGCTCGGCTTGGTAGGGATGGGAGACAGCTTCATCGTCTTCTATGACTGGGAAGGACAGCGATTGTGGATTGGGAAACCTACCGACTAGAAACGCCCTGCGCCGCCTCTGCAAGAGCCGCCCATATCCCGCCGGGAGTCACGATGTGGGTGGTGTTGCACGCCCCGGTCGGACAGTGACTGGCCGGCCATATGTGCCGATATGGGCGGCCTGTGTCGGTGGCGGTTACTGGGGTTGATGGACGTGGGAGAATCTGTCGATGCGGCGCTTTGACGATGCGTTCACGTTCGCGGGATGGTTGGATCGATCCGGGTTCCGGCTATTCGGTGTCAGAAGTGGCAGCGCGGATCGCTACGAGTTGGGGGTGATCCGTCAGTGTTGTATGTGAGGCGAGAACTGACTATGAACCTGGTTGAGGCGTTGGCGCGGTGACTACCCCCGACCTCGCAGGAGTCGATCCGCCAAAGACGGGTCGCGTTGTTGTGTTGGCTTCGAGGGTTCCTGCCGTGGTAGTTGCCGTCGTCCTCGGAGTCGGCATCGGTGTTTTTGTGGTGTTGGGCATCTTGCAGCGAACCGCATTCCCGGAGTGGGGTGTCGCGAACCTCGATTCCGAGACGTCGATTGCTTCGCGATTCTCCTCGGCTCTCTTGTGGGTGGCTGCTTTCTGGTGGCTGCTCGTCGCGATTACGGTCCGACCCCGGTCGTTGGCGATCTGGATCTGGTGGCCGGTTCTGGCATGGTTGGCGCTCGACGAAGGAAGCGCCGTACACGAGAGACTGGAGCGGTCGTTCGGGATTGACTGGCAACTCCTCTATGTCCCAGTGATGGCTGTTGCTGCCGTGGCATGGTGGGGAGTAGTCCGGCGGTATCGGAGTCAGACCCGCATCGCGGCACTACTCATGGCCGGTGTGGCGGTCTGGATTGTCGCGTTGGCCCTTGAGCTTGTCCAGAACTGGGGTGGGTCACCGGTACAGGCCGCTATCTACATCCCGACGATGATCGCTGAGGAATCGTTCGAGATGATCGGTTCGACGGTGCTGCTCCTTGCGGCGATTCTGGCACTGCAGATGGCTGTTCGAGCAGTGCCGGGGAGCGAAGAGTGAAGCCGACGATGCGAGTATCGGTGAACCTTGGGGTGCTGCCTTCAGGTTGACCTTTCGACACGCCGACCAACGCGAACCAGGGCAGCGTGACCTGACAAGAGCCTGCCCACCACAAGATGTGGCTCGCCAACATGGCCGCCCATATGTGCCGATATGGGCGGCACGCATCTTTCGAAGACGGTCTACCTCGGCTATGCCGAACTCATCGAGGAGGACGAAGACAAGCTCGCCGAGGGCGGGGCAGCCTAGGTCTCGGCAGGCCTACTCCCGTACCGGTCAAGGCGTTTGCCAATCGGCGAGACCGACGAGTGACTCTCTGAAGACGACGCCGACCCGTCAGCCTCCCGTGTTCGAGTATCCACCGAGACACCCATCTCCTTCAGCAACTCCATGTGCTTCAGATGGAACACCTCGGCAGACATCGACCCGTCGGCATGAAGGTCTCTCAGCTTCCTATATCGTCTCAGGGCTTCTTCGGCAGAAAGATCGCCCATCGGCTCTCCCGAGATTGCGTACACCCGAGACCCTAGGAATCCGGCACGCACTAGCCACCCCGAGCAGCGAGAAATGAGCCACCGCTCTGGGTGACCCCTTCCAGTCACCTCACCTCGGCAGAGCCACCGGACCATCCGACGGCAGCGAGGAGCCTCTCAAGGAAGCCGAAGCCGGAACAGCCTGATGCTGAGGAACTGCCCGCCCATATGTGCCGATATGGGCGGTAGCTATCGTCCTGGCATGGTGAATAGAACCTCCGTCTTGTGGGAGAAGCAGGACTCGCACAAGGGGGATCGCAAGAGGCTGTTCACAGCAATCCGAAACCACCTCGGCGACTGTCGCATCCTGTATCCGCGCTCGTACGTCGATATCGCCCCGTCGCTCGTGTTCTCGTCGGTGACCTATGTGGACACGGATCGGAGAGCGTCCCAGTTCTTTGCCGACGGTGACGGCGTTGCCGACATCATCGCCAGTGAAGGAGGTCCAGCCACAGGTGCGTTTCGCTTCGTGTCCGGCGACTACACGACGGACCTGGGATTCGAGGCCGAGTCGTTCGATCTCCTCGTGTCGTTGTATGCCGGGTTCGTCTCCGAAGCGTGCACCGAGAGCTTGAAGGTTGGTGGAGTGCTTCTTGTTGCGCCGAGCCACGGGGATGCGGCGATGGCCTCAATCGACCCTCGGTATGTGCTGTCGGGTGTCGTGAACTCTCGGTCGGGGGCGTATGGGGTCAGTACCGACAACCTTGACGGGTACCTCGTTCCCAAGACGGGTGTGACCATCACTCCGGCGCTGCTCCACGAGAGGGGCAGAGGCATTCCGTACACGAAGTCGCCGTTCGCCTACCTGTTCACCCGCACGAGCTGACCGCCGATCTCTGGCAACATGATCGATCTCGCCTGACCATCCGTGCCGCCCATATGTGCCGATATGGGCGGGGGTGGTGGCGATCCTCCCTGGTGTCTCAGGTGGTGGCGTATCTCTCCAGGCCAGCCTCTGCCAACTCGTCGGGTCCCATGGCGATGCGATAATGCACCGAAGCGTTGAAGGTGAGCATCAAAGGTTCCGTCACATGGGGGAGCTGCGAATAGTTCTCGATGTCAACAATCATGATGATGCCGCGCCCGACGTCGTTGTCGGTGAAATAGACGGCCTCGGGTTTGATGCCCTCGAGAATCTTGCCGATCTTCTGACCGGCGGTGCCTTCCCGAACGAGGGTGCTGAACGGCTCGTGTGGCATCCCGACCTCGACAATGAACTTCATGGAGTTTCTCCTTCCGACTCCAGCGGCACAGCGCCGCCTCACGAAGCCTACACCACGAACAGCTACGGGGATCAGAATTCTCAAGCCCGACACATCCGGCACCATGTACGGTCGGCTCACCTGCCTCGCAGGTAGCGCATAGGTGCCGATATGGGCGGGCATCCGGGCTGGGGGGAGCGTCTCTTTGGCTGCCTAGTCGGTCTTGCTTCGGGCGGCTCCCTGTTTGGCTCGGATGAAGAAGGGCGCGAGGGCCGTTGCCAGTGTCGCCGTTGCTGCCAAGCCCCAGAGGGCAACTCCGGCGTCTACCCGAGTGATGATCGGAATCGAGGCCAGCGCTACCACGGCGAATCCAAACTTCGGCATCGCCGCCCCCTCGATTCGAGCTCGAATGCTCGCTGCCCCGAGACCGCCTGCAAACATCGCTGCCCCTACTGCCAGGGCAGTTGACGCTCCCATGGTCAGCGACTCCTCAGGATGGGCAACAGCTTCCTCGAATCCAACAGCGATACCGATGATGCCCGCGACGACCACGGCATGCCACAGAGAGAAGACATCTCGGGCGAATCGCCCACGGTTCTGGTCACCTTGTGCCGCAAGACGCATCTCAAACTCCTTGTGAAGGGCCCCGAAGTACATCCACCACAACGCACAGGTGGCGAGCACCGCACCTGTCGTAATCACGGTGAACGTGAGATCACGTTCGAGGTTGGCGGTCGCTATACCCGCTGCGATCAGCGATTCGCCCAAAGCGACGATGACGATGAGTCCGTGCCGTTCTGCGAAGTGACCCGCCTGGAGCACCCAGGTTTCCCGCCCGGCGACCGTGACGGTGACGAAATCGGCCAAGATCGCCCCTAGCCAGAACCATGGTCGGACCTCCGCTGGCACAAAGGCTCCCACGAGAACCATGGCTACCCCGATGAGGGAGGCGGAGGCGTACCTGATCAGACCCTTGATCTGCTTGTCGTCGTCGCCAATGACCCAGACTTGGCCTCCCACCCCGAGACCTCGAACAACGACATACGAGACGGCGAACCAAACCGCCCCATTCCCGTAGGCATCTGGAACCGCCTGTGCAAGGAAGAACGCTACGGCCGTCGCAGCAAGAGTCAGAAGCCGAATCGCGAATAGCTCGGTGTCGGCAAGATTCAGGGTCCACGTGAATTGGGTCCAGGCCCACCAGATCAGCCAGAAGACGGGCGCCCATCGTGCCACACCGGTCCACGTCAGGTCGTGGAGAACCGAAGAAGTCAGCTGGGTGATCGCGTAAACGAAGACGAGATCGAAGAAGAGCTCGACGAAGGTGACACCCTGGGTTTCGGCCGTTCTGACACGGGACATTTACGCTCTCGATCTGAGACTGGGGAGCCAAAACCCTAGCCAGAACCCCGCGTGACCGGCTCCTTCCCCTATGAGCCTGAGAATGTCCGGGAGTTCTAGTCGGTGACTCGATACAGCTTGTTGACGAGAACACGTTGCCGCAGTCAACGACATCTACAACGCCCACGGCGCGGTGCCCGATGATGACGGAAACGTAACCATCACATTCAGTGCTTCCAACCCCGACGACGGGACGTATTGGATGCCGGTGATCTCCGGCGAGCCCTACTACTTCAGTGTGCGGTACTGCGGCCCGGACCTTGCGGCGTTGCCACCCGGACCGTGCGACCGAGTCTCGCCGCCGCTGCGACCAGACCTCCGGATCGGCCGCCCATAACCCGCGTTGTGGGCACCCATATGTGCCGTTATGGGCGGTGCCAGGATTCGACCCTAGGTCCGGGCTGCGGTCATTCGGCGAAGTCGTATCCGAGGTCGTGGATCGTCTCGGCGATGAGGAGCGAACCGGCTTCAGACGGATGCAGACCGTCAGCTGCGATGAGTCCGCGG
>CAXMRC010000008.1:0-3930 GCA_964195945.1 uncultured Gemmatimonadales bacterium
CGGCGCCACTACACGACCGCCATCAAAGACAACCCTCATGCCATCCGGCGTCTCCACGCAGATGCCGATATCGCCGTTGAACAACTCGAGGTTGTAGTCGTTGTGGGTGATCATCACCGGTCGCCCGGGATACCACTCCCCGCCCCAGCGCAAACCGGTAAATCGCTCGTCCAATGCGATCTCGAGGTCGCGGCTCCAGCGAGACACACCGTCTGGTCCCTTACGGCGAGCGCACAGGACCGCCATCTCGGACATAGCGTCGAAGGTTGCCTGTGGGACGGCCCCTTCTCGGGCGAGGGAAACCATGCGGGCCCGTTGCTCAGTCAGGGCATCCCACAACTCCGGGAACCAGGGATGGGAACGGTCCTCGGCCCAGCGCACCCGGTCCCGACCCTCTCGCAGCAGCGTGACCGCGGCATCGGCGTCGCCACGGCGCACCGCATCGGCAAAGTCGGCGATCGCCCCGTCTTCCTCAAACCGGTGTCCCCGGTCCAGCACGACGACATGTGGTGCGATCGCCGCCGCAGCAGCTTCGTCGTCTGATCCGACGATGTCGGCCAGCACCGTCCCTGCCTCGATCGACTCGAGCTGGAAATGGTCGCCGACCAGCACCACCGTGGCGTCGTCACGCACCGCCGCCAGCAACTTGGCCGCCATCGGCAGCGACACCATCGACATCTCGTCGACGATGACGATGTCGTGTGGCAGCCGGTTGCCGGCGTGATGGGCGAACCGTCCCCGATCCCACGTCCACCCCAGCAACCGGTGGATGGTGCTCGGCGCAACCGTGGCGAGCGCCCCACTGATCTTCGGTTCACCGAGACCGGCGGCGAGTTCGTTGACTGCTTCGCCGAGGCGGGCCGCGGCTTTGCCGGTCGGGGCGCACAGGGCCACCATCGGGAAATCGTCTGCGCCCGCCGCCAGCGTCGCCAGCAGAGTGGCGATGGTGTGGGTCTTGCCGGTGCCCGGTCCCCCGGCGATCACGGCGACCTTGCTAGTCAGCGCCAGGACCGCCGCTTCGTGCTGGCGGGTCGGGCCATCCCCGTCCGGATCGAGCAGCTTGTCCAGCATCACCGCCGTCTGCGGGGGTAGCTCCCGACGGTCCGGGGAACATCGCTGTACCAGCAGCTCGGCGACCAGTTCTTCGTACCGGTAGTACCGCTGCAGATACAGGCGCCCACCCGATTGCACCAGCGGCTCATCCCCCGCCCCGTCTCCGACAAGCGGGCTCGCCGCCACTGCTGCGGCCCATTCGGCGACCTCGGGCCAGGGCAGGGTCTCGATTACCTCGGGGTCCTGTCCGTCCACCACCACGGCGTCACGGACGGCGTCGAGCCTGATGCACACATGTCCGAACCCGGTGCCACGCACCGCAAGAGCCGCAGCCAGCAGCACCCGTTCATCGGTTTCGCCAAGCAGCCTCCCGATAGACAGCGCCGCCGCAACGTCAAGGGGGGCTAACACTCCGGCGTCATTGAACTCAGCGAGCAGGCCGTCGACCCCGACCATGACTCCGGGACGCTCGGCTGCGGCGGCGATGCGTTCGTGGGCGGTCATGTGGGCTCTCCCTTGAAGAGCTCGCTCAGCGCCACGACCATCTCAGTGGGTGGGCGCCAGCGGGCCACCCCGCACCGCTCGCCGTTAACCACGCGGGCGTCGTCGCCTGCCATCCCCCGCACGAACAAGTACATCGAGCCGCCGAGGTGCTGCGCCGGGTCGTAGCCACGCAGCCTCCATTGCAGGTAGCGGTGCAGGGCCACCTGGTACAGCGTTGCTTGGAGGACGTAATTGCCGTCGATCATCGCTACCGCCAGTGGCCCCGGCCCGTAGTCGTGTGGGCCCGCCTCGTCGCCGCGCGCCGGCAGCGCGTTGGACTTGTAGTCGATAACGACGTAGCGCTCTCCATTTGCAAGGGGTATCGCCGCGGTGAGGTCGATGGCCCCGGTGAGGAATCCCCGGAATCGTGTGTCGCCGGGCCCGCGCAAGGATTCGGCGTAGCCACGATACGGGTCGGTAGCGGGTAGGTGTTCCAGCATCACCGAGCCGATGTCGGACAGCGATACCGTCCCCGCCTGGGTGCGGACGGGCAACTCGAAGGTCAGTTCATCGAGCACCCGGTGCGGGTCGAGGTCACGCAGCCGGGGTGCGTCCGCTTCAGGACCCAGAGGAGTGGACATAGAGGCTTCGATGCCGGCGACGAACGCATCGACGTCGAAGTCCCAGACAGAGCGGCGCAGCTCCTGCTCGAGCGCAGCCCGAATGGCGGCATCAAGATCCGGCGTATCGAAGGAAAGCTCCTCGAACACGTGGTGCACCAGGGTCCCGAACCGGGCGCCCCGGGGCAACTCGGCCATCGGTAGCGACACTCCGGCGAGCGGTAGCTCCCCGTCGTCATCGACGGCGACCTCGTCGTCGCGTAGCGGCCGTTCCGAGGTATCGACCGACCCGGTGAGCGGGTGTTCCGGTGACAGCGACGAGAACGAGGCCCGCCGCCAGTCGTAGTCGAGACGGCGCTCGAACCGGGCTCGCTCCAGCTGCACCGGGGTCGAAGCCACCGGTTGGTACTCCACAACCGGTGGCAGTTCGTCGAGCACCGGCATCTCGAGTGCGCCGTGTGCCGCGGCGACCAGGCCCTCTGGCGATTTGGCGGTGATGAGCTCATAGAGCTTTGTGTTCGCCGTGTTCTTTGAGTTCTCGATCCACCACACGATGAGGTGATGCTGGGCCCGGGTAAGCGCCACATACAGCAGCCTGCCTTCCTCGGCGGCGTCCTCCGCTTTGGCGAGGGCGACATGTTCCGAGAAGTCGGGTGAGGCCCGACCGCCCACGTCGATGAGGCGGCGGCGCGGTGTGGCCCCGGCCGCAGCGTCGGGATCGTGGAACACGGGAATGCTGGGGGTGATCTGCGGCACGTCCCAGGCGTAGGGGACGAGTACGACCGGCCATTGCAGGCCCTTGGCGCCGTGGATCGTCTGCACCTGAACGGCGTCGGCGTCGGTCTCCAGGCGGCGCTGCCGGGACTCGGGCTCTTCGACGTTGTCGTCGGCCCGTTGGTTGGCTTCGGCCATGGTCGCTTCCAGCCAGCCGACCAGGGACCCGATGCGACGCCGCCGCCATACAGCATGCATCTCCTCGGCGACGTGGCCGAGGTCGGTCATGGTGCGTTCGCCGTCGGGTAGGGCGAGGACCCGTGCCGACAGCCCGGTGCTCCGGTTGATCTCGGCAACCAGGGCCGGCACCCCGTCCCGGTGCAGGACCGCTTGCCAGGACCGCATGCGATGCTGCAGTTCGAGCACGTCCTCCTCTTTAAAGGCGGCGACTTCCTGCGGTGAGTTCCCGATGAGCAGCGAGGTTGCCGCCAGCCGCACATAGCCGACCCTGTCCGGGCGCTCGACCCCGAGCAGGAGACGCCGCCACTCCTCAGCCGCAGTTGAGGCGAACACTCCCCCGGTCCGGGCTGCAACTGAGGGAACCGAGCGGAGGGTCAGCTCGCGCCGCACCATGTCCACCTGGCGCCGGGTGCGGCACAACACTGCAATGTGGTCGGGGCGGAGCGGCTCGGGGCCGTCATCGCCGTCGATGGTGACGCCGGTCGTCAAGAGCCGCACGATCTCGGCCGCGGCATCAGAAGCAACCGCGGAACGCGCCTCGTCAACCAGGAAGAAAGGCTTGCCCCGGACA
Source organism: uncultured Gemmatimonadales bacterium (assembly GCA_964195945.1). GTDB lineage: Bacteria > Actinomycetota > Acidimicrobiia > Spongiisociales > UBA5794 > JAAETI01. Next base: position 3,682 of record CAXMRC010000008.1, read on the forward strand.
TAGCGACCGATGTCGATGTCGTCACAAAACCGCCGGATCGACAGTGGTGCTGCAATGCCGTGGATCCGCGCCGTCTCATGCCCGGGTGCGGGCCGAACCGGGTGGTAGGCGATGCGCTGATCGCCAAATGTCACACCGTCGAACAGGCTGTCGAGGCCATCGATGAGAGGGCCATCGCTGCGCCAGTTGGTGTCCAGGGTGCGCAGTGCGTCCGCTCCGTCGAGGGCGGATAGGTAGGACTCGACGTCG
>CAXMRC010000009.1:0-1766 GCA_964195945.1 uncultured Gemmatimonadales bacterium
CCCACACACCATCACCGATGGAACATGCCCATCAAACGACCCAGGTAATACTTGGAGCGTCCGCGATTCGGGCGCAACACAGCCGACTGATCCTAAACCTGCTCTGGAGTGAACGGGAGATCTCCCGTGCGGAATTGGCGAGGCGCACGAGCCTGAGTCGTTCGACGGTATCGGCCATCGTGAGCGACCTGCTGAGCACAGGCTTGGTCCAGGAGGCGCGCACCGGGGTTTCCAGCGGCGGGCGCCGCCCCATCATGCTCGAGTTCCGGGACCAAGCGAGCTCCATCGTCGGGATCGAGCTTGGAGCGACGCATATTTCATGTGTTCTGACGGACTTACGCTGCAACGTCAGAGCTTCTTGGTCTGCGCCCGCTCCGGTCCGCGATGAGCCCGAAGTCGCTTTGAAGAAGATGACGATGGCGGTGCGGTCCGTGCTGGAGGCGGACGGCGTGGAACCATGGCAGCTAGTCGGGATCGGCGTGGCCGTTCCAAGCCCAGTGGACAAAGAACGACCGGGGGAGCTGCTGCCGCTCGTCCTCCCAAAATGGGCAGGCTACAACATCACCTCCCATCTGCAGCGAAGCTTCAAGCGACCTGTGTTTGTCGATAACGATGCCAACCTGGGGGCCTTGGCCGAGCTCTGGTGGGGCGCCGGCTCCTCCTCAGAAAATCTCGCCTACATCAAAGTCGCGACGGGAATCGGTGCCGGCCTGATCATCGATGGGCGCATCTTTCGAGGTAGCGGCGGCATCGCTGGCGAAATCGGCCACACCTCCATCGACCCAAACGGGCCCCAGTGTGTCTGTGGCCTCAAGGGGTGCCTAACCACGTTCATCGGCACGCCCGCTCTGCTTGAACGTGCGGAGGACGAGTTGCGCGCAAGCGACTCGAACCGTCCACCACCTGCCAGTATTGACGAGCTCGTGAATGCGGCGTTGGATGGCGATCCGATGTCCGTTGAACTGATTCGCTACGCCAGTGATAAGCTCGGCGTTGGCGTCGCCGGCATGCTCAACCTTCTCAACCCCAAGACCGTGATCCTCGGAGGCGGCCTCGCAAGCGCGGGCCACCTAGTGCTCGATGCGGTGCACCGGACCATTCGAAACCTGTCGTTGCCCGCGTCGATCTCGAATACCGAGATCCGAATCACGGGGTTGAACGAATGGGGGATTGCATTGGGCGCTGCGACGCTTGTTTTGCAAGGTGCACTCGAATCACCGGCTCTGTTTGCGACCCAGTCACGAGAAGTCCTATGACCCGAACGAAGAATGCTCTCCAGGCGCTCGCCGTCATCCTGGCGATCGGTCCGCTCGGCACCGGTTGTGCATCGTCCAACGGCGACATCGTCAGCCCTCCCCCGCAATGGAATCTGACGATGTCCGACGAGTTCGATTCAGGCACCTCACCGTCGGCTGAGCTCTGGACGATCGAGACCGGTTACGGGCCCAACGACGATGGATGGGGCAATGACGAGTGGCAGCTCTATACAGATTCGCCGGACAACGTTCGCGTCGAGGGCGGCAATTTGGTGATTTCGGCACAGTGCCCCAACCCGCCGTGTGGCAAGCGGGACGGTTCCATCACCTCCGCCCGCCTCAAGACCCAGGATCTTTTCGAACAGGAGTACGGTCGGTTCGAGGCGCGCATCAAGCTCCCGGAGGGCCGGGGCCTTTGGCCTGCGTTCTGGATGCTTGGCGGCAACATCGACGAGGTGCCTTGGCCGGGCTGCGGTGAGATCGACATAAGCGAGAAATTCATCGAGAAAC
>CAXMRC010000010.1:0-19093 GCA_964195945.1 uncultured Gemmatimonadales bacterium
GCGTATGCGCTCATGTTCTGGGCTCTGGACACGTCATCGCTGACCGATGCCGTCGCTTTGAGCGGCTCCTCGCTGACGACGCTCGGCTTTATCGCTGCAGAGACGACTGTTGAACAGTTGCTGGCGTTCACCGAGGCCGGGTGGGGGTTGATCTTGATCACACTGATGATCACATACCTGCCTTCCATCTACTCGACTTTTGCCAAGCGCGAGACCCAGGTTGCCTTGCTCGAGGTCAGGGCAGGCGACCCGCCGTCGGCCGTCGAAATGTTGACCCGTCATCACCGCATCGGATGGCTCGATGATCTTGCGAATACCTGGCTCGACTGGGAGAGGTGGTTTGCCGAAATCGAGGAATCCCACACGACCTTCCCGATCCTCGCCTTCTTCCGGTCTCCGCAGCCACAGCGATCATGGGTGACAGCATCGGGAACAGTGCTGGATGCTGCGTCGCTGTACGTTGCCTGTCTGGACGGAGTGCGGGTTGGGCCAGCCGGGGTTTGTATCCGGTCAGGCTTCTTGACACTGCGACGGCTGGCTGACTTCTTTGGGATCGAATTCGATCATGACCCTCAACCAGATGACCCGATCTCGATTAGTCGTGCGGAATTCAACGATGCCTGGGATCAGCTCGCTGCTGCAGGATTGGACTTGAAATCGGATCAGGATCAGGCGTGGCGTGACTTCGCAGGGTGGCGGGTCAACTATGACACCGTTTTGCTGGCCCTGGCTGAGGTGACCGATGCGCCCTACGCTCCATGGAGCTCGGATCGATCGTCGCCAAGCCATCGGCAGCCGAAGCTCAAAGGGTTCGGCCAGCGGGTCCGCGGAATGACCGGAAGTCGGTCCGCTGATCCGACACGTGTCGACCCGTCATAGAATCGGATTGGTAGAAACCTGACAGGAGGCCTCGTGGATCAATCCGAGCCGTATGCGTCTCTGCGTGAGCGTGTCATCGGTGAGCGCGGCGTAGTCATGGTGATGGGCACTGCCAACACCGGAAAGACGACGATGTCTCGTCTCCTCCTCCGCGACGCTCTTGATGAGGGAAGGTCGGTCGCGTTTGTCGATGCCGACGTAGCTGTTCCCTCTGTTGGTGCACCCGCCTGCGTGTCGCTGCGGTGGGTCCGTTCCCAGGCCGACCTAGACGATCTATCACGAGCCGACTCAATGCGCTTTGTTGGCTCGACTGAGCCGCATGGTGTCGTGCTTCCCCACGTAGTCGCAACGGCCACCCTGGTTGAAGAGGCTCGCAAAGGCGCTGACTTCATCGTCCTCGATACCAGCAGCGTCGTGTCGGGTGTCGTGGGTCAGACCTTGACGTACCACGTGACTGAACTGTGCGACCCGAACCTGATTATTGCGATGCAACGCGGCGAGGAGCTCGAACCTGGCATCGGCATGCTGCGCCGGTTCCTCGGCGCCCGCATTGCCAAATCGGAACCACCTCCTGGATTGCAATTGGTAGGGCCGCTGGAACAAAGGTCCCGGCTCATCGCCGCTTTCCAGCGAGCGTTTGAGCCTGATCTGCAACGGTGGCGGGTTCACTCATCAGTTTTCGCTCCGACGCTTCCGGAGGCCTTCGACCTGTCGCGTTTGGAAGGGATGCTGGTAGGTGTGCTCAATGAGACCGGGGCATGTCTGGGTCTCGGTGCTCTAGAACACGATGACGGGGTAGTGCGGGTGGCGACTCGTTTTGGCGACCAGATGCGCGGCCTCCGGTTGGGGTCGTTGCGCATCGATCTGGAAACTTATGAGACGAGCCGGGTCCGACTCCGTCAGTTGATCTTTGGTATCTAGTGGGCCCCGTCTGGTGACATCACCGCAAGTCCCGCCTCGGTGCCCCTGACGGTGAAGATGCGCCTGCCGGGTTGGATGGCCGGTTGTGGATCAGTGACATCGAGGCCCCGCGATCGCCAGTTGAGGACCGTTACCTCGAGGGAATTGGTGGTCACCAGCGCCAGTCCATAGAGAGCGGGTGTTCGCACCGGAGACTCGATCACTTCGAGGAGGGGACCGACCCGGTAAAAGGCGGTAGGCCGGCCTTTGACTGAAGTACGGAGGCGGGGCGCACCGACGGTTGCGACAAGTTGCTCAACCGTATCCTCCAGATCGGGTACCAGGAGGACGACATGGTCGAGGTCCCATCCTTCGGCTTGTCCGCCATAGGCCTCCGCGACGAACGGGATACCAAGTTCTGGCCCGTTCTCGTCCCATCCCCAGGCCGGCGGTCCGTCGATGAGGCAGGTTGAGCGGGTCTGCAGAGCGGAGGGCAGGCCGAAGGGCTCCCATGGGATCGGCAACTGGAGCGTTGTGAGGTTTGCCATCTGGCCAGTCTGGCTGGAGAACGGCAAAATGCAAGAGCCCAAGGAACCCTGGCGACGCTTCCCCCGCACTTCCCCGGACGAGGTTGGTATGCCTGAGCCCCTTGGGCTTTGCACCATCGAACATAGGGGTTGTGGGAACCCGTTTCAAGTCCGCTGTTTTGCCGCTTCCAAGGTTTGTTATTGGTGGTAACTGAGTGTAAGTGGATGTCGAAACAGCCCGAATAGGGTACTTTTCCACATATCCACAGCTATCCACAGGGGGTTGTGCACAACGGGTGTTCACAAGTCGTTCAAGGGTTCTTTTCGCGGTTCGTCAACGACGACGCTGCAGCCAAATCTTGCCGCCTCGGAGAGTGTTTCGTCTGCCCGTTTTGGACGCCGTGAGTGGTGTCAGACCGGGTTGTTGGAGATCCCGTCGTACAATTCGAGTAAGCGAGAGACTGTTGCATCCCACGAGAATCGCTCCGAGTTGGCGACGGCGCCTCGGGACAGCTTTTGTGCAAAAACCGGATCGTCCAGCACGCTATCGAGGGCGATCGCATAGTCCGCCGGGTCGTGACCTGTGACGAGTATCCCTGACTTCCCGTCCTCGATAATGAACGGAAGACCGCCAACGGCAGCGGCTATCACAGGAACGCCACAGGACTGGGCCTCGGCTGCAACTAGACCAAACGATTCCGACCGCGACGGCATCATCACTGCATCGGCTGCCTGGTAGAAGACGGCGAGTTGCTCACGGGGGATCGGTGGAATGAAATGCACTCTGTCGGCAACACCAAGCGACACTGCTAGATCCTCGAGACGTTGGACCTCTGCCGGGCCCTGAGCACCGCTGGGGCCGCCAATCACGACCAACTGGACCGACTGATTGCTGCTCTTGACGAGAGGTAGCGCTGCAATAGCAATGTCGACACCCTTGAGCGGCTGGATCCGTCCGGCGAAGAGAGCGATCGGCCCCCCGGTGAGACCGGTCCAGAGACGAGCGTCCTCTTTGTTGCCCGGTTTGAATACCTCGTGGCGGATTCCCGGCGGTGACGTGCAGAGTCGAGCCGGATCGGCGGCGTAGTGCTCCATCAGGTCATCGAACTCGTACGGCGTGGAGGCGACGACACAGTCCGATCGGGCGATGACCTCCTCTTCCGTAAGGGTGCGGATGGTCCCCTCCAGGGCCTGGTCAGCCCGCCGAGCTAGGTCCTTGACCCTGCCAAGCGTGTGAAAAGAGTTGGCCAACGGCAGCCCGAGCTTCTCTTTGAGGAGAACGCCTGCCCAGCCTGACAACCAGTAGTGGCTGTGGATGATGTCGTATTGCTCGCCGCTCTGCTCGATCCAAGCCAGCGTCGCTTCTGCAAATTCTCCGACAACGCCCGGCAGTTGGCTTATCGGTAGTGGACGACGGGGACCAGCCTCGACGTGGACGACTCTGAATCCAGGGACTACTTCGACTACGTCCGGCGTTGTTTCGTCGCTACGGCGCGTGAAGACAACAACGTCAACGCCTCGCTCGGCCATGGACGTGCCCAACTCGCGCAGATAGACATTCATGCCGCCGGAGTCGCCGGATCCTGGCTGAACCAGGGGACAACTGTGGAGCGACAGGTAGGCAACACGGTTGATCATCGAGATGCTCCGACGACGGCTGTCACCTCAAAGAGCGGACGGGGTTCGGCACCGAGCCGGAACTTGTACGTCTCGTCGCCCTTGAGGAAGTCGAAGACCTCGCACCCATTTTCGATGGACCGCTCGATCAGGTGAGACAGCACGACATTTCCTGGGGAGAAGTTCCTGACCTCTGGCTCGAATGCACTGTTGTAGAGGTAGAAGCCGTGATCATCTTCGAATGAGAAGATGGCGGAAGCAGGCCGGTCATTTCCATCTACAAGCACATCGATGACGCCTCCGGCTTGAGTGTGGATGGCAAGAAAGAAGTCTTCCATCTCCGACGTCATGAACGCTCCCTTGTCGCCAGAGGAGCGGCGATGGAGGTCGGCGAATAAGGCGACCGACTCCGGGCCAGAGCGGCGTTCGACACGTCCCTGACCGAATTCGGCATCGAACCGGCGGCGTTTGCGGCGCAACTCGTGGCGTTCCTTCTTGCCGATACCCGCCAGATAGTCATCGAACGTTTCGGGCAGTTGTAGGACCGCGGTGACGGTGTGCTGTTGTGATGTCGGGTTGAGCCCGGCAACTCGGAGAGCGTCGGCGACGCTTGTCGCTGCTTCCTCGGGAAGGCTATCGAGTCGTACGGTCGTGCCGGTAGGCAGGTCTCTAGCGAGTTTTGTCAACGCTGCGGAGGAACCAAGAGGCGAGTGGTAGTCGGTGAGATCGGCCTCACCTGCGAATTCGAGTCGGGCATCGAGCAAGGTCACGGCGACCAGGCTGTCCTCGGTCTCGGCCAGGAGGAGTTCGCCTTGGCCGCGATGCTTCCACCATGTCTCGAGCCAGTTGCTGTGCGGAAACGGGCCAACAAGTGGGGAGATTGGAGGCAGGCTGAAGGCCGCTGCGGACCAGTTGTAATCGGTGACCATGGTGTCTACGTTCTCAAGCTTCGATGGGTTCAATCGTGCCGACCCGTCTACCGCCCCCGAGAACAGGGATCTTGGCGACATCGATCAGCGCTTCCTCTGCTGTCTGTGACAACAACCCGAGCTGCCGTAATGCTTCCAACAATCCGACGATTGCGATATCGACATCGCCCTCATGGCTCTTCGCGGCAATCCCGAAGCCGTTACGACCAGCGGCGATGAGCCCCTCAGCTCCGCCTTTGACCGGCCCGCCCCACCAAGCTGCGAACTTGCCCTCCGCAAGAGTGTTGCTGGAAACCACTGCAGGGAATCGTTTCATGGCGAGAGCTATGTCGGCGAAACGTGGTTCGCTGGAGAGTCGGCCGAATGATCGTGCCAAACCCGTGAGTTCGCCACGCATGGTTGGAGCGCCACATCCATCGACGCCGAAGGGCTCGGGATCGACCCCGGTAACTTCCTTCACCAAAGCAACGACACGTTGTTGGATGGGATGGCTGGGTTCGAGGTAGGTCGCGACGGGCCATCCTTGGGCGCTTGCGGCAGCGAGCCACCCGCTGTGCTTACCAGAACAGTTGTTGAACAATCGGGTTGGGTGGCGATGCCCCTGGGTCAGGAGCAGGTCCTTGGCGCCGGAGTCACGTGGCCACGCCGGAGGGCAGCGCAGCGCGTCGACGGTGAGGCCCGCCGCTGCGAGGTTTGCCTCGACAAGTCCCAGATGCAGTGGGTAGCCACCGTGGCTGGAGCAGGTGATCGCCACCTGTTCTGGAGGCAGGTCGGCTCCGGCTTCGCGCGACACTGTGGCTTGGAACGGCTTGATGGCAGAGCGATAAAAGAACGTGATTCCTTTTTCGCCCCAGGTCTCGATGACGTGGCCGTTGCCATCGACCGCGACCATGGATACGTTGTGGGTGGATTCGATTTGTCCAGATCGAATCGTTGCGATCCGCACTACTTCTCAAATAGGTCGGTGACGGAGGCAAGTCCGTCGCGGTATCTGCGGGCAACTTCGCCGGTTAGTTGCTCTAGGACTTCGTACACGGAGCGGCGTTGTTCAGACACGCTTCGCTCGGCGTCGGTCAGCATCAGCTGGATTGATTCCAGTTCTGCCGTGTCGATGTCGGGTAGATGTGTCAAGAAGTCATCACCGAGAACTCTGTCGATAGGTCGGCGGCCCTCCATCGGGAGGTCAGGCGGTTCTACCGGCAGCGTCTTGGGAACGATGAAATGTGATGAAGTCTGTTCGGCACCATCGGACAAGATGTCGGGGAGTGCCTCAATGAGGCTCCTGGTTTCTTCCCCGCTGCGTCGTCTCAGCTCGAACGACAACAGGTCCATGCGCCCGTGGAGGAGACGGCGGTAGTAGGAGAGTTCCGAGTCGAGTTCGTCGCAGACGCCCCGGCGGTTTCGGAGCTCATCCAATGGGATCTCCTCGATGCCTGAGACGAACTCAGGGTCGAGTACTTGATCGATGCGACGGCGATGCTGCTTCAGGGTCTGGCCTTTCGACTTCTATCGGTGAGGGTAACAGTCCAGTCCGGTACGGGCGTCTAACAGGCTGCTGCCAACGTCGGGTAGGGGTTGACCGCGCTGCCGTGTCCGGGATGGAGCTGGAAGTGGAGATGGTGGGCTCCGCCGTATGCGTTACCCGTATTGCCGGCATAGCCGATGACGGTGCCTCTGGTTACGTAAGAACCTGCAGAGAGGCCGGCGACTCGTGAGTCGAGGTGTGCGTAGTAGTAGCTGGCCCCGCTGCCCTTGAGCCAGATGGCGATACCGCCGAGACCACCATCGCTAAACCGCAGGGTGCCATCGGTGACTGCCACCACTGGTGTCCCGCGAGCGGCGAACAAATCGGTTCCCTTGTGGGTTCTTCCCCCGGATCGAGGGTTACCCCAGTCGTTGGTGAAATGAACACTGCCGGCAACAGGGCAGACAAAGTCAGGGATGGTGCCCGCAGGGAGACCACCGGCGGCGCCGCTTCGTTTGGCGGCTTCTGCGATCTTGCGCGCTCTTTCCGCCGCTTCCCAGGCCCGGACCTCGGCCGCATATTGCGATTTGGCTTCTTGGTAGATGGCATCTACCTCAGCCCGTAGCTCATCTAGGTGACCAACCATTTCTGCCTGTTGCTGCTCGAGGTCGGCCACCCTGACACGGTCTTCCTCAAGAGTGGCGGTCTGTCGGAGGAGGTCCCTGGTGATGGCGTCGAGTCGGTCGAGGGTGGCCGTGCCCTTGTCGGCGGCACGAGCGATGATGTGCTGTGCGGTGAGAATGTCTTGGATATTGGCGGCGTCGAGGGCTGAATCCAGCGAACTGCTGCCACTGTTGATATATGCGTTTACGACCAGGGCCTGTGCTGAGGAGCGCAGATCTGCGATGTTCTCTTCGTCCTCGTCGATTCGGCCTTCCATACGGCCGATACGGTATTCGAGGTCTTCAAGTTCGGCGTGGAGGTTCACAAAGACCACTAGGGCCGCCTCGAGTTCGGCGTCCGCTATGACCAGAGCTTCGTAGGCGTTGTTCTTCTCCTCCTTGGCATCCTCAATGGAGTCGGTTTGGGCAGAGGCGTTGACCGGTATCAAGCCGAGAACCGCTATCAGGAGCAAAGGAAAGACCGCGCGGAAATGTCGCATATATCCCATGATCGGCACAAGCATAGTTCGGCCTTGAGCGTTATCCACCATCGACAGGGTGGTCTGTGTCTATGCTCCGGCCCGTGTTGAACGATGTTTTCTGGGTCGGCGCAGGTGGGGCCGTTGGCAGCGCACTGCGCTATCTCATTTGGCGTGCCGTCGGCACGTCGGGGGGTTTCCCATGGGCGACGCTTTTTGTGAATGTCACTGGCAGTTTTCTGCTCGGACTTCTCGCTGGCATGTACGCGGGTCGGGTTGGCCCAACGATGCGGCTGGCGTTGTTCTTTGGATTCCTCGGCGGGTACACCACGTTTTCGACGTTCACATCCGAAACAGTGGTGTTTGCGCGTACAGGCTCGGCCGCCATGGCGTTCGGAAACGTCGCTGTCTCATTGATGGTCGGGTTGGCCGCAGCGTTTATCGGTGTCGTGCTTGGAGAGCAACTCAGCCGCACCTAGCGCTTAGGCGAAGACCCAGATGGCTGCCCAGAACGCGGCGACACCGAGAACTGCTGCATCAAACATGGTGAGTAGGCCAGGGGCACGCGCAGTGTGGATTACCGAGCCGGTGCGCAGCAGAGAACCGTACGCACGACCGGCGATCAGGCCGGCGGCGCTGGCGGCGGACGCAAGGATCATCGTGGTGATGGACAATGTTTCAGCGGCGAGACCACTGATCAGTCCTGCGATGACGGCACCCAGCACCATCCCCAAGTTGGGATCCAGTCCGCCGACCTCACCTCCGGACTGCTGTACCCCCCAGGCTGCGAATCCTGCGGATGCCGCAACCGCGATCGCTGCGATCACCATTGGCAGCGAGTAGAGATGTGTCATCGTCAGCGCACCTGTTGCCAACGACGCACCGATCGCGAGGGTCATCGCGACCGCTACCGCTCGAGTCGAACGTTGCGTTTGGTCCAGCACACTCCACGCCAGCGTGATCATGATCGCGATAGCGATACCACCAGCGAACCCTGGTGCACCCCAGGTGTATGCGCCGTTGGCGGTTGCGGTTGCGCCGATCATCAGCGGGATCGGGTTGACGGAGATCGAGCGGAGACGAAGCACGTCGGTTGTGTCCCACAGCCAGGCGAGGGCAGAACCGACGACGACAAAGACAAATGTTGGTGTGTTGACGAGGTTTGAGATCACGAGTGCTGCCAACAAAGCGACCACTAGGAGACCGCCGGAACCGTCGATGGCTCGGGTCGCCACCGCTCCACCCGACACGGGGGGTATCAAGGCGATCTCATCGTGGTCAGTGACTGCGTCTCGCGGAGTCGCCGGTTCCCCGTTTACCCATACCTTGGCGATAGTCATACCCCGCGAGAAATCCTTGCCATATGCGGATTTCGCCGCGTTCAGGACTTCCTCGACGGTCTTACCGGGGAACTCGGCTTGTCCCGTTCCAGCCGACTCTCTGAGGTTGGCGAAGAGCCGAAGCCGAGCCATTAGGAATAGGTCGAAGTGTTGACGATATGAATCACGGTCCGCAGCGTAGTCGGCTGGCAGACCGTGATTCGTCTAGGCCTTGCTTCGACAGGCACAGTTTGTCGACGATGCTGGTCAGCGTATTAACTAGCGACGGCCGTGCTGTGCAGTCTGTCAACCAACTCTGCTTGGGAGTGCACCCCTAGCTTGCGGAATATCGATTTGAGGTGGTTGCGCACAGTATGCTCGCTGACCTCGAGCAGCTCGGCGATGGAGACTACCCGGTGGCCCTGCAGCAACTGGGTAACCACATCACGTTCCCGTCGTGACAGAAGATCGAGGTCAGGATGGATCGCAACTGGTTCAGCGACGGTGCCGTTGCCTGCGAGACCGATTCGACCGAGCTCATCCGAGATGCGGCGCATCGTGTCTTCCAGTTCTCTACGACGTGGGTCCTGGATGACGCGGACATCACCCGGCGCTGGGCTGAAGATCCACAACAGTGCCGCTGATGGTCCCGTCCCGTTATGCATCGGGATGATCTTTGCCTGTGTCGGGATGGGCTCGCCACCGATACTCATGAGATTCCAGTTCACCGCCTGGGGTCGGCGCGGAATCCGTCCATTTAGCGAACGCGTTATCAGACGTCGATAGTCGCTTTGGTGCGGAAGGCTGATCCATCCGGGCGCATCTTCGCTCGCGGCCGGCTCACAAGCCCTGGCCCCCACCATGTCATCAAGCGCCGGGTTCGAGTACGAGCAACGGCCGTTCTCGTCGGTGATCAGCACACCGTCGCTCATCGCCTCGAGAAGTTCCTGCAGAGGCACGACAACCGTGCCCGTTCCATTACGTGCAGTCATCGGGTTAGCCCCGTGTCACGCAGACAAATCAAATTCATCGAAAAACCCCCTGTGTTTCCCTGTTTAGCCCCAAATTCGGCTGGCTTCCTGGCGACGTATGCCAACTGACACGACAATAACGGCGGGGGGCGATGGCCGGTAGGAGGGTTTATCCTGACTCAACATGGACTAGTCATTTTCGTGGTCAGTCGAACACACTGTGTGGGCGCCGCTGGCTGACTCGACCCGGTTTCAGTCGTATTGCCTACCCTGCGTCATATGACTGCGGATTACATCGAGATTGTCGAAGTCGGGGCACGCGACGGACTGCAAAACGAAGACGTGACTCTCTCCACAGCGGACAAAATCGAACTGGTTCATAGCGTTGTTGCTGCCGGGGTGCGCAGAGTTGAGGTCGCTTCGTTTGTCCACCCCAAGTTGGTGCCGCAGATGGCGGACGCCGAGGCAGTCGCCGCGGGTCTCTCCAGTCTCAGCGGAGCTTCTCAGATCGGGCTGGTACTCAATGGGCGTGGCCTCGAGCGGGCGCTGCGGACAGACCTCGGCGAGATCAACTTTGTTGTTGGAGCCACTGAGGGATTCAATCAAGCGAACCAGCGGGCAACTATCGGGGAGACGATGGCATCGATCGAGGCAATGGTGCCGCAGGCTCTCGACGCAGGTAGAAAGGTAACCGTCACTGTCTCGGTTGCTTTTGGCTGTCCGTATGACGGTGAGGTGCCTGTTGCCAGCGTCACCGAATTGGCCGAACGGAGCGCAGCTGCCGGGGCGGCGGAAGTCGCGTTGGGGGACACCATCGGTGTTGCCAGCCCGCTTGACGTTGTAGACAGAATTACCGCGGTTGCCGGCGTGATCGGCGACAGCCAGTTGCGGTGTCACTTTCATGACACCAGGAACACCGGGGTTGCCAACGTGGTCGCCGCGGTGTCTGCTGGGGTGCGGATCATCGATGCGTCTGTCGGTGGTACCGGCGGCTGCCCGTACGCACCCAACGCCACGGGAAACGTCCCTACCGAGGACGTTGTCTACACGTTGCACCGCATGGGCTATTCCACCGGGATCGATCTGGACGCAATGATCGCAACCGGTCGCTGGCTTGGAGAGCGGCTCGGCAAGACCCTGCCGTCGGCATTGGGTCGAGCCGGTAGCTGGCCGCTCAGCTAGCGAGTTGGCTGCGAGCGGCGTGGCGTGGCTTGGCTTAGCGCTGCTACGTCTCCAATTGGCGGCCGTACAGTCCGGCGTAGAGACCGCCCTTTTCCAGCAGGGAGTCGTGAGTTCCTTCTTCAACGATCTGACCTTCGGCGAGGACGACAAGGCGGTCTGCCTTGCGGACGGTACTGAGGCGATGGGCGATGACCACAGTGGTGCGACCACGCATCAGCACCTCGAGCGCAGACTGAACGAGGGCTTCCGATTCGGCATCTAGGGAACTAGTGGCTTCGTCGAGGATTAACAGCGACGGATCAGCAAGAAGGGCCCTGGCTATGGCGACCCGTTGCCGCTGGCCGCCCGAGAGCTTCACCCCACGCTCGCCTACGACTGTGTCGTAGCCGTCGGGGAATTCGCTGATGAAGTCATGAGCGTTTGCCGCGATACAGGCATCGACGAGGTCGGTGTCGGATGCTGCTGCCCTGGCCACCCGCAGGTTCTCGGCAATCGTCCCAGAGAACAATTCGACCTCCTGGGGCACCGCGGCCATGCGAGAGCGAAGCTGCTCGATGTCTTGATCCTTGACGTCCACACCGTCGACAAGCACTTGCCCGTCGGTGGCGTCGTAAAACCGGGGGATCAGCTGAACGAGGGTGGTCTTGCCGGCACCTGACGGGCCGACCAGGGCAACCACCTCGCCAGGTCGCACCTCGAGGTTGATTCCGGCCAGCACGTTCCCGGTACGTTCCGCGTATGCGAAGTGGACGTCCTTGAAGGCGACCGTTCCGATGGGATCCGGGTTCTGCACTGAATCAGTCTTGGCCACCTCGGGTGGCTCATCTAGGAGCTCAAAGATGCGCTTGGAGGCACCCAGGGCTTCCTGGAGTTGGGCATAGAGACCGGTGAAGGTTCCGATGGCTCCCGCAACCGTAAGGGTGTAGAGCAAGAAGGTCACCAGATTACCTGCGGTCAGATCGCCGGCGATGACCTGGCGACCTCCCTGCCACAGAACTAGAGCCAGTGTGCTGAACATGACGAATGTGACGGTGGGGACGAAGATCGAACGCAGCCGGGCGCGACGGATGGCTACCTCGTACGATGCCCGAATGTCGTGGTCATAGAGGCGAGCAGTCTCTGCCTCGGCCGTGAACCACTTGACCACCCTGATGGAAGAGATCGCTTCTTCCGCGAGGCTGTTGGCGGCGGCGAGCTTGTCCTGAAAATCGGTTGACGCTTTGCGTAGCCGACGACCAAAGATGGCGGCGGCGATCATGATGACCGGCACGAAGGTGAGCACAGTCAGTGACAGACGAAAGCTCAGCAGAAAGAGCAGGATGATGCTGCCGATCAAGGTGATGCCTTGCGCCAGGGCTTGGGCAACGGCGGTGGAGACTGTGGTCTGGACGACGGCAGCGTCCGCCGTCAGCCTCGATGTGATCTCCCCTGTCTTGCGCTCGTCGAAGAAGGGGACACTGAGCCGAACCACACGATCGAACACTGCCTTGCGCAGATCGGCGACAACCCCTTCGCCAGCGATCGCAAGCCAATAGCTGCGGAGGAAGTTGAAGCCTGCTTGGGCGAGGAATACTGCAACCAGGATGACGGCGAATCTGTCGAGTTGGTCGGTGTCGGCATTGCTGACTTCGCCAAGCGCGGAGTCAACGAGGTCACCCATGATCCTGGGGAACACCAGGCCAAGGCCGCTGGCGAACACAACGGCGATTGTCGCCGCGATGATGCGACCCCGGTATGGGCGCGCGAAGACAAAGAGGCGGCGCACCTGGGACAGTTGATCGCGACCGATTCGTTGTCGGCCGGCTTTGTCGGCGCTGGTTGGGGGTCTTCTCATGGGACGCATTTGCCGGATGTTACGACAGTCGGTGCCGCCCTGAATCGGGCACCTATGCTGTCTACGGGTCGTTCTTCGACTTGAGGATCAGGAGCCGTCTATGTGGCACAAGGGGATAGCTGGCGTTGCGGTTATGACAATGGCGTTGGCTGCCTGCTCAGGCGGTACCGGGCCGGCTTCGACCACACAAAGCGCGACCGGCAACACGTTGGCGATCACATCAACTACTTCCTCCATCGCGGCAACCACAACGACTGCGCCGTCGACAACCACCATCACTTCCACGGCTACGACCACCACCAGCACGCCGAACCGGCTCCCCGGCTGGGATACCTGGACCCTCATCTACGCCTCGCTCGACGTGGCAACCCACTCCGGAGAGGAGGCTGCAGCCATTGCCGCCACGATCGACGATGCCGCGGTGTTGATCTCCGACGACTACCCCTCGCTGAATTCTGGTTATTGGGTTGTGTATGCCGGGGAGTGGCATGACCGGCGCGACGCAAGCGCGTGGTGCCCCAGAGTCCTTGAGCCTTCGCTGTCGTGCTATCCGCGCTACCTCGGTGGCCGCATCTCTGAGCTGGTGGTGGCAGGGGGAGCGGTTGCACAACTGAACGAGAAGCTGGTGGTGCTCGATCCTGAGAGCGGCGAGATTCAGGCGACGCTCTCGGACAACTTTCATAACGAAGGGGAGTTTCCCGGCTGGTTCAATCTGAATCTTCGTGAGTCTGAGCTCTACTTCGGTCTTGGATTTGAGGACTCGTGGTATTCGTGCGAAAGCGACAAGGGCCAGGTGATAAGGCTCGATCTGGACACCGGGACGGAGGATGTGTTCGCCGATGGCTGGTCACCGACAATATCTCCAGATGGGCGATGGCTGGCGTTGGTCTCGGCAGCTGAGTGCTATCCGGACCCCGAAGTCGGCGGCTGGGTGATCACGCCCGGCAGCCAGGTAGAGGTTTACGACCTCTCCACTGACGCAATGTTGCCGGCGTTCCTGTTCCGACCAGAGATCGCTCCGACGAGCTACGACGACGAACGACAGGTGCTCGCTGTCTATTGGGATGCGGCCTCCGGTGGACTCTTGGTCGCCCTTGGCGACGACACGGTGCGGTCCGTTGCGTTGACACGCGGTGTTGTGCTTGATGAAGCGCCTGTGATCTTCGAGATGGGCGAGTCGTATCTCGCCGCCGTTTCGCCGGACTGCTACTACTTCACTTCGGCTACCGGGTCGGAGTCCGTTCTTGTTACCGAGGTTGATCGAGTGACAGACGAGGTCACCTCGATGCGAGAAGCTGGCGGCTACTGGACGGGCATCGCCGTCAACCGCGATGGCGAGGTACTGATCGGTTCATCCGGCCAGCTGATCCTCCCTTCCGGTGAGGTGGTTCCCATCGAAGGTGACGTTTACAACCTCGCCTGGTAGCGCGCATTTTCAAGTATTTGCCGGATGTTCGCCGGTCTCGAGAAGGGTCACGTCAACTAGCATCTCCGGTCATGAGTCTCCCAGTTTCATTCATTTCTGATTTCGGCCGTGATGACGAGTTCGTTGGCGTGGTGCATGGGGTAATTGCCCGGATCGCACCTGACGTACGGGTTATCGACATCGGGCATGAGTTTGACCAGGGCGATATCAGGGCGGGATCGCTGGCGCTGATGCGGGCTATCCAATACCTTCCCCAGGGGGTAGCGCTTGCGGTGATCGACCCCGGTGTCGGGACCAACCGCAAGGCGATCGCAGCTCGTACCGAGTGGGGTGTGCTCATTGGGCCAGACAATGGACTCTTGGCGCCTGCGGTTGCCATTGTTGGTGGTGCTGACAAGATCGTCTCCATCGAGAACCCGGAAGTGATGCTTCCTGCCCCTGGGGCCACCTTCCACGGGCGCGATATTTTCGGGCCCGCCGCGGCTGTGATCGCATCTGGCCAGGCAACTCTCGAGGAACTGGGTCCCGAGGTGGATCCGAATTCGGTGATGCCAATGATGCTGCCACTCGTGGAACACGGCGAGCACAGTGTTGTCGGCGAGGTGCTGTGGGTGGATCACTTTGGCAACGCACAGCTCAACGTGACGCCGGATGACCTCAAGCTCGTTGGTATCGGCCAGGGGACCTCCATCGTGCTCAAGATCCATTCAGCGGAGTTTCCCATCGAGTGGGTAGAAGCCTACGGAGACGTCGTCAACGGGGAAGGCCTTCTCCACATTGACAGCTACGGGCAAATAGCTGTTGCGGTGCGCGACGGAAGTGCGGTCGAGTCCTATCCGCTTGAATCCGGTACGGCGGTGACGCTGCGCGCGGGTAGCCCGTCTCTGCAGATAACGCGTGGTTGACCCGCCCTTTTCAGAAGCTGCGTTGCAGCCAGATGAGCGATGAGCCGAGGATGAGAACGAGGAGGCCGATCATGACGGCAGCTGTGGCAGGTCGCATGGTGGCGTCAATCTAGTGGACCGCCGCACCCTTGTTTTCGTGACCAAAGCCGGATGCGGTCTTTGCGACGAAGCGTTGCCGGTGTTGCGCCGAGCGGCTCGCTGGCTCCGTGTTGTTGTCGACGTCGTCGACATTACAAGCGATTCCGATCTAGAAGCCAGGTACTACCTACGGATCCCGGTCGTTATCGATCGTCGTGGCAACGTAGTCGCTGAAGGTGTGATCGGCGCTCGCGATGCACTGCTGGCCGTACTGAAGGCATACCGATAGAGCAGCAGCAACATCATCGTCGCACACCTGCGAAGACTCGAGAGATCGGGACCCAGCTAATCTCATTTGGGTGAGAGCAAGTATCCCGGCTGCAACCATTGCCCGCTTGCCGCTGTATCTGCGGTGTTTGGGGGAGATAGCGGTCGGCCAGGCAACCTGTTCCTCGGACCAGCTGGCGACGAGCGCCGGCGTAAATCCGGCACAGGTGCGCAAGGACCTTTCCTATCTCGATCCCATCGGCGTGCGCGGGGTCGGCTACAACACGGCAGCCCTCAGAGCTTTGTTGCGTCGGGGGCTGGGCTTGACCCAGACTTATCGGGTAGCCATCGCCGGTGCCGGTCACCTGGGGAGTGCTCTCACCATCTACCCAGGTTTCATCGACTCGGGTTTTGACGTGGTCGCGATATTCGACATCGATCCGGAAAAGACGGGCACGATCATCAACTCTGTGAATGTCAGTCCGCTCGACGACCTGGAATCTGTCGTCGAGGCAGAGGACGTTGCCATTGGGATCATCGCAACACCAGCCGATGGTGCACAAGACGTTGCCGATCGTTTCGTCGCCGCCGGCATCCGATCAATCCTCAATTTCGCACCCGCGGTTCTGCGACGTCCCCCCGGTGTCGAAGTGCGACGTGTGGATCTATCCAGCGAGCTCCAGATTCTGGCCTATCACCTGAGCCAGGGCGATACCTAGGAACTCAGCGCCTGATCGAGATCAGCAACGATATCTTCGACCGCCTCGAGGCCGATCGAAATACGCACCAGCCCGTCCGTTATGCCAGACAAGGCTCTCTGCTCCGGGGTCACCACCCGATGTGTCATCGACGCCGGATGCTCGATGAGAGTGTCAACGTTGCCGAGGCTCACCGCCAGAGTGCAAAGTTCGAGGCGGTCCATGAATTTGGTAGCTGCGCCATAGCTACCGAGGTCAAAGGCGATCATTGCCCCGAACTCAGCCATCTGCCGCTTAGCCAGTTCGTGCTGGGGGTGATCCGGCAAGCCGGGGTAGTGGGTTGCCACAACGGCGGGGTTGGCGTTCAAGAAGCCCGCAATGTCGATT
Organism: uncultured Gemmatimonadales bacterium; assembly: GCA_964195945.1. Taxonomy (GTDB): domain Bacteria; phylum Actinomycetota; class Acidimicrobiia; order Spongiisociales; family UBA5794; genus JAAETI01. Next base: position 16,526 of record CAXMRC010000010.1, read on the forward strand.
GCGCTGGCGCAGTGTTGCCGCATCCGTAGCGGGAGTGTCTTGAGCCCCAGATTGGTCAGCCAACAGTCAAACGGGCTGGGCACACCGCCGGTGAAACGAACCAATGATGCGATTTGCCCTTCCATAAGATCGGGGTCGTTGCTGATGACGGCGCCGCCGACGACGGTGCCGTGCCCGTTGATGTACTTCGTGGTGCTGTGGACGACGACGTCGGCGCCTAGTTCGAGGGGGCGTTGCAGAATCGGTGTGGCGAAGGTGTTGTCGACAACCACCTTGGCTCCGTGTGCATGCGCAAGTTCAGCGGTACGGGCGATGTCGATGACGGTCATGGTTGGGTTAGCCGGCGTCTCGAGGTAGACCACGGTGGTTTCGGGGTGCTCCTCCAGGGCCGCTTCCAAAGCGGTGAGCTCGAGGTCGGGGATCCGGCTGTTAGTAATGCCGTATTCGGGCAAAACCTCAGAAATGAGGTGGTCTGCCGAACCGTAGAGAACCTGTTGGGTGACAATGTGGTTGCCCGCCTTGGCGGTCCCCATTAGAGCAGCACTTATCGCGGCCATACCTGATGCGAAGATTTCGGCGCTCACGCTCTCGTGGCCCGAGGTCATGCCGAAGCTCTCCAGGGTCGATAGCTTGGCGGCAAGGGCTGTTCGCGCCGGGTTCCCGCCGCGGGAGTAGATGTAGCCTTCGGTTTCGCCATCGGCCCACGCTTCGACGGCTGCCATGTTCTCGAACGTGAAGGTTGACGTCTGATAGATCGGAGGGATGTGGGATCCTGTCGAATCGTGGATCTCGCCGGCATGGATTGCCTCTGTCGCCAACTGCCGTTTACCCATCGCGGACCTTTCGCCGGCTTCGAGTGTGATCGCCACAGTAGATGCAGCACCATGTTGTTGGGCCATCCGGCCCAATGGCAATCCGCCCCGTTCCTGTCAGAATGCATAAATGTATAGGCGACAGGAGTGCAGATGACGACTCGCGTACTGATCCTCGGCGCGGCCGGACGTGACTTCCACAACTTCAACACGATGTACAGGGACAATCCCGGCTACACCGTGGTTGGCTTCACTGCCACCCAGATCCCCGATATCATCGACCGCCGCTATCCGCCGGAGCTCGCCGGGAGTCTCTACCCGGACGGGATTCCGATGTTTGATGAGGGCGACCTTGAATCGCTTATCAAGAAGCTGAGCGTCGATCACGTCTTGTTCTCGTATTCCGATGTGACCCATGAGCACGTCATGCATCTCGCTTCTCGTGCCGTCGCCGCCGGGGCATCATTCGGAGTGCCCGGATCAGAGACGTTGCTCAAGTCGAGCAAGCCGGTGGTGTCGATCACCGCGACTCGTACCGGCACTGGCAAGAGCCAAACCAGCCGCCAGATTCGAAGCATCCTCGCTGACGCAGGCGTTCGGGTCGCGGCGATTCGTCACCCGATGCCATATGGCGATCTCAATGCACAACGGGTGCAAAGGTTGGCGAGCTTCGAAGATCTTGATGCGGCCGACGTAACCATTGAGGAGCGAGAAGAGTACGAGCCATATATCCGACAGGGCGCAGTTATCTACGCCGGTGTTGACTACGGCGACATCCTCGACCGTGCTGAGCAGGAGGCTGACGTCATAGTTTGGGATGGTGGCAACAACGATTTGCCGTTCTATCACGTTGATCTTGGCTTCTGCGTTGTAGATCCGTTTCGGGCAGGTCATGAACTGCGTTACTGGCCGGGGGAAGCCAATGTTCGTCAGGCCGATGTTGTCATCATCAACAAGATCGATACCGCGCCGGCGGAAGGACTTGCCGAAATCCGTCGCAACGTTGCGTTGTTGGCGCCAGACGCCACGGTCGTCGAAGCAGCATCACCGATCAAGGTCGATGACCCGTCGGTCATTCAGGGCAAGCGAGTCTTGGTACTCGATGACGGCCCCACAATCACCCACGGCGAGATGCCGTTTGGCGCTGGGGTAGTTGCCGCCCGACAACACGGCGCGGCCGAACTGATCGACCCGAGACCGTTTGCGGTGGGTTCGTTGGTTGGCGTCTTTGAGAAGTTCCCTCACATCGGCACTGTGTTGCCTGCGATGGGATACAGCGATCAACAGCGTCAGGAGCTCGAGGAGACTATCGCTGCCGCGGCCCCCGATGGGATCGTGATCGGTACTCCGATGGACTTGGCCAGCGTGATCGATCTAGGCGATATTCCCTGGACCCGCGTCTACTACGAATTAGAGGTCAGAAGAGGCCCTTCCCTTGCGGAGCTACTCGCCCCGATAATCGCCCAAGTCAAGGGGTAGGCCGCGGTTCGCCCAAATCGTCTGGCACTACCAGAGCGGCGTCAGTAGAATTGCAGAATATGGCTGGTTACCCGACGGATTATCGCAGCCCCTGGATTGACGACAATGGCTTTCTGTGTGTCCGCACCGGTAGCGAAAGACGTACTCGGGAGGCGCTCGAGCGGGATCTGGACATCGCCACTGCGCTCACTGCGGAGGGGAATCTCAAGACAATCTGGGATGCCCGCGCTGCAGGATCCTTTGACGTCGACGCCTGGGTGCCTCTTATCCGAAGGCT
>CAXMRC010000011.1:0-37686 GCA_964195945.1 uncultured Gemmatimonadales bacterium
GGCGAGGGTCGCGGTCAGCAGTCTTTCGGTCAGGTCGACGCTGCTGATGCTGACCCGCTCGTTGTTGCCGTGGAACATGGCAAGGGAACTGGCAAACTCCATGTCTGCACCAAACAGCCCGACACCGTACGCATCGACACCGCGTTGTCTGAAGAATCGACCGTCTGTGAGCACGGGAGTCAACATCGGCACCAGTGTCGCCGGGCCGGCCAGCTCGTTGGCCGCATCATCGATTGCCTCCCACAAGGGACCCGACGTTGCCGACTCGTTCGCAGGAAAGTCAAGGTCTTCGATGATCTCGATCCTGTCGTAGAGGTCAGGGCCGAGCGCCTTGCGGAACATGTCATCGACCGTTGTGGCATCCTGCCCTGGTGTCAGCCTGACATCGATACTGGCATCTCCGAGGTCAGGGATGGTGTTCTGTTTGTCGCCAGACCTCATCATTGTCGGAGCCACAGTGAGGTGTGTGCAGGCGTGGACCCATCGGGCAAAATCGGGATCCTCGAGTTCGTCAATCGCCCCGTCTACCTGATCAGCGTCAGTGAGTCGCCCCACCAGGTCTCCGTCAAGCCCTATCGAGCTGATGAACTCAACCCAGCTCGGAGAGATGTCAACCGGTGTCGGAGATTCCGCAAGACGCGTGATCGCTTCGGCCATACCGACCAAGGCGTTGTCCGTCCCGTATGGCTGACTGCCGTGACTCGGTGTACCGGGCAGTCGCAGAGAGCGCCACGCCGGGCCCTTCTCCGCAACCGTAACCGGCAGCGTCAGCCCCTTTGGGGTTACAAAGCCTGGGGTCGCCACCTCGGTCAGCAAATAGTCGCACTCAACCCGCTCCCAATGCTCGTTGACAAGATGACCGGCACCGAGGGCACCTCCTGCCTCCTCATCGGCTACGGCTGCGAAGATAAGATCACCAGGAAGAGGCGGGAGATCCCCGGTCAGGTAGCGCCGAAACACGACGGCCATGGCTGCGGTGAGATTCAGCATGTCGACCGCTCCCCTCCCCCATACAAAACCATCGATGATGTCGGCCCCAAAGGGATCGTGGTCCCAGCTTTCCTCGGTAACCGGGACAACGTCGAGATGCGGAAGCAACGTCAGCACGGGGGCTCCCGGCGTAGTCCCCGGAAGCCGATAGATAACACTCTGCCGTCCCGGATGCGGCTCGATTACGACACCCTCGCTGCCAAAGAACTCGGCAAGCGTGGCTACGGACCGATGCTCGAAGCCGGAATCAGGAGTCCCATCGTTAACACATTGGTTCCTGATGAGCGACTGCAAGAGAACGACGGTTGCGCTAGTGCCCACAACGTTCACCCATCGTCGCGGCGATACATGGTGATGCGTCTGGCCTTGAAGCCTGCGCTCTCAAAGAAATTCTTGGCGAGACGGTGCCCCGGTGAGACGACTGCGTCGAACCTGCGAATACCAGCGTCACGCAACCAAGTCAGGGCAAGGTCAAGCATCGCCTCACCGACCGCGACGCTACGCGCCTGGTCAGCGACGTACACCAGCCTGATCACCCCGATGCGCTCCCCCCCGGCCTGTGGCAACAGCTCCTCAATCGTTACCCATATGAAGCCAAAAACAACGTCATCGATCGTGCCGACTGCAAGAAACGATCCCTGGTCTTCGACGATAGTGGCGAGGGACTCGTCAACCGGCTCCGCCAAACCGTCAGCGATCGGCCAGGCCTCTCGCAACTCGGTCTGCTCATCCCTGGCTGGACCATAGAGCTGCAGCAACGTTGGAATATCGCCCGACGTAGCGGGCCGGGAGGAGATCTTCATTTCTTGAAACCGATTCGGGTCAAAAGCCTTCGAAAACCCCACTTAGACACGAGCAGCATCGCCTCCAGAGCGATCGCGGCTCCCATCTTTGAGGTACCTCGGCTGCGATCCCGAAAGATGATCGGAACCTCACGAACATCCAAACCCGCCCGTGACGCGCTCCACGCCATCTCAACCTGGAACCCGTAACCCGATGCTTCACACCCGGCAAAGTCAAGTTTGCGGAGCGTATCGGAACGGAAGGCGCGGAAGCCAGCGGTCATATCGTTGATCTGTGTGCCGAGCATCGTGCGCGCATATATGTTCCCTCCGCGGGATAGCCAACGCCGATGCCACGGCCAATTGTCTACCCCTCCCCCCGCGACATAACGGCTCCCAATGGCCAAATCTCCACCGTCGACGATCGCCTGCACCAGGCGCGGAAGGTCCTTCGGGTCATGCGAAAAGTCGGCATCCATCTCGCAGATAATGTCAGCACCCATCTCGAGGGCGACGGCAAAGCCTGCGGCATACGCCGGTCCCAAACCCTGCTTCGTCGTCCGATGCAATACCGACAAACCCGGGTCGGTCTTTGCCAGCTCATCGGCGATTTCCCCTGTGCCATCCGGCGAGCCGTCATCGACAACAAGTAGTCCAAGATTCTGCGAACGAACGGCCTCAACCACAAGAGCGAGGTTCTCCGCTTCGTTATAGGTCGGGACGACTACTAGGACGTCAGATGGCACAGTCGAGGCAGATCTTCTTACGACGGTTCGACATCTGACTGGTCTTTTTCACCAGGAAGCAATCGGAGCACACAAACTCACCAGCGGTCACTCCGCCCGCCGAGCCGGCCTCTATCGATATCTGGGCACGTCGAATGTCTCGGAGTTGCGTCTCCTCGTCGACGATGATCGTCTCCGACGCTTCGTCTTCGGTCAGCATCTCCAGCTCTTCAGCTTCGAGATCGTCCAACGCTTCCGTGTCGCTCTCGGTGTCGCTGGCGTCCTTATCGTCGCCGTCGTCGGACGCGTCGTCGGACACGTCGGCTAGGACCGGCTCAATATCTGCAAGGACACCCTCAGCGGCAGCATCATCGTCAAGAACCTCGTCCGCAGCTGGCTCAACTAACTCCAGTGTGTCGGACGAACCCTCGTCGATGTTCTTCTCGTCGTTGCTCATGGCACCTCTCGTTGGCGCGGAGTATATAGATGACAACAGCGTTGCCAAGCACCTTTTCGGCTGATCCCGTCAAATCTTGAATTCAATCGCAGCGGGTAGCACGCTAACCGATAGCGGACCGGTTCCGAGCAACTCGCCGTCAGCCTCGATCGGCCAGCCCTCAGGGACAAGCAATTCCAACGTTTTACCTGTCAGACGGCGCACGTTCTTGTGACGTAAGTGCATTCCACGGACGACCCGCGGCATGACAGTCAGAGCCTTCCGTCGCGGCCCCGCAAACACTTGAACATCAAACACACCATCGGCAACGCTCGCCCGTGGTGCGATGTTCATCCCGCCGCCAAAGAACTGGCCGTTGGCGACAATCACCGCGATCGCCTGGCCCGAGATCTCCTTGTCACCATCAACTTTGGCCGTAATAGCTTCTGGCCGAAAACGGGGAAGCGCCAGCCAGAACGCAATGGAATATCTCTTCGCCCCGACCCACCGCGGCATCTTCGCTGCAGTTGTAACTGCGGCCGCACCGACCCCAGCCTCAACAGCATTGAGCGCATACCTCGTTCCAAAGCCACCTTCGAGACGCAATACATCCGTTGGATACCAGTCGTCGGTCAGGAGGTGCTCGGCAGCGCCCTCGATCGAGCGCGGTAGGGCAAACGTTCTAATGAAGTCTGAACCACTGCCCGCGGGGAGCACTGCCATCCGTGGCGGCCTCGGCCAAGAGTGTTCCATCAAGCCATTCAGAATGAGATGGGCAGTCCCGTCGCCGCCAACACCCGCAAAGCTATTGATGCCGGCGGCCCGGCCGGCCGTAACGAGCTCGGCAACGTGATTTGGGCTCTGCGACACATGCAGTACGAAGTCGATGCCAAGTGAGGTCAGCGCGGCCGCGGCGCGCTCTCGCAACTCCTCGGGGCGTCCCGCAGATGGGTTGACTATCACCCACCACTTCATGCCTTACCTCCGGCTGCCACGACTCCTCGATCGAGACGTCTGATCCCATCTGCGGCCACCGCGCTCAGACTGGGGAAACCGTCACGCAGTTGCCGCATGACATCAATAAGCTGTCGACAATTCCGAACAAAGTCACCGGCGGCCAAGTCGTCGTCGAATAGGTCATCGAGATCATGGCCAGCGGCCCAAGCGTACGCAATGGCGGAGAACCCTGCCTCGGGAAGCCTCGTTTCGGGCAGCCCGACGGCTCGCTCCGCTGCAGTTAGCGAGAACGCCAGTTCTTCGATCGCCTGCACACGATCCTCGATCGCGGAGGGCGGACCGCCGAGTCCTGTATCGACCCTTCTCGCCTCGTAGGTGAACAGTGAGGTAAGAGCGGCCAAAGTCGCCCCTGTCAGGCCGTCGAGCAGGCCGCGTGACACCGCCTCGGTGAGCAGAAGATCAAGTTCGTTGTACACAAATCGAAGTTGCCGACCTTTTGTCGTCAGGCTCCAGGACTCCACGTAGCCCCAGTCTTCGAGCAGGCTGAGGATCGTGCGGAATGTTTTGACCAGGCCTTCGTCGCTTCGCTCGAGCCGTCTCTTCAGGCGACGGAACTCGGCGTCGGCGCGACGCATGCGACGGATCGACTTCAAGTGTTTCGACAGATCGGGACAGCTGGCCACAGTGTCGTCCGCGGCCGCCTTATGCTCGAGAGGGACAAAGGCCGGGTCGGGGCTCCACCGGCGGAGGAGTCTGGCGACGCTGTTGCGATAACCACCGTCCCTGGTCCGCACGGGCTCGGGGAGCACCATCTGGCCAACCACAGCCAAAGCACCATCTAGCTGGTCTGCGGACACGCGCCGCATTGCACCGCCCACATCGATCAGGACCATGCGCGGATTGGCTCCCCAACCCCGGGCCAGGAGGACGGCCCGATCATCAGGATCGGCAGAAAGACGCAACACGTCTCCCTCGCGGAATCGTTGGACGAAATCTCGCAGCTCCTGGTACTGGTCGAGTTTCGTTTCGCCGCTCTCCGCAACGAACTCCCAGATGTCTCCACGTTCGCATTCTGCGAGGGTGCGAAAGTGATCGGCCTCTTCCTTCTGCTCCTCCAGCTTCTCCGCCAGCTTCCCCCTACGCTCTTCGGACCTGAATTGAGCGAATGAGGCGTTGAGCAATCGTTCGGCCGATTCTTGGTCATAGTTGGGGACCAGGTTGGCCGCCATGTTGTAGGTAGGTTGAAAACTGGAAACAAGAGGGTGGCTCCCCTCGGCTGCGATTGCGGCCACACGTTCGAAGGGGATATCGAAGTTGTGCAAAACAACGGCGGTGCCCTCTGTGTCGATACCCCGTCTCCCAGCCCGTCCCGTCAGCTGTGTGTAGTCACCCGGCTTGATGATTTCGTGCTGCTCCCCGTTGAATTTCGAGAGCCTTTCCAAAACCACCGACCGGGCCGGCATGTTGATCCCCAACGACAACGTCTCGGTAGCAAATACCAGCTTGACTAGACCAGCGATGAAGAGGTCCTCGACTGTCTCCTTGAAGGCGGGAACCATGCCCGCATGGTGGGCGGCAACTCCATGTTCCAGTCGATCTACCCACCCGGCATATCCGAGAGCGCTCAGGTCTTGTTCCGGGAGGTGTTCGATCAGTCCTTCGACCCGGCGTCGAATCTCGCGACGCTCGTCGCGGGTGGTCAGCTGCAGTCTCGACCCGGCAACAGTCTCCGCTGCCTGATCGCATCCGGCGCGGGAGAAGATGAAATAGATGGCAGGGAGCAAACCTGCCGCATCGAGGTGCTCCGCCACCTCGAGACGACGCGGTGCGGCAAAGCGACGATGACGCCCCCTCCCCTTCTGCAGGAGCTTCGTTACATGTGGGTTGGCGCGAGATCCCTTGAATACCGGCAGCAGCTCGAGAGCGCCATCGCGATACCGATCTTTCACCAGATACATGCTCTCCAACGGTACCGGCCGATGGGTCTCCACAATCAGCGCGGTCTCGCCACGCCTGCTGCGCACCCAGGCTGTGAACTCCTCCGGGTTTGCGATCGTTGCCGATAGGCACACAACAGGGACAGAGGCGGGAAGGTGGATAATCACTTCCTCCCACACCGATCCCCTGTAGCGGTTCTGCAGATAGTGGACCTCATCGAGAATCACCACCGATAGGTCATCGAGCGCCCGCGATTCCGCGTAGATCATGTTCCGCAGCACTTCGGTGGTCATAACGACAACGGCAGCGTCACCGTTGATCACGTTGTCCCCGGTGAGAAGACCGACCGCGTCTTCTCCGAACATGGCGCACAGATCCGCGTACTTCTGATTCGACAACGCCTTGATGGGTGTCGTGTAGAAAGCTCTGGTCCCGCTGGCTACGGCCCGACTGACAGCATGCTCGGCAATAAGGGTCTTACCGGCCCCCGTCGGCGCTACCACGACTACCGATCTCCCAGCATCGATCTGCTGCATCGATTCGACCTGGAACGGATCTGGTGAGAACGCCTGATCGCCGCCGTGCGTCATCGTTTGAGGATGTATCGGATGGACACGATCGATAATTCGTATAACAGGTACATCGGGGTCGCCAGCATCATTAGCGTCAATGGATCGCCACCTGGCGTCATTAAGGCCGCCGAGACCACCACGAACACAACTGCCCATCGCCGTTGCGCCCGCAAAGCCCGGCTCGACACCATACCGAGCGCCGCTGCGGCGAACAGGAACACAGGGAACTGAAAGGCCAATCCAAACGCAAGCAGGAATCGCATCGCAAAGCTGAAGTAGAAATTGACACCGATCGTCTCTTCGAGCAGATCACCTGCAAAGCTGAACAAGACCCGCAGGGCAAGAGGAAGGGTGAAGTACCCCAACGCGATGCCAGAGAGAAAGAGCAGCGCCATGACGCCAGAGAGTGGGTAGACGTACCGTCGCTCCCTCTTAGTGAGAGCGGGCCCCAAAAAGCGCCAGATTTGATACATGATTACCGGGCTTGCGATGATGACGCCACCAAAGAGAGCGACCCGCAACGCCAAAGAGAACGGTTCTGTTGGCTGGAAAAACGCAAGCGGCTGGTCGGTGGCCCCCTCGTAGGGTTTCGCCAGCAAAGCGAGGATGTCGCGGTAGAAAATAAAGCCGACCACCGAGCCGACAGCAACCGCCACCACCGACTTGATGAGCCGAGAGCGCAGCTCGATCAGGTGACTCATCAGCGACATACGCGAGGTCATGAGCTCTCCCCGGAAGCGGAAGATCCGTCGCTAGTGCCCGCGGGCGGGTCATCGGTGGCAACCGTCTCTGGCTCCGCCGAGAGTCCCTTGATTTCTTTGTTCGTCTCCGCGATCTGGCGTTCGACCTCTTGTTTGGTCTCAGCCATTTGCTCTTCTAATTCCTTCTTGGCCTTGGCCACGTCATCGGTGAGCGATGCTAGAGATTCGCCCATCTCGTCTTTGATGCCCGTTACTTCTTTGGATATTTGCTTTAATGGCTCCGCAACCTCTTGCCACTCACCCTCGAATTCCCGGCGAAGATCGGTGATGAGGGACCGGCTTTTACGCACCAATTGGCCGGCCTTTTGGGCCATTTCAGGCAGACGCTCGGGTCCAAAGACGATAAGGATCACCAGCGCGATAGTGATGATTTCAGAGATAGTGAAGTTGGGCATTGAGGGGAGGATGGTAGTGGTCTGATCGACCGTCGATGCATGTGGTTGCGCCGGTACAGCCCGATCGATTCCTAGAATGTGCAATGTTTGCTCGACCCGGAACGGCGGGTCCAGCATCGGACAATGAAAAAGTGCCGGTCCTTAGGGTCCGGCACTCTGTCGCTTTAGGAGTAGGGGGTTTGGTTCTAGCTAGTCGCCAGCTCCGAGAACCAGTCATCGCTGTCGAGCGAGGTTACGAATCCGTCGATTTCGCCTTCGGAGATTGGTCCGGTAGTGGCAATGATGTCATATTCAACGCCGGTAGCGAGCAGGATGCTCACGACACGATGATTGGCGGGACGACGCTGGGTGATGCCGCAGAATGGACAAGAGAACCGATAGGTTCCGTTTGAGGTTTCTGAGCTGAGCTCGAGACCGATGTCTGCGGTCGTGAGCTCTACGTCGCCACAGCGATTGCAGGTAGTTCTGATAGTGGTCATTTGGCCCTACTCCGTGAGGTGCTTATCTCTCCCCTTTCACATCGGCACGCGGGAGTCTCGCTAAATGACTATTTGCGAGGTAGTCATTTAGGCCAGCCCATCCCAGAATCAGGGATGAGCTCCGTAGCGGGCGAGGACACGAGTTCGCATCTCAGCCAGGGACTCTTCGACCTCGGCGCCTTCCAGCAGCTCAGCGCTACGGCCCAGTCGAAGTAACAGCCTTGCCACCACCGATGGATCAGAAGCGGAGAATCGGACGGTGAGACCTTCGCCGTCCTCAGCAACAGTCTCCACCGGGTAGTACTCCGCAACCCACCTGGCATTTTCGCCGAGACGGATGACCGCGCGAACGTCTTCCTCGCTAGGGGTGTAGCCGATTTCGGGATCAGAGGGGCGTGGCAGACTCTCGAAAGTATCCCCCGTCGTGGCCAGTTCTCTAATGCGGTCAACCCTAAACACTCTTTCGGCTTCAGCTGATCTGCAATATCCCCGGACATACCAGTTGCCAAGCGTGGTGAATACGACCCATGGCTCCACCTCACGGTCTGACGTTGACCCAGTGGCGAGCGCCGTGTAGACCATCCGCACGACGTTTCCTCCGGCGGCGGCATTGCGCAACTCTGCGACGAACGGTGGTTCGGCGAGATCGACCACAAGTGCGTCGTCATCAGCCCCGAGCACAACCTTCTGTAGCTTGGCAACTGCGCTTTCCAACGCTTCTGGAGCTTGGCCCGTTGACATCAGCGCCATTCCGGCGGCAAGTAGAGACAATGCCTCAGGGGGCGTAAGACGGACCGGATTGGCAAAGTAGTCCGCAAGCTCTACGACAACCTCATCTTCGTCGATGTAGGCAACCATGAGATCGCCGGGCCCGTAGCCGGGCAACCCGCACACAAACACAAGATCCAGATCCGCGGCGAGGTCGCGCCGGCTGTATCCAAAACGCTCGCAGACCTCATCCACGCTCGCACCGGAGTTTGCGATGACCCAGGGCAGCATCGCCAAAATTCGGTTGAGACGCTTGGCTGTCTTTGGGCTAGTCATTTACCCACCCGCACCCGATCGACAAGCCGTTGCCGCAGTTCCGGCGGATCCAAGAGCTCGGCGTTGTCGTCGAAAGACAGAAGCCAACCAATGAATGCCTCGGGATTTGCGACCGGAATCACAGCTTCGATCCCGCCGTCCGCAGCCTCTATGAGAGAACCGCGATTCCCTATCTGACGTCGGGCCCACCATGCCATGGCATGGTCAAATCGAACTCTCGCCACCATGTCCTCTGCACCCGCTTCCCAAGGGGTCTCCGGTATGAACTCGGACGCACGGAACCCGACAGGGCGCGCAAACGCATCAGGATCATCGCCAGCACCGACCTGCGACGCCTTGTCCATGCGGAACACTTTGACCACCTCGTTCTCGGCACCGACCAGATACCAATGACCACGCCGGTGCACTAGACCGTATGGGTCTACGCGGCGCGGCCGGTCGCGATAGCCGAACAACAGATGGCGACGTTCCGCGATCGCCGAAAAAGCGGTGCCGAGATCAGCAGAGCCCTCGGTTAGCGATGCCGCCAGCGGCTCGCCGGATGCCGTCATCGGCGCTCCGCCAAGCTTGAATAGTGCGTCAGGTGCAGCGACCTGCCCGCCTACACGAACGACTTCGGCGGCCAGCCACAGTGCAGCCCTTTCGTCGTCGGTGAGACCGGGATCGGGAAGCGCATAGTTCTCCGGATCGACCACATAGCCGTGCTCGACCTGCCAGCCGTCCGTTGGAGCTAGTTCTAATGGGATACCGAGACGTCGCAACAAATCTTTGTCGCGCTCAAACATACGATGAAACGCATCGTCCGTTGCCTGGCCGTAGCCTGCGACAGTCGTTCGGATCTGGTCCGCGGTTACAGGGCGACCAACTGTGAGCAGGAATGCGAGAAGATTGAGAATTCGCTCGATGACTTTGTGCATTATTGAGACATTAGACCCGCCGGATCGCAGTCAATGCAATACCCCTGACCGACACGCGACTGGAGCCTCCACTTTGCCACAGCCTCGACGCCGAACGATCATGGCTCGAGGCTAGATCTTGTTCAGAGTCCGGCGATTAGCTTCTCAACCCGGTCATCGACAGATTTGAACGGATCTTTGCAAAGCACGGTTCGTTGCGCCTGATCGTTGAGTTTGAGATGAACCCAGTCAACGGTGAAATCCCTCTTCTTGGCCTTCGCGGCCTTAATGAAATCCCCACGAAGCTTCGCCCTCGTGGTCTGCGGCGGCTCCGTCATCGCAATCTGCACCCGTTCCTCGGTGACGACCTTCTCCATCTCGCCACGTCGTTCCAGCAGGTAATACAGACCCCGCTGAGTGTTCACGTCGTGATACGACAAATCCATCAATGCCAGCTTCGGGTCGCTCAATGCAAGCCCATGCCGACTCTGGTAGCCCTCTATGAGGCGATATTTAGCTACCCAATCAATTTCGCGGTGCAAAGACATCGGATCCTTCTCGAGACCGGTCAACAATCGCTCCCACATCATGATCGCGGTCTCGACCTCTGGAGAAAACCCTGTCGTCCTTGCATATCGCAACGCCCGATCGAGGTACTCCCACTGGACGTCAAGAGCCGACAACTCACGCCCGTTGGCCAGCCGCACCCGCTGCCGGCAAGTCATATCATGTGAAATCTCTCTAATGGCCCTGATCGGGTTCTCCAGCGTCAGATCCCGGAAGACAATGTCATCCTCCAACATCTGCAACAGCGCCATCGCGGTCCCCATCTTGGCGTATGCGACGTACTCGGACATGTTGGAGTCGCCCGCAATCACATGAAGTCTTCGATACTTCTCGGCATCAGCGTGCGGCTCGTCGCGGGTGTTGATAATGGGACGGCTTCTGGTGGTAGCTGAAGAAATGCCTTCCCAGATGTGTTCGGCGCGCTGCGCCAGGCTGAAGATCGTTCCCCGAGCGGTGTGAAGCAGCTTCCCTGCGCCGGCAAATATCTGACGTGTCACAAAGAATGGAATGAGGGTGTCGATGATCTTTTGGAAGTCACTGTCGCGGCCCACGAGATAGTTCTCGTGACAGCCGTATGAGTTTCCTGCTGAGTCAGTGTTGTTCTTGAACAGATAGATCTGGCCACGGATGCCCTCGTCTTCCAGACGACGCTCCGCGCTGTACACCAGGCCTTCCAGGATTCTCTCTCCGGCCCGATCGTGGGCAATCACGTCGTACAGGCTGTCGCATTCGGGAGTGGCGTACTCGGGATGGCTTCCCACGTCGAGATAGAGTCGGGCACCGTTCTCCAGGAACACGTTCGAAGAGCGCCCCCAACTCACAACACGACGGAACAGATAGCGTGCAACCTCGTCAGGTGAGAGCCGACGTTGACCACGCAGCGTGCATGTCACACCATATTCGTTTTCGATACCAAAGATCCTGCGGCGCATCACTGGAACAGTAGTGCACACCAGCAGAAAGCGTCCCGGTGCGGCGCGCTAAAACTTGATCGCTGACATAATCGGTGTATGAGCGACCCATACATTTGTCTAGCGACGATTCCTGACATCAATCTCGCCAGGGTGGCCGCAGCACGGCTGCACAGCGAGGGCATAGATTCACGACTCCACGGAGAGTCCCTTGGGCCGTTCCCTGTAACCATAGGTCGGCTTGCGGAGACCCGCTTGTGGGTCCTAGCCGATCAGCGAGAGCCGGCAAGCCTGGTGCTCGAAGATCTTGGCATCGTGTGCGAACCGGCGAAGCGCTGATTCGGTTCTAGGCCCGGATATCGGCGATTTCGGAGTCTTGGAGACGGCGAAACTTCCTGCGCCCCAGATTTCTGTCGAGCACCGCGGCCTCCCAATCCTCATCGGCGATTGTGGTCTCGAGAACCGTCTCGATCGTGTCCGCGGCCAAACGGATTGCTTCACCTAAATCGGGCATTTCGTCGATGCCTTCTTCGAGACGTTTGTTGAGCGTCTCTTCCATGGCACCCATGGCACCGAAACGTCGAACATCGCGCAGGGTCCCATCAAACTGGATTCGATAGATCCTGGTCTCCGCAGGTTCGGTGCCAATCTCAGTGATCATGACCTCGATCTCGTAGGGCTTCATCTCGTGCGTGAAGATCTGACCCAAGGTCTGCGCATATGCATTCGCAAGGCCCTTGGCGGTTACATCGTCCCGCTCATACGAGTACCCCTTCAGATCCGCATAACGGATCCCTGCGACGCGCAGCATCTCGAACTCGTTGAACCGTCCCACGCCGGCGAAAGCAACCTTGTCGTAGATCTCGCTCGTCTTGTGTAACGATCCACTGGGGTTCTCGCCCATGAGCATCACGCCGTCGGTGTACTCCAGGACCACGATGGGCCGTCCCCTTGCTATCCCCTTGCGGGCGAACTCGGCGCGGTCTTTCGTCAGCTGTTCTGGAGGTACATAGAAGGGCATGCTCATGGTCTACCTCCAAGAACCGCGGTCGCGACCTCTTCGATGCGACTCTCGTCGACCTCGGCGATACCGGACCTGTTTACGACTACCACATTGGGATAGATGCCGCGTCGCAGATCAGGACCACCGGTTGCGGCGTCCTCCTCAGCCGCGGCCACGAGCGCCTCGACTGCGATTGCTAGCGCCCTGTCTTCTGACAATTCGGGTTCGAAGACGCCCTTGATGAATGCTTTGGCTTCCGAGCCACCCGACCCGGTTGCTGCATAATCTTGCTCTTCGTAGCGACCACCGACAACATCGAATGTGTACAGCCGCCCGCGTTGCTCGGATTCATCGAACCCGCAAAACAGGGGAACCACTGCCAATCCTTGAAAAGCAAGAGGTAGGTTGCCCCTGACCATCCTGGCGAGATAGTTCGCCTTGCCCTCGAGACTCAGCCGTGTTCCCTCGATCTTCTCGTAATGCTCCAACTCGGTCTGAAACAGCCGGATCAGCTCCGTGGCCATTCCCGCGGTCCCTGAGATGGCCACTGCTGAATACTCGTCGGCCGGGTAGACCTTCTTCATCCTGCGATGGGCGATCACATTGCCTGCGGTGGCACGGCGATCCCCGGCCATCACCACACCATCTGCGAAGCGCACCGCCAAGATCGTCGTACCTTCGGGGATCTCAAGAGTGAGCTCGCCCGAGGGCACGGTCCACTGTGGCGCCAGGCCGCTCGTCTGCAGCAACGCCAGAAAACTGGAAACCGGAACAACGGCACCTAGCGGAAGATGATCACCCAGTTGCGACGGGTACCCGCTCACTCTCCGCCCTTCTGAACGTAGTTCTTGACGAACTCTTCGGCGTTCTCTTCGAGAACCGTGTCGATCTCGTCGAGAATGTCGTCGATCCTGTCGGTAAGAGCTTCACCTTGGTCGCTGCCGGTGGTTTCCTCGGCAGCGACAGTGCTCTCAGACTCGCCGGATCGAGTCTCCTTGCGTTCTCTCTCAGTCATCATTGCCTCCTAGCGCCTGCAGCAATTCAGCAGGGGTCTCCACACGATCGAGCAGTTCTCCCACACGATCTTTGCCACCACGGAGTGGCTCCATCATAGGCACCCGTCGCAGCGACTCTTCACCGATATCGAATACCAACGAGTCCCAATTTGCAGCCACCAATGCATCACCAAACCGGGTCACACACTCACCGCGGAAGTAGGCCCTTGTACCCTCAGGTGGCTTGCGGACGGCCGTTGCGACTTGCTCGTCGGTGAAGAGGCGACGGATGTGCCCCGCTGCGGCAAGCCGGTTGTATAGACCTCTCTGTGGATCGACATCGTGGTACTGCAGATCAAGAAGTCGCAGTTTCGGAGCATCCCAGCCAAGATCATCGCGGGCACGATAGCCTTCCATTAATCGCTGTTTTGCGGTCCAGTCCAATCGATCAGCGGTCAACGCGGGATCTTTCTCGAGATCGGCGAGAATCTCCTCCCAGACCGTCATAACGTTGAGGAATGTGTCAGAGAAATCCGACTCGTTGATGTATTTTCCGACCCACTCGAGATATTGCCACTGTGCCTCGAGAGCCGTCATAAAGCGACCGTCCTCCATTTCGATCGTTGTGCGAAGCGTTGGATCGTGGCTGATCTTCCAAACCGCGTCGACCGGGTTTGCGATGGTGAGAGCTTCGGGCAAGACATCGGCCTCAACCGCGTGGAGCATTGCAGTGGTGGCCCCGAGCTTCAGGTAGGTCTGGACTTCTGAGAGGTTTGCGTCGCCGATGATTACGTGGAGACGCCGGTACTTCGATGGGTCGGCGTGCGGCTCGTCCCGCGTATTGATGATTGGGCGCTTCAGCGTGGTCTCTAGCCCAACCTCCTCCTCAAAGAAGTCGGCTCGCTGTGTGATCTGAAAGTCAACATCGGGTCGTCCGTTCTCGGCGCCGACTTTGCCAGAACCGGTAAATATCTGACGTGTAGCGAAGAACCCGGTCATGTGGCTGACCACCATGCCGAAGGGCAGTGCCCGTGACATCAGATAGTTTTCATGGGCGCCGTAGGAGTTACCTTTCCCGTCACTGTTGTTCTTATGGATGATGAATCGTTGACCCTCGGCGAGCAGCTCTTGCGCTGCCTGGACCGCACGGGCCAGAACCACTTCGCCTGCTTTGTCGTATAGAGCCGCTTCAAGGGGGTCAGCGCTCTCTGGACTGGAATACTCGGGGTGGGCGTGATCGACGTAAAAGCGAGCCCCGTTTCCGAGGACGACGTTGACCAGCCCCGATTCCATATCGAACGAAGGCGTCAGATCGAATCCGAATCCTCGTGCATCGCGGCCTGGCGACTCCTCGTCGAAGGACCATTTGATCCGCGCCCGCTTGCCTGCGTAGGAGTTCACGAGGGTTGAAGCCGCAGCAACAGGGTTGAAGTCGGGCTGATTCAGAACCGTTATCCCAAATTCGGTTTCGGTTCCCAATACCTTCTGTTGGGAATCGGACGTCACAAATACTGCCCAGGGGTAACCGCTTCTACCGTGCGGTTCTCTCGATCACCTTCAATGAGAGTGCGGACGTAGACGATGCGCTCGCCCTTCTTGCCGGAGATTCGTGCCCAATCGTCAGGGTTTGTTGTGTTCGGCAGATCTTCGTGCTCGCGGAACTCTTGCACGATTGCGTCCACGAGATATTTCTCCCGCAACCCCGGTGCCTCGCCGGCGATTTCACGCTTGATGGCGTCCTTCTTGGCACGGCGAACAATGTTCTCCACCATGGCTCCACTGGCGAAGTCCTTGAAGTACAGGACCTCACGGTCTCCGTTTGCATAGGTGACCTCGAGGAAGCGATTGTCATCCTCCTCCGAGTACATCCGTGTAACAATTCGCCCGATCATGTCATCAATCATGGCCCGAGCGTCTCCGCCGTATTCCTCGAGGGCATCGGCAGCAAACGGCAAGTCAGGTCGTAGGTAGATGCCGAAGATCTTCGTTGCGGCTTCGGGGCCCGGCCGATCGATCTTGACCTTCACGTCCAGACGCCCCGGACGCAGGATCGCGGGGTCGATAAGGTCTTCGCGGTTCGAGGCACCGATAACTATCACATTCTTGAGTGACTCCACGCCGTCGAGTTCCGACAGGAGCTGCGGCACGATCGTCGATTCCACATCCGATGACACGCCGGTGCCTCTGGTACGGAACAAAGAGTCCATCTCGTCGAAGAAGACGATCACGGGAACGCCTTCGTCTGACTTCTCTTTGGCTCTTTGAAAGATCGATCTGATTTGTCGTTCCGTCTCACCAACGTACTTGTTGAGAAGTTCGGGGCCCTTGATGTTGAGGAAGTAGGAGCGAACGTCCT
Organism: uncultured Gemmatimonadales bacterium; assembly: GCA_964195945.1. Taxonomy (GTDB): domain Bacteria; phylum Actinomycetota; class Acidimicrobiia; order Spongiisociales; family UBA5794; genus JAAETI01. The sequence continues at coordinate 15,808 of CAXMRC010000011.1, forward strand.
CGTCTCCCTCTTTGTTGGCGACGGCCTTCGCCAGGCTGTTCGCCACCGCTTTGGCGATGAGTGTCTTGCCGCAGCCGGGAGGACCGTACAAAAGAACACCCTTGGGCGGGGGCAGGCTGTAGTCGAGGAAGCGCTCTTTGTGGAGGTACGGGAGCTCAACGGCATCCTGGATCGTTTCGATCTGGGATTCGAGCCCACCGATATCGTCGTATGTGATGTCCGGAACTTCCTCGAGAACGAGTTCCTCGACTTCGGGCCGGATGAGCTTCTCCAATACGAGACCGGTCTTAGGCTCGATTCGAACATGGTCGCCGGCGCGGAGGACTTCGTTGTCTACTGGTGCTCCAATTTCGACGACACGTTCCTCGTCGGCGCGGCCAAGAACCAGCAAGCGCCCGTCCGGAAGAGCTTCCTTGACTGCCACGACTTCGCCGACCGGATCGAAGGAACGCACATCAATGATGTTGTACGACTCGTTGAGGAGAACCTCTTGGCCCACTTCTAGTGCCTTGATCTCCAGGTTGGGCTCAACGTTGACCCGCAGCTTTCGACTCGAAGTGAATACATCCGCGGTTCCATCGTTGTTGACACCGAGCAGGACAGCGAACGGATTGGGCGGCGCTGTCAGTTTTTCCACCTCATCGCGTAACAGAGCGAGCTGTTCGCGCGTCTCTTCAATGGCAGCCGACAGCTTCTGGTTCTGGCCGGCTGCCTGCGCCAACTTGTTGCGACTCTCCAAGAGGCGTTCCTCGAGAACCCGCACGCGACGGGGGGCGTCCTGCAGCCGACGGCGCAGTACTGCTATCTCTTCCTCAAGCATCCGGACTGTCGTCCGAAGTTCATCGCGGTCTCTCGAGGAGTTCTCCATGATGGCCCTCCAAGGATCAGTGCCTTCGTTGTCAGTGTAGGCCCGCTCAAGTGTAAGGGTCCCGGCCCCCAATAGGACAAATAGCCCGTGACGGGCGGGTACAATCTCGTCAAACCTGAGAAAGGGAACTAATGAAAGTTTGGATCGATCAGGATCTCTGCACGGGAGACGGCCTCTGCGAAGAAATCGCCCCCGATGTGTTCGTCCTGCTCGACGATGGCCTCGCCTACGTACGTGAAGGCGAGAAGGTTTTCGCAACCTCCGAGGGCAACGCCCAGGGGGCCGAGGGCCTGGCCGAGATCCCAGACGGGCAACTAGACCTCGTAGTCGAATCCGCTGAGGAATGCCCGGGTGAGTGCATTTTCGTCGAACCGTAAACCGTTCCAACAACCAAGAATCAGTCGCCCGCAGGCTCCAGCTTGCGGGCGACTGTTATGAATCCGGTATGCCCAATCATGCGGTGGTTGGGACGCACGGAACGCCCATCAATCGTCCACTCGCGCATCATCATCTCGAAGGACATCACATCGAGAAACGCTCTGGTCTCGTCGAGCGCTTTGCGGACCTCTTGGACTTGCGGGACGGTTGGTAGATAGCAGCAGAATATGCCCCCAGGTGCCAGGTTGGCGGCAGCAAGCGGCACTGTGTGCCATGGCTCGGGAACATCGAGAACAATCCGGTCAGGATGGAGGTCGGCGAGCCCGTCTTCTACGGAACCGATACGGAGATCGATCTGAACGGGGACATCACCAAAAAAGCCTTTGATCCGCTTCTTAGCAAGCGCGGCGTGGTCCTCTCTGATCTCGTACGAGACAACAGTCCCTTGCGCACCAACCGCTCTCGCCAGAGCCATGGTCAAGGCACCCGAACCTGTGCCTGCCTCCAAAACGAGATTGCCCGGTTGGATGTCAGCCCACATGAGGATGGCGCCGGTGTCCTTGGGGTAGATAACTGCGGCACCTCGCGGCATCTTCAGCGCATAGTCGGCAAGGCGAGGGCGCAGGACGGTAAGCGGTCGGTCTAGGGACGACTGCATGGTCGTACCTTCTTCGGTTCCGATGATCTCATCATGCGGAATCACACCATGGTGATGATGGAACTCTTTGCCGGGGATCAGCTCGATTAGATATCGGCGACCCTTCCTGTCAAAGAGCAGGCATGCGTCGCCGGCCTGGAAAACCGTCACGTGCCAACACCCATCTACGAGCCAAAGACGGAAGCGAGAGACCCGAGAAGGGCCAACAGCATCGAGAGCACCACAAACCACACCACAACCTTTATGAACCGCTCACGATTGCCAAACACCCGCTACCTCACTGTCCTTCTTCTTGCACTGCCGCAGCACCACGGAGCTGCGAAACCCGGATGGTCTCGCCATCCTTCAGAGACCTCGTATATACCGGCTTATCTCTGCCGCCAAAGCGACGGAACAGCCCCCATATCGAAATCGCGGCACCGATTGCGGTGATGATCGGCTGGCCGCGTCTCGCACCTCCGAAGAACTGTTTGACACCAAGTGAGAGAAGACGCTCGATCATCAGACTCTGTAGATCTCTACCCGGGCGCCGCCCGTCTTCTTGCCACGCCGTCTTCCGAGAAGGAAGATCAAGACAACCGCCACTACAGCAGCGACCGCTATTGCGGTACCGGTCGTCTGCGCCTGACTCTTGGTCTCTTCAACTATTTCTTCGATCTCGCGTAGCTTTGCTTCGAGATCTGTTCGCTCTATCGCCATTGTCAGACCTCCTTTGCGTTCTTTTCACGGCCCGTCAGGGCGACCATCAATCCGATCACGGCACCGATGCCTAGTGCTCCAAGAATGTAGCCGAGCGCCGACCAGTTCGGACCGTCGGGCAGCAAGTAGATGATTCCTCGCATCGCCGCTATGGCGAGGAGTAGACCACCAATAGCGAACAGGATCGACGCCCCAATGGTGAACCCGGCGAATCGGCCCAAACGTTTTGCCGGCTCGATCGTCTCTTGTCGGAGGTATTCCTTCGACAACTCGACAAACTCCGTCACCATCTGCGGCAGCTCAGTTGCTCCAGCCATACTCAATCTCTCTTCCACAGGTCTCTGTAGAACACGATACCCCCCCGAGGCTACCCGATTTCGCGATCCCGGCTTCAATTGGGCTTATTGTGCCGCATACAACGCGTGGTTGAGGCAGTGCGCCCAGCATTCATTAACATACGGTTCCATGCCTTTCGTTGAACCGCCCGATCTGAGCACTCTGAGGAACCTCAGCGGGAGTCAGCATCGTGCGCGGCCCATCGTTTGGGGCCAAGCCGTCTCACTCCTGGGTGACTACGTCTCGTATGTAACGATGCCGCTATTCATCGTTAGCCTCACCCAGCGCAACCTCGACCTCGGCTTGACTGCGGCGGCCGAAACCATCCCGACACTGTTGTTCGGGTTCACTGCTGGCGTCTTCCTCGATCGCTTCGCCATAAAGCCGATCCTCATCGCATCTGATCTTCTACGCGCACTCGCATTTCTTCTGCTTGCGTTCGGGGCGGCAACGGACGCGGCGCTTCCGTGGATGGTCTTTCTCGCCGCCTTTGTCGTTGGAACATTGGCCACGTTCTTCAATAGCGGGCTCGAGGCTCTCTTGCCCTCGGTCATCCCAGAGGACCATCTGGTCATGGTCAACTCGCATCTCGCCCTTGCTAGAACATCAGCATTCGCGCTGGGCCCTGCGCTTGGCGGGATACTCATCTCGATCGGCGGTGGCTTCCCCGTCGCCTTTATCGCCAATGCCGCGACGTTCGTGGTTTCAGCAATTCTTCTTGCTGGGGTCCGGGTCAGGGAGAAGGTCCGGCTCGAATCAGGCGAGCCCTTCCTTAGCTCGCTGCGTTCCGGTGTTGCGTTCCTCCTCGGCCATTCGCAGCTGCGCTGGGTAACGATTGGCGCCGCAGTTGCCAACTTTGTCTTTGCCCCACTAGAAGCGTTGCTGCCCCGTTTCATACCCGAGTATCTCGAAACCAGTTTCACCCCTCCGGGTTTTCTCGAATTCCTCTTCGCCGATGAAGCACTCATCGGTCTATTCATCGGGCTCCAAGCAACCGTTGGCAGCGCGATGATTTTCCTTGGCCCGCGCATCGCAAGACGAGCGCATCTCGGCAGGATGTTTGCCGTCGGATTGTTCTTGTTCGGAGCAGGGTTCATCGCCATGGTCTTCTCGAACAGTTTCTGGGGATTCATCCCCGCTGGCATCGGTGTGGGTGGAGTCGGTTTCGCCAACATCGCCATAGTGACCATGCGACAACGATTGGCTCCCCCCGAGATGCTGGGCCGGGTGGTCGCCGCATCCAGAACCATCAGCTGGTCTCTCATCCCGCTCGGTGCGGCCATCGGCGGTGGTCTCGCCGACTGGGTTGGCCTGCTCCCTGTGTATCTGATCGGAGCCTCTGGTGTGATCGTCACCGCCATCGCAGTGATGAGAACCGACGTCTGGACCGGGCCAACGCTGACTCCGCGGCGCTAATCGGGCACTAAGTTGCAACGCTCATCGTCGGTGCGGTGTTCTTCCGGATGTGAGAACTCGCGGGGAGCACTTGTGGCCAGGAACGAAACGAATCTGCTCGGTACCGCTACCGGCACTCACCGGAATGCCTTCGGTTGGGTCGAGTGGGCGCTCTTGGGCGCCGTCGCCGCAATCTGGGGCTCATCGTTTCTGTTCATCGCGGAGAGCCTCGAATCCTTTGAGCCTGCGTTCATCACCGCAAGCCGATTTAGCCTTGGCTTGATAACTCTGGCGGCATTCCCCGCGGCTCGCCAACCCATCGAGAAACACGATTGGCCATCCATTGGCCTTATCGCTGTTACCTGGATGGCAGTTCCCATGTTCCTGTTTCCGGTCGCACAACAATGGATCTCATCATCTCTGGCGGGGATGATCAACGGTGCGGTACCCTTGTTCGCCGCGGTAGTTGCGGCCTTGCTGCTGCGCAAAAAGCCGGCTCGCGTACAGGTCGTCGGTCTCGCCATCGGCTTCGCCGGTGTCGCCGTAGTGTCGATGCGAGGCGGTAGTTCAACCGACAACGGGTACCTCGGGGTTGCTCTACTTCTGTTTGCGGTCATGTGCTACGGAGTCGGCATCAACCTTGCCGTGCCGCTGCAGCAACGATATGGGGCGCTACCCGTACTACTGCGAGCTCTTGGGATTGCGACTCTGCTCACCGTGCCCATAGGGCTTTTTGCGGTTCCCACAGAGACCGGTAGTACCTCGAGCTATCTCGCCTTGATGGCCCTTGGATCATTTGGCACGGGGTTGGCATTTGTCGCCATGACAACACTGGTAGGACGTGCCGGGGCCACCAGAGGTGCGGTGGCCACCTACTTCATCCCGATCGTTGCTTTGGCCCTCGGCATCAGTCTACGGGGCGAAAGCGCTTCCATTCTGTCGTTTGTCGGGATTGCGCTAATTCTGATCGGTGCCTGGTTCACCAGCCGCAAAGAGGCTTGAAGACAAGCGGCACCCGTCATTTACATCGGCGGCACCCGATAACATGAGTCCACTCGACATAGATTTAATTGTTTCGTGGAATAGCAGTTTGCCAAAGCGCGTTGCTGTTCCTACCAATTGAAAGGACTCACCTTGTCCGACATCACCACGACCAGCCTTCCGGTCCTCCCACTTCGCAGCGGGATCGTCTTTCCCAACATGGTCATAACTGTCTCAATTGAGTCAGATGCAGCCAAGAGCGCGCTGGCATCAGCCGAATCGACCGGAGGGCGGCTTGTCCTCATACCAATGATTGATGGAGAGTATTCCCCCGTTGGGACGATCGCCGAGATCCAGGAAATCTCCGACCGTGGCGGCACCTCTGCGATCATCAGCGGCATCAGCCGGGCCCGCATCGGCATCGGCACATCTCGGTCAAACGACGTCTTGTGGGTCGAAGTCGATCAGATTGCCGAACAGCTCGAGTACCCACCAACGACCTTCGAGAAAGCTGCAGAACTCAGGGCGATCCTCGAAGAGATCCTGGATAAGCGCGGGATCCGCGGCATCGCGGAGCGAATGCTATCCACCGAGGATCCCGGACATCTCGTTGATCTGCTCGTCTACTCCCCCGATCTGGAGCTCCAACAGAAGGCACAACTGCTGGAAACCCTCGACGTCGAGGATCGCCTCGATACCGCCCTCGCCTGGATGAGTGAGGTCCTGGCGGGTATGACCATCAGGCAACGGGTCCGCGACGAAGCAGCCGAAAACATCGACAAGACCCAGAAGGAATTTGTGCTCCGCCAGCAGATGAAGGCGATCCGCGACGAACTCGGCGAAGATGACGCGACTGTCGACGACGAATACCGGGAGAAACTCGCCGAACTCGACCTACCCGAGACCGTGTCCGAGGCGGTGGAGCGCGAGCTCAGCAGGCTGGAGCGTCTCAGCGACCAGAGCCCGGAGCATTCCTGGATCAGGACCTGGCTCGACACCGCTTTCGAGCTGCCTTGGGGCAAGTCAACGCCAGACAACTTAGATCTCGAATCCGCCAGGATCGTCCTCGACGAAGACCACACCGGTCTCGATGACGTCAAGGAGCGGATCATCGAGCACCTTGCGGTCAGGAAGCTTCGCCACGAACGGGGCCTGGAAAAGACGATACGTGGCTCTGGCACAATCCTATTGCTCGTTGGCCCTCCTGGAGTCGGCAAGACATCACTAGGTGAGTCAGTTGCCCGCTCGCTCGGTCGCAAATTCGTCAGGGTCGCTCTCGGTGGCCTGAGGGACGAAGCTGAGATCCGCGGTCATCGCCGCACCTACGTCGGCGCCCGCCCGGGGCGTATCGCACGGGCCATGATCGAATCTGAGTCGATGAACCCGGTCTTTCTTCTCGACGAAATGGACAAAGTCGGTGGAGACTGGCGCGGCGACCCATCCTCAGCGCTTCTCGAAGTGCTCGACCCGGAACAGAACCACACCTTCCGCGACAACTACCTCGAGTTCGATCTTGATCTGTCAGACGTGATGTTCATCGCCACCTCAAATGTCCTGGAAACCATCCCTGCGCCGCTCCTTGACCGCACCGAGGTAATCAGGCTTGACGGCTACACGATGGATGAGAAGGCAGAGATAGCGGCGACTCACCTCCTTCCCCGAGTCGTTGAACGCTCCGGTCTGACTCCTGAGGAGATTGTCTTGCCTGAGGAAACGATTCGTGGGGTGGTCGATGACTACACCCGCGAGGCAGGAGTACGCAACCTCGAGCGCCAGCTCGACAAACTGGCTCGCAAGGTCGCTACCAAGATTGCCGCACAGGAGACCACGCCACCAATTACAGTGACCTCAGACATTCTCCGCGACCTGCTCGGGAAGCCGACGGTCCATCACAACGAGATCGATGACCGGACTGCCGTGCCAGGGGTGGCGACGGGATTGGCGGTTACCGGCGCCGGCGGCGATGTCTTGTTTGTTGAAGCCTCCACCATCCCCGGCGAGCCAGGGTTGACCCTTACCGGGCAGCTTGGTGATGTCATGAAGGAGTCGGCCCAGATCGCAGTGTCGTACGTGCGCGGCCATGCCACCGAGCTCGACATCGATCCGCGGGATCTGGAAGGGCGTATCCACCTTCATGTACCCGCAGGAGCGATTCCGAAAGACGGCCCGTCTGCTGGCGTGACCATGGCCACGGCTCTCGTCAGCTTGCTAACCAACCGCACGGTGAAGGCCGAGGTTGGCATGACGGGCGAAGTCACCCTGCAAGGCAAAGTGCTCCCCATTGGTGGCGTAAAGCAGAAGGTCCTGGCGGCCCATCGCGCCGGTCTTCGTGAGATCATCCTCCCGGCGCGGAACAAGGATGATCTAGACGATGTCCCGGAGTCGGTGCGCAGCGAAATGGTCTTCCATACACCAGCCGACATCAGCGACGTTCTCAGGCTGGCGCTGACCTAGCCTGCTGGCCCGCCCAGCCGGAATCCTGACCGCAGTTCCCGCAGGGAACTGTAATTTGCCGCCTCGCCTCGCGGGGCGGCAAACCCTGGCCGCTGTTCCTGCAAAGCTACTGCCATAGGCAGCAGCCTCAGACCCAACGCCCTGCCGTCGCCACCTCTACCAGGCTGGGGACTCCCTTCACAGCCAGAGCGGCGCTGAGGGCGTCGTCGAGCTGTGCGGGTTCAGTTACCCGAAAACCGCGGCCTCCGCATAGTTCTGCGAAGGCGGCAAAGTCGGGGTTGACGAGAGACGTCTGCCATACGGGACGCATCGCACCGATCTGTTCACGGCTGATCTTGGCCAACTCGTTGTTGTTGAGAACGATATGGGTGATATCCATCTCGTACTTGACCGCGGTCGTGAAATCAGCGAGATACTGCCCAAGTCCACCATCACCGGAAATGGAAACGACCTTGCGCTTAGCGCCGACTGCCGCCCATGCACCAAGGGCGGCAGGAAGGGCGAATCCGATCGAGCCTAGGTAGCCCGACATCAACACATCCTGGTCGCCTTTGCTCACGAAATAGTGCCCAAAGGCATAGGTGTTGTTACCGACATCGACCGCTATCACAGCATCTTCCGGGACCAGGTCGCTCAGACTGGCGAACAACCGCGCTGCATGCATCCGTCCCTTGTCATCCACAAGTTCCGCACGTCGTCCCTTTTCGTCATTCCACCTGTTCCATCGAGCCGCGATGTCGTCACGAATCCGCGGTCGATCGACAACTGCGAGTTGGGCCGTAATAAGTTCCACGGTTCGGCCGATCTCACCCCAGAGCGGCACATCAATGTTGTGGAATCTGCCAAGAGCCATCCGGTCGAAATCGACCTGGATCGTCGGCTTCTTGGCCGATATTCCGGTGTGATTGGAAAATGATGCGCCGAGAACCAGCAGACCGTCACTCTTCCCCATGACTGCTGATGCCACCGGAGTTCCGGAGCGACCCAACACTCCACAAGCGAGCGGATGCTCGTCACCGATGGCCCCCTTTGCCTTGAAGGTGGTTATGACGGGGGCGTCGATCCGCTCAGCAAGTGCAACGATGGCAGCCCGATGTGGACGTGCCCCGTTGCCGACAATGATGACTGGATTATCCGCGCCTCGCAGTAGATCGAGGGCGCGATCGAGTTCATCCCGTCCTGGTGTTATCGCGGCCGGAGCGATCCTGCCCTGCCGCGGCTTGGCTGGTGGCTGTTTGAGTCCTGGCAGATTCTGCACGTCGTCGGGAAACACCAGATGAGCGACATCGCGGTTGACCATCGCATGCTTAATCGCCAGCGCCATCAGTTCGGAGCCGTTGTCGCGAGCCAAGACCGTCTGACTGTATTCCGCGACCGCGGAGAATGCCTCGGTCGTCGGTATCTCCTGAAACGCACCTGGTCCGGTGACTTGCGTCTGGACCTGCCCGGTCAACGCAAGAATGGGAGCTCTATCAACCTTTGCGTCCCACAGACCGGTCAACAGATTGGTAGCTCCGGGACCAGCTATCGCAAAACATGCGGCGGGTCCACCGGTCAGCTTCCCGTAGGCTGATGCCGCAAATGCTCCTGCACCCTCGTGTCGGATCCCGAAATAGCGAAGCCGACCCTGTTCCTCAGCTCTTCGCATGGCATCGGCGAGTCCCAAGTTGGAGTGGCCCACCATGCCGAAAACAACGTTCACACCCCAATCCGTCATTACGTCGACCATCTGGTCCATCAACGTCACTGTGTCGTCGGCGGGTGGAAGTTGGACGTAGAGACCGTCATGACGCATCTCAGACGGATATACGGTCGCCGCATCGGAGTACCTGCCGGGAGGCGATCCCGTTATCGGGTCGTACTCGTATCCATGCCACGGGCAGATGAGACAGCCATCCTCGATCTGTCCCTCGCCGAGAGGTCCGCCTTGGTGAGGACAGTGGTTGTCGAGGACGCCGTAGCCTTGCTCGGACCGGGTGATGCAAAGGGCGCGATCGGCAACCACAAGCGCGGTTACCTCATCGACCTCAAGAGCGATTCCGTCAAGGCGATGCCATTGTCCAGCGATGCTTTCCAAGATTGCGCTCTCCCTCGTCCTAGCCACACAGCATACGGGTGGAGAGGGCCCTGTCGTCTACTTGAAGCCGCGTCGGCCTTTGGATTTGGTCTTGCCACGACCGCGGGCGAGCCATCCGATAAGGAAACCAAAGATGACCGACACCACGATCCACACGACGATCTGACCTGCGACGAAGAACAACTTCTACTCCTCCAAAGCCTTGAACTCGATACGACGATTGCGGGCCCGACCGTCTGCGGTGTCATTCGAAGCTATCGGGATATCCTCACCGTAGCCTTCGACGACGAACCTTTCTGGATCCTGGCCGCTCGCCACCAGATAGTCGAAAGCGGTCTGGGCGCGTCGTTCGCTCAGATCGAAGTTCTCGGTGGCGTCCCCCTGGCTGTCAGTATGACCACCGATCTCGATAGGTACGAACGGGAACTGCTCAAGTGCTTCGATGATCTCGTCAAGGAGCGAGACTCCAATCGACGTGAGCACATCACTGTTCAACTCGAACTCGACAACTTTGCCTTCGATCAACTCATCAAGATTCCCCTGAAGTTCGATTACCTGTTCTGGGGTGAAGTCTGGCGCCGGCGGTATCGAGAGACCATTGACAAAAGCGAACGTCGTTCCGGCGATCACATCGTCGATGGCGTCACGGGCATCGCGGCGTTCCTGGCGTGTCTCGTACTCGCCGGTGATCTGTACCAAACGTTCTGACGCGTTGACGAAGATCTGCCCCTCGTTGAGCGTGTTGCCACCGATCTCGATAAGGGTCAGAATCTTTGACAGCCAGTCACGCTCGCTCGGCGCTCCTTCCTTGATCGTCAGCTCATCTGCGGTCACGCCGGCGGTGAACACGTCCTCTAATCTGCCTACGAGGGCGCTTCGATTGGCTTCGTCCGACACCTCGCCGACGACAGTTGCGCTCCCATTCACCCAGGTGATGGAAATTGGTGCAGCGACGATACGTGGCGCATCGAAACTGATCGGCGGGACCCATTTGAGGTCATAGCTGATGGTGCCCACACCTTCGATGCTCTGCAACGAGGCCGGGAGCGTGTCGACCTGAGTCTCTACACCCACCGTTCCTCGCAAATGGAGGTTGATGCCGCTGGCCACGACGGCCACGTCTGTCCTTGAAGCGATCGTGGGGTCCTCGTCCATCGCCGCCGCGATCTGGCCGTCGATGAGGCGAGTCGCCTCAGTTTCCAGGTGACTCTCGATTGCACCAATGCCAAAGAAAACCGCAAAGATTGCCAACAACAACGTGCCAAGCACGGTCGTCGAGACGAACATGCCGATTTCGACAAGCTGTGTCTCACTGCTCCGACCCGGCATAGGCGGCGGAGCCGATTGAGTGCCGCCTATTTGCTGAAGGCGGTTTGAAACTTTCTTTCGTGCCATGTGTATCGGTGATGGGAAGTAGCGGTCCGGGTATCGAACCTACCGGAAAGACATAGTAACGGCACTGGCGCGATCTGGAGATGATTCAGGCAACGTCACTGCCCTACTCGTTGACTGCCGTGCCTAGGCGATGGCTACGCCACGATCCCTGGGTTTCATCGCGACGTCGTCAGTATCAAGAACCACCTTGATGACCTCATGGCGGTCGGACCCGTTGGTCAACATCTCGGAAACGGCATCTTGCAGAAGACGCAGTGCGGCGGCGAGCCTGTCATGTTGCTGCTCTGCTCCTGCAACGATGCCAGCCGCTTCTGCTTGTGCTGCGGCGAGCATCCGTTCCGCCTCTGCCCTGATTCTTGCAACGGCACCTTCACCGTCGGCCGCGGCTTGTGACCGGATCATCACGGATTGGCGTTCTGCGTCGGCGAGCATTGTTGACGCTTGCTCGAGCATCACACCGGCCTGGGCTCGGAGCCGTTCTGCTTCTGCGCCTGCAACATTGTTGGCGGCGTGACTTTCAGCCTTGGCAAGAATTTCACCGGCCCGCTTTTCGGCATCCGCGAGCATCAACTGCTTCTTCTCAACGGCGTCAAGGAAAGCGTGTTCGACGCTGGAGGATGTTCTCTTGCTGTTCGCAAGCTCCGATTCGAGCGCTTTGACCTTCGCATGAAGGGCCGAGCTACGATCCTCGATCTCACGCACAGCTATGACTGCCTTATCGAGGAAGTCGTCGACCTCGTCTCGATCATACCCGCGTACGGTGAGGGTGAAACGTGCCTCTTCCAGTGCTGTCCAAAGTTTCACGGCCGTCTCCAGATGTTTGAGCAGCCTCTTACCGACCGCCACTCTCAGTGTATCGGTTGCTACCGTGTGTGGTCAAGCTTTTCCTGAAGCCGCTCAACAAAACGTCCCTGTGCCGGATTGAGAAGCAACACCGCACGTTGCGGAGAACACCACTCGACAGCGTCGATCTCAGGGAATTCGATGACTCTCCCGCTCCCCCGTGGCCACTCCATCGAAACAAGATTCGAAGTGAAAGTTGCGGGGTTGAGGTCTCCCTCGACCCCCCAAGCAACAATTCTCTTTCCAGAGGGGAGCAGCACCGCTCCCAGCTCAATCAATCCAACCGAAGAGACCGCGTACCCGGTCTCTTCGGCGAACTCGCGCATGGCGGCTGCCTGTTCGTCTTCCCCTGGTTCCACGAGACCCTTGGGAAGACTCCATGCGCCCTCGTGCTTGTGCGCCCAAAACGGCCCTCCCGGATGGGCGATCAGCATCTCCAGATGCGTCAACCGTCGGAACATGAGTATCCCCGCACTGGTCACCTTGGCCACGGTCACAGTCCGATCATGTAGGGCGGCTACATCGGCGTTGGCGGCGGCGGCGGCGGCTCGGGATCTGGGTCATCGTTGGTCGGCATGGGGTTATAGCGGTGGGTCCACGTCTCGGTCGTTGTCGTCCCATCTTGGAATCCTATGACCCTGGTGACGGTGACCGTGCCGCCGGCACTGGATGTGGCCGTGCCCGCTATAGCGCTTGTGACTGCTCGCCGGCCGTTAGCACCGACCATCTGCACAGTGATACTTGTGCCGGTGTGGCTTGTCTCGATTGCCACCGGGTATTCAGTGTCATTCAGAAAGACAACATCGGGACTCGTCCACCCGAGAGTTGCCTCACGACCCAATGGGTAACGAGAGAAGTAAAGCGAGTGGGGCCGATGGGCGATATCGTCAAGACCTGCGAAGAAGATGGCATTGTAAAGCGTCGTGGCAAACTGACTCGTACCGCCACCGACTTCGTCAACGAATTCTCCGCCGGAGATCGCACCTGCTGGCACATAACCCTTGTCGGCCGTACGTTGACCGACGTACTGGTTCAGCGACCAGGTCTCACCCGGCTGGACCACAACGCCGTCGACCGTGTCTGCAATCAGCTGGATATTGGTGACTCTGGATTCGCAGCATTTGTGATAGGTGGTGAATTCGCCGATGACATGCAGCTTCACCGGAGGGGTGATCGTCTCGAGTTCCAGGGCTCGCACCAGGAAAACGGCGAGGTTCTTGCGCAAGATCACATCGTTCGGACAGTACGCCTCATCCCCGCAGCCCGATGTGATGCCGGCGGCTGCGAGCGCTTCGATGGCCGCTTCAAACACCGACGTGTCGTCGTCTGTGAAGGTATCAGCGTCCACCGGAGCTTCGTAGCCAAATCCCCGAACCAAGAACGCTGCCATTTCACCACGAGTAACCGGTCGATCAGGACAGAACTCGGTGTTGTCCGGCGGATTGCAACCCTTGGTGATGCCGGCGGCAACCAGGGCGTCGATGTCGGCAGCATGCGGGGATTCGTCGTCATCAGTGAACTGATCGGGCTCTTGCGCTGCCGGCAGTCCAAGTGCTCGCACTAGGAAAGATGCGACCTGTCCACGAGTCACTGACTGGTCGGGGCAGAACCGGTCGTCCGCCGGCGGATTGCAGCCTCTGGTAACACCGCTGGCAGCAAGCGCTTCGATATACGGTTCTTGCCACATCTCGTCATCGTCGAGAAACGAGCCGCCCGGAGGCAGTTCTGCCTCTTCGACCTGGGCCGACGCCGCGGCTGCGGAGAGACCGATGATGAGCAATGCCGCAACGACGAGCAACCGACGCAGATTGAGACGAAGAGATGATGTCAGCATTAGGGCCTACGCATGAATGAGCAGCAGTTTGCGGATGCAAACTGCCACGGACCGGCCGCAGGCCGGTCCGCAGTGTCGGAGAGAAGACTCGAACTTCCACGAGACAATGTCTCACTAGGCCCTCAACCTAGCGCGTCTACCAATTCCGCCACTCCGACGGGGCGAACCCGCCATCAGCGGGTTCGTTGCGGCGCAAGTATAGCCCCGCGGGCCGGAGGCAGATCCTGCGCTGCGCTCGCGAACAGGTGCCTAAACGACCTGCACAATCTCGGGGAAGTGACAGGCGACCCAGTGCCCTGGCTCCACTTCCAGCAAGGGAGGCTCGTCAACATCGCAGGTACCCGCCTGCGCTTTGGGACACCTGGTGTTGAACCGACATCCCTGCGGCGGGTTCGACGGCGACGGGATGTCACCTTCGAGAATGATCCGCTTCCGATTGGCCTCAATCGTCGGATCTGGAATCGGCACAGCAGAAAGCAATGCATGGGTGTACGGATGCATGGGCCTGTCATACAACGTATTGCGGTCGGTCATCTCCGCAATCTTGCCAAGGTACATCACCGCGACACGATCCGAGATGTGACGCACAACGGACAAATCATGTGCAATGAATAGATAAGTCAGACCGAATTCGTCCTGGAGATCCTGCATCAGGTTCAATACCTGCGCCTGGATTGACACATCGAGAGCTGACACCGGTTCGTCGAGGACCATGAATTGCGGGTTCAAGGCGAGCGCCCTGGCGACACCAATCCGCTGTCTCTGCCCTCCAGAGAACTCATGCGGATATCGGTTGGTGTGCTCAGGACTCAGACCGACGACCTCGAGCAGATGCTTCACGCGCTCGAGACGTTCCGCCTGCGAACCCATGCCGTTAACAGTCATCGGTTCGGCAATGATGCTGGCGACAGTCATCCGCGGGTTCAGCGAAGCGTACGGATCTTGGAATACGATCTGCAGTTCACGGCGGAGCCCTCGCAGAACCTCCCGGCCAGCAGATGCGACGTCGACCGCCGGATCGATGGTGCCATCTTCGTTTGCACCGCGGAACCACACTTCGCCACTCGTCGGTTCCAGCAGACGTAACACCGAACGCGCCGTTGTCGACTTCCCGCAGCCAGATTCGCCAACGAGTCCCAGCGTCTCGCCGCGCTTCACCTGGAACGAAATATCGGAAACTGCCTGCACCGCCCCAACCCGCTTTTTGAAAAAGACTCCACGATTGATAGGGAATTCTTTTACAAGGTGATTGACACGCAGAATCACATCATCTGGAATCGAGGCCGCACCGCCCGTATCTCCCTGGTAGGCGGTGTCGGTCATGACGTAGCTCCTATTGCAATGCTCTTGAGGTCGAGTTCATCAGAGCGGTGACAAGCTACCTTCTGGCCTTCCTGGCTCTGGTGAAGTATGGGCAAGGCCTCGCGACAAATGTCAGTAGCGAAATCGCAGCGCGGGTTGAACCGGCACCCCGACGGTGGGTTGATAAGCGATGGAGGCGCGCCTCGAACCGAGTTGAGACGTTCTTGTTGTGATCCGTCGAGACGAGTCATCGACCCCAGTAGACCCCAGGTGTATGGGTGCTGTGGGTTGTGGAAGATCTCGTCGGCGGTGCCCCGTTCCACGATCGCCCCGGCATACATCACCTGGATCGAGTCGCAGAAGCCGGCAACGACACCCAGGTCGTGTGTGATCAAGAGCACCGCAGTGTTGCGCTGCTCAGCCAACTCCAGCATCAGATTCATAATCTGCGCTTGGGTCGTGACGTCAAGAGCCGTGGTTGGCTCATCGGCGATCAACAGCTTGGGATCGCACGACAACCCCATGGCGATCATGACCCGCTGCCGCATACCACCGGAGAACTGGTGTGGATAGTCCTCCATCACGTCTGCGGCGTGCGGAATCTGCACGTCCGAAAGGGTACTGATAGCGATCTCACGCGCCTCAGACTTGGAAACATCCTGGTGCAGCAGAATGGTTTCTATCAACTGATCACCAATTGTGTATACCGGGTTGAGCGCAGTCATCGGATCCTGGAAAATCATTGCGATTTCCCCGCCGCGCACAGCCTGCATATCGCTTTCGCCAAGTTGGAGCAGGTCACGCCCGTCGAAATCGATCGTTCCTGTAACGATCTCGCCGGCCGGCGGTTCGATAAGACGCATAATCGACATCGCAGTCACGGACTTCCCACAGCCCGATTCGCCGACGACGCCACGGCGCTCGCCGGCGTCTACCTGGAAGGAGACACCATCCACGGCCTTGACAACACCTTCTTCTGTTGAGAAGTACGTTCTCAGGTCTTCTACTTTGAGCAACGGTTCAGACAACGTTCCTACTTTCGCTCGATCGTCTGCGTCGGATCTAACGCGTCGCGCAAACCATCACCGATGAAGTTGATTGCCAGAACGGTTGAGATCAACGCGCCAGCCGAAAAGACCAGCTCCCACCAGAATCCACGCACGGCAATTGACGCACCCGCCGCGGCCATTCCACCCCACGTCGGAATCGGGGGCCGTACCCCAAAGCCGAGGAAGGAGAGCGCCGCTTCGAGGATGATGGCCGTGCCGACGATCAGGGTGGTTTGCACGATGATCGGACTCAGGGCATTCGGCAGGATATGCCGGAAGATGATGCGGCGGTCGTTGGCGCCCGCGGCCCGAGCCGCCTCGACAAATTCCTTCTCCCGTAGGGAAAGGAACTCGGCCCGCACGATCCGAGCCAGAGCGCCCCAAACCAGGAAGCCAATCAACACCGCGATCCCCCATGCTCCCTGTCTCAGGAAGCTGGGCAAGAACTGCAATTCCGGGAGCACCCGACCGACGACTATCGCCACCGGCAGCAGCGGTAGGCCAAGGACGAGGTCGGTGAACCGCATCAGCGACTGGTCAACGACACCAGGGTAGAAGCCGGCTAGCGAGCCGACGACCGTTCCCAAAAGTGCGACGAGCGACCCAACCACGATGCCTACAGCAAGGCTGGCGCGCCCACCGTGGATGACACGGGACAGAACGTCTCGGCCGAGATCATCTGTGCCAAGCGGCAGCGATCCGCGCGGGGCTATGTTCACCAAGATCCGACCCGTGTCGTCGGGAAGTTGGTCCGCATAGTGGTTGATGTGAGGTAGGTCGACAACACCCCAACTCGACACTAGAAAGAGAGCGCCGATCCCGCCTATGAACGCGAGCGCAGTCGCCATCCCCGGCAGTTTGCCTTTGAATGAGCGATACGCGGCGTACAAGGCTGCCGTTGTGATGACGATCATGATGACGGTCGTGAGACCACTCATCTCAATCGGCCCGCTCCCGCAGAACGTGTCATTCTTGGCACACGTGTAGAGGGGGGCCGTCAAGGCTGCGAAGCCGATGAACGACATGTAGAAGAACGCGATCGTTGCTAGCCGGTGACGCCGCAGTCGGGTCACAAACAAGTCCCACTGGGTTATCGGCTCTGCCGATATCCCCTCTGCTACGTCGGTAACGCCCTCATCCACCGGTCCTCGCTCAGTCATAGCGAACCCTCGGATCGAGAACGCCGTAGAGGATGTCGGCGACGATATTCATGACGACAACGCCGGCACCGATCGCCATCACAACAGCCATGATTGTCGGGTAGTCGACGGCACCGATAGCGCCGATGTAAAGGCGGCCGACGCCTGGCCAACCGAAGATCGACTCGGTGATGATGGCGCCACCGATCATGCCAGCCACATCCAACGAGACGAGCGTGACGATCGGGATGAGCGCATTGCGGAGAGCATGCTTGACGATGACCGTCCGCCGCGGCAGCCCTTTTGCCTTAGCCGTGCGCAAATAGTCGCTGTGCATGACCTCGAGCATGGAGGCTCGCTGGAACCGCGAGTACCCGGCCAGCGAGATGGCCGCGATCGACAGCGCCGGCAGGGTGAGATGCTGCACGACATCTCCCAACTGTGCCAGGGACGGCAACCCGAGGAAACCCCGCCCAAGCTCCGTGTACCCGGAACTCGTCATCCCGGCGACATAGAACACCTTCACGCCTGTCCACTTTTCAATGTTGAGCGCCAGCATCAGCTGCAGCATGACCCCGATGATGAAGATCGGTGTCGAGAACGTGATGAATGACAACATGGTCCCAAACTGATCAAAGAACGAATACTGCTTTATCGCCTGATAGACACCGAGCGGTATACCGATGATCAGCGCGATCAACAACGCCGTCATCATGAGACGGTAGGTGTTGCCGGCGGCTCCAAAGACGTTGTCCCAAACCGCACCGTCGCCACGGAACGACTCACCCCAGTTCAGGGCGAAAATGATCCGGCTCTTGAGTATCCAGAACGCCGCGACCCACACGCCAATAACTGAGAAGGCCCGAAAGGCGCGCCACCAGTTGGCCTTCACCTGTAGGAAGAAGGTCGACGCCGTGTAGATGGCTGCGACGCCAACCGCAACGAACGCTACCCAACTCCGGATACCCAGCTTGCCGAAGATCACAGTGAGACCGTCTTGAGCCGGAACGTCAATTGGCCAAACAAAATTCTTCAGCCAAATGAAATACTGTTCATACCAGGGCTTGTCAAGGCCCCATTGCTCGGTCAACAGGGCTATCACCGGCTGCATTCGCGGATTGAGCTTTAGCCGATCCAGCGGCGTGCCCCCAGAGAACTGGATGAGCACGAACACGACCAAACTCAATGCAAAAAGCGTGACAACGCCGTAGACCAAGCGTCGCAAGATGTACGCGAACACCCTTTTTCTTTGCCTCCCGCTCGGGTCAAGCGACTATACCAGGCGAGGCCATCATCGGAACTGCGGAAGGTCACTCGCCTGACGTTTTCTGGATAGAGCGTTCCAAAGAGCCAAAGAGAAAGGGGCCCGCCGAAGCGGGCCCCTTTCGGAATAGTCAGATCGAGTCAACCTTATAGGTCGAGGCGATACCACTCTTCCATATTCCAGGTGTGACTCTGTTGAGTCGGGTTGTGCTTGAAGCCACCAACCACATCGCCCCAAACCGCAGCCGTCACGAGACGGGCATACAGCGGAATGATCACGACCTGGTCGGCGAGGATGTTCTCACCTTCCTGCATGAGAGGAATGAGAATCTCCGGGTCAACCGACTCGTTCAACGCATCACGGATCTCGGCGAACCGTGCGGTGTTCTCGTCGATGGTTACCGAATCCTCGGTGCCCCAGCGGTAGTAGTTGGCGCCGTCCGGTGGCGGTGCCTCCGGATCGAACAGGTCGAACAGGCTCAGTGCGCCGGAGAAACCCGGTGAACCGACCCAAGCCCACTCGCCAAGATCCCACAGACCGTTGTCAAGCGTCTCACCAAAGAACAGCTGCGAATCTTCGAGCTGGTTCTCATAGGTGACGCCGACATCGCCGAACATGTTCACGAAGAGCTCAGAGAGCTTGACGCGAGCGTCGTTGTTCGACGTGGTCGAGAAGACGGTGAAGAGCTCGTCTACGCCGAGTTCAGCCTTGGCCGTCTCGAAGTAGGCCATTGCTGTATCAACGTTGTAGTCGTACTGAGCCCATGCGCCCGTCGAGATGGTCGGGGTGACCGGCTCGAGGAACGAAGTGAGCGGCTCAACCTGGCCGGCAAGAATCTCATCAACGATGAGCGTGGTGTTGATCGTATGAGCAACGCCCTTGCGGTAGTTGAGGTTTTCGTTTGCGGAGTTCTCGTTCTTGTCGAGACGACCGGGACCGAACTGGAAGTTCAAGTGCTCCCAAACCGGACCGCTCAAGACCTCAACGATGGCGCCTTCTGGCTCGAGAGCCTGGAGAGCTTCAATCGTCTCGGTTGCGGGCGGAGGTTGGATGACGTCTACTTCACGGCCCTTGAAGGCTGTGATGATCGACTCGGTCTCCGGGATGAACCGGAAAACAACGCTGTCGAGGAAGGGCAGCTGCTGCCCGGTCTCGGCATCGGTCTTCCAGTAGTTCTCGTTACGAACGACCTTGATGAACTCGCCCTTCTGCCACGAATCGAACACGAACGGACCGGCCGATGGCCACATGGTCTCGTTCCAGTCCGTGGTGAAGTCGGTGCCCTCGACAGCGTGCTTTGGAATGATCTGACTGAAGATCAGCTCATACAAAGCGGTCGGCTGTGCGAGGGTGTACGAGAACGTCTTGGCGCCGACCTCGGTCGACACGATGTCCTCATACGTGGTCTTGTCGACGGGAAGGTCCGGGTCCATGATGATGTCCAGCGTGAACTGGAGGTCGTCACCACTAATCGGGGTGCCGTCTGACCAGATGGCCTCGTCACGGATTTGATAGTTGACCGTCATGGTGCCGTCGTCGTTCAGAGAGACGCCACCGTTGGCGACGGTCGGCAGCTCCGTTACGAGCTCAGCATCGAGCTCGAGCGTGAAGCCGTTGATCTGCTGGACACCGGCCCAGTAGGACTCGCCGACGATTGACACGATGAAGTTGTCACCACCCGGAACAAACGAGTTCAAGGTTGGGGGCTCCTGGTCATCAGCAACCACGACCTCGCCACCATACTGCTTGCCGGGATCGGCAGTAGTCGTGGTCGCGGGTGCGGCTGTTGTTGTTGCAGGTGCTTCTGTTGTTGTTGTTACTGCTGCTGCTGTGGTTGGTGCTGCTGTTGTTGCATCTGCGCCATCGTCCGAATCGCCGCATGCGGCGGCGATTAGAGCGAAAGCGAGAAGAGCAGCAAACCACAACACCTTGCGGCTACGCCACAATCGATTCAAGGGTTGCCTCCTTGGTATTCCGTGTTAGGAAACTGATGAGATCAGCGTTTAGCGCCAGAGCCACGTAAGCGTGACTGTGGTTACTGAGAACAATCCAGCAACGGCCACCGTGATCCGGTCGAGATTGCGCTCGACCACGTTGGACCCCGAAAAACCTCCGCCCATGCCGCCGCCACCGAACATGTCAGAAACGCCTCCACCCCGACCCGCATGAAGCAGGATCAGGAAAATGAGACCTAATGACACGAGCGCGTGAAGAGCCGCGAAGACTGAAGCCAAGAGTTTCCCTTTCTCACACGGGACCCGCACACGCGGGTCCATGAAGCGCGCAGTATGGAGGGTTCGGGGTAGAAGATCAAGTTACGACCAGGCAGGTTATGCCAGAACATTGCCACAAGCCCCGGAATCACAGGTCGATCGGCACCTGCACCCACAGACAACTTGCGGTCTCGGATAGGCGTTTGGCTAACCCGCCTGCTTCGCTACCGCCGCCGCGGCAGCGGCCGCAGCTTCGGCATCGCCGAGATATCGGCTCGAGGTCGGCCGCAAATCTCCGTCCAATTCGTAGAGCAAGGGGATGCCAGTCGGGATATTGAGACTGGTGATGTCGTCTTCGGAAATGGCATCGAGATGCATCACCAGTGCCCGCAGGCTGTTGCCATGGGCGGCCACGATCACCTGCTTGCCAGCGCGCAGATCGGGGACAATCGCATCGTGCCAATACGGGAGCATCCGGTCGACCACATCCGCAAGACACTCTGTTGCCGGCAGAAGATCCGATGGCATCCACGAGTACCGCGGATCGTTGCCGGGATGCCGCTCGTCCAAGGGGTCAAGGGCAGGGGGTGGCGTCGAGTACGACCGACGCCATACATGAACCTGCTCGGTGCCGTGTTGCTCGGAAGTCTGCTTCTTGTTGAGACCCTGCAACGCACCGTAGTGACGTTCGTTGAGACGCCAATGCTTCACAACAGGAATCCACACCTGGTCCATCTCGAGCAGAGCGAGGTGAAGAGTGTTGATGGCCCGCTCCAAGACAGATGTATGAGCCACATCGAAAGCAAAACCTTCTTGCTTCATGATCCGACCCGCAGCCTTGGCCTCTTCGATGCCCTTGTCCGAAAGGGAGACGTCGGTCCATCCGGTAAACACGTTCTCGAGATTCCAAGTCGATTGCCCATGGCGAAGAAGTACCAGTTGGGTCATGAGTCTGCTCCCTGATCGCTATACCCAGAAGCTAGCTGCCCCGGCC
>CAXMRC010000012.1:0-7130 GCA_964195945.1 uncultured Gemmatimonadales bacterium
AACCGGCGAGTGGCGACGTGCCACCTGGGACGAGGCCCTCGACTTGGTCGCCACCACGGTGAACGAGGTGCGCAGCCGCAATCCGAAGATGGTGTTGTGGCAGAAGGGCCGCAGCAAAGCCAAGGATTTCTACGACGATGCATTCGTGAAGGCTATTGGATCCTCGAAACTGGGTCACGGGGCGTTCTGCTCCGATGCCGGCTACCGAGCCCTCGAATACACCATTGGCACCCATGCCGTTCTCCATCCCGATTTCCGCTACTGCAACTACATGCTGTCATGGGGATGGAACATCACCAACGCTGGAGGCAACAAGTTCTGCTGGTTGACATGGCCGCGCCACATGGTGAAGGCCCGCGACCGGGGGATGAAAATCGCTCACCTCGACCCACGGCTGCGTAGTGCCGGTCCGTTTGCTGACAGCTGGTTGCCGATCAAGCCCGCCACAGATCTGGCGATGGCCCTCTCTCTTTGTCGTGAGTTGATCTACTTGGGCTATCTAGATCGCCCTTACCTGTCGACTCACACAAACGCCCCGATGCTGGTCAAGCCAGACGGCATGATCGCCAAAGTGACCCAGGGAGAGGGCGAAGAAGCCGCAGATGTCGGCCTAGTCTGGGACCTGGCGACCGGGACGGCCGTACCGTTTGGCGAGGTAGAGAGCCCGGCTCTTGAAGGCGAGTTCGAACTTGACGGCCAGATGGTCAAGCCCGGCTTCCAGCTCTTCAAAGAGCACGTTGAGCCCTACACCCCCGAGTGGGCCGCCGAGATCACAGGACTATCGGCAGCACAGATCCGGACGGTGGCCAGCGACTTTGGCGAGAATGCCCAGATCGGTTCGACCATCATCGTCGATGGGGTCGAGGTCCCCTACCGCCCGGTCGGGATCATGGCCTATCACATGGCACAGCAGGAGCTCGGATTCCAAACGGCTCGCGCCATGACCATGGTGCCGATGCTGGTTGGAGCGGTGGGCGCTGCCGGAGGTCAACTCTCGGACTTCACGTGGAAGATCTACAAGAACTACGCCAAGTACGAGAAGTTCACCGTCGAAGACCCGCCATACGACTTCATACTCAACAACAGCAAGTACTTCCCGATCAACACCGGCTTCCCAGGAATGGTCGCCAAAGTAATGCTCGATCCCGAGAGGTACGGAGTTGAGGAACTGCCGGAAGTGGCAATTCTTCACATGGTGAATCCTCTGAACGCGTTTCCATCGCAGCAGGAGTACCTGGACTCGTACGGAAAGTTCAAGTTTGTCGCCGTGATCAGCCCGTGGCTGTCCGAAACGGCCGACTACTTCGCCGACGTAGTGCTTCCTGCAGCAACCGTCGAGAAGTACGAAGGCCCGATCTCGGCCACGGACGCATACGTCGATGCGGTGACACTCCGGATCCCGCCGATGGAGCCTCTCTTCGAATCGAAGGGTGAGATCGACATCTACATGGACCTATGCGAGAAGATGGGTGTTCTGTTCGGAGATGATGGATATCTGTCGGTCGTGAACAAGGAACTCAAACTGAACGACACAGAGTTTGAGTTGCCGCTCGATCAGAAGCCTGTGGTCCGGGACATCTTTGATAGGTGGTCGCGGTCTCAGGGCATCGACGAGGGCATCGAGTACTTCGAAGATCCCAACAATGGAACCTATATCAAGGGTCCGGTTTCACCCACCAAGATGTATGGATACGCCGTTGATCCCCCGTTTGCGGGTGCTCTCCATCGGCTCTACGGCGAGAGTTTGCTCGACGCACAGAACCAGATGAAGGAGAAAGGCGCAGAGGAGATCTACTGGCAGGACTACACAGCCTTCCCCACTTGGCGAGAACCGACCATGGAAGGCTCACCCGCCGAGTATGAGTTCACCCTGATCAGCTATCACCAGATCGAGCACAAGCAGTCCCGGACGAGCTTCGTGCCGATGCTGGCGGAACTGGCACCAGGTGCCTTTCTCGACATCAACCCGGAGCCGGCGAAGCGTCTGGGGATTAGCGATGGCGATGTGGTGACCGTCGAGTCGCAGAACGCGGTTACCGGTGAGACACGGAGTCTCGTAACCACGGTGAACTATTGCGACTCGATCCGCCCCGATACCGTTGCGATGCCACATCACTTCGGCATGTGGACCCATCCGCAGAACAAAGGGCAGGGGGCATCGGCCAACGAAATCTACTTCACAGGCGAGGGCTACATGTCCAACACCGCCGACCAATCGTTCCATGTCAAAGTGAAGGTTACGAAAGGGGGTGATGTCTGATGACTAAATACGCGATGGTCGTAGATCTTGAGCGCTGCCAGGGATGCCGAGGATGCATGGAAGCATGCAAGATCGAGAACAACACCATGCGGGGCAACTTCTGGATGTACGTCTTCCGCTTTGAGTCGGGAACTTTCCCCGAGACGGAGATGAGTTTCCTACCCCGTGCATGCCAGCATTGTGACAACGCTCCGTGTGTCAAGGTCTGTCCGGTTGGAGCCAGGTTCAAGCGTGAAGACGGGTTGGTGCTTACCGATACCGATCGCTGCATCGGTTGTCGTTACTGCGAGCTCGCTTGTCCGTATGGCGTCAACTACTTCAACTGGGAGAAGCCTGACAAGGGCCAATACGACATTATCGACTGGCTTGACGACGACTTGCAAGCAGTGACCGGTGGGGCCATCCCGCCCTATCGGAACCCTGATCTCGACGGGCTCTACGGCGACGAACAGAGAAAGACTGCCGGCGGTGCGCATGACAAAGGTGTCATCGAGAAGTGCACGTTCTGTGTACATCGAGTCGAGAAGGGGCTTGACCCAGCATGTGTCAGCACCTGTCCCACCGACGCTCTCGTATTTGGCGACACCGACGACGCCGCAACTCCGATCAGCGTGTATCTGGCTGAGAACAGCACATGGCAGTTACTCGAAGGAGCTGGCACCAAACCCAATGTCTACTACGTCGGAGGTAAACCCCCGACCAACGAACTGAAGGAAATTGAGCGGCCGAAAGCGATGGTGTGACATGGCAGTTGAAGCAAGAGTTCAACCCGGTCTCCCCCAGGGTGTGGGGCGTTTGACCGCAGGGTGGAAAGCGTTCATCGTGGTAGCGCTGGCGGTGCTCGCCTTTGGTTTGTTTGCGTACTGGTACGAAGCCTCGAACGGCATGGTCGTCACCAGTATGCGCAATACCGGAACGATGGGAGGCGCCACCTGGGGTCTCTACATCGTGATGGTCGAGTATTTCATCGGAGTCAGCTTGGCCGGCATCGTGATTGCTGCGATCAGCAGGGTGTTCCGTATTGCGGAACTGCGGCCGATCACACGGATCGCCGAACTTCTCACCGTCGCTTCATTGATGGTGGGTCTCGTGGCGGTGCTGATCGACCTCGGCCATCCGATCCGTGGCGTAATCAACATGCTGTTGTATGCCCGTCCACAGTCGGCGTTCTTTGGAACGTTCACACTGGTGGCGGGAGGCGTGTTATTGACCAGCCTGGCGTATCTGTACCTGGGCGGGCGCCGGGATGCAGCCAAGATCGCAGACACACCGTCCCGCCTGCAGTGGTTCCACCGTCTCTGGGCGGCCGGCTACACGGGCACTGCGGATGAGCAAGAGCGGCATCAACGTGTGATGTTCTGGCTGTCGGTCGGCATCGTGCCGCTGATTGTGATCGCTCTGTCGACCGAGGGTCTGGTGTTCGGGGTTCAGGTGGGTCGACCGGGTTGGTTCGGTTCTCTGCAGGGCCCAGACTTCCTGGTCCTTGCCGCGGCATCGGGTCTTGCCAACCTGCTGGTTCTGACCGCAATCGTACGCCGGGCTCTTGGTGATTGGAACCGGATCGGTGTGGGGGTGTTCAAGTGGCTCGGTCGCTTCCTCCTGGCAGCCGCCGCAGCTGCGCTCTACTTCATGGTTGTCGAGCTGTTTACGTTGCTCTATGCCACTCCGGCGGACGAGCGTCAGCTTGCAGATGCGTTGTTGCGCGGTAGCTATGCGTGGATCTTCTGGCTCTCGCTGGCGCTGATGGTGCTCGGTCTTGGCCTTCTGATCTGGCAGGCAGCAACCGCCAAATGGCGGGTTGGCATGCTGGTCGTGGCCAGTGTCGCCATCTCGACGGCGGCTCTAGCGGAACGGTATTTGACGGTCATTCCATCGCAAACTCACGCCACGTTGCTCCCCTACGAGACCGGTTCATATTTCCCCAACTGGGTTGAGTTCGGGGTTGTGGCCGGCTTGTTCGCCCTCGGGGCTCTGCTCATCGGGCTCTTTATGAAGGTGTTCCCTATCATTCCGATGCGAGATGAGGAGGAGGTGACCACTAATGCGTAGGAACATTACGGTCGGTCTAGTGGTTGTCGGATTTGCGCTCATGGTGCTCGGCTTCCTCGCCGCCGCTCCATGGGGGTCAAGTTCGGTGGCGGACAGCAACCCGGTCATCGTGGGTGCCCCGATGTTATTCTTGCTGGGTGTCGTCTCAGTCGTAGCGGCAGCCGTAGTCTACGAATTGCTACCCGACAAGCATCAATGACAGATTCGACCGACATCGCCCGAACACGACAGGGCCTCTACCGATTCCTCGGAGGGGCCCTGTTGCCGCCCGCTGCGGGGCAGTTCGACATGCTTGCCGGCGCAGTGACCGTCCTGAACGGTCGCAACATCGACATGTTTGCGTTCAGCCCGGATTGGCGACGTTTCGTTCGACACTTCCCAGCTGATATCACAGGGAACAGTCTGGAAGGCGACTACATCCGGTTGTTCGCTTCGGGAAGGTCGGGGGCGCTGAGTCCGCCGACTGAGTCGTATTACAGGGTTGCGGCGAAAGGGGGCGGTATCGCCGAGTTCGTAGCGGAGCTACAGCGTGAGTACCGCTCCATGGGTATTGCGTCGGTGGGTCTCGATGAAGCTCCCGACCATATCTCGACCGAATTCGAGGTTATGGCACATCTGTGCGATTTGGAGGCCAGCGCCTGGGCAGACGAGCAGATCCGGCTGGTTGGAGACGTGCTCGACCTGCAAAGCCGCTTTCTCCGGCATCACCTCACCGTGTGGATTCCGCTCTTCCGCGACCGTGTCCACGATGCCAACCCGTCATCGTTCTACCTGGATCTTGTTGACACCGTTCACGCTTTCGTTGTTCATGACAACGATTATGTACGTCTGATTCGAGATGGGATGGTCGAGTGAGTACCGCAATATTTGTATGCGCCGACGTGCCTGCTATTGCCCTCGTCGGGGCGGATGTTGTAGGTATCGAGGGGCTGTGTGACGACCCGGCGCTACTTGCCGAGGTGATCGGCGATGCGGACCGTGTCGTGATGCTGCTTCATCAATCGCGCTACGACCTCGCCGCGGTGCAGAAGGCCTTGCGGTCCGTTGAGGTGGATCCGTTGGGAGCTCAGATTCTCGAAGTTCTGTCGAGTACCGGTGGTACCGACCTGGAGATCGCTGTCGCGGGACTGCGGAGTAGGTCGCTGGCGTTTACGGGTAGTAGCCCTGAACATGCCAAGCCGGTGCTGCGCGGCGAGGTCACCCGCCGCGGGCTGTTCCGACCGCCCCAGCCGGTGTACCTGGCTGCACCCATGGTGGATCATGGGGTGTGTGCGGCGGCCGATGGATGCCGTGCCTGCGTCGATGTGTGCCCACAGGATGCCTATCGCTGGCACCAGGGTCGCATTCACTTCAACAAGGACATGTGTGAGCCTTGTGGGCGGTGTGTGTCGGCTTGTCCCACCGAGGCAATCAGCAACCCGACGGCTTCACCAACGATGCTGGCCGACCAGATCAAAGCGCTGGTCGGATATGGCGACGCTCCGGTCGGTCTTAGGTTCGTCTGCAGCAGGTCCCACCTCTCTGACGCACTACCAGGCTGGTACGACGTAGCAGTCCCGTGTACTGGAATGCTCCCCGGAAGCTGGCTGGCAACGGCGCTCTTGCTGGGAGCCGGTTCGGTCACCGCGGTTCCCTGTTCAAGTGGCGGATGCCCGCTAGAGCTAGATGAGCACAGCCGATCGGCCATCGACTTTGCCCGCGCCCTCCTTGCCGCGGTCTCGCTCGACGTGGAGGCGGTACCGATCCAAGCTGGGGGCGAGCCAATCAACCAACCCCTGGCAAGGCTGGACCTGGCGAATCCTTTCACCCGTGCCGGTGATGTCGAGACGATGCTGGCGCTCGATTCGCTGTCCGACGAGGCTCTCGGTGTCAGCCACCCTGGTGCCAACCTCGGCGTTGTGGCCATAGATGCGGATGCGTGCACCTTGTGCACGCAGTGCGCTCAAACCTGTCCGACCAACGCGATCTCTACCGAGTACCAGGGCGAGGTCGTGTCGCTCACTTTTGACGCCGGAGCATGCACCAACTGTGGCCAATGCACGATTGCTTGCCCGGAGATCAGGCGCGGCGCTATTGCCGTCACAGGTCGAGTCGATGTTGAGGTCGTGCGCGCCGGGCGCCAAACCCTCAACGAAGGTGTCGTGCTGGTCTGCGAGTCTTGTGGAAAACCCATCGCTCCATCATCGATGATGGACCGGATTGGGGAGCTACTCGGGGATGGTTTCGACGACACCATGTCCTACTTGACGCGCACCTGCATGGACTGTCGAGGCTTGACATGAGCTGCGACGACATCTGGCCGGCCGACAAGTCGGCATGGAGCAGCGGAAACTCGCCGGTCGAACTCCGTGCCTGAACGCCCCGCAGTCGTTTCCGTCGTCGCCAAATCAAACACAGGGAAGACAACGCTTCTCGAGAACCTGATTCCGCATCTGAAATCTCACGGACTCAAGGTTGGTGTCCTCAAGCACCACAGCCACCTCAGTTCGTTCGATACACCAGGCAAAGACACCCACCGCCTCGCTGAGGCCGGGGCCGACATAGTTGTTGGTGCGAGCCCGGTGCAAGTAGCGACATTCAGACGGGAAAGCGGCTCGGATGATCTGGAAGCGGTGATCACGCGGCAGTTCGAAGGCACCCATCTGGTGCTGACGGAGGGTTACAAGCGTGGCCCGTATCCCAAAATCGAGGTGCACAGGTCGGCTCGCAGTGATGAACTGCTTTGCTCCCCGGACGAAATGCTGGCGCTCGTAACCGACAGTTCCTGGTCGATCCCGGTACCCCAATTCGACCTGGATGACGCTTCCGGACTGGCCAGCTT
>CAXMRC010000013.1:0-19224 GCA_964195945.1 uncultured Gemmatimonadales bacterium
TCATCCGAGAGATCCTCATCTGCCATGCCTACGACATCGGCGGTGGCTCTCCCCCGCTCGTCATACAGACGCCAGATCTTCTTCTCGCCAGGTATCGGGACTTTCTCCGGCGTGTCCGAGACCTTGATGGCAGGCACCCAATCGGTGCCGTCCTGGATCGCTACCAGTTTGTAGACCCCGTCAAGGGCTTCGTGGCCCTGCGACGTGATAAGCCGGGTACCGACGCCGTAGGCAAGACGGTTCAGCAGCCGATGCGGGTCAACACCGGACCGTGCCGATTCATCGCGGATCTGGGCGCGGATCTGCCAGATCTCCAGTTCATCAAGGTTGCCAGACAAGACAATGTCGACGTCTTCAAAACCGGCGTCGTCCAACATGGAGGCCGCTTCGATGCTCAGATATGCAAGGTCGCCGGAGTCGAGACGGATACCAACCGGCTTGTGTCCTGCTGCCCGCAACTCCTCGAACACGGTGATGGCGTTGGGGATGCCGGATGCCAGAGTATCGATGGTATCCACAAGAAGAGTGCAGTCGTCGGGGTAGACCTCGGCGAACGCCCGGAACGCTTCGAGCTCACCATCACCCAGTGCCATAAACACCTGCACCATCGAATGAGCGTGGGTTCCTTTGGGATCGACACCCATCTCATGAGAGACACCAACATTCGAAGTGAAATCGACACCACCGATAAGAGCAGCACGCCCCCCCGAATTTGCGCCAAAGGCGGGGCCACGCCGCATCCCGAACTCAAGAGCAGGTCGACCCGCCGCCGCTTCATTGATCCGCGATGCCTTGGTCGCGATCAGCGTCGGGTAATTGAGATGGTTCAACAGGGAGGTCTCGAGAATCTGGATTACTGCCAGCGGACCCCGCACAATGACCGCAGGCGCCAGCGCATGAACGACGCGACCTTCCGGCACCGCCTTGATGACAACCTCGCCAAATGTCCCGTTGGCGCCTAGCCAGTCGAGAAAATCATCACCAAAACGACGATGCCCGAGAGAATTCGCCTGCCCCCGCAACAACTCGAGATCGGAAGGGGTGAACCGCACCTCATCCATCCACTCGAGAAGAGGGTCAAGACCGGCAAATACGGCATACCCTGCCTGGTGACGCCCGTAGTCGGGATAACGCCGGAAGTAATAGTCGAACTGCGCTTGCCGCTCATGGAGACCTCTCCGGAAGTACAGCTGCGCCATCGTCAGCTGATACTGATCGGTGAACAGCGCGCCGTCGCGGGTGCGGCCGGATTGTGAAGTCATCGTTCGCTTTCCTCAGGTTTCTTCGAGTCTGCCACGGATCGCTCCCCAACGGCACTATCCGGCACGCCACCCCATGCAAAAACCAGAACTGCCAGAGCGTTCAACCCGGCTGCAACCAGCGCCGCGGTGGCAATGCCGGAACCCACATAGAGCCGGGGACCGACAGCGGAACCCAATGTCCGGCCAACCGACCAGCCAACCACCATCCAGGCCAGAAACCTCGCCCGCGCATGGGGATGGATCTCGGACGCGTATGGCACCCCAGAGACGATCGCCAGTTCGAATCCGAAGTAGGCAATCATGGCTGCGGCGACACCGGACACCAATGTTGTGTGGGTGAAGGCGAACATCGCAAAACCCGCGCCCGCAATGAGGATGCCGGCAAACACCGAACGCCGCTTGCCGATACGGTCGGAGAACGCGGTCATCGCGGCTTCGCCCGAAAGCTCTGCAAGACCGATGAACACGGCAATCCCACCTGCCGCAACCAGCGACAGCCCGAACGAATCTTCGAGCCATGCGCCCAGCACCACAAACATCAACTCCGCCGCCATTGCATATAGAGCAGCAATCCCAAGGAAGGCAGCAGAAGGCCGATCGAGCCGAAGACGCCCCTCCGATCCGTGGACATCGCCGGTGTCTTTGTCGAGCAGCCTCCCGAGCAGCAAGGCACCAATCGCCAGCAATATGCCAAAGAGCCAAAACGGTGAGCGCCATCCCGAGGTCCTGATCATCCAGCCGGCCAACGGCGCTCCCACCAACAACCCACCGGCCCAGGTCAGCTCAAAGATTCCGAGGACTCTCCCCCGTTTGTCGTACGGCACCCGATCCGCAAGGTAGGCCTGGGACGAGACATCGAAGAGCGGTTTGGCAACACCCATGATGATGAACCCGATTGCGGCACCCACATAGACATTGGTGGCCGCGGTAACCAGAGCACCAAACGCAAACAGACCAAGACCGAGACCGATAAGGTTGCGCCGAGGACGCCCCCGGCTCATCGCAGTAACAAGGAACGGTGTGGGAAGCCCCGCCGCCCACCGAATCGAGATCAGGTCACCCGCCTGTTCGAGAGGTATCCCCAATCCACGGGCAATCGCCGGCAAGAAGAACGAGACAAACCGGGCCGCCGTGTTGATGATCAGCCGGAGCCCAGTGAGATACCCGAGACTGACGCGAAAACGCGTCGAACGGTGCGGCATGGGACAGCAGGCTAGCGGCGTGTCCCTGCGGGACACGTTCGAGTTCAGCTCCGCTCAACTCGGCCCACTCGCGGCGCGTAGCTGGACCGAGTCGTCCAAGGGCATGAAAGCTGGGGTTCTGCAAAGGCGAACTCCAACCTGACCGGCCCTACCCGCGCGCTGGAGTTCTGCAAAGCAGAACTCCGAACGTGATCGCCCAAGGGGCGATCACGCGATAACCCCGCCCTCGGTCATGCGCTTGATGTCGAGAAGCTCGACGACCTGCTCCGATGTGAGCCAGCCCTTTTCCACAACGACGTCGGCCACGTTGCGACCGGAGGCAAAAGCTTCCTTGGCGGCAATGGCTCCTTTGTCGTACCCGATATGTGGGTTGAGGGCCGTCACCACAATGATGTTCCGCTCCACTAGTTCGCGAGCCCGCTCGACGTTGGCCACAATCCCGACCACACACTTGTCGGTGAAATTGCTGGCCGCCGCGGCCAGCAGGCTGATCGACTCGAGCAGGTTGTGGGCAATCAGCGGCATCATCACGTTGAGTTCGAAGTTGCCGTTGGCCCCACCCCAGGTGATCGCAGCGTCGTTACCCATGACCTGACCAGCCACTTGCATGACCATCTCTGACATGACCGGATTGACCTTGCCGGGCATGATCGAAGACCCCGGCTGTAGCGATGGCAGCTGGATCTCGGCAATGCCGGTACGGGGACCGCTCGACAGCCAACGCAGGTCGTTGGCGATCTTGAACATCGAGACAGCAACGGTCTTCAAGGCACCCGACGCGCTGACCGTCGCATCCTTGGCAGCCTGCGCCTCGAAGTGGTCATCCGCTTCCCGGAAGGCATATCCGCTGATGGCGGCCATGTCCGCGATGACTGCGGCGGGGAACCCGTCGGGGGCGTTAAGGCCACTGCCGACAGCAGTACCGCCCAGCGCCAGTTCCTCGAGTTCCGGTAGAACCTTCTCGACCCGCTCCCTGCCTTTCCTGATCTGTACCGAATAGCCACCGAACTCCTGGCCGAGGGTCACGGGCGTGGCGTCCATCAGGTGGGTCCGGCCCGATTTCACAACGTCGGAGAACTCGTCGGCCTTGTCGGCAAGAGCACCACTGAGCTTGTCGAGCGCGGGAAGAAGCTCTTCACGAATTGCCGCCACCGCAGCCACGTGAATCGCGGCGGGGATGACGTCGTTCGATGACTGGCCGAAATTCACCTGGTCGTTGGGGTGTACTTCCTTCGATCCGAATTCACCGCTGATGAGCTCGGAGGCCCGGGTAGCGATGACCTCGTTGGCGTTGGTATTCGTAGATGTCCCAGAACCGGTCTGAAAGATGTCCAGAACAAACTGGGCGTCGAGCTTGCCATCACGCACCTCATCGGCGGCGTTGGCAATTGCGGTTGCCTTGGCAGTATCGACATACCCGGCGGGGCCAGAGACCCGAGCCGCGGATCCCTTGAGCAGACCAAGCGCCCAGATGAAACGGCGGCTGAACTTGAGATCAGAGATCGGGAAATTGTCAACGGCACGTTGGGTGGAAGCCCCGTAATAAGCGTCGGCGGGTACCTGAACCTCACCCATGGAGTCACGTTCGATGCGCATGTTTTGCTCCCAGTCATGAAGCGGACGGGTCTACGCCACAAAGACTAGTGACGCTATGAACGTGTCGATTCTGCAAGCGCCATCTCGACAGCGGCAGGGAACAAAGCCGCCACATCGCCCTCGATCCGCAGCGTCACCACTCTCAGCCGATCGTGGTCGGTAGCGCCCTGGTTCACGATGACATAGGGAGTACCCCGCTCGGTGGCGTACAACGGAATCGATGCTGCGGGGTTGACTGCCAGGGTTGATCCCAACGCGATCACGAGATCGCAGCGGTCCGCTGCCTTATACGCTCGCGCCATCTCGTCGGCGCGCAGACTCTGCCCGAAGCTGATGGTCGCCGCCTTCAGGAGTCCCCCGCAATGGCAAATCGGGACCGACCCGGTTTCACGAAACACAGCAAAATGCGGCTCGGGTGCCGACCTATCGCCACAGGCCTGGCACTCGATTTCACGGTTGGTGCCGTGGATCTCGACCAGCTTCTCTTTGCTGGTCCCGGCTAGGGCGTGGAGACCGTCAACGTTCTGAGTGACAATCATCTCGATCTTGCCTGCCGTTTCGAGACGCACGATGGCGTGATGTACCGCATTTGGCGGTGCGGCTCCCCACGTCTCCGCATCCTCCAACTTCTGCTGCCAGTACGCCACGCGATGCTCTTCGGATGACATGAAGTCCTGGTAGTAGACGGGCTGGCGCGTCTTCCAGACACCCTGAGGTCCCCGGTAGTCCGGGATCCCACTGGCTGTCGAGATACCAGCTCCCGTGAAGATCAGGATGCGACCCGCACCAGCTATGAGTCCGGCCAATCCAGTGGTGTTGTCCATGGTCAAACCTATCTCATCGTCCAATCGGCACCGCACCAAGATCAAAGTTGACGGCGACAGGAGTCACTTCGACAACGCTCACCGTGTACTCCAGCACCACCGTCTCGGCTCCCTCCTGAGTATCCCGAAACGAGCGGCTCGAGATGATCTCACTGACCCCGTGGTCTCCGGGGTCAAGCAAGTTGGGGAAACTGTCATATCTGCCCACTTCCACCCCTTCGCCATCGAGCAATACCGCGACGAGATCGACCCGGCCGCCATCCTCCGGCCCCACCAGTATCCATTCCACTTTGCCAAGAAAGCGTCCCAACTCCAGTGCGGGCACGATCAGAGTGACATCCTGACTTGCCGTGATCGTCACCGGTTCGGGAGCGATAAATGGCTCTCCAAGAAACGGCATTTCCACCGAGCCAGTCAACTGCTGTTGGTCCCATCGCTCGACCAGGCTCGCCTCCGCAAACTGCGTCTCACCATTGAACGGCGCCGCGGGGAACTCCACCGAAAAGACCCCGGGGCTGAAACGCCCCAGCACCACCCGGGACGACTCGACCATTGTGCCCGACCCCGATTCGAGCCACCAGAGACCTCCTACCGGCCAAATCGGCGCAAACACATCCCCGCCGCGGGCGACGACTGTGTTCACCGACATTGTGATTGTCTCTTCATCGACAATCAGCTCACTGACCTTTGCCCCCAGCCCCGGAGCCAGCTCGATGTAGCCATCCGGATAGTCGGGCGTCACCACATCCACAACGACCGCTAACTCAGTCGTGGTCGTGACGAGCGCGGGCTCAGGGTCGGTTTCGCCGCCAACCAAGAACACCAACAACAACCCGGTCAGGAGACCCGCTACAAGTCCGACGACCCACAGACCCCATCCGGAGGCGTTGCCCGAATCCAGTTCGTCCAGCGGCGATCGGATGAGCTCCTCGTAGTCGATGTTGC
This sequence comes from uncultured Gemmatimonadales bacterium, assembly GCA_964195945.1. Taxonomy (GTDB): domain Bacteria; phylum Actinomycetota; class Acidimicrobiia; order Spongiisociales; family UBA5794; genus JAAETI01. Next base: position 5,830 of record CAXMRC010000013.1, read on the forward strand.
TCACAGCTCATCCCGTTGATCGACCACGAGAATGTCACCAGCGACTTCCCGCATCTCGAACCCGGCATCCTCGAGAACCAAGGTGTCGGGAGCGTCCACGCCATCCCAGATCAACTGGACCCCCCCGCCCTGACGTCCCGTAACACGCCACGCAGGTTGCCGCGGGCGGATGATTGGAAGCTGCCAGTCATCACCCGTCTCGTCGAGATCGAGCTGCACGATCGTTGAGGTCCGCTGCTCTAAAACCGTCTCGATACTGACGATTCCGTTGCGCAGCGATCCTGTCGCCCCGACCTCGATCGGCATCTCGATACGGTTTCCAAACACCGTCGCCACCCTCCAACCGATAAGGCTGATGGTCGCCACCTCATCATCCAGGGACGGGAGATCAAAGCGAACCGTCGAGTCCCGTCGGCTGGTCACCGCTTCGACCTCTACCCCGGCCTCAGTTGTGAGCATCCAGCGCTCCGGCATGACCACCACATCGCCCTGGTGCTCCGCATCCTCGTGCTCGACCAATGCCGGACTTAGCCCGGCGAGGTCATAGTCGAACACTGCTACTCCGTCTTCGACCTCTAACCCGAGCGGCAGAATCACGGTCGAGGCAACAAGCACCTCTCCGGACTCCAGCCACGGAGCAACCACTGTGACAGGGTCGGCCGCGGTGACCGCTACCGAGGTGGTCTCGGGCGGGTTGCCGCCAGGCGTCCAGGCCAGAGAAACCGCCACAGCGAGAAGGGCGCCGACCATGAAGCCAATCCCGAACTTGCCGGGTGAGGTCACGAGCGAGGCGCCAGGAGCACGAAGAGCAGCCCGAGAATGGTCAACACAACGACAACATGACGGGTAACCACCCACCGTCGGCTCAGCCCGGCTATAGCGAGCGCAGCCTGCACTGGCCTGGTCCCGTAAGCAAGTTCCCGCAGCACCCGGTCTCGCGTAGTCCCGCCACGAAGGGCATTCCGAACCGCCTTAACTTCGCTCTCGTTGACCGGCACCAGTTCCTCTGCCCTGGTCAGCAATGGTCGACCAAGAGACAGGAGCAAGATCAGGAGACCGACCGACCACAAGATCAGCGCTCCCCCGTGCGACAGGAGAACCGCTGCCATGCCGACGATCCAAACAGACCACAGCAGGGCTATCTCGCGCAAATAGGTTCTGGCGTCCTCGGCACCGTCAAAGGTGTAAGCAAAGTCGTGCAACATGATCCTCGCTTGATCGTCGCCGAGGATACCGCAGACATCAGACGTCGAACGGTGTCGCCAACTCGGGAGTCGACAACGTCGCCTCACCCGCCTGCATGTCGACATACCCGCTGGCTTCGAGCTCGGCGGCGATCTCGGGACCACCGGTCTTGACGACCTTGCCCGACACCATCACATGGATTTTGTCGGGCTTCATGTAGCGGAGAATCCGGCTGTAATGGGTAATGATGAGCACACCGAGGTCATCACTACGCAGTTCCTCGACCAGGTGCGCAACCTCACGCACCGCATCGATGTCGAGCCCGGAGTCGATCTCGTCGAGAATCGCAACCGTTGGTTTCGCTACTGCCAACTGGTACATCTCGGACCGCTTCTTCTCGCCACCGGATAGACCACCGTTGACGGACCGCTTCCGGAACCGGTCCATGTCGAGAGCGGTCGCCGCAGACTCGACCCGATTGCCAAATTCGGCATCATCACGAACTTCACCCATCTCGTCGATGAGGTCATCAAGTGATACGCCCGGCACCTCAACGGGGTACTGGAACGCCTCGAACAACCCGAGCCGGGCCCGTTCGTCAACCGGAAGACCCATGACCTCGGTTCCGCCGACCAAAGCCGAGCCGGTAGCTGTGTAATCGTCCTTGCCCATAAGCACATGACACAAAGTCGACTTGCCGGAGCCGTTGGGACCCATCAGGACATGGACCTCACCAAAGGGGACCTCGAGATCGACGCCCTTGAGGATCTCAAGGTCGCCATATTGGGCACGGATATTGGAAACTTGCAGAGCAACTGACATCAGGACTCCTCGTCAATCGTCAGATAGACGACGTCATCCTCGACGTCGACCTTGTAAACAGGAACTGGGCTGGTGGCCGGCAACGTCAACGCTTCGCCGCCAGTCAGGCTGAACGAAGCACCATGTCGTGGGCACTCGACCTCACCGTCGAAGACTTCGCCTTCCGCAAGTGACGCCTCGGCGTGGCTGCACTTATCGCCTATGGCGTAGATGTCATCGCCGACACGGAACATGGCAACGCGATGGTCGCCAACCTCGATCCGCAATCCGCTCTCATTGGGAAAGTCGGCGAGCGGCGCAATCTGCACACGCGCCACTACACCCTCCCCGCATCCTGGGCAGTGCGATACTTGGCGTCGATCCATGACGTCACGACGTCGGCGATCGCAGGCTCAGGGAACTTGGCGAGAGCCTCATTGAAGAAGCCATGGATGAGCAGCCGGTTCGCCCTCGCCTCATCCAGACCACGGCTCATCAGGTAATAGTGCTGCTCTTCGTCGAGCGGCCCCATCGTCGAGCCGTGACCACAACGAACATCGTTGGCGAGAATCTCCAGATTCGGCACCGATTGAGCGGAAGCGCCATCAGACAGAATCAGGTTCCGATTCGTTTGATAGGCATTGGTCTTCTGAGCGTCTTCTTCGATCCGGATCATCCCGGTAAAAATCGAAAGGGCGTTGTCTTGGACGGCACCCTTCAGAAACATGTCGCTGTCGGTGTTAACGCCCTCATGATGCATGGTGTAGCGGTAGTCCATCGTCTGGGTCTCGTCACCGAAATAGGCGCCAACGATGTTTGCCGATGACCCGTCGCCCTCGAGGTCAACTATCAGCTGCAGACGCGAGAGCGAGGCACCCAGGCCGGCTTCACCAAGATGCACGTTGGCGTCCCGGCCCACGACGACCTTCGCATGAGCGATCGACCGCGTGCCACGACCCCAATGCTGGACGACAGTGACTTTGAGATTCGCATTGTCAGCGACAAACAGTTCGAGATGAGGGACGACCAGGGCATCCACGTCGTCATCGGAGCGATACCGGATAACTACCGACGCCTCGGATGATTTCTCCGCGGCAAGCGTGATCTGTGGGAACGAAACCGTTCCACTCGTTGCAGCCTGAACGTCAATGAAGTACGGCTTCTCAACTGCCGTGCCCGCCGGCACAACCAGGGCCACACCTTCGCCACCGAATGCATAATGGGCGGCAGAAAACTTGTTGAGATCGGCAGCTATGCCCGTGCCGAGGTATCCCTGCAACAGGTCCGGCTCGTCGGCCAATAGGCTGCGCAATGGACCAAACACGGCGCCGGACGATCCGGCATGAGAAGCACTGACGTGACCGTCGACAATCAGCACCGAGCCGGCAGTGTCGGAAAGCGCGGCAGCAATGCCCGTACCCAGCTCATGGGCCTCGCCAGGTCCATCGGCGATGGCGAAATCATCGATCGCAAAGTCAAGATCGATGTACCGCCACACTTCCTCGATTGGCGACGGCATCTCTAGTTTTTCGTAATACTTCAAGGCCGTGGTCCGGCGGGCGGCCAGCCAGCTCGGCTCGGATGCCCCCGCCGCGGCTGACGCCTGAGAATCTAGGGTCTGCAAGGTTTCTCCTCTGGTGAACCCAGAGAGGTTACCTGCATGGCGGACCTTGGACGACGCCGAGTTCTCCGACGTCTCCAGCCAACACGACTCATGGATTGACGCTAAGGCTTTTGGCCCATATGGCCGATGTTGCATATGCCACAGAACGTAATACGCTCCTACTTCCCACGATCAGATACACCATGAAAAGATATCTAGTAGTTCTTCTCGCCGTCGCTACGACGGCTCTTCTAATTCCAGCAACGGCCAGTGCCGCGGGCGACGATTTTCGATTCGTCTATTTTCCTCATCAAGACATCGGATCCGATTTCAGTAACGACTGGGGCGATGCACGCTCCGGAGGTCGGAGCCACCAGGGAAACGACATCTTTGGCGAAAAGCACACCAGCGTTGTTGCGGTTGCCGACGGGTTCATTACCGCGATGGATCAGAGTCCGCGTTCGGGCTACTACGTGCGGATCACCCACCAGGACGGCTGGGAGACCTGGTATATGCACCTCAACAACGATTCACCGGGAACTGACGATGGCGCCGGTGGCAGCGGTGGCGCGTTCCCTGAGGGTCTCGAGGTCGGCATGTTTGTTGCAGCAGGCGCTGTGGTCGGATTTGTCGGCGACTCCGGCAACGCCGAAGGTTCGAGTTCCCACACCCACTTCGAGCTACACACGGCCAGCCGCGTCATCAATCCCTATCCCTATCTGTCTGACGCTTACGACCGCTGGATTCGGGTTATGGATCTGGCGGACGAGGTTCGCTGAGCACCCGGGCCCTTTCGAATACCGAGGCGAACATCTCCTTGGTCAGTCGACCTGTGAAGGTGTTCTGCTGGCTGGGATGAAACGACAGCAACACATGCAGGCCGTCACGCAGCGGTATCTCCACTCCGTGGCCAAACTTGGGGCGGGGCTTGGGAACTTCGACCCCGGTCGTGATCAGGTATCGCCACAGCGAGTGATAGCCGTACTGGCCGAGGCACACGATCACTCGCTTGTTCTTCAGTAGATCCAGTTCCGCCACAAACCAGTCGACACAGTTGTCTCGTTCGGTCGTCGTTGGCTTGTTTGCCGGTGGCGCACACCGAACCGGAGCAGTCACCCAGGCATCCGACAGCAGTAGCCCGTCGTCGGGTCCCAGCGATTCGGGTTGGCTGGCGAAGCCAGCTTCATACAGCGCTCGATACAACCACTCCCCGCTGCGGTCACCTGTAAACATTCGTCCGGTGCGATTGGCGCCATGAGCTGCGGGCGCCAGACCGACAACCACCACGCTCGCCGCCGGATCACCAAACCCCGGAACCGGTTTTCCCCAGTACTCGTCGTCGGCAAAAGAGGCTCGCTTGTCCCGCGCCACCCGTTCCCGCCACTCCACCAGACGAGGACACCGACGGCATTGTGTCAAATCTGCCGTCAGTTCACCGATAGAGGCATATCCGTCTTGCATCACTCGGGCGGTGGAAGATGACCGGCGTCAAAGATGGTTCCAGCGCTCCACAGCATCCATCCCAAATCCCGATCTGTTGCAACCTGTTGAACCCCGAGGATCTCTGAGTCCTCCAGGTATGCCCGCTGGAGCCATGGTCGATAAAGAGCGAATCCCTCGAGTCGGGGAATCCCTGCATCCAGTGCCGCCGCTACTAACTCGGTGGCATGGTCGCCAGGATCGGCCCACCCCTTCCACCCGGCACCGTATGTGTACGTGTAAATCATCGGGCTGAGCACATCGGCGTAATGCGAGAACACGCCTGGTGATTGACCAATTCCTTCGTCAGAAGTGGATTCCAACGTAATCGCAAAGATGTCAGCAGCAACGGCGCATCCCATCGGGTTGAGCCGGCTGTGGGCCTCTTCGAGGAAGGCCGCGATCGTCTCAACACGCTTCTGTTCGGACGCATCGCTGTAGTAGTCGTCCGACGTCAGTTCATCGAAGCTGAGTTGGCTGATCGGCCCATCCGACGGAAAGCGGATGTAGTCGAATTGAATCTCATCAAATCCCAATCGACAAGCCTCTTCAGCAAGATCTAGCGGATAAGTCCACGAGTTCTCATCGGTCGGATCCAGCCAAGCGAGGTTCCTATTATTGGTCCATGGTTTGCCGGTAGTTGTGTCGATTGCCGCGATTTCCGGGAATGCCCGAGCTAGCTGATCGCTCTGGAACGTAACGATGCGGGTGATCTTGTAGAGACCATGCTCATCCATGTCCGCAATGACCTGGGCGGCGTCGTAGCGCGGCCTGACTGCATCGATCTCGTACGCCAGAGAGACATCCGTGTCGTGATAGACCCAGCCGCTCTCATCTTGGGTATCGAGAACGAACGCGTTGATGCCGGTGTTGTCAGCCAACTCCAGCAAATCGGCCCACTTTTCAACGTTTCCTGCGCCAGATCCATCACCCGCCACCCGCAGTGCCTGGATCATGCGAGGCTGAAGCTCAACGTCAATCGACGCAACGGAGCCATCCCAAGATTGCCGGGTACTTTCCCAAGCCGGTCGATCGATCTCGAGATCTCCTGGTATCGCGCGGAACAATGTGAATTCACCGTCGTTATCTGTCACAACCTCAAGGTCGCCGAGCCGGACAGTTGACCCCGGCAGCGATCTGCCGTCTTCCGCAGTTACCCGACCGCTGAGAACTACGGGTTCCAATCGAATCTCGATAGGGCCTTCCAAAGGCATCGCTTCCACAACAAGGCTGCTGTCGTGGAAGCCAGCGGCACTCACGCTCACGTCGACGGGCTTCTCGTCCCAGATGAGCTCCGCGGACCCTGCCTCGTCGGTTGTCGCAATCTCCTCGGCCATCACGACCTCAGCGTCCACCGGAGTCAGATCGTCAGCGCCAAGCACAACGAACGACAGCATCAGTGGCGGCGGCTCGGGAAGACGCATCGACTCGCCTGCAAGCAGAACTGACGACCCGGCGCATGCTGACAAGAGCATGGCGCTCGCCGCGGCAAAGGTGATTAGACGTCTCATTGCTAGTTGGGGAACCTCGACGGGGACCGGATAGCTCCGACTCTCCCGATGGCTATCAGTGGATGCATCATAAATCGTAGTAGCAAGGCCGTGATCCGTTAACTGGGCCAAGCAAGAGAAACCAATTCCACAGTGCTGCGCGATTCGTTGAACCCTGGACGAGGCCGTGATAACTTGGGAAAATAGACCACGTCATGAGGGGATCTATGGCCCAGAAGGCGCGCAGGACCATACAGGCCGACGGTGTCGGTTTGTATCTCGACGAAGTATCCGGACACGATCTATTGACGGCTGAGGACGAGGTTCGCCTCGCCCGGGTGATCGAGGCCGGCAGGCAAGCAGCCGTCCGCCTCGAGACAGAAAAGCTGCCATCGCAAGACCGCTTCGAGATGCGTAGAGCCGTGCATCATGGCGAGGAAGCCCGCGCCGAATTCATTCGTGCAAACCTCCGACTCGTTATCTCCATCGCCAAGAAATACACCGGCCGCGGTCTCGACCTTCTCGACCTGGTCCAAGAGGGAAATCTGGGGCTTATCCGTGCGGTCGAGAAGTTCGACTGGCGCAAGGGCTTCAAGTTCTCGACCTACGCCACATGGTGGATTCGACAGGCAATCACCCGCGGCCTCGGCAACACCGCGCGAACTATCCGGTTGCCGGTGCACCTCGTTGACGTGGTGCGAGTCGTCCAAGAAACCGGAACCATCCTCCACGAGAAACTGGGGCGTCGCCCTACCGCTCAAGAGATCGCCGAAATGAGTGGGCTCGATGTGGACCAGGTGGCCATCGCGATGGATTGCCCAGACGATTGTGTCTCACTGGACCATCCCGTTGGTGACGCAGGCGATGCGAGCCTCGGTGACTTCGTCGAGGATCTTCAGGCGGACGACCCGTTCGTCGTAGCAGCCGATATGGCCCGCCGCGACGAACTGGAACGTGCACTGGCGATGCTGGAACCGAACGAACGCCAGGTCATCATCCTGAGATACGGACTCGCCGGCGCAGGACCACGCACTCTGTCCGATGTTGGCCGCGAACTCGAGGTCACCAGAGAGCGAATCCGACAGGTCGAACGCAGGGCACTAATCAAGTTGCGCCATCCGTCATTTGCCTACGACCTGGAGAGCCTTCTCTAGAACAGCTTGAGCATGGGAGAGTCGACACCCCGCAGCTCGTCGTAGTCAACTTCGACACAGTCGATGCCGCGGTCCTCTGCCAGCGTGCGGGCCTGTGGTTTGATCACCTGGGCGACAAACATGCCGCGCACCGGGGCGAGACGCTCATCGCGGTTCAAGAATTCGAGGTAGCGGGTGAGTTGCTCGACCCCGTCGATTTCGCCGCGACGCTTGATCTCAACTGCCACGACGGCACCGGCACGGTCACGGCACAGCAAGTCAACCGGACCGATCGGAGTCGGATACTCGCGACGAATCATCTCGAGCCCCTCTTCCATCGAACCGGGAGTTTCGGCCAGGAGCCGTTGCAGCTCTAGCTCGACGCCGTCCTTCTGCAGACCGGGGTCTTCGCCCATCTCATGAGATGTTTCAAAGTGGACATCACCAAAGGTGATCGTCAGCGTCTCCCCTTTTGGGTTGGTGACAACCCACCGGCCATCTTCTTCGATGAGATGGTTTGGGGCGTTCATCCAGTTGAGCGGCTTGTAGGCACCACCATCAGCATGGACCGCAACACACCCGTCGGCTTTGACCATCACAAGACGAGTGGCCATCGGCAGATGGGCATTCAGACGTCCGTCGTAGTCGACGGTGCACTCGGCAACAACAATCCTCATGGCTTGCAGCGTACCCGAGCAGCTATCCGACCGAGCCTTCCATTTGGAGCTCGATGAGGCGGTTCAGCTCTACCGCGTATTCCATGGGCAGCTCGCGAACAATCGGTTCGATGAACCCGGCCACGATCATTGCGGTGGCTTCTGCTTCGGACAGCCCGCGACTCATCAAATAAAAGAGCTGCTCCTCGCCGACCTTGGAAACGGTGGCCTCGTGCCCCATGTCAACGTTCGACTCCTCGATCTCCATATACGGATAGGTGTCGGAGCGGGAATCCTCATCGAGGATCAACGCATCACAGCGAACAAATGACTTGGCGTTCTTGGCCTCGTTTTCTACCCGAACGAGACCGCGATAGGCCGATCGACCGCCACCTTTGGAGATCGACTTGGATGTGATCAACGATGATGTGTTGGGAGCAGCGTGCACCATCTTGGCCCCAGCATCGAGATGTTGACCTTCGGAGGCGAACGCTATCGAAAGAACCTCACCGTGGGCTCCTTCTTCGAGCAGCCACACCGCCGGGTACTTCATTGTCAGACCGCTACCCAGGTTGCCATCAACCCACTCCATGGTGGCGTTCTTGTAGGCGACCGCCCGCTTTGTGACCAGATTGACCACGTTATTGGACCAGTTCTGAATGGTCGTATATCGGCATCTGCCGCCCTCTTTGACCACGATTTCCACGACTGCGGCGTGGAGCGAGTCACTGGCATACACCGGTGCCGAGCAGCCCTCGACATAGTGACAGAACGCACCCTCATCGATGATGATCAATGTGCGCTCGAACTGGCCCATGTTCTCGGCATTGATCCGGAAATAGGCCTGGAGGGGTTGCTCGAGGTGAACGCCGGGCGGCACGTAAATGAAGCTGCCACCCGACCAAACGGCCGAGTTCAGCGCAGCAAACTTATTGTCATTGGGAGGGATGATGGTCCCGAAATACTCCTGAACGATTTCGGGGTATTCCCGCACCGCCGTGTCCATGTCGCAGAAAATGACTCCGAGTTCTTCGAGGTCCTCACGATTGCGGTGGTAGACGACTTCGCTCTCGTACTGTGCAGTAACGCCCGCGAGGTACTTGCGTTCGGCCTCGGGGATACCCAGTTTTTCGTAGGTCTCCTTGATGGAATCGGGAACCATGTCCCAATCCTTCGCCTGGCCTTCCATCGGCTTGATGTAGTAGTAGATATCGTCGAAGTCGATGGCCTGCAGCTTGTCGCCTCCGCCCCAGGTTGGCATCGGCTTGCGCAGGAAGCGCTTATAGGACTTCAGACGAAAATCGAGCATCCATTCGGGCTCTTTCTTCATCGCCGACATCTGTCGAATGATGTCCTCGGTCAGACCCTTTTCCGGCTTGAAGACATAATCCTCCTCGTCGGCCCAGCCGAGCTGATAACCGCCAAGATCAATGTCAACCGTTGTCATATCGGGGTCCCTTCAGGAGCTTGGAGAAGTAATTACCACTATAGCGATAGGAGATTGTCTCACCGACGGACGAGTACCGCAAGGGCTGCGCTCTTCCGCCGAATTTCGGGAGATAGCGAGATTGTGCCCCAAAACCTGGCGCACTCCAATTCTGGCTCTCCGCGGACCGGGGGGAATCGTCGTTGCAGATCGGTTGCCCGTTCATTGACTGGAATAGAGGGCTGCGTGGACTTGGCCGAAACGTAGACCTCGGATGAGCCGCCGGAACGGTGGTGTGGGAGTGGGGGGAAGACCGGGTACCGTCCCGACGGATCATCCTTGGTATCTCCTACAACGTCACCAACGCCGGAAACGATCCCGAGATTGTCGGATCGACGACGTTGCCATCGTGGCCCGTCCGTGTGGCTTAATGTGATCGCATGCCAGTAATTGTTGTCGGAGCAGACACCGAAGCGGGGGAAGCCGTTGTTCCTGCGCTCCAACCGGCATCAGGAGAGGTGCGAGTGTTCGTTACCGATTCAGAGGTTGGCGAGCGTTACCGATCTGTCGCCAAAGTGGCGGTCGGCGATCTATCTGACGGCAGCCATGTTGGTGGCGCCGCGATCGGGGCGTTCTGTGCTGTTGTCATCGCAAGCGCCGCTCACGATGATCGCGAACGCCACTTTGCCACCACTCCGGATGCGGTTTTTGCGCAGTGGGCCGACGGCCTCAAGGATGCCGCCGTTGGACGGGTGATCGTTGTCGGCCAGCCATCCGAGGTGCCCCAACCCGACCCGTTGGCCGAGATCGGAGCCGAGTACGTTGTCATTGACATGACCGACATGAGCGCTCCCGCGCTCGCCGCCAAAGTCGCCGCGGCCGAGACCGCGCCTCCCCCGACTTAGAAGATCTCGGCGCACCACGGGGCCGGCGAGCTGCGGAAGAGCGATCCCAATCGACTGATCGACTCAATGTCGCCGTCGATCCGGCCCGCCCGCGCATAAGCAACGGCGTCACGACCACCCATGTAGAGAGCGCCAAGCGTGTTGACGTTCATCGAAATATCGGGCACACCAGTTACCTTCTCACACGCCGCTCTTCCCTCTTCGATGCTGAGTCGGTATGTGCCTTCGTTCCAGACACAGAACGGATCGGCAACCTGGATGACAACGCTCCCGCTACCCGTGTAGGTGCGCTTCTCCAACGCAGCCGCGACGTCGATCAAGCGAATCCAGAGACCATCTGAGTAGTCAGTGGTCGTCACCGCTCGGCCGTCCTGCAGGACCAAAGGCAACGGATCATCGACGGGATTGTTCCAATACTTGACGATCGGAAACAGATCGACGTTGACTGCGTAGTTCCACAGAGCCCGATACGCTGAATCGCTGGCCGGTAGCAGCTCACGGATGCGTATCTCGCCCTCGGCGAGCTGGTCCCAGCTCGCTTTCTGGCGATATGACACATAGCCAACAGGCCCTCCGTTCTGCTCCGCCACAGCGTGCCGTAGGGCACTGGCCCCATCGCGCTGCTTTTCGGGGTCATGGAAGAGCCGGTACGTCCACCAGTCTTCGGACCGCTGGTACATGCCGGGACGGGTCTTTTGGACCCGATCGTAGATCCCGGGTAACAGCCTCTTAGCTTCGTCGACATCAACCAGACGGACAGTTACCCCTGATTCCCTGCCGCCCCGACCCGCAAGTCGAGCGTCAAGCTTCACTCCATGCATGAGCACCGCGGCTCCGTAACCAAAACGGCCGTAGATTGGGACTTCAGACGCCCAAAGACCACCGAGCGGTTCACCATTGGCATGGGCTCGGTCGACATGCTCTCTCATCATCGCCGTCAACACCCCTTGCCGGGTGTGGGTTGGCCGCACTGTGATAATGGTCAACCCCGACATGGGCACTTGAGCACCACCGGGAACGGTGAGCGTCAGCTCAAAATCCGAACCCGTGCCCACGACATCATCGCCATCAAACGCTGGAAAAGCCCGGTCTCTGTCGAAGATTGCATCGAACCGTTCCGCACCCATCTCGTCTTCGAGGTCGGCGTCATATCCGAACCCCGCTGAAATCGCTTGGCGGAAGGCGGGTATCTGTTCCTGCAATAAGGGACGTATCTCAAAACTCATGAGTAGCACGCTATCAGCTGAATCACCTCACCGAGTCTCCGCGGCGTCACGTATTCAATCCTCCTTTGCCTAGTCTGCGCCGATCGACTTGGAAGGGATCTAGTCATGCATCCAGTGCGTATAGCTGTTCAACTTCACCCCCAGCACGCTGAATACTCGGACCTGCGTCGGGCAGTTACCGAAGCCGAGAGTCTCGATGTGGACATCCTCTACAACTGGGACCACTTCTATCCGCTGTACGGCGACCCCGATAGCAAGCATTTCGAGTGTTGGACCATGCTGGGAGCATGGGCCGAACAAACCACCAACCTGGAAATCGGCGCTCTCGTTACCTGCAATTCGTACCGCAACCCACAGCTGCTCGCCGATATGGCCAGGACCGTGGACCACATGTCCGACGGCAGACTCATCTTTGGGATCGGGTCCGGTTGGTTCGAGCGTGACTACGACGAGTTCGGCTACGAGTTCGGGACCGCGCCAAGCCGGTTGCGTGACCTCGACCGTGATCTCCCGATCATCAGGGAGCGCTGGGACAAGCTGAACCCTGCCCCTACACGCAAGATCCCGATCCTGATTGGTGGCGGGGGCGAAAAAGTCACGCTGCGGATCACCGCCGAGCACGCCGATATCTGGCACTCCTTCGGCAGCCCCGAGGCCATAGGTCGCAAGAGCAGGATCCTTGACGAATGGTGCGCCAAGGTTGGACGAGACCCGGCAGAGATCGAACGGTCAACCGGTGTCGACTACGGCAAGATCGACGGCGATCCGTTGCAGCTTGCCGAGCAGTACTACGACCACGGTTTCACCCAATTCACCTTCGGGCTCAACGGACCCGACTACGACATGACACCGGTCAAGGCTTGGCTTAACTGGCGCGACGCCAAGAACGCCTGAACGCGCCTGCGATCGCTCTCCCCACCACTGAGAGCGATCGCTTCTTGGCCCGCCACGCCCCGTTTCCGGGGAGTTCTATTGCTGTGCTTCCACTATCGGCAATACGGGCGAGAAAGTTAAAACAGGGCGGTGATCAATCGCCCGCTACAAAGAATGACCAGACACCAACTTCGGTGATCCCGACGCGGTATCCGATGTAGCTGCCGAACTTGTGCGAAGGCTTCGAAGTCGCATTGGTCGTAGAGAGCTCGAAAGGCCTCTTTCTCAGTCTCGGATGTTGTTTCCCACGGTCCGTCGTGGGCAACCGCCGTCGGCCAGAATATCGAGGATCTGCAGCAGCCCAAGCACTACAAGAACAGTAAGAGACCCAGAGAGATCAGCTAGTCGTTGTCGGAATCGTCGCCATCGTTGGATTCCTCTTCGACGTCGACCTTTAGCTCGCCGCCCTCCCAGTGTGCTTCGAGCTTCGACTTGTGATCCCCACTTACAAACTTGATCTCGACCTCCACAGGGCCGGTGTGCTCGTAGTCCGCGGAAAAGCCGGGGTGCGGGGTGGCCGACACCAGCGTCACCTCACCGTTCCCGATAGCCAGGACG
>CAXMRC010000014.1:0-1623 GCA_964195945.1 uncultured Gemmatimonadales bacterium
GGAGGGGGTCTGTAGCAAGGGACAACCGGAGCTGCGGACTAAGCTGAGACAGGGTGGCGGATCGGGGCATAGTACTGATGACGATGGCGAAGGCAACGAGCCAATCCGAGGGAAGGTCCCGACCTGAGAGGAACTTGGGCGAGGCGGCGGGAGACCGGACACAGGGCCGGGGATCTCTGCCAGCCAAGCTCGTCCAGGTGAATGAGGCGGCGCGGAGATCGCGCCAGACCTGCTTCACGGCGCTGCTGCATCACGTGGACGACGAGGCGCTCAAAAGAGCGTTCCGGCGGCAACGGCGGGCGGCAAGCGCTGGCATGGATGGGGTAACGGTGGCGGACTACGAGCAGAACCTGGATGGAAACATTCGGGACCTTTGTGATCGGGTCCACTCCGGGCGATACCGGCCACAGCCGGTTCGTCGAACCTACATCCCGAAAGCCGACGGTGGGCGGCGGCCCCTTGGCATTCCTGCACTCGAGGACAAGATCGTCCAGAGTGCGGTGGCCGAGGTGCTGAGCACCATCTACGAAGTCGACTTTCTCGGGTTCAGCTACGGCTTCCGGCCGGGGCGAAACCCTCATCAGGCGCTAGATGCTTTGCAGACAGCCTTGATGAAGGAGCGGGTCAACTGGGTACTCGATGCCGACATACGCAGCTTCTTTGGCTCGGTTGACCACGAGTGGTTGTTGCGCATGTTGGCTCAACGGGTCGCCGATCCGCGCATCCTTCGGCTCATTCGCCAATGGTTGCGTGCCGGCGTGCTCGATGGAGGTGAATGGCAAGTAACCGACAAAGGGACACCGCAGGGGGCGGGGATTTCCCCGCTCCTATCCAACATCTTCCTGCACTATGTTCTCGATCTGTGGGCACATGCATGGCGTCGTCGAGAGGCGCGTGGCCGCGTAATCGTGGTCCGCTACGCTGATGATTTCGTCATGGGCTTCGAGTACGAGAGCGATGCGCGCGGAATGATGGCGGCCCTCAAGCAGAGACTGTCCAAATTCGGGCTGGCGCTGCACGAGGACAAGACCCGTCTTCTCATGTTCGGCAGATTCGCTGCCGAGCGCAGAGCGGAACGGAAGCTTGACCGTCCCGAGACGTTCGACTTCCTGGGCTTCACGCACTACTGCGACAAGACCAGGAACGGACGCTTCATTGTCAGGCGAAAGACGCAGCGAAAGCGGATGATCCGCAAACTCAAGGATCTGCGCCGCGAGGCGTGGCGGCGAATGCACATCCCGGTCAAGGACCAATGGAGGTGGCTCAGTGCAGTATTGCGGGGTCACTACGCCTACTACGGCCTGACCGGCAACTACCGGGCCATGAAGCGCTTCCTCCAAGAGGTCGAAGCGCTGTGGCAGCGGGCACTCGCTCGTCGCAGCCAAAAGGCACGAATGTTTGGGCCGCGGTTCTTCAAGCTGTTGCGTCGATTCCCCTTGCCAGGACCCACCATCATCAGCCCACAAAGGGCAATCCCAGTGACATAGCCTCCGGATACTCTCGGGAAGAGCCGAGTGCGAGAAAGACGCCTGCTCGGATCTGTGAGGGCGGTGTCGGGTAACCGGCACCGCTACTCGACAGCAGAAAGTCCGTTTCGCATTGGTTGCAGTGCGCGACAACCGT
>CAXMRC010000015.1:0-33284 GCA_964195945.1 uncultured Gemmatimonadales bacterium
GATTGCAGAGGAACGAGGCATCCCCGGCGTGATCAGCGGCGCCGCCAAAGGGGTCGCTCGGATCAGGTTTGGTCTGGAGTGGGGGCAACTGGACCAGATGGGCCGCATCGATCAGTTCGATATCCCCATGTTGTTGTTCCAGGGCACAGAAGACGACGTTGCTCCTGTCGCCACCGCAGACGCATTCGCTGCAGCGCTTCCCCACCTCGTGACCTACGAACGATTCGACGGAGCAGCGAGAACCGAGTTGTGGAACCTGGACCCTGAGCGCTACAACGCCGCGGTGGCATCGTTCTTTGCGAAGATCCTGAGCCTGGATCAGACAGGCGGATAACCCGCCGGGCCGACTGATCCCGCCGCACTGCTGTCGTAGACGCGTGCAGCGTCAAGAAACTCACCGTGGGATTGTCACAAGGGTCTCTCGCGGCTGCAGTGGGTGGTGGCCCAGATATCGGCAGGGGCGGACCCGATTGCCAGATCCCGGATGAAGGTGGGCGCTCGATAACGTGCGGGGTGCTGGGCGTCGTTATGCGCTACCGCTTCCGCCCACCGGCAGCCTTTCCAGGGCCCTCATCGCGAATCTGGATGCGCTATAGCTCGATGACTACGACGACCTCCGTTCGTCAATGCCCACGGGAGGGCCTCCTCGTATGGCCCAGTAATCCTTGGGAGCCCCCGCTAGCGGGGGCAGTCGATCGATGACCGTCCGTGGGATGGCAAGCGCCTGCAGGTTGCTCGTCAGTTGCTCGCCGGTGGCGGCGCCGCCCATCCCCGAACCGGGAACCATCGAGCTGTAGCAGACGGCACGAAGAAGACAGGACCCACCGATGGGTCCTGTCTTTTCTTCGCTGGGTATCGCCCGCTGAGCGAGCGTGCCCTTTTGAGGTCGACTACTTGAACAGCGCGATCCACCAGTCCGCCGGACCCCCGATTGGTGTCGTCACCTGGGCCGGCATCTGGGAGGGGTCGAGCTTTCCGTGCGGCGCCACGGCCACATGGACTTCGGCTGTATCGATGTTCGTCAGCTGGTTGAGCGCGAACGGGTTGCTGTTCTTCGAAATATGGCCGGCTAAGACCAACGTTCCGTTAGCTGAGATGTGACCGGCTACGTTGAACACACCGCCACCAGAAGCGGCGACATCGCCAAGCCCGGAGCACGAACCGTCAGAGCACGCGCCGGGGTTGGCGAACACGAACGCCCACAGCGAGAAGGCCTCGGGTCCTCCATCGTTGGTCGCCCCACTCGGGTAGGTGTACGAACCGGGCGCCGGGGTCGGCATCGTCACCTTGATCCTGAGACCGCTCGGCGATCGAGTCAGCTCTGCAGTACCAGCCTGTGGACCGGCTGGCCCCTGGCCGACCAAGTCGATTGTCTCGGTATTCGATGCTCCGACAGCGGGCAACGCCAGGGCGCCTACGGCAAGCGCTGCCGCCGCGATAACTATGACCAATCTCCGCATGATTCCTCCTCTGTAGTTCCAGACCATACGAACGTACCGACGGTGACTGAGCGTGTCATGACCACATCTCGCCCTTATGCTGAGTGTTCGAAATAGTCAGACCTGACTATCGACGGCGCCCTCTGCTACATGTAGGTTGAAGCCAATGTCAGCCTGGACGCCACCGCCGATTCCGCCGGACCTCGTGTCCGCCACCGATACGCCCATGGTCGGGAGGCACCACGAACTGCGGATTCTCGACGACGTTTGGGACGCAGTTCTGAGCGGCAGAAGAAGGGCTCTCTTCATCGGGGGCGAACCGGGCGCTGGCAAGACTCGCCTCGCCGCGGAGGCCGGAGTGGTCCTGGAGCGGGAGGGAGCTGTCGTCTTGCTCGGCCGCAGCGTTGCCGAATTCGGAATCCCCTACGACCCTTTCGTCCAGGCACTCGAGCAACTACTCGGCGGGGGCGAGCCAGGATCCCTCGAAGATGTCGTTCCCGACTCTGCGGTCGATCTCACACTCCTGACGCCCCTCGTCGCACGCCACCGGCCGGAACTGGAACAGGGGAAGTCGACGGAAAGCGACTATCGGCGTGAGATGTTCGACGCATTTGCAGACCTCGTCACCGCTGTCACCGAGCTACGGCCGGTGGTGCTCATCCTCGAGGACCTGCACTGGGCTCGAGCGCCCTCGCTCCAGCTACTGAGCCACCTTGCCAAGGCCACAGCTCAGACACGCCTCCTGATCGTGGCGACGATGCGCACCACCGCACCGGATCGATCGGACGACCTCACCTACGCCATTGCGGATATGTACCGCCTCGATGGCGTCCAGCGGATCGACCTGGGCGGTCTCGATGTCGCCGACATTGCCGACTACGTCACCAATGAACTGGGCGCTAGTCCAACCGAGGCCCAATCTTCGGCTGCGGTGCTTCGAGATCGCACCGGCGGGAATCCCTTCTTCCTCAGGGAATTGTTGCAGGACCTTGCGCGAGCTGGAGGAGTCCAAGCACTCCACAGCTCTGGATTCCGAGCACCGGAGTCGGTTCGTGACACTCTCAAGCTGCGCCTCACTGCCTTCGATCCGGCCGACCTCGAAGTGATCCAACTCGCCGCTTTCATGGGCGACCCGTTCGATCTTGCGACCCTCTTGATGACAAGCGGCGCAGTTAGCGAGACGACGCTCGAGGCGATTGACCGAGCCGTGGAGGCCGGGCTCGTGCATCCCGAGTCTTCCGCCGACGACGCCTACTCATTCGTCCACGCTCTGGCCCGGCAAGCCGTCATTGACTTGGTGGCCCCGTCGCGTCGTGGCAAAACCCATGCCAGGATCGCCCAAGCTCTGGAGAAGCGGGGCGGTCACACGAACGAGCTCGTCGCGAAGTTGGCGCACCATTACGCGGTGGCTGCTCCGTTGGGTTTCGAGACCGAGGCCGCCAAGTATCTCGTCCAGGCGGCCGAGACCTCCTATCGGAGTCTCGCCTACGAGGAGGCGGCCGCAGGCTTCGCTCGAGCGGCCCAGTTCGCGGTAGCCGATCGCGAGAAGCTCCTGCTAGCGGCGGCTCGAAGCCACGTCCGGGCGGGCGAGTTCGCCGAGGCGCGAGAGATCTACCAACCGCTGGCGAATAGTGATCGCCCGGAGGTAGGGCTCAGCGCGGCGATTGGCTACGAAGATGCTTCCTGGCGGCCGGGCCGGGTGGGACACAAAGCTGTTGAGCTGCTCACCGACGCGCTCGAGATCTACCCGGCTGACGAATCAGATCCGATTTACGTGCAAGGGCTGGCGAGCCTCGGCCGGGCGCTGGCCTTTACCGGCGCCAACGATGAGGCTCAACGAATTGGCGAACAATCTATTGCCCTTGCCCAAAGGATCGGCGATCCGGAATTGCTCGCCAGAAGCCTTCAGGCGAGCTTGTGGCACGTGCTGGTGCCTGAGACGGCGGACACCCAGCTGGAGCGGGCACGCGAGGTCACTCACATCGCTACTGCAGCCAGGGATTACGTTCTGCTGGGGCCGACCGCCTACCACCGAGCCGCCATCGCCTACCTCCAAGGGAGGCGAGGCGAGTGGTTCGCGGCACTGGCTGATCTCAGGCGAACCGCTCGAACGACGGGAGAGAAGTTCTTCGAATACATGGTGGGATGCATAGATGCCGCTCAGCAATACATCCGCGGGGATTATGCGGGAGCCCGATCAGCGATCGATGCCCTCGTCGCCGTCGGCGGAACATTCGGTCAAGACGACACTGAGGGTTCATACGGCCTCCAGGTGTTCATGATCCAGAGCGCGACCGGCGGGCTGGAACGGATACGACCGCTGATCAGTGGTGACGAGTCGATCCAGAGCCACTGGGCGCCAGGGCTGCTGGCTCTATACACCGAACTCGGGCTCAAGCAGCCGGCGGCCAAAGCGCTGAAGAGCCTGATGGATACCAGCCTCGAACCAGATGTGCAGCCCGCCCAGTGGCCGGCCATCGCGGCATTCTTGGTGGATGCCGCGATGATGCTCGGCGAACAGACAGCGGCACGTCGGCTGTTCCCCGTGTTGGAGCGCTATCGGGGCTGCAACCTCTTGGCCGGCCAGTTCGTGGCGGTTTTCGGCAGCGCCGACCGCTATCTCGCCAGGCTGGCATCGCTACTCGGCGATGAGTCCGCTGAAGAGTTATTCGAGAGTGCGCTGGACATGGACACGAGGATGGGTTCGCTCACGCATCAGGCAGAAACCCTTGCTGCGTATGCCGTCTTCCTCGAAACCCAGCCGGATCGGACTTCGCAGGACCGCGCTCGAGAGTTCCGCGAGGAGGCTATTCGCATAGCGAATGCCAACGGGCAGCAACGGATCCTGGCCGCCCTCAACGAAACACTGGAGTTGCCTGCGGGGCTGACGCTGCGCGAGGTCGACGTCATTCGGCTGCTCGCTGAGGGCCTCAGCAATAAGGAGGTCGGCGAGCGGCTGCATATCAGCCACAACACCGCGGCCAACCATGTTCGCAGCATTCTCACCAAGACCGGGGCCCAGAACAGGACTCGGGCTGCCATCTACGCGGCCCAGAACAACCTCTTGCAGTGAAGGGTCAGGCCGGTGTGAAGGCTCCATCCGGAGCGATCTTGCCGGCGACCTCGACGATGACATCGGCAGGGAGTCCGGCCTTCACCGCAGCCGACCTGATGGCGTCTGCTGAAGGCGCCTCGTACAGGCAATAGGTCTTTCGCTTGTCAGCCGAAAGGAACGAGTAGAGCCACTTGACGCCTTCGCCGTCGTTGACGCGATTGATCTCATCGATCATCTCGGCAGAAGCGTCAAGTTCGTCCGCGTACTGCCGCTCGATCAGGAATACGGGCACGGTGTGTCCTCTGGTTCTGTTGCGTGGACTTCACCCTATAGGAACGGCAGCCTTGCTGTTGTGGAAACGATCCCAGAAGCGACTGTTACTGCGGGGGACGATCACCACGCTCGAGCCATCGAGATGTCGGGGTGTGCAATCAGGGAACAGTGGGTCGAGCAGCCGCAAGGCCACGTTCGGATTCAACGTCCGCTACAAGACTGGTGCTTCCACGGTGCCGGGCGGACACCTCGAATTCCACTATCAGACCGGGAACTTCCACCTTCAAAGCTTCGAGATTGATTGGCTGGTGCTGACGAACAGCAACTGGGCTCACCTCCAGGGCCTGGCAACTCTCGATCATGACAGCGATTTGTACTCGTTCCGAGTGGACGCCAGAGACGGCACCATTGACCGGTTTGTGATCAAGATCTGGGGTGCTGGCAGAACCCCGACGCGGACGACCCGCGGTACAGAGGATCAGGGGATCTTGGAGGTGGAAACATCCGGATCAGCCGCTAACGGCAATCCCATTTCCCCAGAGTACAGATCACCCGGTATGGGCGATATCGCACCTTGGCGCCAACCACGCATATCGGCACTTCCACGTGCGGTGCGTATCGGTCAGTTGCCGGCGAGACCGAAAAATACGACTACTGCGCGTCCAAGTCTGACCATGTCCTGGTCGGCAAGGCGGCCGATTCGTTCTCCGAGTTTGGACCGGGGCACCGTCATGACATTGTCGACCATAAGGCTGCTCGACTCTCGCAATCCGTTGTGATCGTCGGGCACGACTGGGAGCCGAATCAACGGCGCTTCCGTCGGATCAGTAGTGAAGGCGCACACAGTCACTGAATCGGTTGCGTCGAAGCGATCATCCTGGATGATTACGACCGGGCGAGGCTTGCCGGTATACCCGCTCCCAGCCGCCGCTGTCCAGATCTCTGCTCGCCTCACGTATCGTCCAGGCTGAGCGCGTCGATGAACGCCTGGTCGTCGGCGGCGCGCTCGCTACCTGCAACGGCGACTGCTTGGCGGTGCGCTTCCGCGGCGAAACCTGGTGCGCGGACATCGGCCACCCACAGTTGAATGGGTCGCATGCCCTGCGCCCTCATTCGCTTCCGGTAGTTGCTCACCCGCCGCGAGACGGACGAGCCGTTTTGTGGTGTAGCCATTCACCAATGTTACATGTAACGCTGGCGCTATGGAACCCTATCGCCACCAATACTGATCGTGTCTATCCGTTCCAGGTTCTGATCCCCGTCCACGAGTCCGGTTTGGACCGCGATTCGAAAGCTCAAGCAGAGCAGGTCCGGTCTGTTTCGGCCGAGCGTGTGACAGACCGCATCGGGACTGTTGCTCCTGAACTGATGCTCGTGGTCGACGAGGCGCTCTGTCTTCACCTCGCTATCTGACGCCGAGTTCGTCCCTGGGGTCAGCGTTGGGGCGTGATGACGGTTCGTATTGTGTTGCCGAATTGCTCGAGATCATCCAGCACCGCATTGACGGCGGTCGCGTCGAGAGGCACGGAACGCTCGACAATGTCGTCGAGGCTGATCCGGCCCGATGCGGCGTGGTCGAGAATCTCGACGATCTCCGAGGCCAGATGATCCGACGCTCCGATGAGCTCCGACTCGCCGTCGACCAGATCGGTGTACGGCCCGATCGGGAACGTATCGGGGGTTAGGCCAACCGCGACCGCTCGACCCATGGGCGCCAGAGCTCGGAGGCAGCCGTGCATCACATCGGCTGAACCGACAAGGTCCAAGGCAACGTCAACCCCGCCCGCATCGAGAAGCTGTGCGACACCGTCGTTTCTGCCATCGATGGGTACCGCCCCCAAGGCCGTTGCGCGTTCGAGCTTTGTCGGGTTGATGTCAACGGCGAAAACCGTTTCGGCTCCTTCGAGAAAGGCAAGCTGAATTGCCGACATGCCAAGACCACCAGCACCAAACACCGCCACCGACTCGCCGGCGGCCAGCCTTCCTTTTCGCAACCCGTGCAGAGAGGTCGCTGAAGAGCACATCATCACCGCGGCGTGGTCGAGGGTTACGGCGTCGGGCACTCGAACAACGTTGCGACCCGGAACCATGATCTGGTCGGCGTACCCGCCCGGCCTGCCATTGCCGATCATCTTGCCCTGGGAACAGAACTGTTCGAATCCTCGGCTGCAATACGAGCACGATCCGCAGCCAACCTGGTAGTGGATGCAAACTCGGTCGCCGGGCTCGAAACCGGATACTTCCTGGCCAACCGTGGCAACGGTTCCTGCTATTTCGTGTCCCAAGGTCAGCGGCAGCGGCCCCACCTCGGGGAATCCGGCTCGGTAGTGGACATCGGAGCGACAGATGCCTGCCGCCGCCACATCGACAACGACATCGTTGGGACCCGCCTTAGGGGCAGCGACGTCTCGCTGTTCGAGCGGTTTTCCGGGACCAATCAGTTGTAGGGCACGCATGACTCTCCTCGATCCGCGCCTTGCAGGCTACTGCGGTCTGCCAGACTGGCAGCTTCATGCTGTACCTCGACCACGCTGCAACGACCAAGGTGCGCCCTGAGACCAGGGCCGCCATGGCGCCCTATCTCGATGATGCGTTTGGCAACCCTTCTGGGATCCATGCGATCTCAAGGCGCGCCAAGAACGCGCTCGAAGAATCCAGGGAGAAAGCGGCCGTGTTGCTCGGCGCCGCCCATCCGTTAGAGATTGTGTTCACCGGTGGCGGCACTGAAGCTGACAACCTCGCAGTTGTGGGGAGTGGCTTGGCCGAAGGTCGGCGCGGTGCAGTAGTCACGACGGCAGTGGAGCACGACGCGGTTTTGCAGTCGGCCGCGTTTTTGGAAATGCTCGGCTGCCGGGTTGACACGGTTGGAGTGGACGGCAAGGGGCGTATCGATGTCAGCGAGTTGGCTAGCCATGTCGACGCCGAGACCGCC
Source organism: uncultured Gemmatimonadales bacterium (assembly GCA_964195945.1). Taxonomy (GTDB): domain Bacteria; phylum Actinomycetota; class Acidimicrobiia; order Spongiisociales; family UBA5794; genus JAAETI01. The sequence continues at coordinate 7,700 of CAXMRC010000015.1, forward strand.
GTGGTCTCGGCGATGACGGCCAACAATGAAACCGGCGTGCTGTTTCCTATTAGGGAGATCGCCGATACCGTCCACGCAAAGTCGCCGGCGACACTCGTCCACACCGATGCAGTGCAAGCGTTCATCTCGGAAACGATCACCGTTGCTGCGACCGGCGCCGACATGATCTCGCTTGCCGGCCACAAGTTTGGTGGTCCCAAGGGCGTCGGGCTTCTTTATGTGCCTCGTGACATCAAGCTGGAACCAGTAGTCCACGGCGGCGGCCAGGAACTCGGCAGGCGATCGGGCACCCACAACGTCCCTGCGATTGTCGGCATGGTCGCCGCGATGGAGGTGACTGTGGCCGGACGAACGGAGATGCGGGCCAGGGTCGGCTCAGTCCGAGATACATTTGAGGCGACACTGCGGGCAGCGGTGCCCGACCTGCAGATAACGGGAGAGCCTGGTCCCCGTCTTGTTCAGCACAGTCATGTTCGCATCCCCGGTATTGCTGCAGAGACTTTGTTGATCCGACTCGATCAGTCCGGTCTGGCCGCGGCCGCCGGTTCCGCATGCAGCAGCGGTGCGATTGAAGTCTCTCATGTGCTTGCCGCGATGGGCATGGGCGAGACAGAGGCCGCAGAATGCGTCCGGTTCAGCTTCGGGTGGTCGACCGAAACCGGAGATGGCATCACTGCCGCCCGGCGGGTCGCCACCGTGGTGGAGGGTCTGCGATGAGGGCTCTAGTTGCCATGTCGGGTGGCGTAGACAGCTCGGTGGCTGCTGCGCTGATGCTGGATCAGGGCTATGACGTGATCGGAGTGACGCTCAAACAGTGGGAGGGCGATAATGGCGAGATGCCCCTCGCCGGCTGCTGCACAGTCTCCGATTCCGAGGACGCCCGTCGCGTCGCTGCCCAACTCGACGTGCCCTACTACGTCCTTGACTACGTAGACGAGTTCACTGAGAAGGTTGTCGACCACTTTGGCGAGATGTATGCAGCAGGGAAGACACCAAACCCCTGCATCGAGTGCAACCGTCGCGTCCGGTTCAGCGTTTTGTTGGAACGAACTGCCGCGCTGGGCTGTGATGTGCTGGTCACCGGTCACCACGCCCGGATCCGCCACGACTACAAGGGCTATCACCTGATTCGGGCCGTGGACGGAAGCAAGGACCAGTCATACGTGCTCCACATGCTGAGCCAGGAGGATCTGGCCATGGTTCGTCTTCCCGTTGGCGAAATGACCAAGACCAAGGTCAGGGAGTACGCAACACAAATGGGTCTGCGCACTGCGGCCAAACCGGATAGTCAGGATCTGTGCTTCGTCGGTGAGGGTTCATACCGCGACTTCATTCGTTCCCGTTTTCCCGATGCCGCCCGTCCGGGACCGCTGGTGACAAGCGACGGCGCGGTGCTGGCTGAGCACGAAGGCATGGTTGATTTCACGATCGGACAGCGGCGTGGCCTCGGCGTTGCGCTTGGCGAGCCTCGATACGTCGTTGACATCAAGCCGGAGACATCGACGGTGGTGCTGGGGACGCGGGAGGAGCTGCTGTCCGCTGGTTGCGTGGTCGAGGCCGCGTCTTTCGTCGCGGGCGCCCCACCGGAGAGTTCAACGATTTCGGTGAAAATCCGATACCGTTCTCAGCCGGTTCCGGGGACTCTTCTGGCGGCCGCAGCGGGGTTCTGGCGAGTGGAGTTTGATGAGCCGCAGCTGGCCGTGGCGCCAGGGCAGGCCGCTGTCTTCTACGCCGGCGATGAGGTCTTGGGTGGGGGGACAATCAGCGAGGCAATACGTTGACGTTGATCCGCACCGGCGTTGGGAGCCTTCCGCACACCGACCCGGATGAGGCGTCCCGATTTGTCGAGGCGACAACCGACGTTCTGTATCTCCCACAGCTTCCCAATCGCCATCCGCAGGAGTCGATGCTGGTGCAGTGGGGCGACGGCATGGCGGGCGCTGGTCAGGATGGACGGAACCTGGCGGTCGGTCGCGAGACAGGGGATGGAGCGGAGGCGTTTGTCGGCGCCGCTAGGACGCTCATTGACTTCTCCGGATCGGTGCTGAAGACGCAGGCCACAGGGCCGGTGACGTTGGCTGCTGCATTGCTTGCCGGCGGCGTCAACGGTGCAGCCCTGCTTGATCGGGTTGCCGATGACTTGCTCGACCGTATTGATCTGCACTTGAAATGGATCCGAAGCGAAGTCGATGTCGACAAACTTGTTCTCGTTCTCGACGAGCCGTCTCTTGCCGCCCTCGGCGCATCAGGCGCGGCGATGCCTCCAGACGTGCGCGGGGTGCTCGAACGGGTGGTCCGTTCGATCGATGCCGAGGTCGGCATCCACTGCTGCGGAGATACCGATTGGGGAGCGATCGCTGAGATTCGCCCGGATTGGTTCTCGTGGGATCTTGGGGCGCTCGGTATGGGCTTCCATGACGGAATTGACCGGGTCGCCGAGGTGGTTGGTGCCGGGAGCCGCGTGATGTGGGGGATGGTCCCGACGACATCCGGTCCGCTTCCCGACCAGAATGTCCTTGTGGGCCGGTACGGTACGGCTGTGGCCCATCTTGTGGTCGCCGGCGCACCGTTTGAGGCGCTGCGGAGTCGGGCGTGGTTCACTCCGGCATGTGGGCTGGCCGGCTTGTCGCTGAGTGACGCGGAAGCCGTGACCAAGTTGTTGCAGGATGTTGTGGAAGAGGTTGAGCGTGGCTGGTGATGCCGAGCTGAGAGTCGACGAACTACGGGCTGCGCTGCGTCGCGCCAACCACCGCTACTACGTGCTCGACGACCCCGAGATTTCAGATATCGAGTACGACGACATGATGAGGGAGCTTGTTGCCCTCGAGACCGACCATCCGCGATTGATCGTCGATGATTCCCCGACGCAGCGAGTTGGCGCACCGGTAGACACGGCTTTTGCGCCGGTGATCCATCTGGAACCCATGTTCTCACTAGACAACGTCGAGTCGGAGGATGAACTCGAGGCATGGCAGAGTCGCCTGGTCCGAATGCTCGAGAGGGAGCCTTCCCACTACGTCTGCGAACAGAAGATCGATGGTCTTGCCGTTTCGTTGACCTATGAGAATGGCCGCCTGGTGCGAGCCGCGACCCGAGGTGATGGCCGGATCGGCGAAGACATCACGGCAAATGTCAGAACCATCGATGCGGTCCCGCTTCGCTTACAAGGGGACGCTCCCTCACTCATGGAGGTTCGCGGCGAGATCTACATGCCGGTCAGCGTTTTTCAAGCGCTTAACGAGAAGCAGGCCGAACTAGGCGAGAAGCCATACGTCAATCCGCGCAACACCGCGGCGGGGTCGGTCCGTCAAAAGGATCCAGCCAAGACTGCGCAGCGATCGTTGTCTATCTGGCTCTACCAGATGGGCCGCGTAACAGGTGGACCGGTATTCACGAGTCACTGGGAGTCGCTGCAACGGTTGGCCGAACTGGGGCTGCGGGTCAATCCCGCCAGCCGACGGATTGAGGATCTCGCCGGAGTCGAGTCCTACGTGGCCGAAACTAAGAAGGGTCGACACGCCAACGACTATGAGATCGACGGCATCGTCGTCAAGGTCGATGACCTCATCGAGCAAAACGAGCTGGGATACACCGCCAAGAGCCCCCGCTGGGCGGTTGCGTACAAACTGCCGCCCGAAGAAAAGACAACAATCCTCGAAGAGATTCGGATCAACGTTGGTCGAACCGGAGCCGTCACCCCGTATGCGGTTCTGGATCCGGTATTCGTCGGCGGGGTCACCGTGACCAACGCCACACTGCACAACGAGGGCGAATTGCATCGCAAGGATGTTCGGCCAGGCGATACCGTAATTGTGCGGCGGGCCGGTGATGTGATTCCCGAAGTGGTCGGTCCAGTTCTCAGCAAGAGGCCGCCCGGTCTTGCCGAGTGGCACATGCCAAAGAAGTGCCCGTTCTGTGGCAATCCGATCGTGCTCTACGAAGGGCAAGCGAAGGCAAAATGCACCGGCGGGTTCAGCTGTCCCAGCAGACTGCGTGAGTACCTGTACCACTTCGCCTCTCGAGGGGCGATGGACATCGAAGGCCTCGGCTACAAGACGGTCGACATGCTCATGACCGAACACGTCATTGGCGACCCCGCCGACATCTTCACGCTCGACCGGGATGTGTTGCTCGGGTTCGAAGGATGGGGCGAGATATCCGTCAACAATCTGCTTGATGCAATATCCGGCGCCAAAGACCGTCCTGTCGGTCGACTCATCACTGCCCTGGGGATTGACCACGTCGGGGGGACTGTGGCACGAGCGCTGGCCGCAGAGTTCCGTTCCCTCCGCGCTCTGCTGGAGGCAGACGAGGAGTCCATAACTGCCCTAAACGGTATTGGACCGGAGATCGCTGGTTCGGTGGCTGCGTGGTCGCAAGACAAAGACAACCAAGGACTGGTGGCAAGACTCGAATCTGCAGGCGTGCGGCTCACCGACCCGGAACCCGAGGATGTGGGGGAGGAAGCAACGCTGCTCGCCGGTATGTCATTTGTGGTGACAGGAACCCTCGACGGCTACAGCAGAGACGAAGCAAAAGCCCATATCGAACGTCGCGGTGGCAAAATAGCGGGGTCGGTCTCAGGGAAGACGGCCGCTCTGATCGCAGGAGCATCACCAGGTTCGAAGCTGACAAAGGCCGAATCGCTTGGGGTGCCGGTACTGGACAACGATGGCTTCAGCCGACTACTGGCCGAAGGGCCCGACGCGATCGGCTAGCGGCAGCTACTGGACGCGGAAGGTCCAAATCCATTCGCCGGGGTCGGGAAGTCCTGGGTCACGGTCCCACCGAACCCACACGGTGTGGAACCCGACGCTCCACTCGGGGATGATCGTCGTCTCGCTGGGGCGCCAGGTGAATCTGCCGGTTTGCTCTGTCGCGTTGATCTCGTCGGCAGGGATAGTGACACCATCGACAACTAGGACGATTGCGTAGTTGATGGGTAGGTCGATCTCGATCTCAATCTGGCGAAGGACGGTAGCCCCATCCGCGGGCGAGTAGGACTCGAGTGATTCCGGCACCTCGGTCAGTCCTCCGGATGGAGCAAAGACCACGGCACCGATCGCGACGATGGCGAGGGCGAGCCCCAACAGTGTGTAGGTGATGCGGTAACGATTCACCCGGGGATCATAAGGGGCGTGAGCACGACTCGAATTCGGTTACCGTGGCGTGATGAGATTCAATCCCGTTCTTGAGCAACTAGGTTCGTATCCCATCGCTGTCGTTCACGAGCGGGCCCGCGCCATGCGTGACGCCGGGCGCACCGTCCTCGACTTTTCCATTGGTGATCCTCGTGAGCCGACGCCGCCATTTATCTCTGGGGCGCTGAAATCGGCAGTTCCCGAGATCTCGCAGTATCCAACCACGGCAGGGATCAGTGAACTGCGTCGTGCAATCGCCGACTACCTGGGTCGGCGATTTCAGGTCAATATTGATCCGGAGACTCAGGTGATTCCTACCTCCGGCTCAAAGGAAGCTGTCTTCAACACTCCGCTGGCCTTTGTTGACCGCAATGCCCAAGATATCGTCATCTACGGAAGTCCCGGGTATCCGATCTATGAGCGAGGTGCACTGTTTGCGGGGGCCAAGACATTCCCCGTCACGCTCGGTGGCGATTTCGTGCTGCGCGCCGATGATGTTCCCGCAGAGGTGTGGCGGCAAGCACGACTCGCCTGGATCTGTACCCCGCATAACCCCACAGGGTCGGTGACAGCTCGCCAGGATCTCGAGGATTTGCTGGCAGCGGCGAGGCAGAGCGATGTGCTGCTGCTGTCTGACGAGTGTTACGCAGACATCTATGAACCGGCCGCCTACCCCGAGGGGCCGTCTTCGACGCTGCAGGTCGCCGGCGACGGTGCCTCCGGTGTTCTGGCGTTCCTGTCGCTGTCAAAGCGTTCCGGAATGACCGGGTATCGCTCCGGTGCGATTGTCGGCGATCCCGAGGCGATCGCGGCACTGAAGAAACTGCGAACCGCCACGGGAACCGCGTCTCCAGAATTCGTTCAGGCTGCCGCTGCTGCTGCCTGGTCCGACGACGAACACGCCGCCGTCCGGCGCGATATCTTTGCCGCAAAGCGAGCCGTATTGCGGACAGCATTTGAGAAACTGGGCTTGGAGATCGTCGCGTCGAACGCAGGTCTTTACCTGTGGGTTCGCGTCGACGATGACCTGGCGACGACCGATCGACTGCTCGAATCGGGAATTGTTGTTTCACCGGGGCGTTTCTTTGGCCCCGGTGGGGAGGGGTACCTGCGGCTGGCGCTGGTACCCACATTGGAGGAATGCGAGCAAGCAGTGGAGGTACTAGTCCAGTGTCTGAGTTGATGACCGATCGAGAGTTGATCGAAGCGGCATACGCCGACTTGAGTCTTCTGGGCGACGCAGCTGAGGCGATCGAGCGCACCATTGAGGCGTTGGACAAGGGCCGGGTTCGCGTCGCGGAGAAGACGGATGGGGAATGGCAGGTCAACATCTGGGTCAAAGAAGCGATCATGCTCTACTTCCGGATCGCCAAGCTCGAGACCACTCACAGCGGGCCGTTTGAGTATCACGACAAGATCCCGACCAAGAAGGACCTCGCCGCAGCAGGCATCCGGGTCGTCCCCCCAGGGACCGTCCGTTATGGGGCGTTTTGCGAGCCGGGTGTCGTTGTCATGCCCGGGTACATCAACATTGGCGCCCATGTGGGGGCCGGCACGATGGTTGACACCTGGGCGACTGTTGGGTCTTGCGCCCAGATAGGGAGCGACGTCCACCTGAGCGGTGGCGTCGGCATCGGCGGAGTCCTCGAACCACCAGGGGCCCGGCCGGTGATCATTGAAGACGGCGCCTTTATCGGCAGTAGATCGATCGTTGTTGAAGGCACTGTGATTGAAGAGGGTGCGGTCCTGGGAGCGAACACCACCATCACGTCATCAACTCCCATAATCGATGTCACCGGTGATAAACCGGTTGAGTACCGTGGGCGAGTGCCTGCCGGCGCTATCGTCGTCCCGGGGACCAGATCCAAGAAGTTCCCTTCCGGATCGTACGATTTGCAGTGTGCGCTCATCATTGGGCGTCGCTCTTCATCAACTGATCGCAAGACGTCCCTCAACGAAGCACTCCGCGTTTTCGAGGTATCTGTATGACCCCTCTGCATGAAACACTCGCCGAGATCGTTTCCATCCACTCGGTAACCGGCAACGAAGGTCGACTGTGCACTGCAGTTGCGGAACGTTTGCTACCGATATGGACGATGCAGCATGTGGCCAGGATCGGCAACGCGCTCATTGTTGGTCAACAGACGGGGCGGCCATTGATCACCCTTTTCGGCCACCTCGACACCGTTCCTTTGCAGGACAACGGTGAGCCTGTGATCAAGGACGGGCGTATGGCAGGCGTGGGCACCGTTGACATGAAGTCGGGCCTTGCGGTGATGATTCACCTGCTTGAGGACGATGCGGTTCGGAGCGGGCCATATGACGTCGTCGGTGTCTTCTACGACAAGGAAGAAGGGCCATCAGACGAGAACGGGCTTGAAGAGGTTCTGAATAGGGCGCCATGGCTCATAGACAGCGAGTTCGCCGTTGTTCTCGAGCCCACCGACTTGGGTATCGAATTGGGCTGTAACGGTGCAATGAATGCAGACGTTGTGTTCGAAGGCAAAGCTGCCCACAGCGCACGACCTTGGCTGGGAGAGAACGCCGTTACCAAAGCGGGTGGGTGGCTCGCGTCGATGCACGAACGGCAGCCAGAGCCAGTGTTCATCGACGGACTCGAGTTCCGCGAGGTCTTTTCAGTTACCAAAGCTGAAGGTGGCATCGCCAACAACGTCTTGCCGGCAAGCCTTCGTATCAATCTCAATTATCGGTTCCCGCCCATCTACTCCATTGAGGAAGCTGAGCAACGGCTGTATGAGGTTGCCGCTGGGTCCGACTGGGTGGCCATCCAGGATCGGGCGCCCGCCGGGGCGGTCGTTCAGGACAACCCGCATCTGGACCGCTTGTTGGCGATCTCCGGAGCGAAACGGGCTGCCAAACAAGGATGGACCGACGTGGCACGGCTGGCGACGCGAGGCATCCCTGCGATCAATTACGGCCCAGGTGACCCCGATCTTGCTCATCAGGCTGCCGAATCGGTGTTGCTGGCGAACGTCGATCGAGCCCTAGAGGTGTTGCGCGAGTTCCTTGTCGATGGCCCGGAGGATTCGGCCGACGAACTAGCGCAACTACTTGGCGAGGAAGCCTAGGTCGGTACCCGGACTAGGGGTGGGTTGCCTGTGCAGTCCAGCGCAGGGTTCCGGTGTCGGTTGCAAGGACTCCGTCATCGGTATCGATGACGACCGCCATCCGTCGTGTTGTCGCCGTAGGGACAACCACGCTACTGATGTTGTCTTCGACTGAGCCACCACGAACTCGCATGACGAGTGTCCAATCACCGCTGACCCCTGGCGAACCCGCAGGTGCGGCGACATTGGCGAGGTACATCGAGATATCGACGTCATCCCAGAAGCTACCTACAGCGTAAGCAGGATCGACAGCCAGACCGTTGTCCGGCGAGTTCTCGGAGATGAAGGCCACTTCGATCTGGTCGGTGCAGTCGTTGTTGAAATTGACGGCATCGGTATAGATGAGGCGGTCGCCGGCAAAGCCTTGAACGGTCATTGTCTCTTGAATGAGGTCAACTGTTCCACCGGCGGCTGTGATGGTGGCTCCACTGTTGAACACGAGGAAACCAGAGCCGCTTGACGCGTCGGTCCCTGCCGTCTTGGTGAAACATGCCGCATTGGCTGCGACATCGGCTCTCATAAAGTTCTGAGTGATCACGGCAGCAGCGGCTGGTACTGCGATCATCATCATTGCGATGAGAATCCCCGCCCAGCGGCGTGTCATTGTCCATGAGTTGATCATCGGATTTCCTCCGTAGGTTCAACGTGCGCCTGGCGGCTTCTTTGCACGTTATCGGTTCCAGCTTGTGATTGCTTGAGTGCTGTTATCAACAGGACCAAGCCAAGTATCAGTTCAAACCCGCCGAGCCAAGCCCAGTCCCATCTCAGGACATCTGGCGAGATCCAGTGGCGTAGAGCTTCGAGTAAGAACGTCTCGGCAGCGATGGCCAGCCCCACACCGCGACCCCAAATGATTTGGCCGTTCCATCCGATCTGCAGCACTGGCCTGATGAGCAGAACCAGGCCTGCGGTGATCATGGCGATCGTTGAAAAGGTGACGATGCTGGTGAAGGTTGATGCATCGGCAATGATCCCGAAATAGGGCAGGAACCCAAGGAAGAACTGGATGGTGATGGTGGCTCCCAGCAGGTTGCCAATTAGCAAAACCGCGGCGATCTTGGTTAGAAGAACCGTCAATGCGGCCGAGAAGGCCGACACGACAAGTCGTTCGTAGGTACGGCTATCCCTGGTGATTCCAACGGTCGGCGCCAGGTCGACGTCCTCGAGGGGGATTGGAGGGAACTCATGGGGGAACATGCTGCGATCGCTCATGGGGCGGTGGCTTCTACGTCGAAGTCAGTCTCCGAGAAAATCGACCCACCACCTGCATAGTCCAACTGCCAGGCAAACGAGATGACGGTGATTCCGGACCCAATGGCGGAGTGGTCAATGACGACGGAATGGGGGTTACCGGCGTCAAAGCTAATGGGGAGCGCAACGGGCAGTGTCACCGATTGCTGCACGCTATCAACCCCCATTCCAATGTTGACGAATCTCACGGTCTCCTCGGCAAGGTTTGCGAGGTTGGTGTCGCCACGGTACACGGCGGTCGCTGTACTACCAGTGATCGCCGGATTGGATGTTGTGACTCTCAGCAAGTACGACATCGTCACAACCGGGTCGATCGTTGTCGTCACAGAAACTGTCGGAGAGCCCGCAAGCGATCGATCTAGTGCAACGAGATGGTGGTCGACCGATACAAAGTCGAGTCGGGGAGTGGCGGCGGCGGGGTCCGCAGTCTCGAACTCTGCGCGCACCCGCAGTACGCGATCGCCGTCGTGAGCGAAGTCCGCCACAGACGGTAGCGATGAAATCGTGAAGTAGGTGCTTGCGGTTCCGTCGGGGCCCACAAAGTTCACCGGGATGCCCGAACTCGATGTTGCCATCTGAACTCGCAGAGTGGTAGCAACGGGGACATCGCCATCAAACGCTACGAGGCCGTATACATCTGAGCCCGCGCCGATATCGAGCGATGGGCTCTCCCAGATACCCGTCGTTTGGTAGAGACCCTCATCGGCACCTGCGGTGAGGAGCGGTTCCGGCCAGGTGTACTGCCGCCCTTGTTTCATGCCCAGAAGGCTGGTCTGGCCCTCGAGTCCGAGGGTCTCGTAGTAGGCCGAGAAGGTTCCGGAGCCGGCAGAGGAGACCTCGATCCCACGTGTTGACGTGACTACGAGGTCGGCAGTGTCTGCAGCCCAGGCCACCGTGGGACCGCCCGCACAGGTGACCGGTCGCGGGGCGACCGCCGGTGGCGAGATGGTGATGGCTATGGACGCGGACCCCGCGGTAGGGCAGGACAGCGCTACATATTGCGAGTCTGTGGCTATCCAGTACTGCGAGCCAAGTTCGAAGGACGGCACGACGGTTACGGACTCTCCACCGTCACCGTCCTCATGGGCGACCACACCAATTGCCTGATCGGCGGTCAGGTGGAGGCCGTCGGCGGCGGCGCCACCCTGAACGGTGCCACCGATGAGACGGTTGGCATCGCTGCGATCGCCGGGAGCGATGGAGGTTGCCGCATCTGAACCGGACACGGCGACCTGGGTAGCGTCGGTTCCGTAACCGATCAAGATCTCAGTTGACCGTACTCCGTAGAAGTCCCCTGCCGTTGCGGGATAGAGAGCAAATGTGTCGCCGCCCAGATCCGATCTGTGGGCGACCAGCACCGGCGCATCGGACTCGATGATGGCGCTATTGCCCGCAGTGATGTCGTCTGCGACATGGGTATACGAAGTGCCGGAGGCAACCAGGAATGTTGTCACCAGGGTTGTGCCGTCATATAGATCGACGGTGGCATCGCCGAACGGGGCGACAAACGAGAACTGTTGCCCATCACGGCTGACGGGTGATACAAAACGGGTGCCGGCGAACGAGATGGGGACGAGTGTGTCGAAGCCGCTTGTCGTCGCCTGGGCAGATATCGGCCCGAGGACGCTGAAGACCGATCCAGCACTTGTTCCGGCCGCAGCGAACGTTGCGAGATCGCCGGCGGCAGCAAGGGTGACGGTTGTTCCGCCGCTGCGCGTCACTTCGTTGGCAGCGGTGAAGCTGACAACATTGAGATCTGTTCCTGGTGCGGTGTACCCATCCGATACTGCGTAGTAGATGTCGCGAGCTGACGTGTAGCCAAAAACCGCACCTTCGGTGTGGTTGGCGGGACTGGTCGCAATCCCCGCGTTGTAGCCGTAGTAGAGGCAAAGATCCTCTGTTGTACCCGCTGTAATTGAGTCCATCTGAACCCAGATGACGTCGCTGACTGTGTCGTCTAGCCAAAGCGGAAGCGATGTCGCTCCATCGGCGCCGACCGCACGCAAGTCTCCTATGTCGGCTTGGAGGAAGCCGCCGGCGACCAGCGACTCGATTGGGAAGTCCAATCGGAGTTGGTATTCGGTGACCGTTGCTGCATCTGGGTCGGTGTGCTCGATTGCGAAGCACTGCCGGTTGTTCCAATCGGTGTCCCACCAGGAAATCGTGGCGGATGGTGTGACCACTCCCGCCGGCCCGATCCGATCCAGGGTGACGCTGTCGGCGATTTCGGTGGTGTTGGTGTTCGTATAGGCACCTGTGTCGAATTCAGCCGATGTGGTCCAGAGGGCTGTCGTCGCCCTGGTGTAGTCGTAGAAGTCGGCGACCGGTGCGGCGACGGTGATGGCGGTCTGGGAGAAACCGCTCTCGATAATGGCAGCGCCGCCCAACGTCGGCTGCAAAGCGAACAGCGCAAAAGAGAGCCCGAGCACAAATGCCCGACGCACCGCACCGACGTTCCTCCACCCTGTCTGCACCATCATCCAACGCGTTTGTTTGTCCCCGAGCCCAGCCCGGGATGGTCCTCAGACGTTAGTCCGATGCGAGCTCCCCGGCATCGGGCGGCACGTTGCTGTGCGGCGGGTAATCTCCGGCGCATGCCCGTAGAAATTGATATCGCCAAAGTTGCCAAACTCGCCAGGCTTGCCATCTCTGCAGAAGCGCTTGCCGAATACGGTTCCCAGCTCCAAGAAATCCTTGAACACGCAGAACGAGTCGGCAGACTACCCACCGATGATGTGCTGCCGACGTCGCATCCGCTGCCGATGACGAATGCGTTCCGGCCCGACGAAACGCGGCCATCGCTCGATCGCGAAGAAGTCCTCGAACAGGCTCCACAGCGAGATGGCGAATTCTTTAGAGTGCCCCGGATCTTGGACGAGTCATGACAGACCTCGCCGACCTTTCCATCGCAAACGCAGGGAGCGGACTGCGGAGCGGACAGTTCACCGCACGCGATCTTGCCGACGCCACGATCACCAGAGCTGCGATAACCGAATCCCATCTGCACGCGTATCTAACACTGGACCAGGACAAGGTGCGTGCAGCTGCGCAGACAGCCGATGAGGCGTTCGACGCTGGCAATGATCACGGGCCTCTGCAGGGCATCCCGATCGCTCTTAAGGACAACATGTCGACGCGGGGCATGGAAACCACGGCAGGGTCGAAGATTCTTGCCGGTTACGTCCCTCCCTACGACGCAACTGTGGTTGCGCGGCTGCAGTCCCAGCACGCAGTTGTCATGGGTAAAACCAACCTGGACGAATTCGCCATGGGCTCGTCGACCGAGAACTCTGCGTTTGGGCCGACCAGAAACCCGTGGGATACCGACCGTGTCCCTGGCGGATCATCGGGTGGCTCAGCAGCTGCGGTTGCCGTTGGTTCGGCGCTTGGTGCGTTGGGCAGTGACACTGGTGGCTCCATTCGGCAACCGGCCTCGCTGTGCGGTCTTGTCGGGGTCAAACCGACATATGGTGTCGTTAGCCGGTATGGCTTAATCGCATTCGCCTCGTCGCTTGATCAGATTGGGCCGTTTGCCAGAACCGTTGGCGACGCGGCCACTCTGCTCGAGGCAATCGCCGGGTTCGATATCCACGATGCGACAAGTTATCGGGGCGAGACTCCCGATATCTCGACCCTGCTCGATACCGGAGTGGCCGGGATGCGAATCGGCATCGTCAAAGAGCTGTCCGGTGATGGCATCGATCCGCAGGTGGACACGGCCTGCACCAAGATGTACAACGCTTTGGCCGACGCCGGAGCTGAGGTGACCGAAGTGTCTCTCCCTGTCACCGAGTACGCCTTGTCCGCCTATTACTTGATTGCGCCGGCCGAAGCTTCGGCGAACCTGGCGCGGTTTGACGGTGTTCGCTACGGGCTCCGAGTTGATGGAGACACAACCGAGGACATGATGGCTCGTACCCGCGCCGAGGGCTTCGGACCTGAGGTCATCCGTCGCATATTGCTCGGCACCTATGCGCTGTCGGCGGGCTACTACGACGCTTTCTATGGTCAAGCGCAGAAGGTGAGAACCCTGGTGCGCAGCGACTTTGCTGCGGCATACGAGAAAGTCGATGTGCTTGTCTCGCCCACTAGCCCGACGACTGCTTTCGCAATAGGCGAAAAGACGGCCGATCCGCTGAGCATGTACTACGCGGATGTCTGCACCATTGCGAGCAATCTGGCCGGCGACCCCTCAGGCTCGGTGCCGATCGGTCTGGACGACTCCGGTTTGCCGATCGGGTTCCAGATCATGGCGCCGGCGCTGCATGAAGCTCAAATGTTCCGGGTTGCCGCTGAGGTGGAACGGCTTGCCGGCTTTGCTGCGAGACCGGCTCTGGCGACTTCGGAGGTCCTCCCCGCATGACTGATTGGGAAGCCGTAATCGGCATAGAGATACACGTGGAGTTGCAGACAAAGTCCAAAATGTTCTGCGGATGCGCAGTCAACTTCGGCGCAGAACCCAATACGATGGTTTGCCCCGTCTGCCTGGCCCTACCTGGTGCGCTTCCGGTCCCCAACGAGGAAGCGATCGAGGGGATTCTGCGCATCGGAGCATCCCTCGGTTGTGAATTGGTTGAGCACTCGCTATTTCATCGAAAGAACTATTTCTACCCGGATCTGCCGAAGAACTACCAGATCTCGCAGTACGACATTCCGTTGTGCATCAACGGTCACCTGGACATCGACGTCGATGGCGAAGAAGCGACCATCGGGATTACCCGTGTCCACATGGAGGAAGACACCGGCAAGAGTCTCCATGGGAGCGAGACCGGCCGTATCCACGATGCCGACCACTCTTTGCTCGACTTCAACCGTGCCGGTGTCCCGCTTGTCGAGATCGTCAGTGAGCCGGACCTCCGCTCGCCGGAGCAGGCGCGGGCCTATGCGGCTGAGCTGCAGCGAGTTGTCCGCAGCCTTGGCGTGTCTGACGTGAGGCTGGAGGAGGGGAGCATGCGCTTTGATGCCAACATCTCTGTTCGGCCGGTTGGCCAACAAGAGCTCGGTACGCGGGCAGAGGTCAAGAACATGAACTCGTTGCGGTCGCTGCAGCGGGCGTCCGCCTACGAAATCCAGCGCCAAATCGCCCTCATCGAGGGTGGGGGAACTGTCAAGCAGGAAACCCGCCACTGGGACGAGAATTCCGGAACGACCGCAGGGATGCGGTCCAAGGAGGAATCTGAAGACTACCGCTACTTCCAGGAACCGGACCTTGTTCCGCTTCTGGTTGACGACGCTTGGCGTCAGCGTGTTTTTGCTTCGCTACCGGAACTTCCTGCAGCACGTCGACGCAGGTTGGCCGTAGCGGGTGTCGAGCGACAGGCCGCGGCCACGATGGTAGAGGCGGGAGATCTCGCCGACATGTTCGATGCAGCCGCAGCCCTCGGTGCCGACGCCAAGTTGGTCGGTAATTGGCTGACCGGAGAGGTCGTTGCCTATCTGCGTCGCAACGAGGTTGAGTTGGCCGACACAAGACTGACGCCAGAACACCTTCGGGAACTGGGTGAGATGGTTGAGGCCGGCGGTCTGTCGAGCACCGCGGCCAAGGACGTCCTTGGCTTTGTCCTCGGCGGAGAGGGCGCGCCAGGTGCCGTTGCCGCCGCCCACGACCTCGCCCAGATCTCCGATGAAGGGGCTCTCGACACCGAGGTCGAGAAGATCCTTACGGACAACCCGGATGTCTTGGAGCGTTTGCGACAAGGTGACATGAAGCCGATTGGGTTCTTGGTGGGCCAGGTTATGAAATCCACCAGGGGCAAGGCCGACCCCAAGGTGGTGTCAGACTTGATCCGGAGCAAAGCACAGGGAGGCTAACCCCTGGTGAGCGACGACAAGCACCGACAACTCGTGTGTGTGGCTGAGCGTGTTCTCGCCGCCGATCCCGCCCGGGTGTGGGCGCTGGTCGCCAACCCGGAACGCATTGGCGAGTGGGCTGGCCTCGCCATGGTGGGCTACATGGGAACTGAGCTTCCCAAGACCGGTCAGAGCGTCTTTGTCCGTTCCACACGTTGGCGGCGGTTGGCCAAGGTCCGGCGTGTTGAGGTGGAAGCCTGGGACGCAGGTGCGAGGGTGTCGTGTCTAGTTCACACCGATGGCTCTGCCGCTGCCGCCAGGTTCGAACTGGCGATCCATCCGGAGGTTGCTCGTGATGCGATCGCGACCACGGTCCGACTGGTGCAACGGGTGAACGTTCCGGTAGTTGCGCATGTTCTGGCGCGCTGGTGGGTAGAGATGGAGCTCAACAGGAAGCTCGACAAGATTGCGCAGGCCGTGCAGCCATGAACGGGGTGGTGTTCGATTTCGATGGCGTGCTTGCGGACAGCGAGCCTCTGTCCTGGCAGGCATGGGCGAATGTTCTCGCCCCCTTCGGCATCGTCGTCGACAATGAGGACATCCTTGCCTGCACCGGAACGAACAGCCGCGATACCTACGCCCACTTTGCCGGTCGTGGCGAGCTTGCGCCATATTCACAGATTCTGGATGCGGTCGATCGGCATCGGAGGACCGCATACCACGATGGTCTGCGCGGTTTTGATGATGCAATCAACGCGGTGCGCACTCTGGCGATGGTTGGGGTGCCGCTGGCGGTTGCGTCGTCCAGCTCCCGGATCAATCTTGACTTGAAGATGGCGATCCTCGGTCTCGCTCGCTATTTCGAGGTGACGGTTGCTGGTGATGAGGTCGACAGGGCCAAGCCTGCACCAGATCTGTATCGAGACGCCGCACAACTACTTGGTATCGATCCGGCGTCGTCGGTGGCCGTGGAAGACACCGCCATTGGTGCCGACTCAGCCGCCGCCGCAGGGCTGCGCACGGTCATCGTCAACCGGATGGGGTTGCCGACCGGGATGCATCCGGTGGTGTCGGAAGTCGATCCCGACTTACTGCTGCTGTGGCTAGGCAGGGTGTAGACATCGAAGTTCAGCTAGTTGGCCAGGTTGAGGGGTAACCTGCCAGGTATGAATACAACGCAGTACTTGCCGTTAGCCCAGGTCGACATCGACGAGCTACCGCCAGAGGTCGTCGACGAGTTGCCCGCCGACATTGTCCAGCAGCTCAAAGATGGCGTACTGGACAAGATTCCGGACGACATCGTTGACTCGCTTCCCGGTGCCGTCCAGGACAAGATCCCCGAGGGACTCCTCGAGGCCGCGTCATCGAACTCTGCCTTCACCAAAGTACTGCTCGCAATTGGTGTGCTTGCGGTGATCGCTTTCGTCTTTGGCGTTATCAAGAGCGCTGTGAGGTGGATGATCTACAGCGCCATTCTTGGTGTTGGCGCCTGGTATTTCTTCTTCCAGCAGTAGCGGGTCACCACACCAGTGTGACAATCCAGCCGACCGCCAGACCGTAGAGTCCGGCGACGACATCATCTGCGGTGATCCCTACGGCTCCGGGGAGCCGTTCCGCTTGGGGTACTCCTGGTAGAACCTTGTAGATGTCACCAAGTCTGGCGACGACGAGGGCGACGAACCACCCGATGCCCTGGAGTCCGACCAAAGCGATGAGGGTGCCGGCGACTTCGTCGATGACTACCCAGTTGGGGTCCGAGTGGTTCTCTGCGAACGGTGCCGAGGCCCACAGTGATACAACGATGACCAGCAGGGCGACACTGAGGTCTATCCACCACGGTGCGGTCCACAAAGCCCATCCGATAAGAGCGGCAACGGCAGCACCAAACGTCCCTGCGCCATTGTCACCGTTCCACAACTTGCGGGGAATAAGCCCCACCCCAAAACCTGCCGCCACGATTCTTCGCATGGGCCGGAGGCTAATCGGTCGTGCCGGATGAAGTCTGGCGTCCGTGAGCGCCTTATACCGTGGTGGTGGACGCCAGACTTCGGTTTTGCCGGCTACGCCTTCCAGTCCTCACGCAGTAGACCGAAATACTGAAGGTCGTGGTAGCCGCCCTTCCAATAGCCACGTTGGCGGAGCGTGCCCTCGTAGACGAAGCCGAGTTTCTCGAGAACCCGCACCGATGCATCGTTCCCTGAGGTCACGTCCGCTTCGGTACGGTTCAGCGCCATCCTGGTGAATCCGAAACTGAGCATGGCCTCCAGGGCCTCCGTCATCAATCCTTTTCCCCACTGGTTCCTGGCCAGGTCGTACCCGATTTCTGCGGTGCTGTTGCCGCGAGACCACCGGTTGAAGCCTGTGGTTCCGACCATGGAGCCCTCGTCGGATTTGAGGGCAAGGCCCCACCTCATGCCCAGCTCTTGCGCAAAGATACCGATGAACCAGTCCATGACCTCGGTCGCATCGTCGATCGATTGAAAGGGACCGGTGTCGGTGAAGTGCGCTACCTCGGGGTCGGAGAAGAGCTCGAAAAGTGCGGTGAGATCGCGGGTGGGGTGGATCTCGCGAAGGACGAGTCGTTCGGTCTCCAGGTGTGGCATCGAGTCGAATCCGAACGGCTCCGCGGGCACGGCCTCCTCTCCACCAGCGGAACCGATGACTTCTCCAAGTATGAGCCGGGATGCGGCCGGTGCGTCTAATGCTGTGCTCGTTGGAAAGAGTACATAGTTTCGCTTGATCGGCCCGCTGGGGAAGTAGCGCAGGGGCACTGCCAACCCTGAGGCTATAAGATCGTCATGGATTGCCGCAGGCACCTTGAAAGCGAGACCAACTGGTGTCAGCGAGGCGATCAGACTGCCAGCGCGGTAGACAGCAGCGCCGGCGAAGAAGTGCCGACATTCGAGAGTGCCCACTCGTTCGTCAACTCGCATCCATTGGTCGGCGAGGTCCTTGAGGTCGGTGAGATATGGCTCGGCCATGGTGTCCTACTGCTCCACATTGTCCTCTGGCGAGGGCGGGTTCATCTGGTTCGCAAGCCGTTGAGGACTTCGAGGAAGGCCTCGTTGCGCTCGGCATACTATGTCGGCCTCGACTTGCCAGGCCACGAGGGTTGAAGAATCCCATGGCGCTGGTGGTCGGAGGTGGTCTAGCAGCGGGTCGATCGGGGACCAGCGGAGGTCTGCAGTTTCGATCAAGACCGGGGGACGTTGATTCCATACAATCGATCGCAAGGACGCGTGCGCGAAAACCACCAGGACGGCACAGCTACGAGCGCCTACGTCAGCGGGGCCTCGGTGCCGCTGCGCTTCCCTTCGACGCGGATAGAGTGATTCGGACGAATGAGAGGAAGTCATGCGCCCCGAACAGCTTGGTGAGTTAGCCGTTCCGTCCGACCCACACCTACACCCAGACGGAACACGAATTGCTTTCGTTGTGACCCGTCTCGACTTGGAGGACGACAAATACCTCCGGCGCATCTGGCTGTGGGACGGCGAACAAGCGCGCCCGCTGACCTCGGGCCCCGCTGACATGGCGCCCCGTTGGTCCTCCGACGGAACCAGACTGGCGTTTCTCCGTAAAGACAAAGCCGACGATGCCAAGCCGCAACTCGCACTGCTCGACATGGCCGGGGGAGAGGCCGAGGTCGTCACCGACTTCTCACTCGGTGTCACCGAACTCGAGTGGGCACCTGCTGGTGACAAGATCGCCGTCATCGCGGCTGAGTGGATCGCCGAACTGGCCGATATCGAGCCAGATGAGCGGAAGCGCCAGCCGCGCCGGGTCACGCGTTTCCCCTACCGCTTCGACAACATGGGATGGGTCGGGGACCGTCGCAAGCACATCCACATCGTCGACGTTGCATCCAGAGAGTCCCGCCAACTTACCGATGGAGATTTCGACGAGGGCGATATCTGTTGGCACCCGTCTGGCGACACGATCGCCTTTGGCTCCGCCCGACACGACCGACACGGACTGGAACCCGGTTCCCAGATCTGGACAATCGCCACGGCGGGCGGTGAGCCCGAAGCTCGGACTGACATCGGCCTGTGGGGCGGCATCAACTACGACCCGTCTGGCCATCTCTACGCTGCCGGGATCACTGACCAGTGGGGGCACCCGGACGTGGCTCCTCTCTATCGGATCGACCTCGATGGCACATTGACTGACCTCACTGGTCACCTCGACCGCAATGTCTCGCCACAAGCCCCGGCAGTGTCCCCTCCTGGCCCGCAATGGTTGGACAACGGGGGTGCCATCATCACGATCGAAGATGAGGGCTGTGTCACGCTTGTCACGATGGATGCGGATGGTGCAACATCCGGTCTCCTCGATGGCAAGAGAGCCATCACCGGCGCCAGCCCCAATGGCGACGCCAGTCGTATTGCGTTTACCTCCACTTCGCCGACCAACCCTGGCGAGCTCTACATGCTTGTCGACGGAGTAGAACAGCAACTCACCAATCTCAACGACGGCTTTGCGGTTGCAGCAAACCTCGTCGAGCCAGAGCGTTTTGTGATCTCCCACGACGGCGTCGAAGTTGAAGGTTGGGTGTATTTGCCCGCCGGTGACGAAAAGGTCCCGGTTTTGTTCAACATTCACGGTGGTCCCGCCTCCGCGTACGGCAACTGGTTCTTTGACGAGTTCCAGGTGTTTGCCGGAGCCGGATATGGCGTTGTCGCCACCAACCCCCGTGGCTCGCAGGGCTACGGCTCCGCTCACGTGCGGGCCATCGTTGGAACCTGGCACAAGGAAGACTCGCCTGACATGATCGACCTGTTGGCAACGGTCGATGCGGCAATTGCTGCCTTCCCCCGTCTCGACGCAGAGCGTCTCGGCGTGATGGGCGGCTCCTACGGTGGCTATGCCACGGCCCGGGTGCTGTCGCGGGACCATCGCTTCAAATCTGGGGTCGCAGAGCGAGGCTTGTTTACGTTCAGTTCGTTCACCGGGACATCTGACATTGGCCCCTGGTTCTCACGGATGTATCTCGGCGACGGTCTGGATGACCTCGAGACGATGTGGAAGTCCGGCCCATTGGCCGCGGCGGATGCCATCACGACACCAACGTTGATCCTGCACTCGGAGGGCGATTTCCGTACCCCGATCGAGCAGGGCGAGCAGATGTTCGTCAAGTTGCAGCTCAATGGTGTCCCCAGCGAAATGGTGCGGTTCCCCGCCCCCGAGGGTCACGAACTCTCCAGGAGCGGTACACCGCTGCACCGGGTGGAAAGGTTCGACGTGATCCTCGATTGGCACTCCCGTTACCTGATGTAGCGATGCTGGTTGCGAAGCGAATGGGCACAGGACAACGTTTTTCGACAGCACTCGATCCGACTGTGGCAAAATGGGGTCATGGAACCCACCAAATACATCTGGTTTGATGGCGAGATGGTCCCCTGGGCCGACGCCAATGTTCATGTGCTCTCCCATGCCCTCCATTACGGAACCGGCATCTTCGAGGGCATCCGTGCGTACGAGACGCCTGACGGCACCGAGGTATTTCGCCTGACGGACCACATGACCCGGTTACACCAATCGGCCAAGGCCTACAACATGAAGCTGGAGTGGCCGGTAGACAAGTTGGTCGAGGCCGCCAAAGAGACTCTGCGGGTCAATGGACTGGAGTCGGGCTATGTCCGGCCGATCAGCTTCCTGGAACTCGGAGCGATCGGGCTCAATCCGTCCGGCGCTCGGGTACGTACCGCGATCATCGCCTGGAAGTGGGGGGCCTATCTCGGTGAAGACGGTGTCCGCAACGGCATCCGTGTGAAGGTTTCCTCATGGCGCCGTTTTCCCAACACCGCATTCCCGAATGCAAAGGCCACCGGGACCTACATCAACAGCATCCTTGCCAAGATGGAGGCGGTCCAGAGCGGATATGACGAAGCGGTGATGCTCAACCACGACGGTGTTATCAGCGAGGGGAGCGGGGAGAACCTGTTCTTGGTTCGTGACGGCATCGTCTATACACCTCCGATAGCGGTTGGCTGTCTCGACGGTCTCACTCGCAATGCAGTGATGACGATGCTCGCCGAAGAGGGGTACGAGATTGTCGAGAGGACGCTCGATCGCTCTGACCTCTACTACGGCGACGAAGTGTTTTTCACCGGGACTGCTGCGGAAGTGACGCCGGTTCGCGAGATCGACGACAAGCCAGTTGGTGACGGTACCCCCGGCCCGGTCACTCGGGTCGCTCAAGGCCTGTATGCGGATCTTGTGAGCGGCAAGCTCGACAGACACCACGACTGGCTCGAATATATCTAGATCTCACTTCGACTCAGGATTCGAAGTGAGTTTCTCAGCTTCGCCCCTTCGGGCTTGCCTGGTGTCTGTGCGGCCTCCGGCCGCGCTTCCTTCGGTCGGTCAGGCAGAGCCCTCCCGACCTACAGAGGGGACGGGACAAAGCCCGTCCCCTGAAGTTTATGGACCCGCGGACCGGGTACCATTGCTCCTCCGGTTGGAAGGAAGATGTGGGACAGCAGCCGAACATTGAACTCGAGATTTCCGATCTGCCGCGTCCGCGACGCAGGCCTGATCCGGCCCGGAGCTGGGTTCCGGGTCGGCCCGGTGAGTTGGGTGGCCCAGAGGACATGCAGTGGGGATCGGGGTTCGGCACCACAGGGCCTGACGCTGGTTATGCCCTGTCGCTTGTTATGGCCCGGGATCTCGTTCTCGCCGAAGGGGAGCACCGCTCCAATGTCGACGTAGCTGTGGCGGCGGTCGCCTCTGCTCGATCTTCGCTATTTGGCCGAGGACCAACCAGCAACGACATCAACCTTGCGCTGGTTCTGTTGGGATACGACAGCGCAGGTCTTTCCGACGAGATGGCATCCGGCTTGGCCACCAAGCGAGTCGAATGGTTCGCAGCCGCCGGTCATCACCCAGCCAACCTGCACGATTTCGTAGCCTCCCTCGGCGCTGATGCCCTGCGACTCACCGCCGACCAAGCACGTGACCAGATGGCCCAGGGCACCAAACTCATAACCCACTGACGCAGTACGGAGAATTCACATGAAGATTGTCAGAGTCGACAGCCGCGTCGACGACATCACCTACGGGGCCGTGGAGCCCGAAGGGATCCGCCTCCACCTCGGGAGCCCGTTTGTGGCATGGGAGCCAACAGAGACTGTTGTGGCTTGGGACCAAGCCCGGCTGCTCTCCCCGGTTATCCCAACCAAGGTCATCGCAGTCGGTCGCAACTATGTTGATCATGCCAACGAACTCGACAATCCGATCCCCGAAGAGCCGCTGCTTTTCTTGAAGCCTCCGACCTCTGTGATCGGGCCGCTCCAGGCCATCCGGATCCCCAAGGAGAGCAAGAACGTTCATCACGAGGCTGAGCTGGCCATCGTGGTTGGCAAGGTCGCCCGTGATGTCAAGATCGAAGACGCCGGGTCATACATCATGGGTTACACCGCCGCCAACGACGTGACGGCTCGTGACCTGCAGCGTGCGGATGGCCAATGGACCAGGGCCAAGGGCTACGACACGTTTTGCCCTCTCGGGCCGGCGATCGATACCGAAATCGATCCGCTCGAGGGTCTTCAGGTGACCTGCCGCGTCAACGGTGATCTACGCCAGTCGGGTTCAACTGCCGACATGATCTTCGGGGTCTCCGAGTTGCTTTCATACATCAGCGGCGTGATGACATTGCTCCCGGGTGACGTGATTCTCACCGGAACACCTTCCGGGGTCGGGCCGATCACGGCAGGCGATAAGGTCGAAGTTGAGATCGAAGGCATCGGAGTATTGATGAACACCGTAGTCGTCAGATGAAATCTGATAGCCAGATGAAATCTGATGGTCAGATGAGCGTCCGAGTTCGTTTTGCGCCGTCTCCCACCGGGTTTTTGCATGTGGGTGGGGGCCGGACCGGTCTGTACAACTATCTCTTTGCGCGGGGCAATGATGGTACCTTCATCCTGCGTAGCGATGACACCGATGCGGCTCGTAGCACCGACGAGTTCCGGGTCGACATCCTCGAAAGCTTGCGTTGGCTTGGCCTGGACTGGGATGAGGGGATCGAGGTCGGCGGACCGATAGAAACGTATCGGCAGAGCGAACGGCTCAGTCGGTATCAAGACGTTGTTGCCGGGCTTGTCGCAGATGGCAAGGCGTATTACAGCTTTGCGACACCTGAGCAGCTCGACCAGTTCCGCAAGGAGACCATGGCAGCCGGGCAGGCGCCTTCCTATGACGGCCGCTTCGAGCCAACTGCCGAGGAAGCGGCCGCGCGGATCGCGGCGGGGGAGTCTGCCACCGTTCGTTTTGCGGTGCCAAGGCCGGGCCAGACGACGTTCGACGATGTGGTTCGCGACACAGTCACCTTCGACCACGTCCAGGTTGACGACTTTGTGATCCTTCGCTCCAATGGCACGCCCACCTATCACCTGGCCAGCACCGTTGACGATGTCGACTTCGGGATCACCCATGTCATCAGGGGAGAGGATCTGCTGTCTTCAACGCCAAAACACATTCTGCTCACTGAAGCGATGGGTGCCGAGCGAGCCACCTATGTGCACCTGTCGCTACTCATGGGGCCCGACGGCAAAAAGCTCTCCAAACGCCACGGACATACAGCGATCAAGGCCTACCGGGATGAGGGCTATCTCGCCGACGCCATGGTCAACTATCTGGCGCTGCTGGGGTGGTCACCGGGTGACGACAACACTGTGATCTCGCTTGCCGACATGATCGAACGATTCGACCTGAGCACAGTCTCCAAGAACCCGGCGATCTTCGACACGGGCAAGCTGCAATGGATGAACGGCGTTTACATCAGGGAGATGTCCGCTGACGCATTCGTCGCTGCCGTGCGGCCGCTGGTTGAGGGAGACCTCGGCAGGGGATTGGACGACGCCGAGTTGGCGACGCTCGCTGAGATCGCACCGCTCGTTCAAGAGAGGGCCAAACTGCTGACCGAAGCCCCCGCCCAGGTGCGGTTTCTTTTTGGCGACATCGAATACGACGAGACCTCCTGGGACAAGACAATGACCAAAGATGGAGCGGCGGAGGCGGTCGCCGGTGCTGCGGAACGTCTTGCCGTTGTGGAGACGTGGAGTGTCGAGGCGGTCGAGGAGACTTTGCGGACGATGTTGGTCGACCTTGAGTTGTCCGCTCGCAAAGGCCTGCAGCCGTTGCGGGTAGCCATATCCGGGTCGTCGGTCAGTCCTCCGTTGTTCGAGTCGATCACGGCGTTGGGTCGAGATCGGACGGTCGCAAGGCTGAATACTGCCAAGGTCAAGATGGCATAGATCGGCAGGTGTCGGCTCTCAGGTTGCCATTCGTGGCAGTTGAACGTATCCTTCCGGCGCCTCATTCGGGGGTGGTGTAATTGGCAACACAGCAGGTTCTGGTCCTGTAATTGGGGGTTCAAGTCCTCCCCCCCGAGCGAAGACGGAATTGTTTACAATCCCGTCGTCCTGGCCCCGTCGTCTAGCGGCCTAGGACGCCGCCCTCTCAAGGCGGTAACGCCAGTTCAAATCTGGTCGGGGCTACAAGCAAGAAACCTCTGCTCAGCGGGGGTTTCTGCGCGTTCTAAGGGGGACAGGAGCATCGCTCGGGGAGAGCTCGGGGCGCGCTGGGGGCGCGACAGCTTTCGCACGAGCGGCAAGATGGACAGCGATCTGGTCGTCGAGCCCATCCATCAGATGCCCATAACGGTCCATAGTCACCGAGATCGAACCATGTCCGAGGCGGGTCTGGATTGCCTTGGGATGTTCGCCGTCGGCGATCAGCCAAGCGGCGTGGGTGTGGCGAAGGTCGTGAATTCGGGATGGTGGTCCGACTGATTGGGCCACCGCCTTTCGCCAGATCCTCCCAAACGATCCGCGACGGAGGAGACCGCCGCGTTCTGTCGTCCACACCATTTCGTCGACGGGTGGGTAGGACTCGAGGTGGCGAGCCAGAGTCTCCACGACGAATGCGGGGAGAGTGATCGTCCGTTCCGAAGCCTTCGACTTCGGTGGACCGAGCCGCGGCGGTTGACCAGATGCTTCGACGAGCGTCGAACGCACAGTCAGCGACGCCAGGTCGACCGGGGTGGCATCGGTATGGCGGTCGAGGTAGGCATCTTCCTCCCAATCCTGCGCGACGGCCGGTCGCAGCATGGGGTTGAAGGGTGATCCTCAGCTAATTGTCGAGTTGGTCGAGGCTCTGCAGTCCGTCGAGGGGGATACCGATTCTGGGTTCGACCTCCGACCTGACTGATTCTAGCGAAACCGTTGTATCCAGTTGGGAGTACGACGCTTACGGCTGGCCGCATGGTGACAA
>CAXMRC010000016.1:0-27784 GCA_964195945.1 uncultured Gemmatimonadales bacterium
TCAGATGGTGAGGTTCTCGGCCTGTCCGCGCCTTCCGCCCTCCAACCGTAATGACCGAGCTCCATCGACTGATGGCAACCCTGCCCAAGTCTGGGTTGGTCAGCCCACCTTCAATTCGTCTACGGCGTCGACATATAGCTGCTTGGCGTCGTCCGACGACATGCCCTCGAGTAATGCCCATGCGTCGTATTTGGCCCGTTTGACAAAGTCGATCATCCCCGGGCGATCACCGGTAGCTTCACCGACGGTTGCCTGCTTGTAGAGGGCGTACAGGCGCAATAAGTCCTGGTTCCCAGGGCGTTCTGGTAGCTCCTCCACGTCGGCAAGGGCAGTAGTGAAAGCGGTCTCGATGTCTGGCATAGGATCCCCTAACTCGTACTCGGCAGCAGGCCGTCATAGGACGACCCCAACCTACATCCGTCCACTTGCAACCTGCATATCCTGGCACGCAGCGGGCGTGCGCTGCTAGACACCTCGCTAACCTCGCCCAATGTCTGACCTGTCCTACAGGCTCATGGCGATTGCCGGAGTCATCTGCATTTCATTCGCACCGATCTTGGTACGCGTCGCAGACGATGCGGGCGATCTGACGATTGCCTTCTTTCGCTCACTGTATGCCTTGCCGTTCCTGGCGCTGTTGTATTGGGGAACCCGCCATCGTGACGAGCGACCCCGCAAGAACCGTTTGATCGCCGTTGGCGCAGGCATATTCCTCGGATTTGACCTGACTTTCTGGCATGCCTCGATCGGCGAAATTGGCGCCGGTCTCGCCACCGTTGTAGTCAACATGCAGGTCGTCTTCGTCGCACTCCTCGCCTGGGTTCTGTTTAGCGAGAAGCCAGGTAGACGGGCCGTTGCCCTTCTCCCGGTGATTCTGCTTGGCGTGTTCCTCATATCCGGGGCGGGCAGCACCGACGCCTACGGAGACAATCCGGGGCTCGGCACTGCGCAGAGTCTGCTGTCGGCCATGTTCTACGCGCTGTTCGTCCTGCTCCTCCGCGAATCCGGAAGAGGCCACGCCACTCCGTCAACCGGGCCCGTGCTGGACTCGACGATCGGAACCGCCATAACCACCCTCATCATCGGATTGGTTTTCGCCCCTGATTTCGACCTCGCCATAAGCTGGCCATTGCACGGCTGGCTGTTGCTACTCGGGCTGGTCGCCCAGGTCGTCGGTTGGCTCCTCATCGCCAGAGCTCTTCCCAACCTGCCCGCCCTCGAGACCTCAGTCCTTCTGCTCGGGCAGCCAATGCTGGCCATCTTGTGGGCCCGCATCCTCTTCGATGAAGCACTAGGAACCAGCCAGTGGATCGGAGTAGGTCTGGTTCTGGCGGGTTTGGTTATCTTCAGTCTGCGCAAAGCTGGTGCGACGGGTAAGAAGGAATCAGGCGAGCCGGGGCAACAGGCCATCCAACCGGCCCACGACCCTGCGTAGCTCCAGTGCCTCCTCGGCCCCCAGGGCGATGACCCCTGCCATCGCAAAATCGTCCACCCGATCCGCAACCGCCACCACTCGGATCCCACTCGCCACCAATGAACGGACCGCATCGTGAGCTGTCGGATGGCGAAGATCGACGATCACGAGCTGCGGTCGGTCCTCCGCTGCCACAGCCAGGGCCGCGGGGTTTCTCCAGATAAGACCTCGATAGCCGCGTGCTTTCAACTCCTCGATCAAATCACCCCTCTCTTCGGATGCAATGCCGAATAGGGCGACCGCGGGTAGGCCAGACCCGCTTGGAGATGATGACGGCAACGGCGCCGGGATCACCCCAGCTACAACGCGCGCTTTGTCGATGCCCCATGCCAAGTGCAGCTGCCAGGCTTCCTCACCCAGGTCCCGCGATGACGCCGGATACAAGTCATAGACATCCTCGGGATGGATTTCGACAGCCCATTCGTCTCGATGCGGAGCGGCAACCCTACGCTCGTCGAGGAGCGCTGTGATCGGGCGGGTCGCGTCTCTAACGAGCTCGAGCGGCGACTTGACCTGCTCCTGAGGTGACAGTCTCGCCAGCGCCTCAAGCGAGTCGGCCAGTTCGGCCGCCGCCACATCGACTGCTGCGACGATCGGGCTATCAATATCAACATCCAAGACATCCAGCCGCTGCTGGACGTACAACGGGAATGCCGCAACAAGAGCGGTGGCGAGCTCATCTGGCTCCAGATCTGAGGTGTTGTTCACCGTGCAAGGATACGCGCGATGACGCACGTTGGTGGATCGACCCAGACCCCCTAGTCTCGAACCGATCCATGAAACGTTTTTCAATCCTCATTGCGGTTCTCGCCGTGCTTGCCACCGGCTGTCGAGCCGAGGTGCGCCTGCTGCTCGACGTTACCGAAGATGGCTCCGGGACCCTCGCTGCAGAGGTCGGGATCAACCAGCAACTCCGGGACATCATCGACCAGTTGGCCGGCGACGGCGATGCGATAATTGCCGGCCTCGATCTCGGTCTCGTCGGCGAGAGCAGCACGCGGGTCGAAGGTGACATGACCGTCTATACAACGCGGATCGCATTCGATGACGTCGACACGGTCCCCGAGGCGGCTGCCGGCGACTTCACCTCATTTTCTGTCGAGCTAACCGACGCAGGCACGTCGCTCGAGGCGACACTTGACCTCGCCGGGGAACTTGACCTGTCCCAATTCCCCATCGACCTGGGCGGCATCGATACGGAAACCCTCCAGGCCCGCATCCTGCTCTCGCTGCCGGGAGAAGTGGCCGACCACAACGCCGACGAGATCATGCCTGACGGACGGTTCGCGTGGGACATTCCACTGGACGACGAGCTCTACATGTACGCAACTACGCTATATCCAAAGGCCAGCTTCCCGTGGTGGCTGGTCGGACTTCTCGCTCTGTCGGCGGCTCTCGCCGCAGGGGTGTGGCTGGCGGCACTACGCCACGAGAACAAGGGCAACGCCAAGCGTCCCCCGGCCCCGATTCCACCACCGGTGCAGAACCCCGCCCAAGAAACTTCGCCAGCTACACAATCTGGCGAGCCCACCACCGGCGCAGGCTCCCCGTTCTTCGACCTCGACCGTGACTCTTAGTGCGTGAGCTTGGCGCGCAGTCGCCAGGTGCCAACGGACAACAGCGCCACCGCAAACCCGGCGAGGACCGCCAACTCGGGCAGTATCGATGTGAAGGTGCCACCCTGGCGGATCAGCTCAGAGAATCCATCAAGTCCCCACGCATGCGGGGTGAGGTGAGCGATCTTGACCATCGTGTCGGGGAAAATCTCCATCGGAACCATGCAACCGCCCAAAGCCGCAAGACCGAGACCGACGAACACGCCCATTGAACCAGCCTGCTCGTCATTGTCGAACAGTGCACCCATCAGCATGCCCGCCCCAGCGCCAACGAGGGCAATCATGATCAAGAGTGCGGCCGCACCAAAGAGGTTGCCCCAGCGCACTTCAAAAGCAACCGCAGCGCCGATCATGATGAACAGGCCCTGGATCATGGCGATGGCGAACCGGCCGCCCGTCTCGCCGAGCAGGATCTGCCCAATTGAGGTAGGCGTGGAGACCATGCGTCTGGAGACTCCCAGCCGGCGCGTCTGGATAAGCGCGGCCGACCCGGCGAGCGAAGTCAGAAACACAAAGAGGATGAGCTGCTGCGGCGCGCCCAGATCGAACTGGCCAAGATCTTCGCCGAACAGCGACTCACCGGTCGTCTCGACAATCACCTCGGTGCCAGTGGATCCGGATGCGACCACCCGGGCAGTCGTAACCGCCTCTCCGAAATCGGCCAGACCCTGAGCCTCCACGAGACGGGCCGCACGGAACACTGCGCTCTGGTTGGCCGCGACAGCTTCAATCGACGCCCGGTACTGGACCACACTCTGATCGAGGCGACCAACGAACTCCACAGCAGCGGTACCCCCGGTCCGCAGCATTTCGTCGTATGCGGCGGGCAGGATTACACCCATCTGCAGCACGCCCCGTTCGACATCTTTGATCAAGACGTCGACCGCGGAATATGTAATCGTTTCGAAATCTTCATCCTCGGCAACCTCGTCGACGAAGCTCTGTGCATAGTCGCCTCCACCCTCAGCAATCACACCAATTTTGGGTGTGAAGCCTCCGCCAAAGGCTGCGCCGAGGACCAGAATCAGCATCATCGGGAAGATGAATACGAAGAAGATCGTCGATGGATCACGCAGCATCCGTTTGATGTTTGTGGAAGTAATCACGAGGCTCTTCACGGCGCCAGGACCTCCTTGCCAAAGATTGTCGCGGCGCCAACGGTGACGGCGAAGAAGGCGATCAGCGCTAGGGCTGGCGTGATGATGGCCGTCAGGTCGCTGCCTGCGGACAGGTCACCAAGACCCTGCAGGAACCAGGCATGGGGTGTCAGCTTGGAGAACAGAGCAAGCAAACGGGGGCCCTGGCTGAGCGGGAAGAAGGTCCCGCCGAGCAGGCCAAGAGCGACAGCAACTATCGACTGCCAATTCGCCGCCTGCTCGGCTGTCTTCGAGACGACGGCAACAACGGCCATGATGCCAAGGGCGGAGAGCACCCCGCACACCATGAGGATCGCCACTCCGATGGGATTGCCCCATTCCGCGCCAATCATGAACGTGGTGGCGACTGCCAGAACGACCATCGACACAAGACCCAGAACGAAACTCGTGATCGCTTTCCCACCGAGAATGCTCCAGCGGTTGATCGGCGCACCGAGGAGACGCGGCAGCGTCCCGTGGAATCGTTCCTCCAGCAGCGACGAGACACCGAATTGCACGGTGAAGAAGAGAAAGAACACGGCCATGCCGGCGGAAAAGAATGTGGTCGCATCGAGCTCTCGATTGTCGGCTGCGATATCGGTGAGGACCACTGCCGCTGTCTCTTGTGTGGCCAATGCGGTGATGGCCGCGAGGTCGGTCGCTCCGCTGACGGCGGAGGAGCCGACCGCGATGCCGACCGCATCGATCTCTGCGAGGTAGCCGTCCAGCACCGCCTTGGCGATCTGCGCCGAGGTCGACTGGTCGACGTTACCCACGAGCCGCACCGATCCGCCGGCCCCGCTCTGTATCGAGTCGCTGAAGCCGGGAGCGAAGATATAGACAGCCGACAGCGTCCCCGAGTCCACGTCTGCCAGTGCTGCGTCTTCATCGGCATACGACGTCACGGTGAGAATGTCGTCCGCTTCCACTGCCGGCAGCACATCGTTGACGAATCCGGCAGCGACAACCCCACCATCGTTGTTCACTACCCCTACCTGGACATCGAACGACGATCCAGACGTGTCGGGAATGATGCCAGAGAAGATGAGGGCAAGGCCGAGCGGTGCGACGACACCGAGCAGGATTGCAGACTTGTCTCGGATCCGCTGGGACAGATCCTTGCGAGCAATAAGAGCGGCGGCGCGCATCAGTCCCGCAGCGCTTTCCCGGTGAGATGGAGAAAGACCGATTCGAGGTTGGGCTCGATGACCTCAACACCCGAGACGGCAACACCGGATTGCTGGGCGACGTCTAGAAGTCTCGGCAGCACCTGGCTCGCTCCCTCAACCAGGATCTCGATCGAGCCCTCCGTCGCGGTGATCTTCTCGATCTCAGAAACAACCTCGAGACCAGCAACGAGCTTGTGAGCGGAGCCGACCACTCCGAGGGTCACGGTGTCGCGTTGCCCGACAAGCTCGACGAGTTCCCTCCTCGTTCCTTCGGCTCGGATTTTGCCGCCATCGATGATGGCTACCCGATCACAGAGTCGCTCGGCTTCCTCCATGTAGTGCGTGGTGTAGAGGACCGCAGTCCCCGTTTGTCCCAGGAGCTCGACGCTTTCGAGGATGGCGTTGCGGCTCTGCGGATCGACCCCGACTGTCGGTTCGTCAAGAATCAGCAGGCTCGGTTCATGGAGCAGACCGATACCGATATTCAGCCTGCGCTTCATCCCACCCGAGTACTCCTGAGTGCGATCGTCGCCACGGTCGCTCAAGCCAATGACTTCGAGGACTTCGTCTATTCGACGTTCGAGATTGGCCTTTGGGACTCCGTACAGTCTGCCAAAGAACCGCAGGTTCTCCCTGGCGGATAGATCCGGGTAGATCGCGATGTCCTGTGGGACGTAGCCGATCTCCGCCTTACCTTCGGTAGATCGGGTTGTGATCTCCCTCCCGCCAACTGTGACTCTGCCTGCATCGGCCTGCAGAATTCCGGCGATCATGGAAATACACGTGGTCTTTCCTGCGCCGTTGGGGCCAAGCAGACCGTATGTCTCGCCGGCAGCGATGTGAAATCCCACATCGTCAACAGCAACCAGGTCATCAAAGGCTTTGACGAGACCTCCGCACTCAAGAACATTCAAAATCCCGACCCTCCCGATCACTCTCTAGAGAAGATACCTATCGCACGTGCCACTGTCGTCATTCCGTTGGATGATTGACACCTCGGTCGCAGGGACGACAGGCAGGTTGCTAACCGGTGAGTATCTGGACTATCAACAGTCCGACGGGACCGCGCACGACACTGACCCCAACCTTGGTGAAGCCGTCTCGGAGCATCGACGAATCGGGATTGTCGGCAAGTGCGGCATGGGCGGCTTCCGGCGAAGCGGCCAGCACTACCAGTTCGGTGCGATGCGTCGACGGCAGCCGCAGATTGTTGAGAAGCGTGCGAAGCTCCCCTTCGCTGAGAAGAGGGGCCGTGCCGCTTCGGTACGCCTCCATGGCCAGATCAAAAGCGACTTGGTCAAGACCCTGCGAACGTAGAACCGGGTCAGCATCGGCGGCGACTCGCTCTCCGTTCAGCAGATCGAGCATCACGAACTCAACCTCGGAGAGCCGGTCAAGACCACTTGACTCTGTAGCCACCAATTTGATTGGTACATCGATTGAGGCAACGGCTCGCTGGCTGCCGGTGAGACTGAGAATCCGCAGTGAGATCTCCACCACCCGATCGCCCGATAGAAACCCAAGGACGCTTTGCGGAACTCCGTCCGGGTCGGTAATCGTTGCCGCGACGTCGGATGTCGCCAGCTCGTCTGCTGCCGCCGCGGGCAACGGCACCACGGTCGCCATCGACACGACAAGCGTGACAACGAGAGCAAAGGCAGCAAGGCTCAAAAAGGTACCGGCGGCCCGGTTGATGGTGGAGACGCCCGGCAGAATTCGCATCCCGAGGTGCAGGACTCTGCTGACGACTGCGGCCACAATGGCGACGCCGAGAAAGATTGCGATCCCTGCGACGTAGCGCGAAGCATCCGGGGAGGCACCGGACATGGCGGCGAAAACTCGGCCAAGTGGGGTGGACAGCCGAAACGCACCGACTGTCCCCACTACCAGCACGGAAAGGCTGATGACCTCTTTGACCAGTCCCCGCATCCAACCCCGAATGCCAAGGACAACAAGCAATCCACCAAGAACAAGATCGAGCATCA
This sequence comes from uncultured Gemmatimonadales bacterium, assembly GCA_964195945.1. Taxonomy (GTDB): domain Bacteria; phylum Actinomycetota; class Acidimicrobiia; order Spongiisociales; family UBA5794; genus JAAETI01. The sequence continues at coordinate 7,381 of CAXMRC010000016.1, forward strand.
GATGTTCTCCGGACTACTCGCCAGCGGCGTCGTTCGCATCGCCGCCCGCGCCATCCGTGTCCGAATCACCCAGATCGGCGCCCTTTGTAGCGCGTTGTTGTAGTGATCCGCGAATCTCTCCGATAAGAGTCTCTGGTGGTTGGGATGATTCAATCATTGCCTCGAGGGCATCTTCCCACGACTGGCCAAGTATGCGTGTTCGCCACAGATGTCCGACCAGGATCTTCAGCGCCGCAGCTATCGGCACAACCAGTAGGACGCCCCAGATGCCGCCTACGCCACCGCCCAAAACAATGAGGAGGATGATGACCGCCGGATGCAGGCTGACCGTGGCTCGCAGCACATTGGGGCTGATGAGGTGGTTGTCGAGCTGTTGGACTATTAGCGCAACCAGCGCCGCCCACAGCGCCGTCTGAGCATCTGCGGTGACGAACCCAACAATGACACCGAGGAAGCCACCGACCCATGGACCCACAAACGGGATGATGTTGAGGAAGCCGGCAATCATCCCAATGATCAGCCAGAACTCAAGACCGATGAAATGGAAGCCAAGGCTTGTCATCACGCCAACTATGAGGGCCACAAGGAGCTGACCACGCAGGAACCCGCCGATGGCACCGCCAAGGCGGCGTGACACGTGGAGCACCTCGCCCTTGTGTCGTTCCGGGATCAGAGCGATAGCCTCGGTACGGACCCTGGGCAGATCTATGAGAATGTAGAAGGCGACCACTGGGGCAAGGAAGAAGACAAGAACGGCCTCCAAAAGGCCTGTGGTCACCTGGCCGAGGCGATCCCACACGACCGACAGGATCTGATCCTGTGCATCGGGGTCGTGGATGAACTCCTCGAGGCGGTCGTATGACCAGAGATCGACCTCGCCGAACCCAACGTCTGCCATCAATCCCTCTATCTCTAGGACCGACTCCTCATAGATCTCGGGGAAACGGGTGGCCAACTCGGCGGCCTGGTCGGTCACGCTCGGCGCCACGATGACCCCGATTAGGCCGATCACGCCCAGCAAGAGCAGGAACGCAAGAAATCCGGCAACTATCCGGGGAACGTGGCGTTTGACCAACTGGTTCACCACGGGGTTCAGCATGTATATCAGGGCCACTGCAAGCACAATCGGAGCGAGAAGAATGTCGACACGCGCCAGCACTTGGAGGAATATCCAAATCAGTACTGCGACACCAACAATGCTCCATGCCGCAATACCCGTCCGAGTAACAATCGCGGTCAGATCGCGGTCAGGGGCATCGCCTGTCTCGGTGACGACCTCGGGCGTCGAATCCGCCATCAGCCGACCGTCGTGTCGAGTCGCTTCGCCATGGCCTCTTGCCGCTCCTTACGCATGTGACGAAGCCGCCGCACGACCAAGGGGTATTCGGCTGCCGCAGAGTCGTCATTCACGAGGCGGCGTAACACCTGGTAGTAGCGCGTCGAGCTCATCCCAACGTACTCGCGAACGGCACGATCCTTCGGCTCCGGATAGTGCCACCATTTGCTCTCGAACTCGAGCACTCGGATTTCTTTCTGCGACAGCATGCCGTCACGTTATCGGTGCCCCCTGACAGAAACGCGGATTTCGCGCTCTCACCCCCGCGTCTGGCGTCCGTGAGCGCTCTATACCGTGCTCACGGACGCCAGACTGAGGAACACCTACCGGCCGAGGAACTCGACCAAGTCATGACGACCGGCTTGCCGTCACGCGACCCCTCACCGACGTAGTGCATGTGGCCATCGGCGCTATCGAACCATTTCGGCTCATAAGGCCAGGTTCCGTTGAATGTCCAATCAGTCGCCATCGTGCCCTTCCAGACTGTCGATGAGCTCACGCTCTCGGATCTCACATTAAGCTTTGACAGTGACCCGATCGGCCAAGGTCTGCCCGTGAGTCCGGACCAGGCGCGGACTTCGACCTCCCCGCTGTGGTGCTTGGCCCCAAGCGGAGCATGCTCGTACGTGCACATGACGAGCCCACCGGACAAGACGGCTCTGGTACCGTCATATATCCCAGGGAGTGAGGATGGGTTACCGTCGATAGACCGCCAGACGTACCAGTCGAACCGTTGCCGCCGATAGCGCGCGAGCTACCCAACGTCGGTGTTCGTAGGGAGGTTCGGGTTGCCGGGATCCGGGTAGCTGGTCGCCGACGTCGCCCTAGCGGCGAGAAGGCAGCCTTGCGGCGAGAGCTCCGCACCAGCGGGAGACTCTGGCTTGGTGGCGGCGTCGTCATGATCCTGCTCTGGATTTCGCTCTTTGCCTTCCCGGCGACGGCCGACTGGTGGACTCGACAGGACACTGCGCTACTGAGGCGAATCGTCGACATTCGAACCGGCGCCTTGACGACGGTCGCCGATGCGGTCGCCTTGCTCGGTTCTGGCTGGTTCCTGCGGGTTCTTCGAATCGGCACCCTGCTCGCGTTGATCTTTGTCCACCGCTGGCGACACTTCTTCGCGGTGCTGTTGGCCATTATCCTGGTCCAGGCGACTGTGGAGATTATCGGCTACGTTGTCGGTAGGCCACGACCCTTTGTCGAGATCATCGGCAGCTGGGAGGGTCCGTCACACCCATCAACGGCTGTCGCCGGTCTCGGCGTGACTTTGGCTGCAATGAGCTATGCGCTCGTACCGACGGCCAGACGACGCCGGACTGCGCTCACCGTGTCAGGGGTGCTGGTTGCGGCCCTCATCCTCGCCCAGCTCTACCTGGGTGTGGACCATCCGACTGATGCCATTGTTGCGGCAATCTTCTCTCTCGGTGTAGCGGTCGTGCTGTTCCGATGGTTCGCCCCGGAGCACGCCTTTCCAGTGACTTGGCAACGCGGTGTTGCAGCCCACCTCGATGTGACGGGCGCCCGCGGTGAAGCGATACGGCGTGCCGTTGGTGAACAGCTTGGTCTGGACGTCCACGACATCAAGCCCTTTGGGCTGGCAGGATCAGGTGGCTCCACACCGTTGCGTCTCAAGGTCGCGGGCGACTCAGAGCAGCACGTCTTTGCCAAGCTGTATAGCCATACGCACCTCCGCTCCGACCGTTGGTACAAGGTTGGCCGAACGATCCTCTACGGATCGCTCGAGGATGAGGTGCGATTCACTTCCGTCCGACGGCTGGTCGAGTACGAGGACTACATCCAGCGATTGATGAGCGCCGCGGGTGTACCCAGTGCCGAGCCGCTCGGGATTGTCGAATTAGCCCCTGAGCGCGAATACCTAATGGTAAGCGAATTCCTAGAGGGTTCCGAGGAGCTCACCGAAGCCGAGATCGATGACGCCATCATCGACGACGCCTTGAGGGTCATCCGTGTCATGTGGGACGCCGGTTTGGCGCATCGCGACGTCAAACCCGCCAACGTGATGTTGAACCAGGGCAGGGTCGTCCTGATCGACGTCGCGTTTGGCACAGTCCGGCCCAGTCCGTGGCGTCAGGCAGTTGATCTGGCGAACATGATGGTGATCCTTGCACTCCGAACGGATGCGAATCGTGTATACCAAAGGGCGCTACTTCAGTTTGCCCCCGAGGATCTCGCCGAGGCTTTTGCCGCGACACGAAGCGTCACGCTGCCATCCCAATCCCGCAGTTCACTGGCATTGATAAAGAAAGAGCAGGGCGTCGATCTGGTGGACGAGTTCCGCTCCCTCGCCCCGCCAACCGAACCTATCTCGATTCAGCGGTGGAGTCCCCGCCGCCTGCGTCTCGCAGCCGGGGCGGTGCTGCTTGCGATCTTCATAGTCGCCATGGTGGTCTCGGAGTTTTCCGGGACTGGGGTCCTGTGATGCGGCGCGGTCTCCTGACACTTCTTTCGATAGCGCTTGCAATCAGCGGCTGTAGCAATCTCGGTTTGGGCGAGGCCGAATGCCTAGCGCCCGAGCGGGGAATATCGTCGGCCAATATCATGACCATCCAGGCAGTACCGACCGCAAAGTACACACCATGCCTCAACGAGCTACGACTCGGTTGGGATTCTGTTGAATGGTTCGCCGAGGACGGTCGGGCTGGTATCAAGATCACCCGATCAATAAGCCCCTTCCTAACCGCAACGGTTACGCCATCGTGCGATGTGACCGGTGCCACAAAGGTCGAGTCCGGATTTCCCGATATTGAACGCTACGAGGCCGTCGAGTCGCAAGCAGTTGATATCGGGATCACGATCATCCCTTCTGCGGAACGTCCGCTTTTGTGGTCGCAGCTGCTCATCGATGAGCTCGAAGGAACCGAGATCGACGACCGCCCCGTAATTTTCACGATCGACGACAACGTGGATCACCAGGTCGGCCCCCGAGTCAACCAAGCTCTCCTAGGCAGCGAGTATGTGTGGATAGTCAGCGAGCTAGACGCCGAGGAAGAAACGGTCGAGCTACGCAGCAACAAGCCTGCAATCACGGCCCGGGGCGTGTCGATACCTGAGGCGCTAGATCTGATCGAGGATTCCGTGCCTGATGTGTTCTATCGCGGCAACTGGTACTTCACCTTTGATGGCGGCTGCATCACCTATGAGTTCGACACAAACGGAAGGCTTGCCGAAACCGTTGCTGCCGATGCCGAAGACGCTCTCGGTTTCTACCCGGCATCGATCGTGGTCGAGCAGGCACGACGACAAGGCCTGGACTTCTAACGAACCCGGCTCGATGCGCTCATCGCAGCGAGCACAGGCGCCCCTCTATGTCTAGAGGGCTCCTTGCGCCTCAAGTCGCTTGTACGCCAGATACCCGGGGAGAATCGGGAACCAGAAAGTGCCGATCCTGAATAGGAAGACGGCGGGCACCGCGGTTGTCGTATCAAGTCCGAAAGCCGTCAAACCAGCGATCAGGGCCGCTTCTGCGGCACCGATTCCACCGGGTGTCGGGGCTACTTGGGCGAGGGCCGATCCAGCCAAATACACCGCGGTGACCGCAACGAAACCGATTCCCCCGCCAAAGGCGGCGATGCTGTACCAGAGGGCAAAGACGTACGACATGGTGATCAAAAGAGAGCCGCCGAACAGAGCCAAGACCTTCAGCGGATTGGTAGCAACGGTTGCTATTCCGGAGACTGACTTGCGGGCAACCGGCCAGATTCGCCGCAGCCACAGCTTCCGCCCCCACGGCATGAGCATCACGCCACCAGCTGCAGTCAGAATGGCCACCATCGCAATGAGCACCGTCTCACCAGAGGGCAGCGATATAACGTCGGTGGCGGAACGGCCCGCGGTGGTCACAAAGATGACGAGCAACAGCACGTGCACGACGATCCCTGCGATGTTGTTGAGTCCTACTCCTGCAATCGCAACGGTGGGTTCAATACCGCTCTTCTGCAGATATCGGATGTTGGCGGCAATGCCCCCCACCTTCGCCGGCGCGATGCGGTTGAAGAACGACGCAGCCACCTGCGCCAGCAGTGTTGGAAGAAAGCGCAGCCGCTCCGGCATCGCTCCCATAAGCGCGATAGCTGCACCGCCATACGTCAGTAGCGAGAAGAGGACGACGAGCGGGAACCATTGCCACTCAGCGCCGATAACCTCGCCAAAGTCCACCTCCGCAAGCTGTGGAATCAGGAAGTAGAAGGCGAATCCGAGCATGACTGTGGTGAAGATGGTGCGAGAGCTCACCCTCTCGAGCTTCTCAAGCTCGAACTCTTCGAGACCCGTGGCCGCCCTAACTTCGGACTGAAGGTCGTCGAGAAGACCCTTTTGCTTCTTCAATGCATTTCGGGTCGTCGTGCTGAGCGCGGTCGGCTGGAGGCGAGGTGCGGCCGCACCGACCTTGGCTTGCCCCAACTGATCCACGGCCGCGGCCACCGTCCGTTCGGCTCCGACGATCAGGGCCAGAGTCGCCAGGAGCTGGGCGACGTCACCATTGATATCGCCGTCCGATGCAGAGACCTCGGCGAACCCAAAGTCAATCAGCCAGGGTTGGCCATCGGCATCCACCATTACGTTGGCGGGACTCAGATGCCTATGGGCGATGCGTGCAGAATGCAAGATGCCGACCTGAGCCCATGTTGACCGCAACGTCTCGTCGGTGATGAGATCCGGGTCGACCTTGTCGAGTGTTTCCGCGTCGAGCTCGTCGAAGGCGATCAGCAGCGACCCAGCCGTCACATCCGCGACTCTGAGCATTTGCGGCGTGCACACACCTGCAGCCGCCGCTGACAGCGACATGGCAGCCTCGTGCTCGATCTCGCGATGAAGTGAAGCAAATGGTCTCTCGTCACCAAATCCCTTCAATCGAAGCATACGGTAAAGCCGGAACAGGATTTCGGCAGCTCGTTCTTCGGAACTGCGAACCTTGACGAATATCCGTCTCCCGACCGCTAGTTGAACCGTCAATAGCCGTGTGCTGGTCTCATCGACTGCAACCGGAGCGAAGGTGTTGACGTCAAAGCCATGGCGAGTCAGCGCTGCCGCCACCTGAGACCCCTTGGGTCTTCGATCCGGGGAGCCGAATACCAGCAGCGTCCCGGCCCCTATCGCATAGCCCAGGGCCACAATCAGAAGCGCATCCACTGGGACCAAAACACCGTCAATGAGGCGCACTGTCAGGAACACGGCAAGAACTATCCACCCAGCGCGACGCCACCGACGGTTGAGCCACGGAGTTAGAACGGAGAGGCCTGCGGCGAACCCGGCGATGTACACGATCGAGGGGAAGCCGTCGCCGGGTACACACGCATGCGAACCGAAAACGGTACCGATTGTCTCCCCCGGCTGAGAGACGATGTCCCCAATCGCACCGGGGTCGTCAGCTCCGATGCCCCGCTCCGCCGACGTCGTCAGATTGTCACAGACCCACGAAGGTGGTTCGACCGCCAGTTCCGGTGGAGCAAACCGGGCGGTCAGCTCGCTCTGGATACCCCACGCAACAACAATCGCGACAACAACGGCCAGAAAGACGAGCGTTAGTCGACGGTAGCGGTGCCACCAGAGCAATAGGCCCAGCACCACCGCGGGAATGATCCACGCCACGAGTTGAACGGCGAGGATCGTCGTGACAACCATCGCCGCTGGCAAACCGTCGAATGCATCGACAACTTCGATCGTGATGCCGACGCTGATGTTGTCGAGGACACTCGCAAGCAGAAAGCCGATGGCTCCTGCCAGCAACGCCAACACCAACCGAAGGAGATCGCTCGGCAGCCGGAGGCGTCGATACTCGTCCTCGCCCCGAATCGGGGCTGCCACGTCGTTCTCTGAGTCGTGCTTGAGCATCGGTGATCAGCTTATCGTCCGATCGGGCTTCGTCCATGCCCGCAGGTCCGCCCCGGGGAAGGTCGCGTGCCGTCACCCCCCCATCCGCCTCTGCACATTCTCAGTCCCCATCAGGAGCGTCGAGCAAACGCGACGTTGAGAAGCGTCGCTTCACCGTTGTTCCCGGTCACGTCCACCCCGTCGCCCGTCAGTGGGTAGGACGCCAGCAGACACGCATCAGGGATGATGATCAGTTCGACACGACCGACCCACAGGGAAACGGTCGATCCTGCTCCAGATCTGCTCCCGCTGCCGGGGCTTGCTCGGCAATGACTCCGCCGAGACCGCTCAACAGGTTCACCGAAACGATACCGTCGACTCGTCCCACGAGGCCGGCCCCGGTGAGCGCCTGCATCGCCTCGGCTTCAGCGAGGCCGGTGACGTCGGGTATCTGCACCACGCGCACCACACCAAGCGACACGCTGATCGAACTACCGGAAGCGATCTCTGCGCCCGGCGCAATCGATTGTGCGGCCACCCGACCGGCAAGCCCGCTATCTACGGACATATCAGCGAACTCAGCGGACACCGAGAGGTCGAGGCCCTGACCGTCCGCCCATGCCTGCGCCTCGGCAACCGATAGACCCAAAAGGTCGGCGACTTGAACCATGGGCAGTGTGATCGAGGTTGTCGTCGTCGGATCGTCTGTTCACCACACCATTGATGACGTTGCTCCTCGCCTACCTCAACAGTCCGATGGCCGTGTCGACCAGCACTTCGCTGACATCCGTCGCCTGCCGTAGGCTGACTCGCTCATCAGCGGCGTGGGCATGGCTCACGTCTCCGGGCCCGAACACAACGGTTGCGGCCCCTGCCTCCCGAACCCATAGCGCCATGTCGCATCCGTACGGCGCCCCGACCAAGGGTGGTGTGGCCCCTACAACCCGTCTGGTGGATTCCTGGATCGCAGTGACCAGTCGATGGTCCGGATCGACTCTCGACGACCCGAACGCTGCTCCCGTCCGTTTGATTTGCGGTGGATGCGCGTCAAGCCATGGATCTCCGGCTATTGCGGCACGCAGCGTCTGCTCGAAGCGGGCTTCGGCCTGGCCGATGGTCTCGCCGATGGTCACGCCGACCCGGATCTCAGCGGTGATGCTCTCCATGACGTTCGATGCCCAATCACCGCCGTGGACGATCGCCACGGTCGTCGGATACGGCAAACCAAGGTCTCTCATGATCGGATCTGTTTCACCGTCGTTGAGTTTGGTCTCCAGTCGACGCAGCGCCCGATGGACTGTCCAGAAGTGGTCGAGAGCCGACTCCCCCAGTTGCCTCGTCGCCCCATGAGCTGCGCGACCTGGAACGTCGATGGAGAATGTCAGGGCACCACCGTGGGCGACAACCACACGTAGTTCATCGCCACTGGCAGTGGGTTCGGTGATGATGACCATGTCACCGACCCAACCGCGCCGGATTGCGGCCAGCGTCCCCGTGCCGCCGTCCTCTTCCCCTGGCACCGCAACGAGCCGTAGCTCACCGGCAAAGTCCCGGTCACCGATCGCGAGTGTCGTGAAAGCCTCGACCGCGGCGACCAGCCCGGCCTTCATGTCGGCGGCACCGCGCCCATACAGGATCCCGTCCTCCACTTCGCCGAGCGGGTTTCGTGACCACAGGTTCGTGTCACCGATCGGCACGGCGTCAACGTGACCCGTCAATACCAGAGTGGGCCCGGGCCGGTTACCGGCGATCCGGCCCACGACCACCGGCACGGTGTCGCGCTCCATCTCCCGGCCGGGGTAGGCGGGGTCTGTTTCGAGATCGGCCATCGGGGTCACCCAGAGGTCGACTTCATCGGCAACCGGCTCTAGCCACCCGGCGACGAGATCGATGGCGGCCCGCTCGTCCCCTGTGACCGACGGCGTTCCCACCAGTTCGAGACTACGTGCGCCTATGCGGTCCAACAGATGCCCTCCCACAAGAGTCAGGCCGCATCATACGGTCGAGTACCGTGACGGGACCAAGCAGGAGGACACACGTGGAGTACGGAGATGGGACCAGGTCGGTATGGGCCGGTGAGGAGCATCCGCTCTGGGAACGATCAACTCAGGTACCCATCGCCCAGACGGTCAGCTTCGGCTACCAGAACGTTGACGAGTGGATGGCCGTTGCCCTCGGCGAAGAAGAGGGCCATATATACAGCAGGAACACGAATCCGACGGTTGCGGTCTTCGAGCGTCGTATCGCGGCTCTGGAGCGGGCCGAAGCGGCGACGGCGTTTGCGACCGGTATGGCAGCCATCTCCGGGACGCTGCGAACGCTGCTCGGGCCAGGCGACCGGGTGGTATCGGTGACCGACACGTACGGAGGAACCACGGTGTTGTTCCTGGAGTTCCTTCCCCGTGATGGCGTCATCGTGGAACTCGTTCCCACCGATGATCACGAGGCGATCGAAGCTGCCGTGGCAAAAGGCTGCGAGGTCCTCTACCTGGAGACGCCGACCAATCCCACGCTGAAGATCCTCGATCTGGAGCGGCTTGCCGCCGCCGGACACGCCGTCGGTGCAACCGTCGTTGTCGACAACACTTTCGCAACGCCTATCAACCAGCGGCCTCTCGAACTGGGAGCCGACCTCGTCGTCCATTCCGCCACGAAGTTCCTGGGCGGACACGCTGATGCCCTCGGCGGCATCGTCTGTGGGGACGCCGACCTCGTCAAACGGATCTACCACTACCGCGAGATCAACGGCGCCACTTTGGGGCCGTTTGCGGCGTACCTGCTGCAGCGGTCGGTGAAGACTCTTCATCTTCGTGTCGAACGCCAGAACTCAAATGCCCTGACCATCGCCAGACATCTCGAAGAGCACCCGGCGATCGAAGCGGTGTTCTACCCCGGCCTGGAGTCACATCCCCACCATGCGATAGCCGCACGTCAGATGACCGGATTTGGAGGCGTGCTGTCCTTCTCGATACGAGGCGGGCTCGACTCCGTCCGGACGGTGCTACCCCGGCTCGAATTGGCGCACCTCGCAGCAAACCTCGGTGCGGTCGAAACGGTGGCCGGTCCGCCGGCGACTACCAGCCATGTCGAGATGACTGCCACCGAACGGGCGGCAATGGGAATCCCGGAGAGCCTGGTCAGATACTCGGTGGGAATCGAGGATGTGGCCGATCTTATCGCCGATCTCGACCAGGCGCTGGAGGCGGTCGCAGGTTGAAGGTACGCGTTTTGGCGGGCTGTGACGACACAATGGCTGAATGAACCAATCCGGGAAGAACACCGTGACCGGGTCGGGCGTGGAGCATGCCCTTCAAGCCGGTGTGCCCCTGGTCGCCGCCAAGGAGGTCAGCGAATCGTGCCGAGCCAGATCCGAATCTGACTGGGCTGGTCTGATGCCACGTCAAGCACAGACATCGCCATGATCCGATCCTTAAGAACAGCGAGGGTCGGATAGGGCTCGATGGCTGGCGCCACTATCTCGCTCCAACCGATTCCGTCGCTAGACAGCAAGCCTCGGTCATACTCGAAGCTCTTGGGATAGCCAAGGAAACCCGCGGCGCCTCCAACCCTGTAACAGGCTGTGCCAGGCTCATCGAGCACTACCCACTCGGACTCGAGATCGCTCTGGCATTGGGTACCTGTGGCAGAGGTCAGATGGATGCTCTCGACAGTCATCCGACAAAAGACCGCCGAAGCCCCCTAATCGCCCCGCACCTCACTTCAGCCAGTAGTCGCCACGACCATGTCACAATGCCAGGCGGTCGAATGCCCCAATGCCCTTGGTTCGACGGCGATGTGGGACAGGGCTGACCGGCCGCCACCGCCTCGGAGGCAATGCATGCTGTCGTCTTGTGCAGTCCAAGCCGACTGACTCGCGCTGCGCCAGGTCAGGTGAGACGGCTAAGCGCGGCTAAGTTCGAGGGATGTCCACAGTGCTCCTCGCGGCGATGGCCTCGGTGAGCGGACGCATGAGCCGCTCCAGCGTTGCCGCGTCAGGAATCGAGCCATCAGCGGGGAACCACGTGATGAATAGGCTGTCCTGATTTCCTGCTGTATCGGTGGCGCGCATCGTCAGCGGTGACAGCCAGTTGCTCCCCACGATCACGTCCCAATCGCCAATTTGTTCGGCAGGCGCGGTGCCTTGCTCGACTGCCAGGTCCCAGATTGCACTCCCAGCGCTCACGCCGATCGTTATGTAGTTTCCGTCGCCCGCGTTCTCGCTGATGTTGCAAAGGAATCCGAACGTCTCGTAAGCCAAGGCGTCGTAGGCGCCGCTGCTTTCTATGGTGGCGTCGGTCGAGGACAACAAACCAAAGGTCACCAGGTCATCCAGCGAGATCGCGCCGTTCAGCGGCTGATCGCCCGCGCAGAGATCGGCAAGAATCACGCCACCTCCATCGGACGCGCTCACATCGGATTCAACAGGAGGCGCGTCAGCGCCGTCGGCCGCCGGCTCCGGAGAGTCGCTGCCTCCGGATTCGGACGCTGGCTCATTGCCGCCGACTGTTGCGACGGTCTCGCTCACGACCTCAGTGGTTTCACTGCCGGCAGCGGCGGGTTCGTCTTCTCCCGACGAACCACCACACCCGGTCAATACCAATGCCATGACGAGCGCCAGCGCTGCTGGCTTGGTGCGTGCGCGGCGGCGACGGATCGTGCGATCGATGGTCAACATGTTCCCCCCTAGTGGTCCCGTACCCAGAACTCGGCGGACAAGATGCGTGGGCAAATCGCCCACACTCGTATACCCACTGTCTGCCAGTGCCCGAAGATGCCAGCTCAGGGAGCCCCTGGGGGACGAATAAGGAAAATCCCCTGCGAACAAGGGATTCCCGCCGAGCTGGCGAAGGGATTTGAACCCATGACCTGCTGATTACAAATCAGCTGCTCTGCCGAACTGAGCTACGCCAGCGGGCCGCCGAGTTTAGTGCCCCGCATCCTGCTTACCTCAAACAATGCCAGAGACGCCGCTACAGATGCGTTGAGGCTCTCCACGTCGGGACTTATCGGGATGCTGACGATGATGTCCACCAGGTCGGCCGCAAGACGAGTCAGCCCCTTACCTTCGGCTCCAACGACAATGGCGACCGGTTCGGTGAGCAGGTCGAGCCCGAAAAGGGACCGCTCACCCGCGCCATCAAGACCGACCAGCCAGATACCCATCTTGCGGAGCCGACGGAGCGCATCGGCGGTCGACTTCACCTCCGTGATGGTGAGGTGCTCAAAGGCCCCGACCGCGGCCTTGAAGGCTGTAGGCCCCAGTGGAGCGGAACGTCTCTCTGGTAGAACCAGCGACTTGATGCCGGCCGCCACCGTTGACCTGGCGATTGCGCCGACGTTGCGAGGATCTTCGAGGTGATCCAGGATCAACAACGCCGGCGGCTTGCTGGTCTTGACTGCCTCGTCCATCGAAACAAACGGAATCGGACGAGCCCTGGCAACGATCCCTTGTGGGGCCGCGGTGACCGCGTCGTCGCGCACATCGTCAACACGGATCACCGTCACCCCGGCAACGGTTGCGTCGTACACCAGCTTGCGATAGTCGTCGCGCCGAATCCGCGAGTGCTCGACCCTGATGCTGGTCACCCGACCGGCATCGAGAGCTGCCCGCACTGCATGAAAGCCTTCGAGGCTATCCCCGATGCCAGCGGACGCCATCAGACGTGTCCTCCAAAACGATGCCCACAGTGGTCAATCCATCCCGGATCTGGTCGGCCGTTGACCAATCCTTGTCGGTCCTTGCGGCGGCGCGGAGGTCGATCAAGGCTGCAATCGCTTCCTCTCCCGTTGCCGTATCTATACCCAGACCTGAGGCCAGCGCCTTGATGTCGTCGAGGATGTCGTCGAGACCAGCACCCGGCTCCTCCAGACCAAGGACCCCGATGATCTCGTCGTAAGCTGCGATCCACGGACCTGCATCCTTACCGGCATCCAGCCTCCGATTGCCCTCACGGATTACCTCAAACAGCACGGCAAGGCCGCCGGCATTGTCTAGGTCGTTGTCCATTGCCTCTTTGAACGAATCGATCGCAGACTCGAGAGGCGTGTCCTCGCAAGGCCCGGGCACACGACGGCGGAAGGCCCACATACGGTCCAGCGACGCCCGTGCGTCAACCAGCGCCTCCTCGCTGAAGTCGACAGGCTTGCGATAGTGAGTGCGAAGGTAAAAGAGTCGAACCGCACCGGGCGTGTACTTCTCGATACCTTCTACCAGATCGACCACATGACCGGTCGACTTCGACATCTTCTCGCCCGAGAGGTTGAGCAAACCGTTGTGCATCCAGTAGCGGGCAAACGGAACATGACCGGCTGCCTCGGCCTGGGTGATCTCGTTCTCGTGATGAGGAAACACCAGGTCGTGGCCACCGCCGTGGATATCGAAACCCACTCCGAGGTATTTGTGGGCCATTGCCGAGCACTCGATATGCCAGCCAGGCCGACCGGGACCCCACGGCGACTCCCAGCTCGGCTCCCCGGGCTTGGCACCCTTCCACACGGCGAAGTCGAGAGGATCCTGTTTGCCCTCCCCCGGCTCGATCCGCTCGCCGCTGCGAAGCTCGTCGATGTTGCGTCCCGACAGCTTTCCGTACTCGGGGAAGCTGCGAACTTTGAAGTAGACATCACCATCGGCGGCGTATGCGTGCTCGCGCTTGATGAGCTCTTCGATCATTTCGATCATCTCAGGGATATGCGCAGTTGCCCGCGGCTGAATGTCTGGTGCGGCGACGTTCAGCGATTCGAAAGCAGACCGGAATGCTGTTCCGGCAATATCGACAACCTCTTCGATGGTGATGCCCATCTCATTGGCGGCATTGATGATCTTGTCATCCACATCGGTAATGTTCTCGACATAGGTGACTTCATACCCAAGCCACTCGAAGTAGCGACGCACGACGTCAAAAACAACGGCGTAGCGACCGTGGCCAACGTGCGGCCGCGACTGCACTGTCGCTCCGCAGACGTACATCGAGACCTTGCCTGCGTCGCGCGGTTCGAAGTCCTGAAGTTTCCGTCCAAGAGTGTTGAAGATGCGCATGGCAGGTGATGGTATCAGCGCTCAGGTACCGTTGTGTCTACGAAAGGGGATCCCTTGATCACTCCAGATGAATTGGGCAGGCCGTTGGCTCTCGGTCACCGCGGAGCGTCGGCACACGCAGGCGACAACACCATCGAGGCATTCGAATTGGCGCTTGCCCATGGCGCTGACGGGGTGGAGCTCGACGTGCGGTTTACGGCCGATGGAGCGGTGATGCTGAACCACGACGCCGACGTTGGCGAGATGGGGCCACTGGTCCACCACGACAAAGCAACCATCAGGGCAACCCACCCAGAGATCCCGACACTGGATGAAGCTCTCGCCGTCCTAGGTGATCTGGTCATAAACGTCGAGATCAAGAACTCGCCCATGGATGCGGACTACGACTCGACCCACAAGATGGCGGGAGTCATCGCACGCTGGGTCGCCCAAAACGACCTCTACGACCGCGTCGTGGTCAGTTCGTTCAACCCCGACACGGGCGCCGCGGTCCGTCACGCCGATGACACGATCCTGACGGCGCAACTTGTCGATGTCGGTTTCGATATTGCCAACGGTGTGGAGGCAATAGCGAGAGCAGGTCACAGCTGGATCGCACCGCATGTTTCCGACGTGGTCCCGGAGGCGGAGAGACTGGTCGCGGTGGCCCGGGCGGCACGTCTCGGTGTCATAGTATGGACCGCCGACGACCCGAACGATATCGCGGTGCTTGCGGCGGCGGGGGTGGACGGGATCATCTCCAACGACCCGGGTGCGACGCTACGGGTGATGGCACAGGCTCGCTGACACCACTAGCGGAGGACCGCGACCGCGGTTGCTGCGATGCCTTCGTCACGGCCCAGGTATCCCATGCCGTCGGTAGTTGTGGCTTTGACGGAAATCCGCTCCGGCGGCGTACCAAGTATCCCGGCAAGGTGGCTCCGCATCGCTTCACGATGGGGGGCGATTCGCACCGTCTCTGCGATAACGGTGATGTCCACAGAATCGACCGTCAGCCCGGCATCGGTAACCATCTCGACAACTCGCCGCAGCAAATCGCTGGAATCGGCGTCATGCCAACGGCTGTCATTCGACGGAAAGTGGGTCCCGAGATCGCCGAGAGCTGCCGCCCCCAAAATGGCATCGGCAACAGCATGCAGGGCAACATCGGCATCACTCGTGCCGATGAGACCACGGGCATCAGAAACGACTACCCCGCCAATTCGCATCGGTCCGTCGGGGCCGATGCGGTGGGCATCGAAGCCCCAGCCTGTTCTCACTCGGTGCCCTCGATGGCAGCCAGCGCTCGAATCACGGCCAGGTCTTCAGCGAAGGTCACTTTCATGTTGCGGGGATCGCCGGGGATCACCACAACTCGCCCACCGTTGTCTTCGATCATTCCGGCGTCGTCGGTATAGCTACCTTCGAGAGCCGCATGAGCGGCCCGCAGCGGATTTACCGCAAATCCTTGCGGGGTCTGCACGGCTACTAGGTGATCCCGAGGCACTGTGCCGGAAACGATGTCGTTGTCATCGACCTGTTTGAGTGTGTCACGCACCGGCACGGCGGGAACCACACCATCGACGTCACGTGTCTGCAAAGTCTCGATGATCGCTTCGACCATCTCCTGAGTTGCGAATGGACGAGCGGCGTCGTGGACGATCACGTAGTCCACATCATCGGGGACTTCAGCGAGACCAGCGGCGACAGAGTCACGTCGGCGGTTGCCACCCGGTACGCCGCCCGGAACCGGTCCAACTACGACAACGTGGCTCACTCCGGCGTCGACCAGCATGTCCCTGCCCCAGGACCACAAGGGTTTCCCCTGCAGCTCCATCGAGTGTTTTGGTCCACCGAAGCGGAGACCGGCACCGCCGGCAACAACTATGCCCCAGACAGACGCGGAGTCGGGGAGAACGCTCATACTTCCTCGGGAACTTCAACTTTGGGAAGAGCACGGTCAAGCCTCTTGACTGCCTCTTCCTCGTCGAGGTCGAGCGCAAACCTGAGCTCAGAGATAATGATCAGACGAGCCTTGGCCAGCATCCGCTTAAGCGCCGGGGAGATGCCCTTCACCTGCTGGGCATAGGTGAGGTCACGCACTACCTCGGCGACCTGGAAGATGTCGCCGCTGTTGATCTTCTCGGTGAGCAGCTTGTACCAGCGGCTCCAGTTCTTCCCTGCTTCTTGTGGTTCGTCTTTGAAAGTTCGGAAGACCTGACGCGCTTTGTTCTGCGAGATCACGGGGCGAACCCCGAGATCAACCGCCTTGCCAACTGGAACCCGAACGGTCAATTGATCCGTGGCGATCTCGAGAACGAAGTATTCGTTCTTCTCACCTGCAAAGTTGATCTTCTCACGCTTGATGATCGTTGCCGCACCGTGGTGGGGATACACCACATAGTCACCTACGGAGAAGGGACTCACGATCTTCTTGGCCCGTCGTGGCTTGGGGGCTGGCTTCGCGGCGGCGGCTGCTCCCCGCTTGGCCGGGACTTTCTTTGCGGGCGTCTTCTTTGCCGGAGCCTTCTTGGCGGTTGTTGCCGTAGTTGCTTTCGCCGCCGGTATCTTCTTGGCTGGCGGTTTCTTGGCTGTGGTCTTTTTGTTCGTCACACTCTGTCCGGGTTGCTAGATCGCGCATTGTAACTGCATGTTGGTTGGCTTTGGGCAGCCGGCCGCATTTGCATCAAGATTGCGAGCCGGAGCTCTAGGCCTCACCCAGGTCGATCATCCGATCAAAGAATCGTCGCAGCTGTTGGGCCCGAGTCCTACCGACGCCCTCCACCTTCTCAAAATCTGACACGCTGGCGTGCAACAGTCTTTGGAACCCTCTGAAATGACCGACCAGTGCCTGCCGCACTGAGTCGGGGACACGAGGCACACGAGTAAGCGCCCGCAGGCCGCGCGGCTCCATGCCCTCTTCAACATCGTTGAAGCCGAGCTCCACCGCCAGCCGGGACAGATCATGAAGCTCATCGGTCGGAACCACCGCCAGGCGATCGAACACTGATTTCTTCCCGCTGCGCTTCCTGTAGTCAGCGAACACGTTCTCGGCGAGTTCGTCAACACCATCGACCAAGTCGGTTGCCTGGATACTGATGAGTTCGGCTTCGCCGCCCAACGCCACGAGAGTGCGCTCGATCTCGGAGAACATACGCTTCACCAGCGCGGCCCTGGCGAGAACCAGGAGCACGTCGCGGGCTCCAACCACATCATCGACCTCAGCCCGAGTGAGGCGATCGTCTGCGGACTGGAGCCGGCGTCGCAGCCGCTCGAGGGAGTTGAGCGAGTTGTTGGCGCTGGCAAGGAGATCTGAGGGACGGGCCAGCTCGTAGCGCTGGCCGTGGCGGTACACAATGGCCGTCCGCCAGCCTTCCTCGCTGACGGCAAGCACGTCGTTACCGGTCTGGATTGCCATCCGTTCGGCGGTGCGGAAACGGGTGCCGGTTTCATCGGTTTCAATCGTCGGATCGGGAATGAAATGGACGTTCGCCCGAGTGATCAGTTCGTTCTCGTCGTCTATGACGATCCCGCCATCCATCTTCGCTAGCTCGGCAATGCGCTGTGCGGTAAAGACCGTGTCACGGAGGTGGAAGCCACCGCTGGACAATGCTTCGAGTTTTGGCCCTGCTCCGATCACGATGAGAGCGCCGGTGCCTTGGGCGTGGATCAGTTCGACGGCAACACGCAGTGGTGTACCCGGGGCGAATCGGCGGAGAACTTCGTAAGAGTCAGGTGTACGCACAGCCATCACGCGAGGCTAGCCGAAAACGTAAAGAATGCGGTGTTTCTGAGTCCCTATTGGGCTAGCGATTGTTTCCACCCAATCCAGCGGCGACAAGGGCCTCCTGGAGAGTCTTGATCCCTCCGTTGCCCGGTCGGATCAGAAGCTCGGGATCAAAACGGGCAGCCTCTTGCTGTCGTCGGTCACCGTGTGCGGCGCTTCGAATCTCTCCGGTCAGACCGATCTCTCCCCACGCAGCCGTCAGCGGCAGCGGACGATCCAAGACCGATGACACAATGGCAAGCGCCACCGCAAGATCGACAGCCGGATCCTTCAAACGCACCCCGCCAACCACATTCACATGTACATCCGCCTTGCCCAGCTGGATACCAGCGTGACGTTCCAGCACTGCCAGTAGCTGGTGAACCCTGGCACCGTCCAGCCCCTTTACGCTCCGCCGCGGCTGCGGTAACACGGTGGGAACCACCAGTGCCTGCACCTCGCACAGCATCGATCGGCGACCTTCCACCATCGGAAACAAGACGGTTCCCGACGAACCCGCACGGTGCGCCTCGATAAGAACGCCAGAAGGGTCGGGCACCTCATCGAGCCCAACGTCTCCCATCGTGAAGACACCCACCTGGTTGACCGAGCCGTAGCGATTCTTCAACGAGCGCAACAATCGCAACCCGCCATCGCCCTCGCCTTCGAGATACATGACGACGTCGACCATGTGCTCGAGGGTCTTGGGACCGGCTATCGAGCCTTCCTTAGTGACATGGCCCACCAGGGCAACGACGGTTCCGCTCCGTTTGGCAAAATCGATAAAGCGTGCCGCCGACTCGCGGACTTGGACCACTCCCCCGGCACTGCCTTCCGCATCGTCGCTGGTAACCGTCTGGATGGAATCGATGATTAGCAGGTCGGGCATGTCGTCCACGCTGGCTCCCAGGACCGCTTCGACCCGACCATCTGCAACAACGCGCAACCCGGGCGCATCGAGCCCGAGACGAGTTGCCCGCAACGCGACCTGTGCTACGGACTCCTCCGCAGAGGCCAGCAGCACAGACCCATCCTCTGCGATCTTTGCTGCCATCTGCAGCAACAGCGTTGACTTACCCACCCCGGGCTCACCGCCGATCAGGATGACCGAGCCGGCAACGAGCCCACCACCGAGCACGCGATCGATCTCAGCGATCCCCGTTGGAGTGCGTGGCTTATCATCTATCGAAACGTCGCGGAGGATTTGGGTCTGAGCTGAGGACCCGGTGGACGCGACGGATTCTACGAGTGATCCCGCGGAGCGACACTGGGGGCAGAACCCCATCCATTTGCCGGTCGTAAAGCCACAATCGCCGCAGCGATAGGTCGGTCCCGCGGCTTGTCGTCTTCGTGATTTGCTAGTCATCTTTACAACCTATGGCCCCGCACCGACAGATTTGGCTCATGGTCAAGGCCCCTGGAGGAAGCGTCGCACCCGCCAAACAAGCACGCCAACAACGACAACCAGAAGCACCAAACCAAGCCCAACGCTGGTGCCTGACCAAGCTTCAGTCTCGCGTATCGCACTAATCACAACCATCCGTGGCACAATAGCCCGGGCGGACCGACTGACGGAGACGAGACGTGGCGAAAGACAAGGACCCATTCGACGACCTGTTTGAGCCGTTCGAGCTCGAAGGCGGACCACCACCACCAGGGACGGAACCCACCCCACCCCCGCCACCGACGGAGTCGGCGGTGACCCCAACAGCTCCCGTAGAGCAGGCGCCCTGCCCATCATGCGGCGCTTACAACCCCGCCTACAACCGGCACTGTGAACAATGCGGTGCCCGACTTACCAAGGAACCACTACCCATCGCGCCCGCACCAATGGTGCGATCCACGCCAGGGGGACGGGCACTTAGCGTTCTCGCCGCCGCCGTCTTGGTTGTCGCCCTGATCGCATTACTCGTCAACGTGTTCCGTGGCGGTGACGACACCGAGGCCACAACCACCACAGTGGAAGCCACAAGCACGACCATCATCGAGCTCGGGGAGCTGACACCGACAGAGGTCACCGCCAGCGACAGCATCTCCGCAGGCTTTGGCGATTCCAACGTCATCGACGGCGATCTTGAATCGGAGTGGCAGGTCAACCAGGGCACCACGCCCTTAACCCTTACGTTCCGCTTCGCCCAGCCGGTGCAGATCCGGTACATCGAGATCTACAACATCACTGAGCAAGACCGCTTCCTGCGCAACTACCGGATAAACGGATACAAGATCACCACCGATGATCTCCCCGGCGTCGAAAACAGGAACACGTTGAAGGACTTGGCAGGTGGGCCGCAACGGATCGATATCGCCAGCGTCGATACAACGACCCTCACGATCGAGATTCTGAGCAACTACCCATCGCAAGCTGTGGGCGGTCAGCCAGCCTTCGAAGAGCTGGTGGTAGCCGAAGTCAAGTTCTGGGGAACCCCTAGCAACTAGGAAACGGCTGAACAGATGGCGT
>CAXMRC010000017.1:0-17533 GCA_964195945.1 uncultured Gemmatimonadales bacterium
CGGTATCGAGGTCCCGACGGACGCATCCGTTCGCGGAGCTTCGACCGGAAGGTCGACGCCGACCGTTGGCTGGTTGCCAGGCTCGGGTCAATCGACCGTGGCGATTGGATCGCCCCCGAAGCCGGGGACATCGCACTAGCCGAAGCTGCCGCAGCCTGGCTCGCCGGGCTCGACATCAAACCCAAAACCCGGGCCGGGTACGAGTCGCTGCTGCGCTCACGCGTACTACCGACGTTCGGCGATCTCCCAGTCAATCGCATCTCACCGGCCATGGTGCGGGAGTGGATCGCCGAGATGTCCGCCGAAGGGCTCTCCGCGTCACGGATCAAACAAGCCAAACAGGTCCTCTCAGCCCCACTGAAGCTGGCCGTCGACGACGGGATCTTGGCTCGCGACGCCACGTCCGCGGTGAAGGTTCCCACGGTGCGGCGACGCGAGCAGCGGTTCCTCACCGCCGAGCAGGTCACAGCCCTCGCCGCAGCCGCTGAAAATGCTCAAACCGGAACCGGGCTCATCGTTGAGACCCTGGCATGGGTCGGTATGCGTTGGGGCGAACTTGTCGCACTGCGGCGACACCGTGTCCACCTACTGCGGCGCCGCATCGAGATCGCCGAATCCGCAACCGAACTCGGATCAGGCCTGTCGTGGGGAACGCCCAAGACCCACGAACGGCGTCTCGTGACAATGCCCGCATTCCTCGCCGATCGTCTCGCCACACGCCTCGGAGCAATCGCCGACGACGACCTCGTATTCACCGCACCGAAGGGAGGCCCGCTACGCTCCTCCCCGTTCCGACAGGCCGTCTGGGTGCCGGCCGTCGAGGATTCAGGCCTCGGGCAACTCAGAATCCACGACCTACGCGGCACCGCCGCCTCGCTGATGATCTCGTCCGGAGCAAACATCAAGGCGGTGCAGCGCCAGCTCGGCCATGCCTCAGCGGCGATGACGCTCGACCTATACGGACACCTCTACGAGGACGACCTGGACGCCCTCTCCGACGCGCTCGATCGCCGCTACATCGCCGCCACCACACCTCTCCAGACGCGCCCCGAACAAGGCTCGAGTGATTCTCCCGCGCCCCTATCGCGCCCCGAACGCGCCCCCGGGCGCGTTGCGGCGGTACTACCGATAGACGCAAATGCAGCGAAAAGCCCTGCGTAGCAGGGCTTTTCCCTGGCGGAGGGAGTGGGATTCGAACCCACGGAGGTATTACCTCAACGGTTTTCAAGACCGTCGCCTTCGTCCGCTCGGCCATCCCTCCAGATCACCCCCTACCCCAGCGGCTACGCCGCTGCGGTACTTTCCCAACCTGCCCGTATGGCAGGCGGGGACTGACTCGCTGCCCGGAGGGGGCAACGATTGAAACCCGGGGGGAGTCAGGTTTCATGGCGGAGAGAGTGGGATTTGAACCCACGGAACCCCAATGAGATTCAACGGTTTTCGAGACCGTCGCCTTCGTCCGCTCGGCCATCTCTCCATGTGGTGGTGACAACGTCACCAACCGGCGGGATTGTAACCAGTCCTACGGGGCACTCATCGGCGAGAGGCGAAGAACTCTTCAAGCAATCGCTTCGACTCGTCCTCGCGAACGCCGGTCACCACGTCGCACCGATGATTCAAACGCTCGTCTTGAGGGATGTTGAAGAGGCTCCACACTCCGCCCGCCTTGAAGTCGGCAGCCGCATAGACAATGCGATCCACCCGCGACCAGACGGCAGCCATCGCACACATCGGACATGGTTCAAGAGTGACAACAAGCGTGTGCCCACCAAGACGCCAATCACCGAGCTGTGTCGAGGCCGCAGCAAGAACCAGCATCTCAGCGTGGGCAGTTGCGTCACCGCGTTGCTCGCGACGGTTGTGATCGGCAGCGACAACGGCGCCGTCCGAATCGAGGAGAACAGCACCGATCGGGACATCCCCATGGTCGATGGCAAGGCTCGCCTCGGCGAGCGCTTGATCCATCGCTGCGGTGAAATCGGGCACGTTCTGACCTTTTCTAGAAGTCTGGCGTCCCTGAGCGCCGGCCGTATAGAGCCATGACGGACGCCAGACGCGGGTTCGGGCGGAGGGAGAGGGATTCGAACCCTCGAAGCGGTTACCCGCTTACGCGCTTTCCAGGCGCGCGCACTAGGCCGGACTATGCGATCCCTCCTGGGATATGTGAAGTTAGCAGCAAGGGACCCTATCCAGATCAGAAGGTTCCACAACTGGTTAGCATTGCCGCTGCCGTGCTAGGTGGGGCACTAGGGGTGCCCTGAACCCGAAACCCCCTCATGCGGGACTGAATCCCCGCCCGAGGGTGGATTGTGTCTGGGTCTAGCACCGGGATTGTGTTGATGTTGAAGGCTGGGTCCTGCGCGGCGGGGCGTCGTGAATTGGGTCAGGTCCGGAAGGAAGCAGCCCTAAGCGATTAGCACCCGGGTGCCGTAGGGTCGCCTGGCTGGAGTCAACCACCCGGTCGCGCCAGACATAGTTCATCCGACGGCGGGTGCACGGCTGTTTCCCCGGAGGGAAAGAGCTTGAGAGTTTTGCTTTGCAAAACTCCAGGCAAAATAGGAATTCTGTACGCAAAGCTCCAGGCAGAATCGGAGCTCCGTGCAACAGAACTCCCGGCAAACCCCGACGGCAAAGAGCTTGGAAGTTTTGCTGCTCAGAACTCGGGAGGGGATACTGTGGCCTGTAAGCAGCAGTTGCGACAAACTGGGGGTTCTCATGCTGTATCGACGGGTCCTTCTCCTTCTAACCGCCTCGCTACTCACCATCACGACGATTGCCACAGCAACGGCAGCTAGTTCGTTTGCAGACGTCCCTGACACCAATGTCTTCTCCTCCGACATCGAGTGGATGGCAAACGAGGGAATCACCAGAGGCTGCAACGGCGAGGGAACCCTCTTCTGCCCAACCGACAACGTCACCCGCGAACAAATGGCCGCGTTCCTGGTCCGCGCCCTCAACCTGACCGACGACGGCGGCGGCAACACCTTCACCGACGACAACAACTCCATCTTCGAAAACGACATCGCCAAACTCGCCGCCGCAGGCATCACCAAAGGCTGCAACCCACCCGACAACACCAACTTCTGCCCAACCGACAACGTCACCCGCGAACAAATGGCCGCGTTCCTGGTCCGAGCCCTCAACCTGACCGCCGACGGCGGCGGCAACACCTTCAGCGACGACAACGACTCCATATTCGAAAACGACATCGCCAAACTCGCCGCAGCCGAAATCACCAAAGGCTGCAACCCACCCGACAACACCAACTTCTGCCCAACCGACAACGTCACCCGCGAACAAATGGCCGCGTTCTTGCACCGTGCCCTCGATCCGGCTCCAACTGCGGTGACCGGACTCGTCGTCACTCTGTCAGGTGGAAGCGGCGAGATCGACGTGTCGTGGGATCCCAACCCTGAAACCGACATCGACCACTACAACGTCTGGTTCAGCCAACTGCCCGGAGAAACCAAGACCCTGGTTCCTGAGCCGTACTTCTTTGGTCCCGCGACCAAGCCTTCCGGGCGTTGGTTCATCATCGACTGGCCCCGCGACCAGACCTCCGGCGAAAGCTGTTATCAGATCAGCGCCATTGACGCGGCAGGTCAGGAAAGCCCCAGATCCGTTGAGGACTGCTTCGACTCCACACCGGGCACCCCCGTTCAGGTGTTGAACGTCACCGTCGGTCTTGGAGGAGGAAGTGGCGAGGTTGCTGTCTCCTGGGACTCCGGTCCTGAGGCGGATATCCATCACTACAACGTCTGGTTCAGCGAACTGGCAGGAGGGGTCAAGACTCTGCTACCGGAGCCCTATCTGTTCGGTCCGGTACTCAACTCTGGCCGCTGGTCAATCATTGACTGGCCTCGAGCTGAGATCGACGGCCAGACCTGTTACGAAATCACCGCAGTGGACTTCAACGACAAGGAGAGCCCACCGTCAGTCGAGGCGTGCTTCGACCACACGGTCTAAACCTTTTCGAGGACTGCTCCGTAGACAAAGCCGAGGGGTCCCATGCGCCACAGACCGACTTTGCGCATTGGGCCGGCGGCAAACATCTGCTCCGGTGGAGGCAGCTTGTCTAGGGAACGATTCAGGTACACGTACTCTTCCCTGGCGCCGGCCAGAGTGCCAACCACAGGCAAAACCACTGCCGAGCCTGCACGATGCATCATGGCTGCCGACTTCGACTTCGGCCGACCCAAGCCGACCACACCAAGCCGTCCGCCAGGACGCAGCACCCGCGCCACCTCAGAAAGAGTGTCGTCAACAGAATCCAGGTTGCGAAATACGTAGGCCGAGAAGACCGCATCGAACGCTCCATCGGCAAACGGAAGGTGCTCACCGACCGCAACGGTTCGCTGCACCGCATCGTTCAGATCAAGCATCTGCGGCGAGGGGTCAAGAGCCACCACCTGCCGGTCACCGAAAACTGCGTTGGCAGCACCCGTCCCTCCCCCAAGATCGAGAACCCGACCCGGCGGCAGTCGCTCGACGACCCGACGACGCCAACGCTGGTCCTGCCCGAGCGACAACACTCGGTTGATCGCGTCATAGTTGTCGGCGATGTCGGAGAAGACCGACCCCTTGCTCATTCTCAGCCGATCGTCTCGAAACCGACATACGGCCGCAGCGCTTCCGGCACAACGATCGTGCCGTTGGGCTGCTGATAGTTCTCGACGATGGCGATCAACCAGCGACCCATCGCAATGGCCGTTCCATTGAGCGTGTAGGCGAGCTGGTTCCCCTCATCTCCGCGGAAACGGATCTTGAGACGACGGGACTGGTAGTCGGTCGTGTTCGATGTCGATGTGATCTCGCGATAGCGACCCTGACCGGGGAACCACGCCTCAATGTCGTACTTCTTCGCAGCCGAAGCACCAAGATCCCCGGCGGCGATGTTCATCACCCGATACGGAATCCCAAGACCCTGCACAAGCTCCTCTTCGCGAGCCAGCAGGAAATCGTGCTCATCACGGGCGGTGTCGGGATGGACAAACGAGAACATCTCGACTTTGTCGAACTGGTGCACCCGAAAGATCCCCCGGGTGTCCTTGCCGTAGGTCCCGGACTCGCGACGGAAACACGTCGAGAATCCGGCGTACCGCATCGGGAACTTGTCCTTGTCGAGGATCTCGTCGCTATGCATCGCGGCCAAAGCCACCTCAGAAGTGCCGATCAGATAGAGATCGTCATCAGCCAGCGAATAAACCTGGTCCCTATCCCCTGGGAAGAAACCGGTGCCGTACAACGCATGGTCACGTACCAGCACCGGCGGAATCACGGGCGTGAACCCATGCGGCTCCAGCTTGTCCAACGCATAATTGACCAGGGCAAACTCCAGACGGACCAACGGACCGAGGAGGAAGCCAAAACGACTTCCCGACACCTTGGCAGCCCGCTCGACATCCAGGAACCCATGCTTTTCGCCAAGCGCCAGATGGTCGAGGAACTCACCCTCCGGTGGCTCACCCCAGGTGTGAATCAATTCGGCGTCATCTTCTTCAGTGCCAGATGCTGCGGTCTCGTCAACAAGATTGGGCAGCGACACCCAAACGTCGTTGAACTCGACGTCCGATGCGTCAGCGATGGCCAATGACTGTTTGTAAGCCTCAGAAAGCTCGCTCGCACGCGCAATCGCAGCCTGACGTTCATCGCCGTCGAGCTTGGAGACGGACTTGCCAACCGTCTTCTGCTCGGAGCGGATTTCCTCCGCTTCGACTCGCTCGGTACGGCGACGTTCGTCGAGGGCGACTAGAACACTCACGTCGAGCTCGATGCCGCGGCGACGCAGCGACGTCTCGAGTGTTTCTGGTTCGGTGCGGAGGATGCGTGGATCAATCATGATCGGCTACACCCTACCGCCCGCCGGCTCGCTCCACGGCTTCCATCTCCTCGGGCGATAGTTCCTCGACGCCACGGAAGTCGCGGACCTCTTTGGTGTACACGCGAACATCGAGGCGTCCTACGAGAATTGACAGCACGACCCCATCGCCATCGACGCTGAGCAAAGCCAATGATCGCGACAGGTTGCCCGCTATGTCGCCAAAGGCGTCGTAGTTAACTACCCCGGTGTTGACGATGGCGTGGGGGATGAGATGCTCGACAGCGGCCAGTCGTGGCTCGAGGGCCGCAGTAACCGCATCAAGCCTTCCCAATTCGTTGTCAACACCCTTCAGGATCGCAAACACGTTCTGGTCTGCGGGCAGAGCATCGAACCTTTTTCGCAGTGCGCCCACCTGGAACAAGGCGACGATCAAGCCAACCAGAGCGACGATGGCGACAACCATCGCTATCTCAATCATTCGGCATTCCTCTCAAACACGAGAGTGAAACTGTTGTCATCGGTGGGGTCACCGCCACCCTCGATCTCGGCAACGGCGGTAACCGTATAGACCAAGCCAGGCTCCGCCTCCAGGTTGTCGAACACCAACCGATGGGACGACGCGGGCTCGATTGAAGGTATCAACTGACCCAGCGGAGCGATCTCCTCGTTAGCCCCCACTCGCTGCAACGTCACGATAACCGTGACCTTCTCCACCACAACGTTACCGGTGTTGCTGACGATGACCGCAAGGGAGAATCCCTCCGATGCCGGGATGGTCCAGATACCGCCGGCACCCTCGCTTACAGGCTCCGGAGTAGTCGATGCCGAAATCGCAACGTCCCGCGACTCCGACAGATCCCCAAGCAGACGGAGCCGTTCAGCAATGATCTTGGCGTCATAAAGGGATCCGTATTCCCCCGTCGTATACGTGACCTCGGGAAAAGCCAAAGGGACGATCTCAGGATCGAGATCCGCCACCGACGTAACGGCCAACTCGTAGGCCCTGTCACCCAAGCGCAGCATGTCAAAAGCGGTGCGCAATTTCTCGTCAGCAGATAGGTCTCCTGGTTCCGCATCGAGAATCGCGACTATCGCATCGTCAAGTGCGGAAATACCGTTGTCCCACGCGCCGACGGCCACGGCCATCAGGCCGCTGGTTTCGGCGATCTGTCGCGTCGCTACCAGTCCGTCCAACTGTGCGGTCGCCTCGCGTGCATCAACGGCCAACGAATCGAGTCGAAGAGCGACTGCAGGTCGGTCTTCCTGACCGAGACCCTGAAACAATGAGCCGAGCCGCTCCGCCATCTCGGCGTGCTGCAACGCAACCTCTTCGGCGGTCGACAAGTAGTCGATGCTCTCGCGGCGTTCGGTCCGATAGCGGACCGCAAGCACGAGAACACCAACTATCGATAGAAGAACGATGAGAACGACGGCGTTTCGTCGCCGCCGCGACCGGCGTGACGGTGCGAAATCAGAGTATGACATGAGCGTGGGCGAGGAGGGACTTGAACCCTCACGAGTGTTACCTCACAGGAACCTGAATCCTGCGCGTCTGCCAATTCCGCCACTCGCCCGTTTTGGGGCCAAGATGGTATCACCTCCATGTGCGGAAAAGCTCAGCTGACATCGTTCGTAGACTGCACTGATGGTTGACACAGTCGCACCGCTACGCATTCGCAGATTCCGCACGCTCTGGGTTGCGTCGATTGTCTCGAACGTTGGTTCGTTCTTGCAGGCAGTCGCGGCGTCATGGCTCATGCTCGAACTGACCGGCTCGGCAATGTGGGTAGGACTCATGGCAGCGTCAGCCACGCTGCCGCTGCTGTTCCTTGCTCTCGCCGCGGGAGCGGTAGCCGATATGTTCGATCGCCGTTGGGTTCTCGTCGTAGCCCAGACGACCATGGGCGCATCTGCAACAGCGATGGCGGTGCTCACCGTCATGGACCGGATCACACCAGGTGTCCTGCTCGCTCTCGGCCTGCTTCTCGGAACCGGCCTTGCCTTCAACCTGCCGGCATGGCAGGCAACCGTGCCCGATTTGGTGCCGCGAGGAATGATTGCCAGCGCCGTCGCCTTGAACTCCGTAGCCTTCAACGTGGCCCGGGCCGTTGGCCCCGCTTTGGGTGGGCTCATCATCGTCGTCTCTGGCCCAGAAGCAGCCTTTGCTTTGAACGCTCTCTCGTACCTCGGCGTCATCGTTGTGCTGATTGCCCTCGCCAGGGAGATGCCAACACCCGACCGTGAAGAGACGTCCATGATCAACGCCATTGCGCTCGGCGTACGATTCGCCCGCTTCACTCCAGCCTTTCGTCGTCTACTCGCGCTGGCCGCGATGTTTGCGATGACATCAGCGGTAGTGCAATCAATCCTTCCCAATCGCACTGCGGAACTTGGTGGCGATGCCGGGGCGTACGGCATCTTGCTCGGTGCCATGGGTCTGGGAGCTCTCGGCGGTGGATTCAGCAGACAGATATTTTCGAAACGGCTGGGCTCTGCGACTCTGCCCGCCTCGATCGGTTTGTTTGGCGTGGCAGGGGCCGCTCTGGGTTTGGCAGGATCAATGCCGTTTGCGGTCGTTGCTCTCCTCGTGGCAGGCATGACCTGGGTGTGGGCGCTCGCCACCCTCAACGCCACGGCCCAGTTGATGTCACCGGAATGGGTCAGGGGCAGAGCGATGAGCCTCTACACGCTCTCGTTTGTCGGCGTCCTTCCACTGGGCTCGATTCTCGCCGGATGGATCGCAGACAGCATTGGTGCGGACACCGCCAACATAGTTCTCGGCGTGATCGGCGCCGCGGTTGGGTTTCTTGTGGCTCCGCGGCTCCACATTCCCGAGCTCAGCGATGTCGTTACCCCCGAGTTCGAGGAGAACCGGGAATGGCCCGACCATGTCGTGACCGTCGGCGGCCCGGTTCTCATAACAACCAACTGGGACGTCGACCACAGCCGTCTCGACGAGTTCCTCGAGGTTATGCAGGAAGTACGCCTGGTTCGTCTCCGCACCGGCGCATACCGGTGGCGCCTCTATCGAGACGCAGCTGATCCGCATCGGCTAACCGAACTGTTCCTCATTGTGTCCTGGGAAGAGCACCTTGCACAGCATCGTCGTATAGACGACGCCAGCGCCACGGTGCTTCTAAAGGCAAGGGGTCTCGACATCAACGGGCGTCCCAGCACCGTGCACCGCATCGCTCTCGATATTGAGAAGCCTAAGAATTGGGACGAACTGCGTGATGCCCACGCCGACTATCACAGCCACGACGGGTCGATCCCACTCACTCCGCCACCCGCGTCCAACCCGAAGGAAACCTGATCCTTCTCCGCTAATCGGTGACGGTTCGTACAATCCGCCTGTGGGAATAGCCAGAAACCTAGAGAAACGGTTGGAACGATTCGCCGATGGATTGTCGGCGGCCGTTTTCCGCGGGCGAATGCATCCTGTCGATATGGCAAACCGCCTCGTCCGTCAAGCTGATCTGATGGTGACCAACGAACCGACCGGACCGAGTATCCCCAATCACTTCGACGTCACCGTCAGCGACTCCGATCTGGACCCTGGTCTCGACACCACTCAGCTCAATGCCGAATTGACCCAGACGCTGACGGCAACCGCCGCCGATCGTGGCTGGCGCATCGGCGGTCCAATTTCGGTCCGGGTCCAGGCAGATTCGTCTGCCAGCCGAGGCTCCATCAAATGCACAGGTAAGCCAATTCCGGCCGCGCTGGCCCCCTGGGGTGAAATTGTCGAGCACCGCGGAGATCGATCCTTTGAGCTCAAAGACAATCGGTGCGTCGTTGGGCGCTCCGAGAATGCCGACATTCGGCTCGACGAAGTCGAAATATCTCGCCATCACGCGGTGGTGTTCAGACAGGGGGGACGGGTCTGGATCGCTGACCTCAACTCCGCCAACGGGTCATCTATCAACGGTAAGCCGGTTACGGCCGAACCCGCAGAAATCGGTTCCGGCGATATGCTGTCATTCGGACCGACCACGTTTTCGGTTCGGACCATCGACTCAGGATATTGAGGGGTTCACGTGCCGGCACTGTTTCTGAACCTGCTGAAACTTATCTTCATTGCACTGATCTACCTTTTCCTATGGCAGATCGGCAGGTCAATCGGTGCCCACATCGGTCCTTCGCAATCGGTGCGCCGATCCAAGAAAGGCGGCGAACTAGTGGTAGTCCGCTCAGACACCATCGCCGGGCAGCGTTTCCCTATTGGTGCTCCCGCCGTGCTCGGGCGTAACGAAGACGCCGACATCTACATTGACGACGCCTACGCCTCAGAGTTTCACGTCAGAATCGGGGTTCAAGACGACTCCGTCATGCTGAACGATCTCGGATCGACGAACGGCACGTACGTGAATGGCCGCAGGGTCACAGTGCCGACGACATTGCAAAAGGGCGACGCGGTTCAGATCGGCAAGACGATCATCGAGGTTCGATAGCTCTTTCGTAGCGGCTACGACCCGGGCGATATAGGGGAAGCTCAAGCGTGAAGCGGCTCTCGTTGTCAATGCGGTCGTAGGAGAGACCACCACCCATCGCTTCAGCCAGATACCGCGATACCGTCAACCCCAGCCCGATAGAGCCAGGCTTACCTTCCGCCAGCTGCGCACGACCGTATGCCTGGAACACCATCTCACGATCTTCTTCAGGGATCCCTGGCCCGTCATCACTCACGACCATCAGAACCTTCTGCCCGTCCCGAGAGGTAGCGACCTTGACACTATCTCCGCCGTAGCGTGCAGCGTTAGATAAGAGATTGCGGGCTATTTGGCGCACCCGCAACCCATCCGCCCAGACAACGATGTCTGCCATAGCCAAGGTGAGCTGCTGAGCCGGACGTTCGCTCGCGATCGACGACTTGACCGACCTTACCTCCGAGGCAAGGTTCACCGGACCCGGATTCACCGTGAGGAAGCCTGCCTCAGCGCGAGTTATCACCAAGAGATCTTCAACGATCCCGGCAACCTCATTGCTCTGTGCCGCTATGACGCTCACAAACTGGTTCACCTCGTCCGGGGAGAAGCTCCCCATGCGGTCTCGGAGCTCCGATGCGAACCCAACGACGGCGGTGAGCGGCGTGCGCAATTCATGGCTTATCGAGGCTATGAACTCCAGCCTTGATTGCTCGAGTTCTCGTAGTTTCTGATTCTGTGTTTTGAGTTGGTCATTGAGGCGACTCTGCTCGAGGATCGCGGAGAGGCGTCCGGCAACGAGCTGAATCAGATCAATGTGGTGCGGCGTGTAGCCATCGGGACGGATCGTGTTGAAAAACAGATAGCCCTTCACCACATCGCCGACGACAAGCGGGCAACTGAGTGATGACCGGATTCCCTCGGCAACGAGCAAACTAACCGGATGGTTAGGTGGACGGTTACGAGCGTAGGTGGGCATGTCGTTGTCTAGACTCGTGACCATATATCGGGGATTGTTGGTCATAGGTTCTGACCGACGGTATGCGTACCCGACCGGTATCAGCCTCGACTCGTAGGTGGCGCGGAACCACTCGGTCGTGAGCACGTACCCGGTCTCGTCAAGTACTGCATACTCCAGACGATCGAACGGCAAAACCTGCTGGAACTCTTCATAGAGAGAGTTCAGTATCTCGGAGGCGTCCCATCCAGAGTTGAAGGCGTTGGTGATCCTCAGCAGGAGAGACAACTCGTCGGTGTGAACCTCGAATTCGTTGCGCGTAGCCAATTGCAGCCGCGGCTGACTAGGGACCCCTTTCAACGGTCTTACACCAGAAGTCATTATTCGAGCCCATCGGTTCTACAAACAGATGAGATACCTGTCGGCCGATAGGCGAAGCTTCTTAAGGTCGATCGCTGAGCAGGCGGTTCCGCGACGCTTGGCTTATCCTTGCAACCCGTGCCAAGGTAGGCACCGGCGACACAACTTCGAGTTGCCGATATCTTGACCACCTCAAGAAGACGGGCAGCAACTGAGCAGATGAGATACACCTGGGCGAGCGCAACACACGTTGGACTGGTCCGCGCCGGCAATGAAGACTCGGTGCGGCCTATGAATGATGGCTCAGCCGACCAACCCGTTGTTATCGCAGTGGCCGACGGCATGGGTGGTGCGGTGGCGGGGGAAGTCGCATCTCGTATTGCCATTGAGGCTGCGTTTGTCCAAGACGCAAACGCAGATATCGCACCGGGTGACCGGGTCCGCAACGGGAATGCCGCGGTCGTCAAAGCAGCCGCCGATGACTACACACTTTCGGGAATGGGTACCACGTTGACTCTCGGGTTGTTCCTGCCGGCAGGAATCGCTCAAATCGCCCATATCGGTGACAGCCGACTGTACCTCCATCGCGACGGCGAACTCCAGCAACTGACTAGAGACCACACCCTGGTCGCCGAACTCGTTGCCATGGGCCAGATCACACAAGAGCAGGCCGCAACCCACCCCCGTCGCCACCTCGTTACCCGTGTCATTGGAACCCCCGATATCGAAGTTGATGAGTTCGACGTCGAACTGAACGCAGGCGATCGCATAGTGTTTTGCTCTGACGGTTTGAACACGATGCTGCGTGATCATGAGGTCGCCGCCAAACTCGCAATAGCATCGTCGGCATCCGACGCCGCATGGTCATTGGTTGAGGCCGCCAATGCCGCAGGCGGTACGGACAACACGACCGTCGCGGTGGTCGACGTCTCCCCGTGACACGTAATGCCGAGGCGGCACTTCTCGCGGCTGCTGCTGTCGTCGCCTCAATGGGCGTGGCGTTGGTCAATTTCGCAACCGGCCGCGGCTTCGATGCGCAGGTAGCTCTGACTTTCTTGGTCTTTGCGGTCAGCTTTGGATCGGTCCATATGGCGCTGCGGCGGTGGGCACCGGAGGGCAACCCGTACCTGTTCCCGATAGCGGCCTTCCTCGCCGCGATCGGCTTCACCGAGATCTACCGGCTGGATCCGGGCCTCGCCTCGATTCAACGGTGGTCGTTGTTGCTCGCCGGTGCCGTCACCACCACGGTCCTGTTGCTGTTGCGGGACGAAGGTGTCGTCATGTTGCGCCGCTACCGGTATCTGTTCCTCGCCACCGCGGTCTTGTTCCTACTGCTGCCGCTCCTTCCCGAAGCCTGGACGCTGCATGGAGCCGAGATCAACGGGTCTCGCCTGTGGGTGCGGCTCGAACTCCCGGTTGGCACAAGATCACTCAGCTTCCAACCTGGTGAGATAGCCAAGGTGCTGCTCGTCGTTTTTCTCGCCTCCTACCTGGCCGACCGACACTTGGCTATGGCCACGACAGGAAGGAAGATTGGTCCGATCCGGCTCCCGGAACCGCGCCAGCTCGGCCCAATCCTGATAGCGGCAGGCGCCAGCTTTGCGGTTCTGGTCTATCAGCGAGATCTCGGAGCGTCTTTACTGTTGTTCGCACTTTTCATCACGATGGTCTACGTCGCCACCGGACGTGTCGCCTATCTGTTCACAGGTTTCGTGTTGGTGGGAGCGGGCGGCTATTTCGCATATCAGACGTTCGATCACGTACAACGCAGAGTCTTTGCCTGGCTCCATCCTTTCGACGACTTCGCCGACGCTGGCTACCAGATCGTGCAAAGCCTCTTCGCAATGGGGAGCGGATCCCTCACCGGCAGCGGTCTCGGGCTGGGAAGACCCGACCTGATTCCTGCCGCGTCCACCGATTTCATCTTCGCTTCGGTTGCCGAGGAAATGGGTTTTGCCGGCTCCATTGCGGTCCTCGCCGGGTATGCGCTGCTCTTAGCGGCCGGTTTCGGAATCGCAATTAGATCCCGTGACGTATTCCGCAAATTCCTTGCCTTCGGACTGACCATCGTGATTGCCGTGCAGTCGATTCTGATTCTCGCCGGGGTCCTACGCCTATTCCCGGTCACCGGAATCACCTTGCCGTTCATGTCGTACGGTGGTTCGTCTCTGCTGGCCAACATGGTCCTGGTCGCACTCCTGGTCCGTGCCTCTCACGGGGAGCGAACATGAACCGTCCGATAAGGATTGTCGCCACTGCCGTATTCACAATCTTCGCTGTGCTGGTCGGTGCAGTCACCTATCACCAGGTGATCGTCGGCCCCGAATACCGTGACGACCCGCGCAATGTCAGGGTCGCCACGGGACGTACCGGGCGAGAACGGGGAACCATCATCACCGCCGACGGCGTTGTTGTCGCTAGGTCGGAAGCCGATCCGGACGATCCGCTTATCTTCCGCCGTACCTACCCGGAGGGCCCCTTGTACGGCCACACCGTTGGATACACAACATTGCTGTTTGGAAGCCAGGGCATCGAATCAACACACGGTGCTGACCTGGTATCCGATCGCGACGCCACCATTTCCGGGGTGCTATCTGCGCTGCTCGGCGGCGACATTCGTCCCAAAGGCCTGCGCCTCACTATCGAACACAATCTCCAGTTGGTGGCAAGGGAAGCACTGGGAGACCAGCGCGGCGCGGTGGTCGCTGTTGACCCAGCGACCGGCGCAATCCTGGCCATGGTCTCAACTCCCGAGTTCGATCCAAACGTATTGACCGGATCCAACGCCGGTCCCACCGGTGTCGCCCTCGACAACGACCCAAACGAACCGCTCCTCAACCGGGCCACCGCTGCCTCATACCCACCTGGCTCCACATTCAAACTGATCACAGCGGCAGCAGCCTTCGAGTCCGGTGCCGCCTCAGCCGGAACCCCTTTTCCCAACCCGGTTGAGCTGGAGCTACCCGGATCGACCGCCACTATCAGCAACTTCAATGGGCAAGCCTGTGGACCCGGCACCGAGGTGCCTCTGTCCACCGCCTTTATCAGTTCGTGTAACACCATATTTGGCATGCTGGGGATGGAGGTGGGGGCAGAGCAGTTGGTAGGAACGGCAGAATCGTTTGGGTTCAATGCCGAGGTTCCCCTGGAAATCCGCGCTATCGCGTCAACGATGCCGGCTGCGGACACCTTTGAATTCGATGTGCCGGGCATCGCCCAAAGCGCCATCGGGCAACGAGACGTCCTGGCAACACCCTTGCAGATGGCGCTGGCCGCGGCCGCCGTTGCCAACGGTGGCGAAGTCATGGTTCCCTACCTCGTCCAAGAGATCTTCAACGCCGAGGGCATCGTCGAAGAATCCACACAGCCTCTAGTGTGGCTCCGCGCCACAAGCCCTGGCTCCGCGGCCGCGCTCGCTGATCTCATGGAAGGCGTGGTCACCTCAGGCACCGCCAAACGTGCCTCCGTTCCAGGGATCAGGATCGCAGGCAAGACGGGGACGGCAGAGGTTCCCAACGCTGCTCCCCATGCGTGGTTCATTGGGTTCGGCCCCGTTGCGCCAGGACCGGACGATCCCCAGATCGCCATCGCAGTGCTTGTCGAGTCAGGCGGCGATGCCGGAGAGGCCGCTACAGGCGGCACCGTGGCCGCACCGATAGCCCAATTGGTGTTTGCAGAGTTCTTTGGTGTTGGACAGGAAGGTTCCTGAACTGTGCTTGTAGTCCCCAGCGTCGTTACCATTGCCCGTCGTGACTGAATCGCGCGTGCTTCAAGGCCGCTACCAAATTACCGGTCACCTCGCCAGAGGTGGCATGGGAGATGTCTTCGCTGCGCAAGACATCTCCCTAGGTCGTCGCGTCGCCGTTAAGATTCTGCACCCCCAGTTCGCTCGCGATGATGCCTTCCTGTCCCGGTTCCGCCGTGAAGCGCAGAACGCAGCAGGGCTGAACCATCCGAACATCGTCAGCATCTATGACTTTGGAAACCATGAAGACACTTACTTCATGGTCATGGAATTGATCCAGGGTCGTACCTTGCGGGATATTCGTCGTTCCGAAGGCATGTTGTTGCCCCGTCGCGCCGCTGAGATTGC
The DNA here is from genome assembly GCA_964195945.1 of uncultured Gemmatimonadales bacterium. Classification (GTDB taxonomy): domain Bacteria; phylum Actinomycetota; class Acidimicrobiia; order Spongiisociales; family UBA5794; genus JAAETI01. The sequence goes on from CAXMRC010000017.1 coordinate 15,657, forward strand.
TGCGGAGACCGCAGCCGCATTGACCGTCGCACACCAGGCGGGCGTCTTCCATCGAGACATCAAACCCGGCAACATCATGCTGACTCCCGATGGCACGGTAAAGGTCACAGACTTTGGGATCGCTCGAGCCCTCGACGACTCCGAAGAACTGACCCGCACCGGTGCAGTCATCGGCACGGCCACTTACTTCAGCCCCGAGCAGGCCCAGGGTCTCCCCGCCGACGCCCGCTCCGACATTTACTCGCTTGGCGTGGTCCTGTATGAGTTGCTGTGCGGCCAGGCACCCTTCACAGGCGAAAGCCCGGTTGCGGTTGCCTATCAGCACGTCGCCGAGTTTGCGACACCGCCTAGCGGCATAAACCCCGATGTTCCCGCCGGCCTAGAGGCCGTTGTTGAACGGGCCATGGAGAAAGACCCGAGCGCCCGCTATCAAACGGCGGAAGAACTGAGGGCCGACCTGCTGCGCTATCTGCGCGGCGAGATCACCGTCGCCCACCAGATGACGATCGAGCAAGAAGCCATAGCCGCAGTGACACCAGCCGCTCCCCTTGCGGCCGGAGAGCCGACGGCGCAGACCCGGCTCATGACCAGTCCTGCGCCGCCACCGACCGCAACGCCCGACCAGACCGCACGCCACGTCGCGCAATATCCCGACAAGGACCGTAGCCAAGCCAGCTACGTCCTCGCCATTGCCGGTCTTATAGGTCTGCTCTTCATCGGCGTCTTCTTGCTGTGGCAACTCCTCTCTCCCCCAGATGAAGCGGAAGAGCCCGTGACCGTCGCCATCCCCGAACTGGCCGGTATGACACAGGCAGAAGCGACCGATGCGCTCCAGGACATGGATCTTCGCATCTCTTTCCGTCAGGTACCGAATCTCGACGTGGCAGAAGGGCTGGTAATCACATCAGAACCCACACCCGGCGAGGATGTCGAACCAGGGACGAAGGTAACGCTGGTTATCTCCGCCGGTCCAGAAGAGTTCCCCATCCCCAACGTCACCAACATCGATATCGAGGCGGCGCGGAACCAACTCGAGGCCGACGGGTTCCAGGTCGGGACCGAAACCCCCCAGGACAGCCAGGACTACGAAGAGGGGATCGTTATCAGCCAGTCGCTTCCGGCAGGGACAGAGGCAGCACCGGGAACGCTGATCAATCTGGTGGTGTCGACCGGACCACGATTCCTGACAATGCCCAACCTGGAAGGGGTTCCCGCAACGACCGCTGTAGAAGAACTCACCCGCCTCGGCTTCGATGACATCGTTACCGAAGAGGAGTTCTCCAATGAGATGCTCGAGGGGTTTGTGGTGCGATCCGACCCTGCAGCTTCCCAACTCGCCCAGCGTGACGAAACCGTCACCATCTATGTGTCCAAGGGCTCCGAGCCCTTCCCGTTATCGGACCTAACCGGAAGGAGCGTTCCTGAGGCGCAGGCATTGGCCGCAGAGCGTGGGCTTACGCTGGTGGTTGATGCAGAGACCGTCGAGGTCACTCTGGCTAGTGGGCTGGTTGGAATGATTGCCTCTCAGAACCCGACCCCAGGGACCGAGGTTTTGTTCGGCGACGAGATTCATGTCCGGCTCGGGGTGATTCTCCAGGTTGAGGTCCCGGTTCTCACCGGGATGACCGAAGAAGAGGCCCGGACGGCGTTGCTGGATCTTGGGTTGACGCTAAGTGTCGTCGGTACCGTTGAGGTTCCCCCAGACTCCGGTCTGGAAGGCCTCGTTGGATCCCAGGACCCGGTATTTGGAACGATGGTCGACGATGGGTCCGTCGTCACAGTGGCGATCGGCGTCGTAACCGCCGAACCCCCGCCTGACGAGGGTGGCGGAGGCGGGTAGCGCCTGCCCTGCGGGCAGGTTCGACTTCTGCTCCGCA
>CAXMRC010000018.1:0-2291 GCA_964195945.1 uncultured Gemmatimonadales bacterium
GCGGAGGCAGCAGATACGGCCTCTTACATCGAGATCGTTGCCGGCAAGCACGACTATCCCGAAGGCCTCAAGCTCATACGCACCAGGCTGCCGGAGATGTACGGTGTGTAGCGCTTCCTGGCGTCATCACCGGACTGGCAACCAAACACAAATGAACTTAACGTTTCTATCTCTCAACGAAAAGGGCACTTTAGATGACCAATGCAAAGAAAACCAGGAAGCGTCGCGTCGCAATCGTAACGGATACGGCACAACACATTGGACCGTTCTTGGCGAAGAAGTTGGCCGAGCGTGGGCACGATTTGGTGATCAGTGATCCCAATGTGATCATCGAGGGCGCCCAGACTTCTGCGCCCGACTTGGTCGCCGAGCTGAAGAAAATGGGTGGGCAGGTCGAGGTGGTTGATATCGACGACGTCAACAAGGCGGGACGCGTCCAAAAGCTGGTCGATCGTGCGGTGGAGGTCTTCGGCGGGTTCGATTCGGCGTTCATTCGTCCGGGCGTCCACATCGTCGGCCCGTGGGACAAGGCGACCGAAAAGGATCTCATGGATAGTGCGGCAGGCAACACGCTCTCGACGCAGTACGCGTTGCAGGCGGTCGTTCCGACCTTGGTTGCGCAGGGATCGGGGCAGGTCCTGATCGAGGTCAGCGCGACCGGAAAGAAGGACTTTCCGAACGTGGCCGTCTACGGCGCGACCCGCGCGGCTGCGGCGTATCTGATCAACCAGGTCGCTCTCGACGTCGCGAAACATGGTGTGACCGTCAACGGCATGGGCACCATGTTCCTGGACTATCCCGGCTACAGGAACTCCCTTGGCGTGACAACCCCCGAAGCGTTGGCCGAGGCGCTGAAGCCGATCCCCATGGGCCGCCTGGGCAAACCCGATGAAGTGGCGCACCTTGCCGCCGCTCTGCTCGATGGCGGGTGCAACTACTACACGGCGCAGTTCCTGAACATGAGTGGCGGATGGAGCGGGCTCTAAAGCGATACTGAAATGGAGTCTTGGTGCCGCGTAAGGAGAAGCGAAATGTCGAAAGAGAAACGAGTTGCGTCGTCATTCAAGGTCGCTGGGTTGATGATCGTGGCTTCGGTTATGTTGTCCGGCGCTCCGAGTGTGTTGTCGAGCGCTCCGAGACCGGTCGCTGCCCAGGGCGTAAAGAAGGGCCAGCGGATTCCACCCAAGTTCGTCGTCGGAGACATTCCCCAGTCCATTCTCGACGTCAAGACAGATGGAGACTTCATCTACGACACCATGCACACCATCGCGCCGGAGATCGAGGGGTACGACGACGTTCTGCTGCACGAGCATCTGGGCCTTGCGTACCTTACCGGGCGGGACGGGTGGATATGGCGTGTGGACCTCAAGTCTGGAAAAGCAAAGCGTCTAGTCGATGTTCCGCTGATGGCTGCCGGCATCCATCGGCTTCCCGGAACCGAGGACACTGTCATCCTCACGATTTCGCGACGCGGCGGCGGGACCTACCCCAAGGGCGAGCAGGTTGGCCTCTACACGTTGAACCTCTCCAGCCTCGAGGTCGCGCCCCTGGTGACGCGGGTGCCTCACTCGGCGAACGTCTCGAAGCCGACCGTGTTCGCCACGGCCAAACAGAAGCGCGTCCGTGTAGGTTCGCTCGACCGCTCGAATAGCAGGCTGCTCGCTGTCAGTAATGACGCCGCCGTCAGCGTGGACGGCAAACGTATCTATTTCACCGAGTCATACGTGGCGGACGGCGCGACGATGGGCGGCAGCGCCGCCCTGAAGGCTTGCATTCTACTCGGCCACACCGGACGCCTGTGGATGTACGATTCGGAGGATAAGACGGTGGGGCTGGTCGCAAACGGGTACGCGTTCACCGACGGCATTCTCATGGAGGGCAACGGAAACGAACCCGAAGAATCGGTCCTACTCACCGACAATTCGCGGTTCCAACTCCATCGCGTCCACCTCGCCGGTGCTCGGGCGGGGGAGAGTGAGGTGCTGTGGCGAGACCTTCCGGGACTGGCGGACGGGATGCGGAGAGACTCGAAGGGCCGGATCTGGCTCACAATGATCACCAATCACGGCAACCAGATTCCGTGGGTTCACGCCCACCCTGGGGTCAAGCCCATGTTGATGAAGCACCCTCAGTTGATCAGCTTCCCTTCCGTGACGAGTCTCCTGCTGCTGAGCCCGGATGCTTCGACTGCTCTGTGGTACACGGAGCATTCCCAGACCCGAGTGACCTCCATCGCCGCAGTCACTCCCGGGAAGTTGGGCCTGTACGTTGCGAACTTCAGCGACAAGACA
>CAXMRC010000019.1:0-28342 GCA_964195945.1 uncultured Gemmatimonadales bacterium
CGTTGCCACCCATGCCGGCCGCGGCACCGTCGATATACACGTCGACCTCAAAACCCTCACCGAATTGACCAATCATCCCGGAGAACTCGCCGGCTACGGCCCCGTCATCGCCGACATTGCACGCCAAATCGCTCAACGACAGACAGACGCCGAATGGCCATAGACCCTCGATGACCCCGACACCGGACAACCCATCGATAGTGGCACCACCAGACGCCGACCCACCGCCAAACAACGACGCCACGTCCAAGCCCGCGACCGCACCTGCATCCACCCCGGATGCCGCATGCCAGCCGTCAACTGCGACATCGACCAAGGCATCACCTGGGCCGAAAGCCACCAAACCCGCACCAAAGACCTCGCAGCCCTCTGCCGCCACCACCACATCATCCGCCACCACACCGGCTGGATCTACCAACCACTACCCAACGGCGACAACCAATTCACCAGCCACCTCGGCCACACCTACACCACCACCGGCCGCTCCCCATAGCTAGTTCAGGGAGGAGGTCCCTCTACCCCGCGATTGCGATCTTCAGCACCAGGTGCCCATCTTCAATAGACCACGAAGCTCCGCCAACAAGCGAATAGTCGAGATAGTCCTTCTCCGCCTGTTTGACGAACAACTGCCGCGCCTCGCCCTCGAGCGGCGGAATGCCCCGATCTTTGACCGCTTCGGCACGAGCACGGAAGCGTCCAAGGAATTCTTCTACGTCAAGTTGAGCCACAGTTTCCTCCTGATGATCACCACGACAAGGCTAGCCCGCCTCGCCGCAGATCCGGGCAGCTACGCTCGCGGTGATGCTCGACCGCAAACTGACCTTTGTCTCAGGCAAGGGCGGCGTCGGCAAGTCGGCAGTTACGGCTTCGCTCGCCCTCCTTGCGGCCCGACGCGGTCTCAGAGTTCTCGTTGTCGGCATGGTGGAGGGCATAGGTGTGGCATCGCACCTGGCAACTGAGGAGCTCTCCTACTCCCCACGCCGGATCCGATCGGGCCTCGATGCGCTGGCGGTCAACCGCACCGACGCCCTCGACGAGTATTTCAGGCTTCAGTTGCATGTACCGCGGGCGGCACCGACCAAGGTCTTGAGTCGCTCTCTCAGCGTCTTGGCGGAAACCGCTCCGGGAGTCCGGGAGATTGTGACCATCGGCAAGCCAGTATTCGAGCTATGGCAAGGCCGATACGACTTGGTACTTGTCGATGCCCCGCCACTCGGACAACTGTTCTCCTACCTCCGCGCTCCGAATACGATTGCCGAACTCGTACCCGCAGGACCGATCCGCAACCAGGCGGGACGGATGCGGCGGGCATTGCTTGACATCGAGACGACCTCGTTGCTCTTGGTTACGACACCTGACGAACTACCAGTTCTGGAGACCAAGGACGCTCTTGACCAACTCGCGGCCGAGCCCGTGATCGATCTGGCAGGGGTGGCGACCAACCGCGTTTTGCCGGAACTGTCATTGACCGCAGACGAAATCGCCACACTCCCCGACGGACCGCACCGAGCAGCTGCCGCACATCACGACGCGGTGCGCACCCAGCAGCAGCGGTGGATGCCCCAAATATCAGCAGGGCCGCGGTTGCCGTATCTGTTCGGGCTGCACACTGCAGGTGAAGTTGCCGAGCGTCTCGCGGATATCTGGGACGAACTGATATGAGCACAAAGGTTCTCGTCATCACAGGAGCCGGTGGGGTTGGCAAGACGACGCTGTCAGCTGCCCTTGCAGTCACCGCTGCCCGCAAGGGCATCAGCACTTGTGTCGTGACAGTGGATCCGGCGCGGCGGCTTGCGGACGCACTCGGCGTGGAGCGGCTTGGCAATCACCCGACCGAAGTCAAAAACCAGCCCGGCCTGGCGGCGGCCATGCTCGATGTCACCGCCTCGTGGGAAGCGATGGTGCATCGACACGCAGAACCAGAAACGGCGCAACGCTTGCTCGCCGATCCCTTCTTCCGAGCTTTGGCCGATCGCTTCCCCGCCGCACAGGCATACGCCGCTGGTGAGCAGATGGCCGAGCACATCGAGTCCCACCGCTGGGATCTGCTTGTGGTTGACACACCTCCTGCTGGTGGTGGTCTTGATTTCTACACGGCACCGGGCCGCATGCAAGAGGTAATTGGAGGACGGCTGCTGCGCTGGCTCACGGGGGCCAGTCTTCCGGGAAGACGGGCCCTGTACAAGGTCACCGCTCGCCCCGCGCTGAAACTCGCAGATGCGGTGCTTGGTGGCCCATTACTCGAAGAGATTGCCGATTTCCTCATCGATCTCCGCTCGCTCTACGACGGGCTTTCTCGCCGCGCCTCCGCTATCGAGCTGCACCTGCGGCGAGCAACATCGATTGTTGTCACCACCGCCGAACCCACCCCGCTGCGCGAGGCAAGACGGTTCTTTGAGGAACTCGAGGCCACGTCGGGTCGACCCGAGACTGTCGTGTTCAACAAGCAGCTTCCCGCCGGATGGACGGACACCAAGAACCTGCGTAGCGCCGAGATCACCCAGGAAACTCGTGTCGCAGCCCGGGAGAACCTGACCCGCTGGGCCAGCGAAGTGCGACGGCAACACGACGTAAAACAAGAATTTGCCGCCCGCTACGACTTGAACCTGGTCGATGTACCTTGGGCCGAATCTGCACCCACCTCGGTAGACGCCCTTGCCGACCTGCTCACCGAGTCGCCCGACTTGCTCCGGCACCTTCCGTAGCCAACGCTCTACATGACTGCAGAGGGGCCAAGCAGTTCGCGGAGCTCTGCAAACAGAGCCGAACGTGGCTCGACACGATGGTCTTCTCCAAGACGGATCACTTTCTCCCCATTTTCGGAAGTCATATGGAGATAGACAGCGGCTCCGCCCGGATGATTCTGTAACGCACCACGCAACCGGTCCACCATGTTGCGCGACAATCGAGCGGCAGGGACACGGAGCCGCACCATCGACTCGGCGGTCAGTTCCGGTTCCCGCATGTTTTGTGAAATGAACTTCACATCGTCGCCACGGTGATCGACCCTCCCTGTGACGACAAGAATGGCATCCTCCCGCACGAGAGGGCCGTACTCGGCTACAACCTTGGGGAAGGCAACCACCTCCGTGCTGCCCTGCAGATCCTCGAGAACGAAGAACAGAATCGGGTCGCCACCTTTGGTAAACCTTCGTGTGATCGAACCGACGACACCGCCGATGGTTGCCTTCTCTTTGTCTGCCCGCTCCCACAGCCCTGGGATGTTGGATGTGCACATCGTCTTTAGTGCTTGCTCAACCCCGAACAAAGGGTGGTCGGATACATAGAGGCCGAGCATCTCTTTCTCGAATGCGAGCTGAACCTTCTTCGCCCATACGTGATCCGGCATGGCGATCTCGACCTGTTCGATCTCGTCTCCACCGCCACCGAACAGGCTGTACTGACCCATCTCCTCAGCACGACGACGGGAAATGGTGGCATCAAGAATATCCAAATAGGTTTCAAAGAGGCCACGCCGACTGTGACCAAGCGAGTCAAATCCGCCGGCCTTGATCAACGAATCGATGGTTCGTTTGTTGAGCACAGCCAGATCGACCCGGTTGATGAAATCGCCGAAGGACGTGAACTCCCCACCCTTCTCGCGCGCCTTGATGATGAGGCGGACAACAGCTTCTCCGACATTCCTCACAGCGGACATGCCAAACGTGATATCGCCACCCACAGCTGAAAAATCGACATCTGATCGGTTCACATCCGGCACCAGTACCCGCAGTCCCATCTGCCGACATTCGTGCAGGTACAAGGCAGTGCGATCTTTGTCCTTTTTCACCGCGGTGAGCAGGGCCGCCATGTACTCAGCCGGATAGTGAGTCTTCAGCCAAGCCGTCTGATATGCGACAAGTGCATACGCAGCCGAGTGCGACTTATTGAACCCATATCCAGCGAAGTGAGCGATAAACCCGAACAGTTCCTTGGCATGTTCCGCGGCAGTCCCGTTGGCCACGCTGCCCTCGATGAACTTCTGTTCTTCTGCTGCCATAACCGATGCGATCTTCTTGCCCATCGCCTTTCTGAGCCGATCGGCTTCGGCCATCGTGAAGCCCGCCACCTTTTGGGCTGTCTGCATCACCTGTTCCTGGAACACCATGATTCCGTAGCTGTCCGCAAGGATTTCCTCAAGATCAGGATGCGGGTAGGTGACCTCGGATCGACCATTCTTTCGATCGGCGTACTCGGTATGCATACCGGCACCGAGCGGCCCTGGCCGATACAGGGCGTTGAGCGCGGTCAAATGCTCGAATTTGTCTGGTTGGAGATTGCGCATGAGGGCCCGCATCGGCCCGCCCTCGAATTGGAACACACCCATCGAGTCGCCAGCTTGCAGCATCTTGTAAACCGCGGGGTCATCGAGTGCGATGTCATCGATCTCGATCCAGGATCCGGTGTTGATCTCGATGAGTTCCAACGCACGCTCGATCGTTGCGAGATTGCGCAAACCGAGGAAGTCCATCTTGAGTAGGCCGAGCGCTTCGACCCCGTGCATTTCGTATTGCGTTACGATTTCGGCGCCTTCGCCCTTTTGCTGCAAGGGGACGATTTCGGTGAGCGGTATCGGCGAGATTACGACAGCGGCAGCGTGAATCGAGTCCTGACGCCGCAGCCCTTCCAGACCACGGGCCGTGTCGACAACAAGCTTTACGTCGGCTTCCTCGTTGTAGGCCGAGCGGAGACCATGGGCACCCTGGTACCAGTCCTTCACGGTGCCCGGGGTTTCTGCCGTTGGATCTTCAAGACATTGCGCCAGCGTCGCCTCTTTGCCAAGGATCGGCGGTGGCATCAATTTGGAGACACGGTCGCCGAGGCCGTAGGGATACCCGAGAACACGAGCCGCGTCCCTGATCGCCTGTCTGCCCTTGATGGTCGAGAAGGTGATGATCTGAGCAACGTGATCTGAGCCGTACCGGTCTGAGCAGTACTTGATCATGTCGCCGCGGTAGCGCTCATCGAAGTCCATATCGATATCCGGCATTTCGCGTCGACCCGGGTTGAGGAAACGCTCGAAAATCAAGCCGTAGGCCAGCGGATCCAGCTTCGTGATGCCAAGCGAGTACGCCACGATCGAGCCGGCCGCGCTCCCCCGCCCCGGTCCGGTACGGATCTTGTGCTCGTTTGCATAACGGATCAAGTCCCAAACGATGAGGAAGTATGCAGAGAACCCCATGTCGTCAATGACTCGCAACTCGAATTCGACACGTTCGCTGGCCTCGGTCGGAAGCGGGTCGCCGTATCGTTCTCTGGCCCCCTGCAGAACGAGCTCAGCCAGGAAGCTCTTTTCCGTGTGCCCTTCAGGCACCGGGAACTGTGGCAGCAGAATCTGCCCGAATTCGATCTCATGATCGACTCTTTCGGCTATCAAAAGCGTGTTGGAGCATGCTCCGGGGTAGTCCGCCTCGGGGAACAGCGCATTCATCTGAGCGCCGCTCTTGATATAGAACTCGGTGCCATGGAACTTGAAGCGGTTCTCATCAGAGCGGTTAGAACCCGTCTGGATGCACAACAGGACATCGTGGGCATCGGCTTCGTGGGCGTAGGTGTAATGGCTGTCGTTGGCAGCTACCAGCGGGGCGCCGATGTCCCGTGATATCTGCAACAGGTCGCTCATGACCTTCTGCTGAGCCGGGATCCCATGGTCTTGCACTTCGATAAAGAAGTTGTCTCGCCCAAAAATGTCCTGATACATCGATGCCGCCGCAACCGCACCTTCGTAGTCGCGTTCCTGCCCCCGGTTGCCCTCTTCGCTATATGCATCCGGGGCAAGCAGCTGCGGTACATGCCCACCAAGACATCCCGAAAGAGCGACGATGCCCTCGTGATGCTCTGCAAGCAACTCGGCATCCATCCGCGGTTTGTAATAGAAACCCTCGAGATAGGCCCGCGAGGCCAGTTTCATCAAATTGCGGTAGCCGGTGTCGTTCATCGCCAGCAACGTCATGTGATAGCGGAGGTCGTCTCGACGCGCCGGCCGATCAAAGCGGGAACCGGGAGTTATATAGGCTTCGATTCCGATGATTGGCTTAACGCCGACGGCGTTTGCCGCCTTGGTGAAGTCAACGACTCCGTAGAGGACGCCGTGGTCCGTAATCGCCACCGCCGGCTGATTGTCGGCCTTGACCGCCTGCACGAGATCTTTGACGCGCGCCGCACCATCGAGCATCGAAAACTCGGTGTGTACGTGCAAATGCGCAAACTCGTCAGCGGCCAAAAGGTCTCCAGTCGAAACTACACCCATGTAAGCACGCCTTCCCCAACCGTGCGACAGCGCGAAAAGTATCCCTGGATCGCTCGATCTGGGTCGGAAAGATGTATCTAGCCGCACCGTGGCTACTATCGCCTGGTTCCATAGATTCACTTGCGGCGAATGACCCAATGGAGGCAACATGCGTATCGGAATTCTGACTGGCGGCGGGGATGTCCCCGGTCTCAATCCTTGTATCAAGGCCGTAGTCAATCGTGTCAGCGAAGCCGGCCACTCTGTAGTCGGGATCAGACGAGGCTGGGGCGGTCTGCTCAACGCCAATCCAGACGACCCCGAGACCTGGGGCGACCATATGCTCGAGCTCACGCCCGGTACCGTCCGTACCGTGGACAGGACGGGCGGAACGTTCCTCCACACCTCGCGAACCCACCCCGGCCGGGTTGACGCGGCTAGCGTTCCAGATTTTCTCGCCGACCAGGCAGAAGGTGATGGACCATTCGACTTCACCAAGCACGCGCTGCGGGTGGTCGAAAAGCTCGGCATAGACGTGCTGATCCCTATCGGCGGCGATGACACGCTGTCATATGGGCTTCGCCTCCACCAGGAGGGCGTACCGGTCATCGGTATCCCCAAGACGATGGACAACGATGTTCACGGCACCGATTACTGCATCGGCTTTTCAACCGCAGTGACTCGCGGGGTGCAGTTCATCCATAGCCTGCGCACCGCGACGGGCTCACACGAACGCATCGCAGTTGTCGAGCTCTTTGGCCGCTACAGCGGCGAGACCGCTCTCGTCACCGCATACCTTGCGGGAGTGCCGCGAACCATCATCTCTGAGGTTCCGTTCGACATTGACCATCTTGCGGAGCTTCTTGTCGCCGACAAGGCAGCGAATCCGTCGAACTACTCCATGGTGACCATCTCCGAAGGTGCCCGGCTCCTTGGCGGGGATATGGTCCTATCCGGGAGTGAAGATGCTTTCGGTCATCGCAAGCTTGGCGGTATCGGTGCGCAAACGGGCGAGCTGCTCACCGAACGCACCGGCGAGGGGATCATCTTCCAACAGGTCGCATACCTGATGCGGTCGGGTAGCCCCGATTCCCTGGACCTCATGGTGGCACTCAACTACGCAGTCATGGCCGCAGACCTCGCCATGGAGGGCGCCAGCGGCCGGATGGTCTCGCTGCGCGGCGGCACCTACTCCAGCGTACCGATAAGCGTTACCGGTGAAGGGGTCAAGCGTGTCGACGTTGACGAGCTCTATGACGTGGAAAACTACCGACCGAAGGTGCGCCACGTCACCGGCAAGCCCATGTTCTTGTACTAGACGCTAAGGAACCAGAAGCACCGGACATTGGGCGTCGTGGGCAACACGGTTGGCGACCGAGCCGAGCATGATCCTTTCGATCAGGCCGGCTCCCCGTCTACCGATCACCATGACATCGGCGTCCACACGGTCTGCATAGTCGAGCAGCATCCGTGCCGGATCGCCAACATCTTCGACCTGGACCACTTCGATATCGCTCATGTCGATCTCAGCAACAACCGAGTCGAGGATCTCGCGTTGTGCGTCCGTTAGCGACTTGCTCAGGGCCGACGGAGTCGGAGGTGAACCAACGATTCCCCACCACCCCTCAGGCGGGCGGACAATGGTCACCAGGTGCAGCGTTGCACCATTCCGTCTCGCTAGATCGGCGCTTACTGTTGCGGCGTGACAGGATTGCTCGGATCCGTCGATCCCGACCACCACATTGTGTAGATCCCAGACCGGCTCTTTCATGACCCTCCATGTGTGGATGTCTTCAAACTACCTTGTCTCGTCCGTTCGGTGAAGGGTCGAAAGACCCGGATTCTCTTTGATCCATCTCTCTGTAGAACCTGCGTCTCGTGGCGAGCGGCTAGCGTTCACCGCGATACCGAGGAGTTGCTGATATGCCTGTAATCGGAGTTCTAACCGCCGGCGGAGACTGCCCCGGTCTCAATGCAGTGATTCGTGCCGTAACCGCCCGCGCGATGCAACAACCCGACGCCGAGGTGCTCGGCATCAAGAATGGCTGGGAAGGATTGATGGAGGGAGACACCATCCCCCTCGACCGCGACTCCGTGCGTGGCATTCTGACTCGTGGTGGAACGATTCTCGGTACTTCGCGGATGGACCCGTACGTTCACGGTGACGGCTACCAAAGCTGCGCAAAAACGATCAAGCGCAATGGAATCGACAGCGTGATTGTCATCGGAGGCGACGGCACTCTGCGATCCGCACTGAAGCTGTCCCAGGAGGGTCTGCCGGTGATCGGTGTTCCCAAGACGATCGACAACGATATCCCTGGAACGGATACGACATTCGGATTCAGCACGGCCGTCCAGATCGCAACGGACGCTATCGACCGTCTCGCCAGCACCGCCGAGTCGCACAGTCGAGTCATCGTGGTTGAGGTTATGGGACGGACGAAGGGTTGGATTGCCACCTACGCAGGGATTGCCGGTGGTGCGGACGCGATCCTCGTTCCGGAGATTCCGTATGACCTCAACGAGATCGCCGAGATCATTCGTCATCGCCATCGCCGCGGCCAGCGCTATTCCATCGTGGTCGTTGCTGAAGGCATCAAACCGCCGCAAGGCAGTGCTTCCCAAGAAGCCCGAAAGGACGCGTTTGGCTTCGACCGTTTGGGTGGTGTCGGCTACCGGGTTGCCGACCAGCTTGAAGAAATGACCGGATTCGAGACGAGGGTGTCCGTCCTCGGTCATATCCAGCGGGGTGGCACCCCTTCTGCATTCGACAGGGTGCTCGCCACCCGACTTGGGGTAGCCGCCGCCGAGTACGCCTTGGACGGTCGCAACGGTGTGATGGCAGCAGTGCGCGGCCTCGAAATCGTCCCGGTTCCCATGGAAGAAGCGTGCGCAGAAGTCCGTGGCGTCCCCGACAAGATCTTTGAGGCGGCGACAACGTTCTTCAGCTAGCGGGGAGCCTCGCCAAGCGGAGGACGTTTTTTTGGTCGCTTTGGCTTCGACCTGTCGACTCCAGCTGCCATGGCAGCCTCATACAACTCGTCGAACGCTTCACTGACCGCAATGGCAAACGCATCAACGTCGGGAACGATGTCGTAGTCAGCGTTGAAACCCCAGTAGACCGAGCCGGCATATGAGAATAGAGCGACACCCACACCATGGGTTTGCCACAGTGGAACCAACGGGTACGAGGCCACCATTTCCGAGCCAAGCAAGTAAAGAGGAAACTGCGGTCCGGGAACATTGGTAACGGTCATGTTGAACGGACGCACCCCGGCGGCGAGCCGGCTCGCCATCGAAACTAGCGTCGCCGGCGCACCAGCAGACAATCGCACCAGCGTGGCTGCGCCCAAAGCCTGGTTGGTGTCCTTCAAGTGTTCAGTGGCTTTCCGGACGGCATCGAGCCTCTGTAGCGGATCTGGTTCACCCACCGGCAAGGCCACCAGCCACATGGCTACCTGGTTGCCAAGGGTTCCCCGTTGGTCCTGGGTCCGCACCGAGACCGGAGCCATAGAACGGAAGTCGAGCGTCGCGACGTCGCAGTCGCGATCACCCTGCAGGAAGCGGCGAACACCACCGGCCACAGTTGCCAGTACAACGTCGTTGACACTGCCCCCTGCTGTGTTCTTGATTTCCTTGACCTTGCTAAGTGGCGTTTCCAGCGTTCCGAAGAGACGGTTCGGCCCGACCTTGCCGTTCAGGGGCGTATCTGAAGCACTGGTGAGCCAACCCGAAGCAAGCGAGTACCCCGCAGCCCGCGTCCGGTGAACACCCTCAACAAACAGATCACTCGCATCCGTGGCGAGCTGCCGAACGGACCGCAAAGCTCCAAAGGCCCGTCCCGTCCGTCGGGCCGTTTCTCGCACAAGAAGCTCTGTACCGGATGGCGCAGAACGCGCGACATACGGCTCGGGATCCAAGACCTCGTCCGTTGGGCCAAGACCTAGAAGCACCGCCATGAGATCGACCCCCGATATGCCATCGATCATGCAGTGATGGATCTTGGAGACGATGGCGAACCTGTCTCCTTCCAACCCTTCCACAACATTGAACTCCCAGAGCGGCTTCGACCGGTCCAGTTGTTGCGACATCATGATGCCGATCAGCGAGCGCAACTGATCGAAAGTACCTGGGCGAGGCAGGCTGTAATGCCGCACGTGATACTCGATGTTGAAGTGCTCGTCATCGACCCAGGCCGGGTGCTTCTCGAACGGCACCCAGGCGAGACGCTGTCGGTATCGAGGAATCAGATGCAGCTTCGATGCAACGAGACGTCGGATGAGATCTGTATCGACTCCGCCTGTTTCATTGCGGAGTGGCTCAGCATCAAAGATCGCAATGCCCGCAACATGCATGTGGGTTGAACGCGACTCCAGGGCCAAGAAAGAATTATCTAGATAAGAAAGACGCTCATAGTGACCCGGCATGCGCTGACTCCTCCGGGGATCGACGATGTCACCCTAATCGCGGAGGGGTATCGTCGCCGAAGGGTGCGCCCAGCTTGGCGAGTGACCGAACAAGGTCGGTTGGTAAGTCGGAGGACACCTCTTGTTCCTCGCCTCCTGGCAACACGAAATGCAGTTTGGTTGCGTGCAACCACACACGGCCCGGATCCCCCGGCAGAGGCACTCCCCGACCGTAGATCGAGTCGCCAACAAGACCGTGCCCGATTGAGGAGAAATGCACACGGATCTGGTGCGTTCTCCCTGTCTCTAGCCGTACCTCAACCAGGGTGCACTCGTCCCATTCGTCAAGTCGCCGATAGTGAGTGCGGGCAGGCCGGCCGTCTTGGACCAGTGCCATCCGCGTCGCCCGCAGCGGATCTCGCCCAATCGGGGCGTCGATCGTTCCGGTCGCGGCCTGGAGGCTTCCGCCAACAAGGGCAAGATAGGTCCGCCCGATTGTTCTCGCCTTCAACTCTGCCTGGAGATAGCTGTGCATCTCTGCGGAACGAGCGACGAGAAGCAGGCCAGAAGTGTCACGGTCGAGACGGTGCACAATCCCCCACCGATGATCGGCGCCGAGTTGTTCTAGCTCTGGATATCTGTGGATTAGTCCGTTGGCGAGGGTTCCGCTGGCGTTGCCCGCACCGGGGTGTACCACCAGCCCCGTCGGTTTGTCGACCACAAGGACGTCTGCAGATTCATAAGCAATGCCAAACTCGACTGACTCAGCCAGCAAGGGCGATTCTTCCTCAGGCGGCTGATACTCGATGATGTCTCCGGCACGAGGAAGCGTTGCCATTGTTGCAGGCAAACCTGCCACGGTTACGGCCTCGGTTTCGAGCAGTTGGCGCGAAACCGAACGGCTCACCCCTGCAAGCACCGCCAGTACGCGGTCGATGCGAACGCGATCAAGCTCCTCGGGTACCGTGACCTGGCCGAGGTCACTCATGCGGACGACCACCAAAAAGAGCGGCCAACAGCAGCACTGCAACACCGACGTTCAGCGATGCGTCGGCAATGTTGAACGTTGGAATGAACCACCAGTCGATCCAGTCGACCACCGCACCGTCGAGAACACCATCGGCACGGAAAATCCTATCCGCCAGATTTCCGAGCGCTCCGCCCAGAATCAGACCCAATGCAACAAGCTCGATGCGACGGGTGGCATGGGCAATCAGATAGAACAGGAACACGACCACGCCAGCGGCAATAAACCCGATGATGCGACCCGATCCCAAGAAACTGGAAAAGGCAGCGCCTGGGTTCTCTGCGTATGTAAACCGCAGCCACGATCCAATAACTTCAACCGGCCCGTCCTGGAACGAGTCACGGGCCCAGTTCTTGGTGAACTGGTCAACCAGCAGCAGCACGAACGCCAACGAAAGCGCAATCCGTAAGGCTGTGTTGGTCTCTAGATGTTTGTGTTGGACTGACATTTACCGGCTCAGCGAATCTGTTCGTCGCCGATAGCTGATCGGCCCTACTTGTGGATCAACCGCTCCCAAAAAAGGCACCAGAGGCGGCTAGAACCTGTCAGCGTACTCGACGAGCGTGGTTGCATAGGGCAGAGCCTCAAGGCGTTCAATCGGAATGGCCTTGCCGCTCACGCTGCATGAGCCGTACGTCCCGTCGTCCATGCGACGTTGCGCCGCCTGCACCTTGCCGAGAAGCTCCCGTGCGTTCTCAAGCACAGAAAGGTCCATCTCGAGTTCAAGAGCGAGCGCGCCGCCATCCGCACTATTTGGATCGGCGCTATGTTCGGCACTGGTCGAACCCATGTTTACCTCGGTAAAAACCTTGTCGTACTCTTCGATGATGTCGACCAGGCGGGTCTCCTCAGCGTCGAGCTTGCGGCGGAGCCGCTCCAAGGTGGATTTGGCTAGCTCTCTCGTCACCCGGACCTCCTTTGCAGCCCGGGACGATACCAGGCCCCGCCGAGTTTTGATTAATCGAGAAGGCTTTCTAACCGGGCCACGAGGTCCTGCGGGGTCACGGCCACGGCAACAAACCGTTTCCTCCGTGAACCGGCACCGCTGACCAGGCGCACCTTGGCTTGCAAGGTATCCCCGAGAAGACGAGCGACCGCTTTGTTGGCCATGCCTTTTTCGGGAGGTGCGGCAACCCGGATTCGTATGGCATCTCCGTGGTAGCCAACTATCTCAGTGCGGCGTGCCCCTGGCACCACCCACACTGTTAGTACCGAACCGTCGACATGATTCTTGACTACGTGAGTTGCGGACATGAGGCCACGATAGGCACGGCTTCTCTCGACCTGTCTAGTGGTGTGTCGCACAATCCCAGTTGCGGCTCCGGTCTTCTCAAGGTGGTCGAGGGCAGCCTCGCTGTCCTCGACGAACGACATCTCCCAGTCGGGATGGGTTGTTCGCATCGTACGCCGGATCCCGCGCAGAACCCGCTCGTCAACATCAACAAATAGAACGTGAGTCATAGCACACCTGTCCGCCGTCGGTTCTTATCAACGCAGCCTCTCGGCGCCGGTCGGCCGCGCTTAAGCCTGGCCGGTGCGTTGTCCCTGGAACGCTTCGTCGGGACGTTGCGACCGAGACCGAGTGACTGAGGATCGCCCTGACCGCACGGCCGACGGTGTACTATCACCGCTCACGGTTACGACGAGGCCGCCGCGTTCGGCGATATCACCTCCGAGCCGCGAGAAGAGCCCGGGGAGACCCGGGGGTAGAGCTCGCCGGTCAACACCCTCCGAAATGGGATCAATGAGCGGCCAGGGTGACCTGGCAAGCCGGGTGGTACCGCGGGAAATCCCGTCCCGGTGGAGAACAGAACGATCTTCACTGAGGACCGCAAGTGGACCAAACACCAAACAACAGCACCGGTGGAGATTTCTCCCGCGCCGAACCACATCTCGACCTCCCGAGGCTCGACGACAGAATCCTCGAGTACTGGGACAAAACCGATGCTTTCAAGGCCTCAGTAGAGCTGCGCCCCGTCGACGCCGAGTACACCTTCTACGACGGTCCGCCGTTTGCTACCGGCAGCCCCCACTACGGACACATCCTGCAAGGTGTCGTTAAGG
Source organism: uncultured Gemmatimonadales bacterium (assembly GCA_964195945.1). Taxonomy (GTDB): domain Bacteria; phylum Actinomycetota; class Acidimicrobiia; order Spongiisociales; family UBA5794; genus JAAETI01. The sequence continues at coordinate 13,727 of CAXMRC010000019.1, forward strand.
ACATCGTCCCCCGCTACTGGACAATGCGCGGCCACCGTGTTGAAAGGCAATTCGGCTGGGACGTGCACGGTCTTCCCGTCGAGATGGAGGTCGAAAAACAGCTCGGAGTTTCCGGTCCCCGACAGATCCTCGAGTACGGCGTCGGAGCCTTCAACGAAGCCTGCCGGTCGATGGTCCAGGCAACAACCGGCGACTGGGAAATCATCACCAAGCGGATCGGTCGCTGGGTCGATTTCGAGAACGACTACAAGACGATGGACGTTGAGTTCATGGAGAGCGTCTGGTGGGTTTTCAAGGCTTTGTGGGACAAGGGTCTGATCTATCAGGATTTCAAGGTCTTGCCTTACTCCTACGGTGCAACAACTCCGCTTTCAAATTTCGAAGCCAATCTCGACTATCGCGACGTTGATGACCCAGCCATCACTGTCCGCCTCGAAGTTGCTGCCGATCACGGGCCAGCCCTTGTGGGCGACTATCTGCTGATCTGGACGACGACACCATGGACTCTTCCCGCCAACCTGGCAGTCGCAGTGGGCGCTGCTATCGAATACGTCCGTGTGGCGGGCAGTATCGACGGCCTCGCCGGTATCTACTGGCTCGCCGCCGGCCTGTTCGACAAGTACTTCGACGACGACGCCGAGGTCCTAGACCGCGCCACCGGTACCGACCTTCTCGGTCTTGAATACGTCCCCCCGTTTGACTACTTCGGGGAAGAACGCGATCGCGGCGCTTTCCGGGTGCTGGAGAGTGCCGATGTAACTACGGAAGAGGGCACGGGTCTCGTGCACATGGCTCCTGCCTACGGCGAGGCGGACTTCTACGCGTTGAACGCTGCAGGTCTCGACGTGCTTGTTGACCCTGTGGACGCCGAGGCACGGTTCACCGATCAGGTCCCCGACGTCGCTGGTAAAAACGTCAAAGAGGCCGACCCGACACTAATCCGCATCCTCAAAGACCGGCAGGCGATAGTGCGCCACGAGCAGATCAGACACTCCTACCCGTTTTGTTGGCGTACCGGCACGCCGCTCATCTACAAAGCCATTCCAACCTGGTTCGTCAATGTCGAGTCGTTCCGCGATCGAATGGTTGAAATCAACCAGGACATCCACTGGGTCCCCGAAGCCGTCGGAGAGCGACGGTTCGGCAACTGGCTAGAGGGCGCCAGGGACTGGGCGATAAGCCGCAACCGATACTGGGGAAGTTGCATCCCTGTTTGGGAATGCGACTCGTGCGACCAGAACGTTTGCGTCGGGTCACGCAAAGAACTCGAAACCTTATCGGGCGAGTGGGTTGAGGATCTTCACAAGCATTACGTCGACGATGTGACCTTTGCGTGCAGCAGCTGCGAAGGTGTCATGCGTCGCGTACCCGAAGTACTCGACTGCTGGTTCGAATCCGGGTCAATGCCATACGCCCAGATCCACTATCCGTTTGAGAACAAGGAACGCTTCGCCAAACGCTATCCAGCCAACTTCATCGCGGAAGGTCTCGATCAGACCCGCGGCTGGTTCTATACGCTGGTCGTGCTCGGCTCCGCACTATTCGATGAGGCTCCATTCCAGAACTGCATTGTGACAGGGATGATCCTTGCGGAGGACGGACGCAAGATGTCAAAGAGCCTCAAGAACTATCCGGATCCGAGCCACGTTCTCGACGAGTTCGGTGCCGACGCTCTTCGTGCCTATCTCATCAACTCACCAGTCGTCAAGGCAGACCCGTTGCGGTTCTCAGAGAGTGGAGTTCGCGAGGTCGTTCGTACGGTCCTACTCCCCTTCTGGAATGCCTACTCGTTCTTCACGACGTATGCGGAAGCCGATGGGATAACTCTTGCCGATATCAACTCGGCAGCGCCCCCGGCCGAGCGCGCCGAGATCGACCGATGGATCCTTTCGGTGCTACAGAGTCTCATCAGACGGGTCAACACCGAGATGGAGGACTACCGCCTCTACAACGTCATTCCTCCGATCCTCGGCTTTATCGATGACCTGACCAACTGGTACATCCGACGCTCGCGTCGCCGCTTCTGGTCCCAGCGCGGTACCGGCGACGACCGTGACAAACTCGCGGCATTTGCCACGCTGTACGAGGTGCTCGTGACCTTCGCACAGGTTGCTGCTCCGGTTTTGCCATTCATCTCAGAAGAGCTGTATCAGCGACTCGTTCGCAATCTCGATGAGACGTCCCCAGAGAGCGTTCATCACACCGACTACCCGGTCGCCAACCGAGACATGATCGACACCAGCCTGGAAGGAGCCATGGAGACCGTGCGTACTATTGTCGCGATGGGCCATGGGCTGCGGAAACGACACGAGGTCAAGGTGAGACAGCCGCTCTCGACGTTGACAGTGGTTACCCGCGACGTGGACGTTGCCGCTGCAATCTCATCGCACCAGACACTAATTGCCGAAGAGCTCAATGTTGCATCAGTGCACATCGATTCTGCTGAAGATCATCTTGTTCATCTCTCTGCTCAGGCCAACTTCAAGACTCTCGGTCCACGGCTCGGTGCCGCCACCAAGGCTGTTGCTTCCGAGATCGCATCGCTTCCACACGAGGTCATCTCGAGCCTGCTCGACGGTGGTTCTTATGCAGTGACCGCAACCGAGATCACAGCCGAGGACATCGTCGTGCGCCGCATGCCACGAGAGGGTCTTGTCGTCGCAGCAGAAGGGGCACTTTCTGTCGCCTTGGACGTCACGATCACCCCCGAGTTGGCCGTCGAGGGAACTGCCAGGGAGGTCGTAAGCGCGATCCAGGGCCTCCGCCGCGGCCTCGGACTCGATGTGAGCGACAGGGTTCGGCTGACCTGGCACAGCGAGGACGACGAATTGATCGCCGCCCTAACCGATCACCAAAGCTTGATCGCGGGAGAGATCCTCGCCGCATCCGTTGTGAGAGCCGCCGCGCGGCAATCCACACCGGTACCAATAGGCGATATCGAACTCACAGTTCTTCTGGAAAAGATGGGCTAGAGAGTGCCGGGGGGATGGCCACTCTTTTCCAGTCGATCGCGTAGTCCCGCAAGACGTTTTTGATAGAACCCGGCTTCGGGATCAGGCTCGGGGAGACCGGACTCCGTATCGTCCGTGCTCTCCAGACCTTCGTCGGTGAGGTCGACCGATGCGAGACGCAGCTCGGGACGATCAGCAACCGACTCGGCCACATCCTGATCTGCGATAGCGGCCAGCGTTCCGATTTCATTGGCGGCCGTCGCCGCCAGGCGCCTGAACCTGCCCTCGGCATCGGCAAGCGCTGTATGGAGAACGGCAATCCGACGGGTGAGTCGCTGTACCTCGTCGTGAGCGGCTCGTTGCGACTCTTCTGCGCGCTCCACAGCCCGCTTCACAATCATGTTCGCCTCTTCAGCCGCCCGCCCCTTGATGTCTTCGGCTTCAGCGAGAGCCGCGTCGCGCGACGCTTGTAGCTCGCCATGCAATTCTGAACGCAACTCCCTGCGCTCATTTGCATATTTGGCGCGTATTTCGTCACGCTCGGCAGCTGCAATTGCCGGGAGCCGCCTCGCTTCTTCCCTGGCAAATTCCATCTCTTCTGCTGCTGCCGCTCGAAGCATCACCGCGTCCTGCCAGTCCTCCATACCGCCGATATCGCCACTCGACGAGCCCATCACATCCCGCAGCATGCGCTCCGCTAGCGCAACTGCTTGGTGACGTATCCGCTGCGCAGCCGCAAGGTCATCATCTGCAGCGCCGCTCGAGCCCGAAAGTGAACCCAACTCAGATTCATGCGACTCGAGAGCGGCGACCACACGACGGCGGAACATCTCCACCTCGATGCCGTCATAGGAGTGTTCGGTTCCCGAAAATTGGATTCGCTTAGCGTCTTGACTGGAAATACCCATGGTCAAATCGTAACCACCTTTGCCTTCATCCGCACTCTATGGCAGGTCAAACTCGAGAGGATTTCGGCGGCAAATTATCTCAGCAGAAGATGTTGCGCAGAATGATGATGATCAGAAACAGGACGAGCGGTGATAGGTCTAGACCCATCGATCCGGCACGGACCGGTGGCAGCATCCGCCTGATTGGCACAAGTATGGGGTTGATAACATTGGATAGCGCGTCGTAAACCTTGCGGACGGGGTGCCCCCAGGGAAGACGCCCGAAGTTGACGACATAGCTCAGAATGATCCACGCGAACAGAGTTAGGGACGCCAGGTTGAGAACTAGGCAGATGAGATCTGTCATCAGTCGCTGGCCGTGGCGGCGTCGTATAGGCCGAGAGCAGCGAGACGACGCCGTTCTTCGACGCTCACCGAGATGCCCGTCGGAGCTACCAGTATGACGCCGGTGGCAATCTTGACCATACGCCCGTCAAGGGCGTAGGTGAGACCGCTGGAAAAGTCCACAAGACGCCGCACCATCGCAGTCTCGGTGTCACGCAAATCGAGGACGACGCTTCTGTCCTCTCTGATGTAGTCTGCCAAGGTCTGGGCATCGGAGAGGGTGCGAGCTTCGATGATCACCGACTCGGTGTCACTGCTCACAGGCCTCCCTGTCGTTCGGGCTGCGCCTGACCCACGGCCACCAGTGACGAGCACTCCGGCCTCGGCGTGCTCCGCGTTCTGAGACACCCTGCGCCGCACGGGCGCTGGTGGCTCAACTCGCCGGCCGGCGACCGTGCTCGAGGCCCGGAAGGTATGAGTTGTTCTGGTTTTCGCGGCCGTTGGAGTCGGAGACTCGACGGTGCGTACCGCAGGTTGCGGGTCCGTCTTTTGTGCCTCGGCAGCCTCGATCTCCTCGTCGTCTACAAGTCCGAGGTAGAACATCGTTTTCTGCCACATTGATGCCATCGTGTTTCCTCAATCAATCGTTGTCGGATCGCCCGACGCCTCAAAGATAGCCCGTCCTACGCGTATGAGGGTTGCTCCTTCGCCGATAGCCACTTCGAAGTCATCGGTCATACCCATTGAAAGCTCCGTAAGTCCCGGGTACAGGCCCAACATTTCGTCCCTTAAGCTGCGCAGTGCGTCAAACCATCTTCTGTTGTCCTCGGGCTGTGCGGCGAGCGGGGGCATTGTCATCAGGCCGGAACACACAACACCAGCCGCAGCCACACTGTCGAGCATTTCCCGTACCGATTCTGGGTCAGCTCCGTGTTTCTGAACCTCGTCAGCAACATTCACCTGAAGCAAGGCGGGCGGTGCTGGCCCGTCGGCAATCCAGGAGTTGGCCAACCGCATCCGATCAAGCGAATGCAGCAGGTAAGTGTGAGGGCGAGCGATCTTGACTTGTCGTGTCTGCAATGAGCCGATGAAGTGCCATCTGATGTCGCCTGGCAATTCGGCGGCCTTGGCTGCAAGCTCAGCTGCACGGTTCTCCCCGAAGTCCCGATGTCCTTGCTCGTAGGCCTCGAGGATATCGGCGGCCGGTCGACCTTTTGACACTGCGACGAGTGTGATCTCTGAGACGTCTCGTCCCGCCCGCGCCGCTGCCGTCGCGACTCGGTCCTTCACCTGGTTGAGCCGTCCGGCAACCATGCCACTGTCACCTGCCTTTGTTCTGTGTGATTGCTACGCCAAGAGTGCAACCGATCCGAGGTAAAGGTACATTCATCTGATTTCCATACCAGCAAGCCTGCCAACTCGTCTTCTAGATAGTTCGGAATATCGATGCTGGCGGAACCCCAAGCAGTTTCGCCGACATAGCCAGGGAACAGCTCTGCGACTTCCGGGCCTACTTCGTAACAGCACGATCTGATTGCCGGGCCTATCGCAGCGCGCACCGGCGCATATCCGGCGCTCCGCAGCCTCTCCATGGTCGCACCAACAACGCCGGCTGCGGCACCCCGCCATCCGGCGTGAACCACTGCTACTGCGCCAGGAGCCTCGATGATCACCGGAACACAATCCGCTGTCGCGATAGCCGCTGGTAGATCATGTCTGAAGACCACGATCGCATCTGCGTCGCCGAGCTTTCCGGAACGACTCGCTTCTACAACGACAGCGCTGTGAATCTGGTTCACGAACGCCCAGTCCGGGGAGATGCCAAGTTCCGCAGAGACAGTCTGCTGGCTGCGCTCATCGACCCGTAGATCACCCGACAGTGCAGTCCCGAACGCGGCGCCGGCGAAGCCAGGCGGTCGAATCATCCGCTGACGAAGCCGGGAATGTCGAGGTCGTCATCTGGCGTGGGGCGCGGACTGCGCGTCGAAAACTCCGGGTATGTAGAACCGAGACTGGCCGACCTGCGATCACGGTCGAAACCTGCGGCAATCACTGTCACCCGCATTTCACTTCCGAGCGCCTCGTCGACCACTGCGCCAAAGATGATGTTTGCATCGGAGTCGCAATGATCAGAAATGATCGTGGCCGCGGTGGAGATCTCGTGGAGAGTCATGTCCTCCGGCCCGGAGATTGAGAGAAGAACGCCGCGAGCGCCTTCCATCGATGTCTCCAGCAATGGGGAACTGATCGCCTTGTCGGCTGCCTGGGTGGCACGATTCTCCCCTGTGGAAGACCCAATCCCCATTACGGCTGACCCAGCTTCCGTCATGACAGTCTTGACGTCCGCAAAGTCAACGTTGATTAAGCCCGGCGTGGTTATCAGGTCGGTAATACCGCGCACGCCGCTCGATAGAACGAGGTCCGCCATGCCGAAAGCCTCAAGCACACCGGTTCTCTCATCGGCGATTTCGAGCAGTCTCTCGTTCGGAATTATTATCAGGGTGTCGACGGCGTCTTTTAACGACTGGATGCCTTGCTCCGCTTGCACCGAGCGGCGCCGACCTTCAAACCCAAACGGGCGAGTGACGACGCCAACCGTCAAGGCTCCGATCGAACGGGCAATCTCGGCAACGATGGGAGCCCCACCCGTACCGGTTCCGCCGCCTTCGCCTGCTGTGATGAACACCATGTCGGCGCCCATGAGAGCATCTTCAATCTCGTCGCGGTGATCTTCGGCCGACGAACGGCCAACCTCGGGGTCGGCTCCAGCTCCGAGACCGCGTGTCGACTCTCTGCCAATGTCCAGTTTCACATCAGCATCGGACATCAGCAATGCTTGTGCGTCAGTGTTGATCGCGATGAACTCGACGCCGCGGATCCCCGCATCGATCATCCTGTTCACGGCATTGACCCCGCCGCCCCCGACTCCGACCACCTTGATCAAGGCGAGGTAATTCTGTGGATTATTTGCTTCGGTTGCCATCTCCAACTCCTGTCTCAACCTAAACCTTAGCTCGATGCCGTTGTTTCACTAGTAACTTCCTGGGAACTCTCAACCAATGGTTGAGAGTTCGTGACGGCGGGCCGCAACGGCGAAACGAGGTTTATCGAAGCGCCGTCTTCGAGACTCTCCCTGAGAAGTACTGCAAGTGTGACTGCTTTCTGTGCCAGATCTCGCGTTGATCCGAGAAGGACCTCATGGCCCGCGACCGTGCCGAACAATTCGCCATCCCTACTCTGGATGATGAGACCTTCTTTGAGTTCCACGGGAAGTGCGCTGATGAACTCCAGCGCTCCCAGAACAAGAGGATCGTCGATGATCGAACCGGGAGCGAGATCGCCGGCATCAATTTGCACAAACGGCTCGACCAAGTCCTCCCCGACAGCAAGCACTGCTCCCTGGCTTGAGGTGACCAACCATGTCGACCCCGTCGCGACGTGCGCAATCGGGACGTATTCGACAACGGCAACTTCGACCGACCGCGGCCATACGACCCGCACCTGGGCCTCGGCTATCCACGGGTCGCGACGTAGTTGCTCCTCCACATTGTCCGCCCGCACCGAGATAATCGAGACTCCCTGGTCTATGCCACCCTCCTTGAGGATCGCATCAACTGCCGATCGGTCCGCACCCTCGACGCTGATCGAATTGATGGAGAACCACGACGACTGGAATACAGCGACGATCAATCCGGCTACTACCGCGACCGTCAGCAAACCGATGGTCCAACGAAGCCTGCGACGCGCCGAGGCCTCCTGGACCTGCCGGCGTCTTCGTGCCAAACGAGGATCGACGTCCTGCGTCATGTCATTCCGCCAAAGGCCCCGATGAAACGAATCTCCGGCTGCAGATCGGTCCCGCTGTGCTCGAGCACGGTTGCGCGGACCGCGGCGACGAGGTCATAGACGTCCTGCGCACATGCGGCATCTGTCGCCACAAAAAAGTTGGCGTGGCGCTCCGAAACTGAGACGCCGCCGCGTCGTAGACCCTTGAGTCCGGCCTCATCGATTATGCGACCTGCCGCGTCGCCGGGAGGATTCTTGAAGACGCTTCCCGCGTTGTATGTACCGCCCGGCTGATACTCGCGTCTCCATGTAGTGATCTGTCGCATTAACTGTTCGGCCTCATCGGCGTCACGAGCTACCGTCCTGAAGCGTGCTCCTAGAACAACGTCGTCCGGCCCCAGCCTGCTGTGGCGGTACGACAGGTCAAGTGCGGCAGCGTCATCGACAACGCTGGTACCCAGCACAACATTGAGCACCGTTGCATCCACCAGCCAGGCAGCGGTGTCGGCTCCATGGCCGCCTGCGTTCATGGCAACGGCTCCGCCGACCGAACCCGGTATACCTACAAAGAACTCGAGTCCACCACGTTCGTTCATCGCACAGAACCGAGCGAGACGAGGGAGGGACACCCCGGCGCCCGCATTTACCAGCGCTCCTTCGATCGACAGTTCGTTGAACTGACCGACCAGTTTGATGACAAGACCGGAGTAGCCGGCGTCCGACACAACCACGTTCGATCCGCGACCCAGAACAAAGATGGGCACCGGTGGTGTAGCGGCGTTGCGCGCCGATAGAACCCGGTCGAGTTGATCGCGAGATCCCACTTCGGCGTACCACGCGGCCGTCCCACCAAACTTGTATGTCGTCAACCCGGATAGCGGGTGATCTGTCTGGACTTCTCCTGCAGCGGCCAACTCGGCGAGCGTCACAACTGACCGCCTAGGCCCGCAGCGATCTCGTCCGCGATGCTGTTGATATCACCAGCGCCCAGAAGCAGCACGACGTCGCCTTCCCTCAGGTCGGGGATGATGGCATCGGCTACCGATCTGATCGAGGGTATGTAGCGAACGTCGCCTCCTGCCGCGCGAACCGCCTCAGCGACAAGCCTGCCGGTTACCCCCGGCTGCGGGGCTTCCCCTGCCGAGTAGACATCGGTAACGATCACCTTGTCTGCGCCTGCCAGCGGCTGACCGAATGCCGGTCCTAGTGCTGCCGTTCTTGTGTAGCGATGCGGTTGAAACACGGCCCAGACACGTCGCCAACCCCCAAGCCGCCCGGCGCTGATCGTTGCCCCAACCTCAGTCGGATGGTGGGCGTAATCGTCGACAACCGTTACGCCTGAGATTTGCGATCTTGTTTCGAAACGACGTCTAACACCGCCGAACTCTGCGATGCCGGCTGCGCCAAGTTGAGGGTCGTAGCCAAGCTCTGCAAGGAACGCTATTGCCCCTGCCGCATCGAGAGCGAGATGGACACCCGGACGGGGAACATGGACATCAACGACGTGACCTTTTCCCTCGAGCCGGAAGCTGATGGCTCCGACTCCGTGGGCCACATCGTGGAGTTGCCAGGTCGCCCCCGGACTGAGACCGTACGTAATGACCTGGGCGCGCTGCGCCAACCGTTGCACACCCGCATCATCGATACAGCCGACAACAGGGCCCTCAGTTCGATTGGCGACGAGCGCAAATGCCTCCTCGAGTGCCGCAACGGTCCTGTAATAGTCGAGATGATCGGCTTCGATATTGGTAACGAGCAGACCGCGCAGGTGAAGGTGGCGGAACGTACCGAACGCTTCGTCGGCTTCCAACACAAAGGTCTCTCGATCCCCGAGGTGGGCGAAGGTGTTCTCGGCGACCAACTCGCCGCCGACCAGGAACGAGGGGTCGACGCCCGCTCCATGTAGCGCGGCAACGACTAGCGCTGTCGTCGTTGTCTTTCCATGGGTTCCCGTTATTCCGATGCCAGGCATCTGCGCAGTGAACGCATCCAGCAGCGCCGGTCGCTCCCATACGACGGCGCCCTGTTCTGCGGCGGCACGTAGCTCCGGGTCCGTCGCCGGTACCGCCGACGATGCAACCACCAGGTCGGGTTCGGACATCGCTTCGGGTCGGTGACCGATCCAGGTTTCGATCCCGATGTCTTGCAGGGCGTCCAACACGCGCCCAGGTTTGAGGTCCGATCCTGTAACTTGGTAGCCAAGTCCGGCGAGCAGCTTTGCTAATCCACTCATACCCGCGCCGGCAACACCGACCATGTGAATCTTGGTGAATCCGTCCAGCGACTTGTCACCCATCGGTAGCCTCTTTGAGAGCATCGGCAATAACACGAGCGGCGGCAGGTCGACCATGGCTCGCCATCACTGTTGCCATTGCGGAGCGCCGGGCTCGATCAACTATCAGTTGGTCTATCACGATTGGGACCTGATCGATCTGTGTTTGGGCCACTTGTACCAGACCTCCTGCGGCCTCCAACTCCATCACATTCGCTGCTTGATTGGTACCTAGACCCAATGGAACCACAACGGCGGGCGTACCGGTGGCAGCCAACTCGTTGATTGTCATCGCGCCGGCTCGTGACAGGACGAGATCAGACGCTGCATAAAACAGTTCCATCCGGTCCTCAAAAGCTATCGGCTGCCAGTCAATCGCAGACTGGCTAGCGAGTTTGCTGATCTCCTCGAAATGGGGGGTGCCGGTCAGGTGAACGATCGCCAGGTGCCCGGGATCGATGGCCATGACCAATGCGGAAGTGACATCGTTGAGGACCTTGGCACCGAGACTTCCTCCGAGTACGCCGAGCACTGGCAGCCCGGTGGGAAGACCGTATCGTTCTCTGGCCTCAGCTCGAAGTTCTTTGCGGTCAAAGCGGGAGAAAATCGGGCGCAACGGGTTGCCGGTGAGCTCGGCGTTCTTCAATTGGCTCCGCGCGGCGGCAAAGCCGACAAACACCCTCTCCGCTTTGCGAGCAACCAACCGATTGGCGAGACCAGCCTTGGCGTTCTGCTCTTGCACAAAGATCTTCGCCCCTACCTTCATCGCAGCGAGCGCCGCAGGCACAGACACGTATCCGCCAAAGACAATGCAAGCACGGGTGCCGCGGCGTTCCATCTCCGCAGCCATGTCACGGCGAGCATTCATCACGATGCGTGGGATTCCGAGGTTCTCGACTGTCAGCGAGCGCTTGAGCCCGCGAAGCTCGACCGGCACGAAGTCATATCCGGCTTCGGGAATCGTTTTGGATTCCATGCGGTCGCCGCCAAAGAAGACGATCTCTTTCCGAGGAACCCCGTCCGCCACTAGGGCGTCAGCGACGGCTAGTGCGGGAAACACATGACCGCCCGTTCCGGCGGCCGCAAATGCATAGGTCACGCGGTTCTACTTTCTTTGTCTTTCCTGGCGACCGAAGACAGCCGCGCGATGTTGATCAGAACGCCTACGACAAATAGGTTGGCCATCATGGCGCTACCCCCTGCGGAGACAAATGGGAGCGGAACACCAGTTATTGGCAGAACCTTCACAACGCCGCCGATATTGACCAGCGCCTGAAGGGTCAACCAGGACACGAGCCCGATTGCGAGCAATCGCCCGAACTGATCACGGGCGCTAATAGCGATTGCGATTCCGACTAGAGCCACAGCCAGGAACAAGGAGATGACCGCAAGCGATCCGGCCAGCCCGGTTTCCTCACCGATGATCGCAAAGATAAAATCGCTGTGGGCGTTCGGCAGAAACGACCACCGCGCCCTACTGGCGCCGAGGCCGACGCCGAACCACCCGCCGGTTCCGAGGGCGACGAGGCTCTGGTGTACGTGGTAGCCATCGCCGAGCACATCCGGGTTGGAATCGAGGAAGCTAGTAACGCGCTCGAGTCGGTATGGGGCGGCTACCGCAAGAAGACCTCCAGCGGTCAGCGCGGCCATCCCCAGCCCCAGCACATGACGAATCTTGGCGTTGGAAGCGCCGAGGACAACGAATCCGGCAGCGGAGATCAGCACCGTTGTGCCAAAGTCCGGCTGAATCATCAACAAACCGCCAATCGTGCCGAGAGTCGCCGCGACGGGCCAGAAGACGTGGCCAAATGTGGTGAGGTACGTTTCCTTTCTGGTGAGGATCATGGCGAGCATGGCGATGACCGCAAACTTGGCGAACTCCGACGCCTGGACTGTTACCGGACCCACCTCTATCCAGCGCTGCGCCCCGCCCCGCACATCACCAACGATGAGAGTGGCGAGTAGCCCGATCACCGCGACGACATAGATCGGAACGGCGGCCCGCTGATACCAGCGATACGGAATGCGGGCTCCAAGCACAAGGCAAAAGAGACCCAGCCCGGCAAAGAGAACCTGCCTCTTGAAGTAGAAAAGGTTGTCGTCGTATCCCTCACGAATCGCAAGCACCGAAGACGCCGAAAGCAAGGCACCGAGTCCGATAATCACGAGCACAACCACCGGCAGCAGTAGCAGTACGGTGATGCGACCAGCACGTGGCTCGTGGCGCGCGGCAAACGACCTGGCCTCGGTGATCGGCGTGACCCTAGTTGCCATTGCTTTTCCCCTGTTGCGCAGAAACGTGTTGCTCAAGTACCAGACGAGCGAACTCGTCCCCACGTGCCGCATAAGAATCGAACATGTCAAAGCTGGCACATCCCGGTGCCAGCAACACTGTGTCGCCGGGCCCAGCCGTCTCGCCAGCTAGAGCGATTGCATGCTGCATGTCGTCTGCGGCGATGAACCGAGCAGCGTCTGTTGCTGCTTCGAGCTCCATCGACGCCTCACCAAGACCTATCACCTTGCGCACACTCGGAACAGCCACGATCGGCGATAAGTCCAAACCTTTGTTGCGACCACCCGCGATGAGTACAACGGAGCTGAACGCCTCTACCGAGGCGACCGCCGCGTGTGGATTGGTGGCTTTGGAGTCGTTGACCCAGGTGATTCCCGACCACGAGCCGACCACGGTTCTGCGGTGCACGCCGGGGGCAAAGGTGGCGATGGTGTCTGCTATCCCCTCCTCGGTCGCTCCGAGATGAGCAGCAAGCTCTGCGGCGGCGACCACATCCATTGTGTAAGCACGGTCCAGATCGGGTCGATTAAACCTGATTCCCCCGATCACGAGGCTCGATCCATCAACCCCGCTCCCCCCGTCGGGAAGGCGGCGCCCGCTTACGGGAATCAGCCGTGCGGGTGAGGTGGTGACGGCTTGCGAGGCGCCTTCGTCGTCGTCGTCGTACACGAGGATGTCCGTCGCGGTTTGGTTCTCGAAAACCCGTTGTTTGGCTGCGATGTACTCATCGATGTCGCGATGCCAATCAAGGTGATCAGGAGCAATATTGAGGATCGCCGCAGCGTCGGGATGGAAGTCTGCGATGAACCTCAGCTGAAAGCTCGACGCCTCGACGATCACCACGTCGGGCGGCTCCGCAACAATGTCGGAGAGAGCAGTGCCGATATTTCCGGCCGCAACCGCAGAGATTCCCGATGCCATCAGCATGTCAGCCGCGACCGAGGTCACGGTGGTCTTCCCGTTGGTCCCGGTCACGGCGGCGTATGGAGCATCAAGCTGGGCGACGGCGAATTCCATTTCGCTGACCAATGGAAGCTGTGCCCTCATGACATCAGGGATTGGCCCAACATGCTCGGGGAAGCCAGGGCTGGTCACGACGTAGTCAACCTCGTCGAGGACTTCGCGCCGCCACTCGCCGACGTGGACATCGAATTGATCTCCAAGCGCCGCCGCTGAGTCGGCGTTACGGTCGTAGACACTGACCTCATGGCCGAGCCTCTTCGCCAAAGCAGCGGCAGCCCCACCGCTTACTGCGGCACCGAGGATGAGAACCCTCATGGCAGAACACCACCGTTCGTGGCGCGCAAGAAGTCCCCGTAGAACAGGCCAATTCCAACGGCGACACCAAGTCCAGCCAGGATCCAGAACCTGACGATGATCGTCGTTTCTGGCCAACCCTTCAGCTCAAAATGGTGATGGATCGGGGCCATGCGGAAGATCCGCTTTCCCCAAACTCGGAACGTGAAGACCTGGAGGATCACTGAGACAGTCGTCATCACATACAAACCGCCGAGGAACACCAACAGGAGCTGCGTGTTAGTGAGCAGGGCAATCGCGGCGAGGGCGCCCCCGAACGCCTGAGAACCAACGTCCCCCATGAAGATCCGGGCCGGGGCTGCATTCCACCAGAGAAATCCGAGCGCGGCGCCGACCACCGAAGCAGCCACTATTGCAAGCTCGACGGCGCCTTCGACTTCGTAGAAGGAAGGGTTTCTCGATTGCCAAAAAGCAATCAATACGAAGGCGCCAAAGACCAACCCTCCGCTGCCAGCCACAAGCCCATCGAGACCGTCTGTCAGGTTCACCGCGTTGGCGGCTGCAGTGAGAAGGAACAGGACGAGAAGCCCATAGAGCCACGGGCCAAGATCGATCCCAAGACCGCGGGTGAACGACAACTCAGTGCTGGTTCCCAGGGCTACCGCACCCCACGCAAAGAGGACAGCAACAACCAACTGCCCGAGGAACTTCCATCGCTTGGACAGACCCATGTTCTGCTTGCGGGCGTACTTGACGAAGTCGTCGAGAAAGCCGATGGCTCCCATGCCGACGAAAGCAAAGAGGGCCAACCAACCCTGACCGGGG
>CAXMRC010000020.1:0-56138 GCA_964195945.1 uncultured Gemmatimonadales bacterium
ACCGCACTATTCACCGTCGACGAATATGCGACTCTCTTTGCCGCGGCCGGGCTGACTGCGGAGTACGACCCCGACGGTCCGCTTGGCCGCGGACTCCACATCGCCGTAAAGCGGTAACAATCCGAGGGGAAGGTCAGCGGCGCTGAGGGGGTGAGGTCAGCGGTGTGATTAATGGCCGTAGCATCATATGCTGATTAGCAAATAGACGCGGTTCCGAGACGGTGGCCGCGGCGCTTGAGGGGTCAGTGTCCGGACGACCGGGCGGCCTGTTGTAGGTCGTGAGCCACTGGCCGCGGGATATCGCTCGATAGGAGCACCGATGCAGATGCGATTTCGTTCACGAGTCCGGGAACACCGTCGTTTCAGTCGATCTGATATCGATTTAGCTGAGGTTCGAATCGTTCTGCGAAGCGATTCACGTGCCGCTTCAAGAACTGCCCTGGAATCTTGTGACCAAGCCACCAGAGCGCGGACGTATGCCAGCGGGTTGACAACGGCTTTCGCCAGTTCTTCAGGTGCCAACGTCCATGGTCAGTCCAATAGTGCGGGTACTCGGCGCGGAAGCGTTTGACGTCTTGTTTCTTGTTGTAGGTCGACCCGTTCGCAATCGTGACTTTGCCGAGGTGAGTGACGAATGTGTCACCGGCGAACAAGACCCTTAGACCCATATGGCGGATTTTCATGAGCAGGATCACGTCGTTGTAGGCACCCGAGAAGTTCTCGTCAATGCCGCCAACCGCCTCGAGCACAGAACGTTTGAGCATGCAGAGGTTCAATGTCATGGCGGTCGGTTCGCAAGTGATCGGGGCATGCACGTATTGGGCAACCTGTGATGGCCAATCTGAAGAGCTGAGATACGGACTCACGCAGCCGACTTCAGGCCGGCTCACCATACCTAGCAAACGCTCCAGAGCGTTAGCGGAAACGAAAATGTCGCTCGCCATCAGAGCGACGTAGGTGTTATGGAGCGTACGCCAGCCCAAGTTGTATCCCGCTGCGAAGTCCAACTCTCCCTCGCCTCGTAGGTACAGCACGTCCAATTCACGGCACAATGAAGCCATGTAGGGGTCTCCATCAGGACTACCGTCGACCACCGCTATTGCGTCTGCGACCCTAGTTTCAACTGCCATGTGCAATGCAAGCGCGGCGCAGACCTGGACGCTTTTCGGAAAACCAGGGAGCCAGTAGTAATTAATCACAAGTCCGAGCGTGCCCATGGCAAGACTCCTATCGCCTGATCCTCGGTTCTGCGTTTCCGATTCTGTATCGCTTTCCACGTTGGCCGTTCGGCTCCTCTGCCGCAAGTCCAGTGTTAGCTACCCGGCCACTTCGATCTGGAAGGATATGTCGCGAAGATGGCGGTAGTGGCGCTGAGAACTCGCGCGGATCTGCGCCTCCCAGATGTGTCGATCCCAGCACCCGTGGCATGGTCCTTCTCCCAACAACGGAGGGCGACGCGACCTGGGCTGTCACCGCGGGGAGTTACGGTGTGTATTTCGCGCCCGGTCCTGGCAAATTGGCCTCGGCTCCGCCAGATGTCGAGATTGGGGCGATTCTGCCAGATGGATCTGAGATGAGACCGACCGTGCAGATAGCGAGCCAGGAGGGAGACATCGGTGGCTACGTCTTCGATCCGCCGCTGCCTGACGGCTCAGTCGTGTACATGAACGGTGCTGTGTTTCACACAGTCAGCCCGCCGAAGCGACAACCGACAATCCAGAGCGGCACGTTTCGCTAGGCCACAACCTCAATCTGGAAGGATATGTCGGGAAGATGGCGGCAGTGGCGCTGAGGCGAGCGTGTTGATCTTCCCGTACGGGAGTTGCCGCTAGGTGCCCGCCTGATTCGCGTAGCGGGGAGCGTTTGGCTCTCGCTCGCCCAGCGCTCCGATCCGGCATCTAGAGTGGATTTGTGACCGAATCCAAACCCGCATGTTGACTCCGTTGCTTTCGGGCGAGTACGCCCGGGCCGGCGCGGTACTTGGCCGGGCGTTCCGAGACGATCCTTTGTGGATGGCGACGTTTTCTGATCCTGTTAGGCGGCCCGAGTTGCTCGTTGCAATGTTCACCGGAGTGACCAGGGCGACTGTCGCGGCTCGAGGTATGGCGGAGACAACTCCAGGCATTGATGCGGTTGCTCTGTGGTTGCCACCAGGGAAGGACTTCGGATTCTGGGCGACGGTGAAGTCGGGTTTCGCCCTGCCGCGTTTTGTGATGAGCCTGCCCGCACAAGACCGAAGTCGAATGATGACGGTGCTTCGTCAGCTCGGAGAGCGCAAGAAGGCCCTGATGCCAGACCCACACTGGTACCTGGCAGCCATTGGGGTCGACCCGGAGCGTCAGGGCGAAGGGCTGGGTTCGACCCTCGTACGGTCGGGGATACGCAGAGCGGACCATGAGAACACTTCGGTATACCTGGAAACGGAGACCGAAGGCAATGTTGGCTTCTATCAGAACCTCGGATTCGAGGTGATCGAGCAGATCACTGCCGCGGGACTGGACCTTTGCGTGTGGCTGATGATGAGGCGTCCCCCCTCCCTCGGCACATAACCGGCCAATACCGAGCAGACCAACGCCTACATTGCAACGACGATCTGGAAGGATATGTCGGGAAGATGGCGGCAGCGGTGCTGATAGGCGGGCGCGGATCTGCCTGTCGGCTGGGATGAAGGATCGGGGTCATCGGGACCTCCGGCCCTAGGGGACACTCCCGCGCTGCGGCAAGATGCTCGGAAGGATATCCAGGAGGACAACATGGCGGTCGGGGGGGACTCGGACAAGAGACGGCTCGGAGATCGCACCGCTCCTTCCCCCGGTGTCGGGGTCCTGGCTGCGCTCGAGGGCGCAGCCCTCATTGTGTGGAACCTGGTTGCCACCCCATTCATAGGGCGGAGGCGGCTGCGGTGGGGCACAGTGGGAACAGAGAAGACTGATTCTCTGCCGGGCGATGAATTCGTGCCCGAACCCAAATGGTCGTACACCCTGGGAATCGCCATCAATGCATCGCCGGAAGAGGTGTGGCCATGGATCGCCCAACTCGGGCAAGGCCGCGGCAGTTTATACACCTACCAGACGCTGGAGAACATGGCCGGATGCAAGATCACCAACACCACGGAGATCCTTCCCGAACACCAGCATCCGGCGGTGGGCGAAGACATTTACCTGCATCCGACCGCACCGCCGTTGCGAATAGAGATCGTGGATCCTCCGAACGCCCTTGTGCTTTTCGGGTCACCCGCCGATAT
Source organism: uncultured Gemmatimonadales bacterium (assembly GCA_964195945.1). GTDB lineage: Bacteria > Actinomycetota > Acidimicrobiia > Spongiisociales > UBA5794 > JAAETI01. The sequence continues at coordinate 3,245 of CAXMRC010000020.1, forward strand.
CGGTGAGGGAACGTCAACCTGGCAGTTCGTTGTCAACCCTGGACCCGATGGCGGCAGCCGGCTACTGACCAGGGGTCGTTACGACTACGCCCCGGATTGGAAGAGCCGCCTCGCGTTTGGACGTTTCCCTCTCGAAGCGATCACTTTCGTGATGAGCCGCAAGATGATGATCGAGATCAAAAGGCTCGCAGAGCGCGACGCCCAACCAGAATCCTGAAGCATCGCCAGGAACTCGCTCTCCGACACCGTACCCCGATCCGCCCCGGTGGCGGCCGCCACCCGCCAACGCTGGGCACGGATTGCTGTGGTGAGGATCTGGCTCGCCTACACCGCCACCTCGATTTGGAAGGATATGTTGGGAAGGTCAGCGGCGCTGAGTCCGTATCACTCGATTCCCTCACTAGATGTGCCCGGAGGCGACGATTCTTGGACGTGGGATATCACTATCGACGCCACCGACTCCGGCGTCACCGTGACCCATCACAATACTGGCCCAGCGGTTCGCCGTTACGTGGGCGTCCTGATGAAGCTGGAGGAGCGCAGCTCATAGGTCAAGACCACGAGAAGCGCCTAGCCCCTGCACGAACTCGTCAGCAACGAGTCTGCTCGATCGACCATAAGGACTTCGTAGCCTGCAGACCGGAGCGTGCCCAGTTCGACATCAGCCGAACATGTTGAGATCGTGTGCCTGGTGCCGGCGAGTAGCCTGCGGGCTACAGCAGCTTCCACCCCGGAGAGAGCACAGGAGGATCCGGTGTATCAGGTCGATACAACAGCAGCCGATGTTTGCAATGGTGGGACCGACTTCATCTGTGACTGGGTCTACGACCTGACCGGCAACGAATCGCTCGCTGAGGTGCTGGACTGGGTTGTTGAACGACCGGTCAAAGTTATTGCGATTCTGATCGCCGCCTGGGTGCTCAATCGACTTGTGCGTCGTGCCATCGATCGTGCTGAGGCGCGGATGCTGCGAGACCGGGAAGCAAAACTGGTTGACCGCCAGGATGAAGAGGTCCGTGACGGCCGTTTCGCATCCATGGAGATGAAGGCTCGCCAGAAGGCGATCGAACTGACTCAGGCGACCGAACAGGCCAAACAGCGGGCCACAACTCTCGGTTCGATTCTGCGGAGCACCGCCACCGCGATCATCTACACATTCGCGATCCTGATGTCTCTTGGCGAGTTCGACATCAACCTGGGGCCGTTGATCGCCGGAGCAGGGATTGCAGGCATCGCCCTCGGTTTTGGTGCCCAGTCCATCGTTAAAGACTTCTTGTCCGGTTTCTTCATGCTGGTCGAGGACCAGTTCGCAGTCGGTGACATTATCGACGTTGGGGAAGCGGCCGGCGTTGTCGAGGCGATCAGTCTTCGTACAACTCAGATACGCGACGTCAACGGAACACTGTGGTACGTCCCGAACGGTGAGATCCACCGCGTAGCCAACAAGTCGCAGCAGTGGGCGCGCGCGGTTCTCGACATCGAGGTGGCGTACGACACCGATGTCGCCTTAGCCACCCGTGTCATCAAAGAGGTCGCAGATTCGGTGTGGAATGACCATCTCGAGAACGCGACGGTCATTGAGGAGCCGGAGATCTGGGGTGTCGAGCAGTTCGGCGAGAGCGCAATATCAATCCGACTGGTCTGCAAGGTCGAACCCGGCGAGCAATTCGCCACTAGTCGTGTGATTCGCGGCAGGCTCATCGAGGCCTTTGAAACCGAAGGAATCGAGATTCCATTCCCACAACGGGTTATCTGGATGAAGGAAGCTCCGAGCGACTAGCGTGACTCCGCAATCCGGAGGTGGAGTGACCCAAGCGCACAACACAGCTGTCGAGGGACGCTTTAACTGGTTCTCCGGGGTCTTTACGCCGAGCATTCTCACCGTCCTCGGTGTGGTCATGTATCTGCGACTCGGGTGGGCTACCGGTCAGGTAGGGCTCGGCATGATGCTTGTCATCGTGGTCATCACCCACCTAATCACCGGGGCAACCGCGTTGTCGGTGTCGTCGATTGCAACCAATCGAACTGTCGGTACCGGCGGCGCCTATTTCATGATCAGCCGCTCGTTGGGACCATCGGTTGGTTCAGCCGTGGGTATCCCTTTGTTTCTTGCCCAAGCACTCAGCGTCACGTTCTATGTCGTCGGTTTCGCCGAAGCGTTGCATCAGCTTGCTCCAGGCCTCTCCGCCGTAGCGATAGGCACCCTTACCAACATCGTTGTCCTGGGCCTAGCGTATTGGAATGCCGAGCTTGCTATCCGTGCCCAGTACTTCGTCATGGGGGCAATCGCGCTCTCATTGGTAGCTCTCTTTACCGGGACCACGGTCGATTTCCCGGCAACTATTGAGTGGGTCAACAACGGTGGCACCGCCGGTTTCGTGACGGTTTTTGCGGTGTTCTTCCCTGCAGCGACGGGGATCATGGCGGGGGTGTCACTCTCCGGCGACCTGCGCAACCCACGTAGCGACATCCCGAAAGGGATCATGCTGGTGGTCGCAACGAGTTTCGTTATCTACGTCGCGCTCCCCATCTGGTTGTCGCTCAACTTCAGCAATGAGGAACTGATCAACAATCTCGACGCGGTCTTCCTACTTGCGTCGATCCCTGTCTTTATCTATCTCGGCGTTTTTGGCGCCACGTTGTCGAGTGCGATCGGCTCAATTCTTGCGGCGCCACGGACCCTCCAGGCATTGGCCGCGGACGGGCATGTGCCTCGCCTTTTTGCCAAAGGGTACGGACGCGACAACGAACCACGCATGGGGACGATCCTTACGTTCATCCTCGCCCAGGTTGGAGTGCTCTTTGGCAGCCTCGATGTCATCGCTCCGGTGCTGACGATGTTCTTCCTGGCGACATACGGTGCGATCAACCTGGCATCCGGACTGGAAACCTGGGCTGCGAATCCGAGCTTCCGGCCAACATTTCGGGTTCCGGCGTCGATCAGTCTTCTCGCCGCTGGTTCCTGTTTCTACGTGATGAGCATCATCAATTTGCCAGCGATGCTGGTGGCCGCACTGTTCCTGATCGGTCTGTTCGCATTCACGCAACGTCGCACCCTCGACTCCGCCTTCGGCGACGCTCGCCATGGTCTTTGGTCGGCGCTTGTCCTGACCGGCCTGCGCAACTTCAACCAGTCCAAGGAGCACCCCATCAACTGGAGACCCAATCTGGTTGTAATGGGTGGTGACCTTGCCGAGCGGCACCATCTGCTCGAGATAAGTAGCGCTCTGGTGCAGTCGCGCGGCCTCGTCACCTTCGTCCACCTCCTTGATGGAGAGGTGGTTGATCGTGCCGAGGAGCGTAAGGCGCTCAATAGCCAGTATCACGACCAGCTTGCCGCCAGTCATCCCAATGTGTTCTTCAGAGCCGAGATTGTCGGGGACATTTACAAGGGGGCCGTCACCGCAGCGCAGACATACGGGATCGGAGCCTTCCAGGCCAATGCCGTCATGTTGGGGTGGCCGAAGACGGATGAGGCCATCAGCGGCTATATGCGAATGTTGCGCGATCTGCATGTGCTGGAACGGACCATCTTGTTGGTTCGGGACAAGCCCAACGGATCGGCCCCGGCTACGCGCGGCAGTATCCATGTGTGGTGGACAGGGACAACGGCGAATGGTTCCTTGATGTTGCTGCTCGCTCACCTGGTTGCCCAACACCGCGATTGGCGAGGTTCGCGCATCACTGTGCTCACGGCGGTCGAACACGCAGACGAAGTGGTCGCCGCCTCGGGACGAATCCGGCAACTGCTCGACAACGCCAGGATCAACGCAGACATCGACGTTGTCCTGACCGCGGGTCGTCCGCTGTACCAGGTGTTTGCCGAGGAATCGGGCAGTTCCGATTTGGTATTCCTCGGTTTCCTGCTGCCGACGGATCTCCGCCAGTCACAGGGGTTCTACGGCAGGATGGAGCGGATCACGAGCGGGTTGCCCCGCACCGTCTTGGTGTCGAGTGCGCGTGGTCATGACTTCGAGTCTGTCGTTTTCGACACCACCGGCGAGACGGACAAGGCATCGCCGCCCGGCTAGCCGAGTTCGACGATCAGACCCTCATTTGGCTGCAGCTCTTCCGGGACGGTTTCGCCCTCGAGGTCGCGATAGGTGGACAGCGCCACCTTGCCTGAAGCCATTGCGGGAACCGGCAGGTTGTCGCCGGTGAAGTTGAGAGCAACCATCACCCTGTGCTCCCCGTCGCTGCGGACAAATGCGAAGCAGCCATCCGCCGCATCGATCCGCTCGTAGCCGCCGACTTGAAGAGCTTGCGATGTGTTGCGGTATGCGAGCAATGCCCGGTGCAGGTTGAGGCTCGACTGGGGATCGCGCAGCTGAGATGCGACGTTGCGTTCTGTGTAGTCGGGGGAGAGCGGTAGCCATGTCTTGGCGGTGGCATCGGATGAGAAACCGCCATGGGTGCTTCCATCCCACTGCATTGGGGTCCGACAGCCGTCCCGGCCGGCGCCCGGCAGAACCCGACCCCAAGGGTCTTGCTGGTCGGCGGGTGCGATCTCAGCCTCGGTCATTGCGATCTCGTCGCCGTAGTAAATGGTCGGCGTACCGCGCAACGTCATCAGCAGCATCGCGGCGACACGGGCAGCCTCCGGGCCGATCCGTGAGGCCAGACGCGTCTCATCATGATTGCCGAGGACATGGTTTGGCCAGGCTCCCTGGGGCAGTACCGACTCCATCGCTTCGACCAACTCCGCGATTTCTTCTGCCACCCACGGAGCATGGATCAACGAGAAGTTGTACGGCATGTGCAGCTCGTCGAGATCCGCGCCGTAGTAGCTGACCCACTCGTCCCAATCGGCAATGTGGATCTCGCCAACGGAATAGCGGTCTGGCTGATAGCTATCGAGCAGAGTCCGGAAGTCGCGGAACAGCTGATGGTTGTCGGCGTGACCCTTGTCGTGGATGTGCAGGAGCGTGTCGTACTCGCCATGCGACTTGAATTTGTTGCCCCAGCCTGCGGGGACCGGCGGGTTGTCTCGCAGGTCGGGGTCCTTCATGACCACGTGAGCGACATCGATGCGGAAGCCGTCGACACCGCGATCGAGCCAGAAACGGAGGCCCGCAAACATTGCCTCATGGACTTCCGGGTTGCGCCAGTTGAGATCGGGTTGCTTGGCCAAAAAGGAGTGCAGGTAGTACTGGCCGGTCTTGTTGTCGAGCTCCCACGCAGGGCCTCCGAAGAAACTGAGCCAGTTGTTTGGCAGCGAACCGTCCGGCTGGGCGTCACGCCAGGTGTACCAATCGCGCTTTGGGTTGTCGCGACTAGAGCGAGACTCGACGAACCATGGATGTTCATCGGAGGAGTGGTTGGGGACCCAGTCGATGACGACCTTGAGGCCGCGGCTATGTGCCGCGGTGACGAGGTCATCAAAGTCGTTGATGGTGCCAAACATCGGATGGACGTCGGTGTAGTCGGCGACGTCGTAGCCGAAGTCCGCCATCGGTGACGGGTAGAACGGCGAGATCCAGATGGCGCCGATGCCGAGGGTATCGGCAAGGTAATCCATGCGGCTGGTGATCCCGGGCAAGTCACCGACGCCATTGCCGGTGCTGTCCTGAAAACTGCGTGGATAGATCTGGTAGATAACGGTGGTCTGCCACCAGGCAGGGTTGCTCATGCCCGCAGGCTACCGCGCACAGCGGGAGCGGAATCTCCTGGCGGATCGTATGGTTGATGACCACATGAAGATCCAGCTGCTCTACTTTGACGACTGCCCAAATTGGCGGACCACCAACAAGCATCTCGATCAGTTGCTCGACGAAGCTGAGTCTACGGACCGGGTTGAGTTGGTGATCGTCGATGATCAAGAGGCTGCAGAACGGTGGAGGTTCCGTGGCTCCCCGACGGTGCTGATAGACGGTGTGGACCCGTTCGGCGATGAGGCTGCGCCGGTCGGCCTGTCCTGTCGCATCTACCGCACCGATGCAGGGTTTGCTGGTTCGCCTTCGGCCGATCAGCTTCGGGCGGTACTTGAGGGTCAGCGCGCCTGATCGGCGGATCATCGCACCGAGAGAACAGAAGACCGACAGCGTCTGCCCGTTACAATCCGACCCAGACGCTCTGGGAGGACCGATTGGCAGTCACCACTGAAGACCGCAAGCGACGGAGCTACAGCAGCTTGCTCATGGTGTTGGTTCCGCTGACAGTGGCAGGAACACTTGGCTTCTGGTGGTTGGGATCTCTGCCCGACGAAGCTCATCCGCAGGTGGGGCGTCCCATCTTTGGAAATGTTCCTTCCCCGATCATTGCGCTGTTCTATGTCACCGTCGCGGTGTTCCTTGGATTGACGGTCTACCTCTTTGCGCAACGGGCTCGTAACTGGGAGCGAGGCGCCGCCGAGAGCCGCTCCAAGCTCCGGAAACAGCGGATCCACCAACTTCGCAAAGGTCTTGCCATGAAGACGCTGCTCGAGGATCCCGCAGCAGGCATCCCCCATGCCGCGTTGTACTACGGGTTCCTGGTTCTCTTCCTAGGTACCGTCACGCTGGAACTCGACCATGTGCTGCCAAACAACCTGAAGTTTCTCGAAGGTGGGTTCTATCAGGGTTACTCGCTCATCCTTGATGTGTTTGCCGTTGTCTTCCTCGTCGGTCTTGGCTGGCTGGGCATCCGTCGTTACAGGGTGAAGCCGTGGCGTCTTTATGGCAAGACCAAGCCGGAGGATGCCTGGATCCTCGTCACGCTCGCTGCCATCGGGATTACCGGTATCGCAGTTGAAGCAGCGCGGATCGCCGAGATGGGCCGACCGGCGTTCGAGCAATGGTCCTTCGTCGGGTACGGGTTGAGCTATCTCGTTTGGGGCGCCGAGTCGGGAACTCACCAGGTGCTGTGGGCGGCCCATGTTGTCAGCTTCCTCTCGTTCCTGGTTGTGCTGCCAACCACCAAGCTGCGTCACATGGTCACCTCGCCGACCAACATGTATCTCTCACCGCGGGAGCGTCCGGTTGGGGCCATGCGGGAGATCCCAAACCTGATGGAGGCTGAGGACATCGAGTCGATAGGTGCTTCCATCGTTGCGGAGTTCACATGGAAACAACTGCTCGACACCGATGCCTGCACCGTATGTGGTCGGTGTACGTCCGTATGTCCTGCCGCTACAACCGGCAAACCGCTCGACCCGCGCGAGATCGTGCTCAAGCTGGGTGACGTCGCAGCGGCAACCGCGGCGACAAAGCAATCAGGCACCGTCAGCCTTGATGCCGGGATTACCGTGACGTCGGACAACGTCTTTGAGCGGATCACCGCCGAAGAGCTGTGGGCGTGCACAACATGTCGTGCCTGCGATGACATCTGCCCTGTCAATATCGAGATCCTCGACAAGATCCTGGATATGCGCCGCTATCTGTCGTTGATGGAATCAGACTTCCCTTCGGAACTCGGCAAAGCCTATGTCTCGATGGAGAACTCGTCGAACGTCTACGGGATGAATCAGAACAGCAGGGGCGACTGGGCGGACCAACTCGACTTCCCGGTGAAGGTTCTCGGAGAACCGGGGGTCAAGGCCGAGTATCTCTACTGGGTCGGTTGCGCAGGATCATTCGATGATCGCAACCGCAAGGTCACGCTGTCGACGGCTCGTTTGTTGCACGAGGCGGAAGTCGATTTTGCGATACTCGGCTCGCAGGAACTCTGCACCGGTGACCCGGCGCGCCGGACCGGCAATGAATACGTGTTCCAGGGATTGGCGTTGCAGAACATCGAGACACTGAACGATCTCGGCGTCACCAAGATCATTACGCAATGCCCCCATTGCTTCAACACCCTCGGCAACGAGTATCCACAGTTCGGCGGTGAGTACGAGGTCATGCACCACTCGGAACTCCTCATCCAACTTGTCGAGCAGGGCAAGATCAAGCCAAAGTCCGATGGCAAGACCATTACGTATCACGACCCCTGCTATCTGGGGCGGCACAACGACGTATACGTCGCACCGCGCGATGTCGTCGATGCTGTTGGCGAACGCGTCGAGATGCCCCGCAACGGAACCAAAGCATTCTGCTGCGGCGCCGGTGGCGGCAAGATGTGGTTTGAAGAGCAAACCGGCAAGAAGATCAATATCGAACGCACCGAAGAAGCGCTTGCCTGCGAGACCGACGTCATCGCAACCGGTTGTCCGTTCTGTTACATCATGATGGACGACGGGGTGAAAGAGGTCGGCGCCGATGAGCAGGTGGTGGTCAAGGACATCGCCATGCTGCTTGCGGAACGATCCCTTGATTAGGGCCGCTTCTGATCTTCTTGTTGACGGGAGGTAATCCGCCCATTCCGGGCGCCGAGACCCCTGCCGGCCATACCCGACATTTCGATCTCGTATACCTACAGACTGGCCTTCGAATCCGGGGGTGGTCCCACGCCAGACTGATCTGTTTACACGTTGTGATCACCCTGCTCGCCACACGGCGCCGGAACGTCCTGGTACTGAGACCTCGCCGCCACCAGTTGTGCCGTTGCCCCACAGGAGGCTGTCGACGTCCACCGAGGCCGTGGCGGGTTCGTCGCCGGCGTTGACGGCAATGACCAGCCGTTCGGAGTCGTCATATCGTTCAAAAACGTAGAGGTGGCCCGCCGTCGAGAGGTGCCGATATCCCGGAGACCGCAATGCGGGGTGTCCATGACGTAGCGCAATCAGGTCGCGGTGTGCCGCCAGCAGGTCCATGTCCCAATCGGCTTCGTCCCACGGGAAGGCGCGGCGGCATTCGGGGTCGAGCGACCCGGCGACGCCGACTTCGCTCCCGTAGTACACACATGGTGCGCCGGGGAAGGTCATCGTCAGCAACGTGCTCAGGATTAGCGACGCCCGGTCATTGGAGGCAGTGGTGATGTAACGCGCTGTATCGTGCGACTCGAGCAGGTTGAGGTTCGCCAGATGCGTGTCCATCGGATATCTGGCGAGGAGGTTGTCGATGCGCTTGCTGTATTCGGCAGCATCGATTGGTGCGACATTGGCGTATGCCGGATTGGGGACTACGTGGTGTGGATCGATGTACTTGCCGGCGGCGAACGACAGGACCTCGACGGTCAGCAGATAGTTCATTGTGGCGTCGAAACGGGTTCCGCCCACGATGAACTCGGACGAGTCTTCCCAAACCTCACCGACGATGTATGCATCAGGATTGATCCCGCGAACCCGCTGCCGGAACTCTTCCCAAAACCCCTCCGCAGTGATCTCGACGGGCACGTCGAGGCGCCAGCCGTCGATGCCCTTCGCGGTCCAGAACTCGGCTACCTGCATGAGGAACTCGCGCACAACCGGATTGTCGGTTTCGAGCCTGGGGAGCGGCTTCAGGTTGTACCAACCCAGGTAGTTGGCAGGTCCCTTGCCGTAGGGATTGAGCGGAAAACCGTCGATGGTGAACCAGTCGACGTACGGTGATTCCGCACCGTTCTCGACGATGTTGTGGAACTGGCGGAATCCGCGACCTACATGGTTGAACACGCCGTCGAGCACAACTCGAATACCCCGATCGTGACATGCGGCGATCAGTTCATCGAGGGCCTCGTTGCCGCCGAGAAGAGGATCGACGGTGTAGTAGTCATCGGTGTGATAGCGGTGGTTGGACCCGCTGGCGAAGATTGGGTTCAAGCAGAGCGCAGTGACCCCGAGCGACGTCAGATAGTCGAGTTGCTCGACGATGCCGAGTAGGTCGCCGCCCTGGAAGCCATGGCTGGTTGGGGGAGTTCCCCACTCCTGGAGATTGGCCGGCTTGAAGACCTGAGCCGACTTAGCGAACCGGTCGGGGAAGATCTGATAGAAGATCGGATCACCTTCCACCACCCATTGCGGTGGCAAGTGGAAGGCACAACGCTCACCGTGCCAAGCGGCAGGCCTGGATGAGCAGTTAGGAGTAGAGCACACAGACACACGGGCAGATTAGGCCCAGGAGCAAGACAGACAAATGACAGCAGAACTAATGCCGGGCTCAGGATTCCTCAGAGAGGATGAGGAGCGCTACCTAGATGAGATTGGGCGCAATGCGCCTGGCTTCATCTCAGACTTTCAGCGCTGGGTCAACCAGCAGACTGATGCGCCACCATTCCTGGTGAGGGTGGCGGCCTACCAGGCACTCAGCCTGGCTGCCGGTGATGGCATCCAGCTAGACGCATTCGGCGCACCCCTATGGCTCAACCTGTACACCATCACCATTGGTGACAGCAGCATCAGCCGCAAGTCACACGTACTCAAGCAAGTCAAAAAGGTGCTGCCCGCCATGGTGGACGGCAGCCCCCTGGTGACGGTGCTTGATGACGTGTCACCCCAGGCCATGAATAAGGTGCTAGGCGGTGCTGGTGCTACCAAGACTCCAGTGCTGATGAGCTTGGATGAGGTTGGCCCTGTGCTCACTCAAATGAAGCAGGCAAAGGGCTACCAGTCCACCCTGCCCAGGGTGCTGCTCAACAGCTATGACCACAGCCCCATCAATATCATCAGGACCAGCGCCAGCGTGGACGTGCCTGACGGCGCATTCCTCAACCTTTACGCAGCCACCACGCCTGCCCAGATTGAGCAGAGCGTTGATGAATCCCAAATGCGTGACGGGCTGCTGCCACGCTTCCTGGTTTTCCTGATGGATGATTACACAGCGTGGGCGCCATACGTGAGGCCCGATGAGCGCCCGCCAGTGGATGAGAACGAACAGAAGCGCCTGCGCAAGCACCTTGAGCAGATTGCAGCGCCAGTGGTCACCATGCAGCAGGCTGCTGGCAATGACCCCATTGTGCTCACTATGTCACCTGAGGCTTTCAGCCGCTGGTCAGACACTGAGGAAGCTGTGACGGCTGCCGCTAAGCGCAATCAGGGTGACGTGGCTAACGCTATTCGGGCACGTGCGCTGGTCACTGCACTCAAGATTGCTGCGCTCAACAAACTGAGCCGCGCAGGACTGGATGAGGACCCGGTTGAGCTTGAGGACATGCTGCGGGCGCTCGACCTAATGGGCGTCACCATGCATGACCTGGTGAAGCTGAGTGAGTCTGTGGGCCAGACCGCAAGCACAATGGTGCTGGACTACGTGGCCAAGCGTGTCAAGGACGCAGGCCCAGAGGGCGTCAACAAAAGCAAGGTTGGGCGGCTGATTACCAGGACCAAGCGTGGCGCTATTGAGGACTTCCCAGGCGGGCTGAATGGCGTGCTTCAGCGCCTGGTGGGCAACGGTGTGCTCATCTTCAGCAAGGAAGCCAAGACGGTGACGCACCAGGACCACACGCCATGAGAATTGACCACTGCACCCAGGCTGCTCGCCACTGGCTCTGCCTGCCGCCACAAGCATTCCAGTCCACTACTCGGGGCCGTCTGTCCTCAGTGGTGGGTGCAGTGGTCAACCACTACGGAGGGGGACGGCCATGAGCGTGATCAGTGAGCGTGAAATGAAGGCAAGGGTTGAGGCTCACCTGAAGGCCGCAGGATTCAAGACCAAGACAGCTGAGGCCATTGAGAAATATGAGCAGGAAGCAGCCGCACAAGAGCGCATCAAGCGCTGGCTGCGTGAACAGGAGCAAGGAAAGGATGAGTGACACAGAAACACTGGCAGAGCGCATTAACCGGCAGAACACTGAGCGGGCGCAACAGATGATTGAGGCAGCCAATGCTGAGCAGGCCCAGCGTGAAGCTGAGCGCATCGCAGAGCGGGACGCATTCAACCAGGAGCTAAGGGCGCTGCTCAAGAGCGCCACCGAGGCTGATGGTGGTGATGCAGAGTGACCAGGCCGGCCTGCCCCAGCCTCAGGAGGTGACCACTGATGCACTTTGGCTCACCCAAGCAAACCGACCCATATGACGCAGCAGTGCGAGCGCTCCACCAACGCAATCTGAGGCGCCAAGCCAAGCGCACCATCGAGCGTGGCGGCATGCCAGGCTGGGAGGAAGCAGAGCGACGCAACCGGCGCTGCCGCAGTTGCCATGAGGACGGACGCTCCATCTTCGGGCGTGGCATGTGCCAACGCTGCTACCGGCGCTGGCGTCGAGCACAGGGCCTAGACAAGGGTTGACTCTGCGTGCCACGTGGTCACACTTGGTGACGCACCGCACGACCAGCGGTTGCCATCCCGCTCTGGATTGCCGGTTCGAGTGCACCTGTCGTTATGGGTGCGGCGCTGGTAAGGATGGCCATACCCGGAAACAGGCAACAGATGTGGTCACGCGCGGATGCCTCGACGGGTCGGCTGGTTGGCATGAGTTGGGTTGACTGGGGTGTGCATATCATGCTCGATGTCGTAGTCGATGCGAGCAAGTTGGTCAAGGTTGGCAGCGTCCAGCGAGTCTGCGAAGGCCTTCTGGGCAAGACACCAAGTGTCGTGGATTGGGCAGAAGTCGAACCAGTCGCACGGTCCACCGCGAAAGATGCATTTGTCGGAGGAGAGAAGTCGCTCGTTTGGTTCGATGATATCGAGCAGGGTGATGGTTACCGGGGGTCGGGCTAGGCGGTAGCCACCGTTTGGTCCAGCCGTCGAAATCAGCAGCCCGTTAGAGACGAGTCCGGCGAGGATTCTCTTCAGGAACGCGACGGGGATATCCATCGAGACCGCTATCTCGCGAGCCTTGCGGGGTTTACCGTCCCAGTGGCGCGCGATATCGATCGCGGCGCGAACTGCGTAATCGCCGTGCTTTCCAAGCGTCACTGGCATGGCTTCCTCTCGTCAAACACTACGCATTGGGGATGGAAGGTGTGCGAGAAGGTCAGCGGGGCTAATAGGGGTGGGCTGTAGATCTGCGCCGATTCGTTCCCCGCCCGAGATATGAGTGCCTAGCAGCTGGAAACCTTGAACCAGTGGGTAAACGTTGAATCGATTGCCCGCTGACCGTGCCGTCGCCGATCGATACGGTCAAGGAATAGGGATACGGGGGAAAGTATTCACGGCGCTGTTGCGACTTCAGGAGGGGAGTCGGCTGGACGCTCCATTCCTCAAGGCTTCGTGAATCTCCTGTTCCCCCACCACCGACGACCCGAGGAGGTCACGGATGAGACGACTACTTCTTCTACTGATGACAATGGCATTACTGATAGTTGGCGCAGTACCCGCGTCTGCGGGCACGACCAGTCTCGATGGACCAAGTCCCGCGATTTGGCTGTCGGACCCGGATGGGGTCGATGGAGATTCTGGGACGGAACAAGGCGACCCAGTAGTGGGATCGTCCGGCACTGCGACGGTCAACAACAACGGCGCAACGATCAAGGTGAAAGCAACTGGCCTGGAAAAAGGCCACGCCTACACCATGTGGGTCGTGTTCTTCAGCGACCAAACAACGTGTGAAGACAATGGCAGCGGCAATGCCGGATGCAACGGCGATGACCTGGGCGGCGCCAACGGCATCACCTACGGAGCTGGTGCAGTCGTCGGTGGATCTGGCAATGCAACGTTTGTTGCTCGACTCAGTGATGGATCCGTTGGATCATTGGTTCCCGGCGTCTATGAGGCCGGAGTGGACAACGAGTTCCACGTCGTCATTCGATCCCATGGCCCAAAGATTCCGGGAATGGTCTCTGATCAGATCCATACCCAGGAAGGCGGATGCGACGTTGAGGTCGGTCCGGCCCCTGAACAGACCGGCGACTTCCCGGTGCCCGCAGCACCCGGAGAATGCGGCGACGTCCAGCTGTACGTCTTCTCGTAAACGTTCCGTAACCGATGTGACGTTGAGGAGGCGGGCTTCGTGCTCGCCTCCTCAACCCGTACATAACGACACATATTGTGCGGGAACTGTACTGAGAACTATTCTCATTACGTACTTTTCCCTCCCCATGCGCCCCACCCTGCCCTCACCCCGCCAGCCCGGCCAAATGAGACGACGTAGCCCACCCCTGCCACCTCTCAGGAAGGGTTGCAGGCGCCACCCCGTGAATATATGCCAGAAGACGGCGTCTTTGACCCAGTCGGGGGTTTTGTCGAGTGGTGTTGCCATGAAGGCCTGGATGCTACCGCAGGTCCAGCAAGCCCTTAGCCATCGCTGAGGAAGCGCTCGATCTCGGCAGCGAGCTCGTCGCCGCTGGCGAGTCGGCCTTCCTCGGCGAGGATCTCGAGCTTCTGCACGTGAGCTTCGTTCTCAGGCCGGGTGGCGATGAGCTCGTCGATCTGGGTGGCCTGTTCGTTGCTGGCCTCCACCATGGCCGCGGTGTCGAGGTCGAGATCGAGCCGGACTGCGATGCGGCGAAGCAGAGCGAGGCTGCCGGCGTGGTACTTCTCGCTGACATAGTGCGGGATCTGCGCCCAGTACCCAACGGTCCCCATACCCCTGCGTACGGCAGCATCGGCGACCACATTGACGGCAGCGCCTGGTACGTCGAGGTCATCGCTGAGTGCAACGTCATCGCTGCCGACCAGCTCATCTGTCGATGCAGTCATCATTATCGGTGGTGGATAGGTGTGCGGCACCGCGGCGGGAACCGCACCGATAGTGATGATGAGTTTTGCACCGAACCGCTCCATGAGATCGACAACCGACTCGGCGAAGATCTTCCATCGGTAGTCGGGCTCGGATCCGACGAGAACGAGGAGGTCTCGTTCTTCGAGGGAACGGTGATACAACGTGATCCCCGGCCACTCGACCTCGGTCATCCGTCCCTCACGGAATCGAACAGTTGGGCGATTAGCTCGATAGTCGAAGACGGCGTCTCCATTGAAGCGCACCAGCACATCGCCGCCCTCGGCGAGGAACTCGGCGGCGGCCGTCCCTGATCCGCCGGCATCGACCCACCCCGACAGAGCGAGGATCATCGCCGGTTCGCGAAGCGTCGGCTCAGCAACAATTTCGTACAGTTCATCCATGGAGAACTAGAGGTTAGGGCGTTCCCGTCGTTCGGTGCCGAAATCTCTAGCCCTCTTCGACGCAGATCTCCTTGGCCAGGATCGCCTGGATCGTACGTGCCGTCAGCAATACAACCAGAACGCTGATGGTCGTCAGCAGCACGAAACTACCTATCTCGAAGAAGGTTTCCCCGGTCTGCTCAAACATGACCATCGTTGCGATCGTGATGGCTGCCATCGGGAAAGAGTATGCCCACCACGATAGGAAGAACTCGAGTTTGACGAAGCGCGAGAGTTGGGTGACCAGTAACAGAGTCAGAAAGAGGGCTGCGTAGTAGAGGACTCGCCCGAATGCATCAAGACCGCCCGCAAGACGGATATAGGCGATGAACCCGACCGCGGGAGGCGCAATGAGAATGAACAAGGTTGGCAGCAATCGGCCCGGCAAGGGTGCGTGGAAGATCATGCGATTGATCACGGTGGCCAGAAGGACCCCCCAAAACAGGAAGCCGGCGGAAAAGAAGAACCATGAGCTCTCGATGTAGCCGTGGGTAACGCCGGCGACCGGCACCAGGATGTTGCCGACTACGGGGATGAACCAGGCCGGGTTCAGGTGGCCCGTTTCAAAGTGATCTTCGTGGATCCACATCTGCATGATGTAGAGGGTGAATGCCAGATGAGCGATCGTCCCAATCATCCACAAGGACTCCGAAATCTCCGGCAAGTCGTTCATGGTGGCGATGCTCAGCAGGATCAGACTGATCGAGATGGTTGGAAAGAAGCTCAGCTTGACCGGGCTCCGAAGCTCGGCAGCCACCTGGCCCCACATGCGGAGTGCCTTCGCCGAGTAGACCGTTGCGATTGCGACAAAGACAGCAGCGGTAATGGCCAGAAGAATCTTCGAGGTGATCTCTGGTAGGTCGAGAACCCCGTGGGCCTTCTCCCATGCGATGGTCACGCCGGCCAAGCCCATCACCACGGAGAAGTACGAGATGGGGAAGTTGGCGAGTCTGGTTGAGGGGGTGGACATTGCGGCTCCTGGTGATTGAACCCCAACAGTGTATATGCGAAAACTCGCATGTAAGTTGCCTGTTCAAGTGGTGTTCGTGGTGGTCAGCCAGAAAGACCGCGGAAGAGGAATGCTGCCATTTGGCCGCGGGTGACGTTGTCGTCGGGGCAGAACCGGTCGTTGGCTGGTGGGTTGCAGCCTTTGGTGATGCCGGCGGTGGCGAGCGCTTCGATGTCTTGTTCAAAGATGGAACCGTCGTCGTCGCTGAACGTACCGGGAGTACCGGTGGGCAGGCTGAGTGCTCTGGTGAGGAAGGCTGCCATTTGGCCGCGGGTGACGTTGTCGTCGGGGCAGAACCGATCATTCAACGGCGGGTTACAGCCTTTGGTGATGCCGGCGGTGGCAAGCGCTTCGATGTCTTGTTCAAAGATGGAACCGTCGTCGTCGCTGAATGCACCGGGAGCGCCGGCTGCAAGGTCCAGTGCTCTGGTGAGGAATGCTGCCATCTGGCCGCGGGTGACGTTGTCGTCGGGACAGAACCGATCGTTCAACGGCGGGTTACAACCCTTAGTAATCCTCTGATCAGCCAACCACTCAATATCATCAAAGAATAGTGTGCCAATCGGTACGTCGATGAAAGTCGTCGCTGGACCGACGTTGGTTCCGGGGAACTCGGTGGTTATCAAGATGTTGTCGAACCAAATGTGCTGGGTCTGTGGAGACCCAGGCATGTAGTCCACGATGGCGAACTCGTTGAGACGGAGATCTGTCGTGTTGCGCCACCGCATGTCTTGTGCGTCGATCTGGATTTGGCCATCGATCCATACCTGCTGGCTGCCATCGAACTGCCCGGGTGTGCCGGCATCAACATGGATGATGAGCTCGTGCCATTGGCCGGCAACCGTCGCGACCTTGGGCTCGGTCTGCTTGAACAGGTTGCCGTAGCAGCAGTTCATGTCGGGGAAATAGGAGTAGAACATGAAGGGGCGAAGCGTGGGGTCGTTGTATGGGTGCTCCGGGTCGACCGTCGTCGTGAAGAAGTCGTACCCGCTTGGAACAATGCCCGCTTGTCCGTGCGAACTCCACTTGTTATCAATGTGGTTTCCGCTGACTGAGGCAAAGTGCATCCCATTGCCGTCGCCGCGGAGGTTCTGGAAGCCCGCTTCGAACATGACATCGAAACGGACAAAGATTTCGTCGTATCCCGGCATGAACCACTTGTTGATTTCCCCCCAGCCATCGCCCTCCGGGATGGTCCCTTCCAACGCATAGCTGCCTGTCTTGATCTCAGCGGGATCGCTGGTGACCGCATAGCGATTGGTGTTTACGTTGTCCCATGCGCTGAGATCCCCCGACTCGAATCCTTCTTCGAAGATGATGATGTTGGGGGCTGCATGGGCCGGCACGCCGGCGACCGAAGCCGCAATCAGAGCCAGGACGACGAGTCTGCTCAGCCTTTTCATGAGCCCAGCCCGCGGAAGAGGAAGGCTGCCATTTGGCCTCGGGTGACGTTGTCGTCGGGGCAGAACCGATCATTCAACGGTGGGTTGCAGCCTTTGGTGATACCGGCGGTGGCGAGCGCTTCGATGTCTTGTTCAAAGATGGAACCGTCGTCGTCGCTGAACGCACCGGGAGTACCGGTGGGCAGGCTGAGTGCTCTGGTGAGGAATGCTGCCATTTGGCCTCGGGTGACGTTGTCGTCGGGACAGAACCGATCATTCAACGGCGGGTTACAACCCCTGGTAATCCCCTGATCAGCCAACCACTCAATATCATCAAAGAACAATGTGCCAATCGGTACGTCGATGAACCTCGAGCCGACGCCTTCGACCCTGGGTCCGTATGCGGGGAGGGCGAAGCCGTATTCGAATGCACCCATGTCAGGATTGCCGACGATCGTGACTCCGTCATTGAGATTGTTGAGTGGCGTTCCGCCGTTGATGGCCGCCGAGCCTGATGCCGGACGTAGATCGGCGGAACCGGGTTCCACGGCTACACCCCAAACGGCGGGAAGCCCGGCACCAACGAGGTCGAGCATGCCGATCTCGACACCGTGATCTTCGACCCCGGCTGGCAGATCGCCTATACGGTCGTAGCGAACATTCTCCCATTTGAACCACGGTCCACCGGGATCGATTTCCCTGGTCGTGCCCCATGCGTTGTAGTCAAAATCGCGGAAACCTTCATCCCGTACGGTGGTGAACTCGAACGCATAGCGGGTACCGACGAATACGTTGTTGCGGAATGTGGCATTGCGCCACATAGCCCCGTTGTCCCCATGTCCATCACCGACTTTGACGCCGGTGTTGTGGGCAACGATGAATCCGGTCGTGTCATTATGCATCTTGATCGGGACGCTCTCCAGATTGAAGAACTCGTTGCGCACGATATAGGCAGGGCCTCCTGCGATCGGTTGGACGCTGACCCCCATACGGGCATTCGTGACACGATTGGCCCACACGCGTACGTTGGCCTGGTTGTAGTCGATCTCTATCCCGTCATCGACACAGAATGAGGCGTCGTTGCCGAAGACGTCGTTCCCAAAGGAGTCGCTGGTGAAAGGCTGCAGCGAGACACAGTCGCCGAAATAGCGGACAGTGTTGTGACACACCACGTTTCCGGTTCCGCGCAGATCGATACCCCGTTCGCCCGGGATTCCAGTCTGCGGCCAGGCGGTTCGTCCGGTGATCTCGTTGTCGCAGATCGTCTGACGAGCTTCAGACCCGTTGTCGCGACGGTTCAGGATCCCGTAGTCGACGTCTTGGATCGTGTTGGCGACAATCAGGGTGTCCTGGGTGTTCTGTGCATCGATACCCCAGTGACCGTCTTGGATGACGAAGCCCTCCATGATGATGTGGCTCGTGTCTCGGTCGAAGGTTCCAAGGGTCACGACGCCTCGGTCCGTGTTGTCACCATCGATGACGACATTGCCGTCGGCGATAAACGCGATGGGATGTCCCGCGGTGCCGGAGGTCGTCAGGTCAAATGGTGAGTAGGTCCCAGCGGCAACGGTGAAGGTATCGCCGGGCTGGGCTCCGTCGGCAGCCGCCTGCAGGCCCAGGAACGGGTCACCGCTGGTGCCGCTCCCGCCACCGCTGCCGGGTACGACGTGCAGTTGTCTCCCTGCTGTATCGGGCACGGCAAGCGTGCGCGTTGTGCCGCTGACGATTTGTGTCTGGCTGCCTCCTTCAGGGTCGGTGACGGTGAGGCGGAGGTCGTAAGTGCCGCCGGATTCCAGGAACATCGCGCTCGCTCCCCAGTAGTCGAGACCAAGGGGCGCCCCGTTGACGGTAATCGACGGGTAAGCGCGTACTGCCATTGCCCCAGCCAGCCAATCAGAAGTCCCCACCGGACGGAACTCAAGCTGCATGGTGCTGTTGAGATTGGCGTCGCCGCTTACCTGCCACACCACCCCGATGTTCTCGAAGGTTGCATCCACCTGAATGGCGCCGGCGACGATCTCGTCTCCAGGCGCGGCCTGGGCCTGGTCGGGAAGTGACACGAACACTGTGGCGACGATCGTGATTGTGATGGCCAGGGTCCGGAGCCGAGTCATGTTGATCCTTTGGCTGTCGCGCAATCGACTTCCGAGCGTAATCCGCCGCGGGGAGTAACCCAGATTGAGTACATGTTCAGGGGCGTCCAAATCCCGCCGATATATCCAGGTGCGATGGGTCGACATGTCATTCGATCGGTCGGGAGTCAAGGAGCGATGGTAAGCGACATCAGATGGGAACCGCGGCGGTGGGCTTCGCGCATGGTGCGCGGCCTTGTCTTTGTGGTGCCGCTGATCCTTGGCGTCGGAGTTGCCACCCTCGTGGCGCGGGCACTACCCGGCTACGACTCCCTGATCGGCGGCCTTGCCTGGTGGGTCGCAGTGCTGAGTGTATCGTTTGCCACGGTGAACCTGACAGATCGGTTCGCCCGCAGATTCTTGCCCCTTGCTGCCCTCCTAAACATGTCCCTGGTGTTCCCTGGGACGGCACCGTCACGTGTCAAAGTTGCGTTGCGGTCCTGGACTACTGCGCAGTTGCAGGCCCGGATCCATGAGGCACGGGACAAGGGTATCGACGATGACCCAACGCGGGCCGGCGAGACGGTGCTTTTGCTGGTGGCGGCTCTCAACGCCCACGATCACGTAACCAGAGGTCACGCCGAGCGCACCCGTGCATTCGCCGATGTTCTCGCCGAAGAGCTGGGCGTTCCCGAAGAGGAACGGGAGAAGCTGCGTTGGGTTGCCTTACTGCACGATGTCGGCAAATTGAAGATCGCCGGATCGATTTTGAACAAAGAGGGGAAGCTCAACGACCGCGAGTGGGAGACAGTCAGAATGCACCCGCAGTTCGGAGACGATTTGGTTGGGCCGATCAAAGCGTTTCTTGCCCCGTGGGCTGACACGATTCTTCACCACCACGAGCGCTACGACGGAACCGGATATCCGCTTGGTATTGCCGGTGAGGAGATCAACTACGGGGCTCGTATCGTCGCTGTCGCCGACGCGTTTGATGCGATGACCGCCCGACGTTCCTATCAGCCGGCGATGAGCCCTCGCTTTGCTTTGCGCGAGTTGAGCGACAACGCCGACTCGCAATTCGATCCGATAGTGGTGCGAGCATTCCTCAATATCTCAGCAAGTAGGCTGCGGCGGTTGACAGGTCCGTTGACCTTCTTGGCCCAGTTGCCTTTTCTGGCGGGGTTCCAGCGTGTCGCCGAATGGGCAGGGACCTTCGCCACTAGCAGTGTCGCTGTTGTCACCGCGGTTGCAATCGGAATCGTCGGCCCAATATCAGCGATAGCACCGCCCGATATTTCTGTGGCCGCGGTGACCACAACCGTCCCGGTCACCTCGACATCGGTTCTGGAGGTTACGGCCACACTGCCGCCTCTGACCTCGTCCACATCATCGGCACCGACCACTACGACACCGACAACAACCGCGGCGCCCACCACGTCACCAACAACGACCTCAACTGCACCTGCCACGACAACGACGACGACAACTCAGGCGGCAGCGAACTTGCCGCCGATCGCCAACGACGACGAGGCATCGGGCCGTTTCAATTCGGTATTTCAGATCAGAGTCCTCGCCAACGACACCGACCCCGACGGCGACTCGCTATCGATTGCCAGTTGCTCGGTGAGCGCTCTCGGCGTTGTCGTGGAGATCAATGACAACAACTGCCGCTACGAAGGCCCAGAAGGCTGGAGCACGCCAGACACGTTCACCTACACCGTCAGTGACGGAAACGGCGGTACGGCTTCGGCCACCGTCACTGTGACTCCTACTGGCTGATAGCGCAGGCGATTTCGGTTCGGGGGAGAACCCACTCGAGGTTACTGGTGTCCCGCACCGTTATGTGATCGTCGGTCGACGCCTCGATCACACCGACTAGGTCGAACGAGCCTCGGGCGCTGATAAGCCGCACCGGCATGACATCGATCTCAAACCTGCCGAGCTGGGCGCGAAACGAGCTCACAGAACGGTCGCCGGTCGTTCCCTCGAAAGCACCCCTCTTGTCGCTTCGTGCAAAACCGACAAGGGCGGTGTTGATCGCGACCTCAAGTGTCCGGGTACGCACAACAACTAGATCATTGACAGTGACCGTCAGTCTGCCCTCGAATTGGTGGCCCCCGACGGCAATCGTGACCAGATCGCCACGACTCATCCACTCGAAACAGACATCACTAAGGCTGCGGCGTCGCTTGCGCAGCAACTCGGCGTCACGTTCAGCGGCAACAGCCTCCTCGCTGATCTCGCTGCGTCCACGCCGGGCAACGGCTTCGAGGTCTGGGTGCTCAGACCACCAGGAACTCACAATCGCCCCACCTCTGTCGGTCCTCTAAGAATCAAGAGTCTCTTGTGCCGACTCTTCCTGGAACTCGTGTACGGGGAAGCCTTTGAGCCAATCAAGTACCTCGTCCCGAAAGAAACGAAATGGGCGCCCACCAGGGATGCGATAACAAGGAATCGAGCCGTCACGAGCCATACGTCTTACGACCTGCACGTTCATGCCGAGTAGATCAGCAACCATCGCGGTGTCCAACACCGGTGGGTAGTCAGATGTCTGCGGCATATGCGCTCCGATTCGATGGTTCTTTCCGATTGTAGTCGATTGTTGATGGCTGTAAAGGGTAATTAGTGATGTCGCTGGATACTTAGAGGACTATTCGCCGATCGACATCAGCTCGATTTCGAAGGTCAGTGCCTGGCCCGCAAAACGGTGGTTGGTATCGATCGTGACCTCAGCCGCTTCCACCGAAGTCACGACACCGGTGGTGACACCGCCAATCAGGACCTCATCTCCTGGAGCGACGTCATCGGGTGCCTCTTCGATAGGCACCGTGAAGATCAGTTCGGTGTCGATTTCGCCGTATGCATCGGCAGGGGGGATACGAATTGTGGCGGTGTCGCCGACGGCCATGCCATGTACTGCATCATTGAATCCCTTTATGACCTGATCCGTGCCGACCTCAAACACGAGCGGCTCCCGATCCCGTGAAGAGTCGAATTGAGAGCCATCGTCGAGGGTTCCAACGTAGTGCACCGAAACCGAATCACCATTTGTCGCCACGTTGGCCTCCTCTCCGCCACATCCAGTTGCCAAGACTGCGAGAACGATCAAGAAGAACACATAGCGTTGCATTGTTTGCTCCGAACGGTGTCGCTGAATACCGCATTTTACGTCGATATCGTGCGTGCTTTCACTGGAGATTGCGAATTCTGCCACTCAAGGTAGGCGGCAGAAGTGCCGAGACCAAGGGAGAAGAGTTATTAGGAGACACTCATGCCGGGTGATCCAGCCAGCACGAATGATGACGAACTCCTCAGCCAGATCGACGAGCTAAAAGCACGGATGGACCGGTTGATGCGGGGAGGCTCGTCGACGTCCAATTCCGCTCTGCTGACCGACTCGACTCGACCCAAAGGTGCTGAACCCGGTCAAGAAGACACGGCCAAACCTTCAGTTCCTTCCGACCCGCCCACCCGGCCTCGGGTGCGCGATCTGATCGAGACCGAAGATACCGAGCTCGTTGAGGTCTATCCCGGTCCAAAAGAGGTCGTCCCCTTCCCCATTGATGCGAACCCGGTAGTGCCGGAACCACAGCAGGATGTTGCGCCGCCACCGGTGATGCCTCCAAAAGCCCACTCGCAACCGAAGTCCTCCACCGTTGGGGGGTCGCTGATTTCAGTTGATGACAGTTCTCCAGAGCTACGACCGCAGGCGGCGTCTTTTGACGACATGGGCAATGTCATCCAGCGGGAGATTGCCAAGGACGACTCGGTTCCGCCTGTTCAAACAAAGAAGGGCCCTGATCTCGCCAGCCGTTTTGGTACGGAGCAGGATCGCACCGTGGCAGAACCAGGAACGAGCCCTCCTGCGGCAGAAGAAGTCAACGAGCCCGTGACCGAACCCGAGGCCGAGCTGGTTGGCGAGGTCGAGGATCACGAAGAGTACGAAGAAGAACTCGACGTCGCACAACCGGACTCTGCGCGGAGCGGCCGCAGCCCGGTCGGCACGGTTGCTGCGATCTGGGCATTCACCGCCCTCGCCAGTGGGGTAATCGCCACACTTCACTTCACCGGGATCTTCTAGATCTCCAGCCAGTGCGAAATTGCTCGGCGGAACTTCTGATTCTGCTGGGTCATGGTTTCTTGAGTTGTGAATCGAAGCCGTAGGCTGAGAGAAGGCAATCGGAAGGGCGGAGATGCTGGCGTTTCGTACGGACCTTGAACGAGTACCCGTCTATCGACCAGGCAAGCCGATCGACGAAGTGTCGCGAGAACTGGGTATCGACGACATCGTGAAGCTCGCTTCCAACGAGTGGCCGGCAGAACCGTTTCCTGAGGTGCGCGATGCGATAGCCTCAGCCGTTGCTGAGCTGAATCGGTACCCCGAGAACTCGGTCTATCGCCTGGTCAACGCCTTGTCGGCATACCTGGGGGTGCCGGAGGACCACCTCTGGATGGGCGCGGGCAGCACTGAGTTGATCATGTGCATGGCGCTTGCGGTGGGTGGGCCAGGGGCCAGCATGGTTTTTGCCGACCCTTCGTTTGTCATGTACCCGATAGCGACGGCGCTTGCCGGATCCGAGGCGATTGCCGTCCCGTCGACGGCCAAGCTGGGTCACGATCTTGACGCGATGCTTGCGGCGATTCGGCCGGACACGTCACTTGTGTTCATCTGCAATCCCAACAACCCCACTGGCACCTGGCTGGAGTCAGGCGCTGTAGATCGGTTCATCGCGGCGGTCCCCGAACATGTTCTAATCGTTGTCGATGAGGCGTACTTCGAGTTTGTGACCGATCCCGCTTACGGGAGCGCGCTGTCTCAGGCAATTTCGCACGACAACGTCGTTGTCACCCGCACGTTCTCCAAGGTGTTTGGTCTCGCCGGGCTGCGGGTCGGTTATGCGGTCGGACAACCCAACACACTTGCGCAACTGCGCAGGGCCCAGGCTCCGTTCTCAGTGAATTCGCTGGCGCAGGTCGGTGCCCTTGCCGCGGTGGCCCATCCGGACCGTCTCGTCGAACGGGTCAAGTCAAACGAAGCTGCCAGGTCTCAAATCGAAAACGGCCTTGCGGCACTCGGGCTTGAATACATACCAAGCCAGACGAATTTCGTTCTAGTTCGACCAGGGGATGATCCTGGGCAGGTCAACGAAGCGCTGCTTTGTATGGGGATAATCGTGCGTCCCATGGGACCCTTTCTTAGGGTGACTGTCGGTACCCATGAGGAGAATCACCGACTGCTGGCTGCTCTCGAGGAGTTGTTCGGATAGCCGGACAGGCCCAGCTTGGCCGACGGCTGATTCAGGCTCAGAGTTGACCGGTGTCTTCTGCTGCGGCCAGTTGACTGACGTATGCGGCGTTGTCGTACCGACGCAGATCGAACCAATGTGCCCACTCAGGTTTCTCGGCCCCGCTTACCGCAGTGGCTACCAGTTCGCCGGCGCCACATGCAGCCATGATGCCAAACCCGGATAGTGCCCCACACACGTAGGCCCCCTCGGGGCCGGCGGGCCCTGCTAGCGGCAGGTTCTCGACTGTCTTGGTGTAGTAACCGCCATCAACAGTGGCTTGGGGGAGCCGGTCTCGGTACCCCGCAAGCCGAGGAATCATCGTGGACAGGCCACGCAGAACTACCTCGGTGTACATCGGATCGAAAGGGATGGGCCAGATCGGGTCGATCGTTCTGATGTGGTACTCCCAGAGGCCTAGAGCCCATGGTGAATCTGGGCCGCCCTCGGGTCTGGTATGACATCCGGCAGGGAGGAGACCGAGCAGGTCAGCCCGCCCCTCATCCTTGAGGTAGCTGGCTTCCTCTTTGGTCCATTCGATCTGTTGGCGATCGTTCCAGATGATCATTGGAGCCTCCCTTGGTATCGCCCCAAGGTGGTCGCGGAAACCGGTTTTGGCGTGGATTTCCGAGAATACCGGGAGATCGATGCCGGTCAGGTGCCCCACGTCGCGCAACGAAGGCCCCGCCGCGTTGACGAATGCCCTTGTTTGTAGATGTGTCCCATCTTGGAGCGTCACCGACTTGACCCGGCCCTGGTCTACATCGACCGCTTCGACACGGGAACGCACCAGGTCGACCCCAACTGCCATGGCCTGTTCGAGCATCCACGTACCCAGTTGCTGGGCGGATAGCCATCCTGCAACCCGAGCATGGAGCCCGCCGACGACCCGTTCGGATACGAAGGGAAAGTGCTTGCGGAGTTCGTTCGCGCTGAGGAAGAGGTCGGCTCCGTCAGGTGCCGCGGCTCGGCTTGTTTCATACGTGTGATTGGTGTCGGCGGAACCGTGCACCCTGAGCTCACCAGCACCAGCGTTGGTAGAACGAGCGGCATTGGCAGCGAGCCGGCTGAGCCCATCGTGGGCACTCGTCAGGTACAGGTACCCCCGCCGGTTCAATCCGAAGACATTGTCGGATTCGTCGGCGTACTTATCGAGCAACTCGATCGACCGGTTCATCAGCCGCACCATCGGCTCGTTCGGCCACCAGTTGCGGTAGCACTCGGTTGATTTGTCGCTCGTCAGCGAGAGCGGGGGAAGGGGGTCGATGATGACGACATCGGTGATTCCGATGCGGGTCAGATGGAACGCGGTTGAGATTCCCGCTATCCCGGCACCGCAGACGACCACCTGAGTCATGCGTCGAAGATAGCGTCAGTTGGCTATTCGATGCCGCTGGCGTGCAGAACGAGGGGGAGAGTGCGGTGTCTGATGAACTGTTCCAACGAGATTGCTGTTCGTGATCGGCGGACACCGGGGGTGCTGAGAATCGTCTGCACCAGCTCCATCAAGTGGTCGGTGCTGGCGGCGGCGATCCTGCAGATGATGTCCCCCTCGCCGGCGAGAGCATGGGCTTCGATCACCTGAGGCATAGCCTCGAGGACGGGGACCACATCGTTGAACCGGCCCTGCTGCAGTTCGATAGTGATAAAGGCGGTGACGCTGTAGCCGATGGTGGCGAAATCGATATCAGGCCCGAACCCGGCGAGCACACCCGTCGCCTCGAGCTTCTCCAGTCGGGAGTACACCGTCGCTCTGGTGATGCCGAGACGTTTCGAGAGTTCCTGAATACCAATACGGGGTGTTTCGCTGAGAGCGGCGATAAGTCGCCCGTCCAGTTCATCGATGTTCACTGATTCCGCCATAGTCTCCCCATGATCTGGACAGTATGCATTGTCGGTTCACTAAGCTGTCCTAGTTTTGTATACTATACCGATAGATACGTGCACAGTCTGTATATCGATAGTGCCGGTTTGGTTGTTGGATCGTATAGGAGGGGTGTTGTGACATCAGATGTGTCTTACTCGCTCGGAGAGCCACTGCAGTTGCTGACGCCGGATGGTGAGTTGATCGGCCCCGACTCGGGGTTAGACGACAAGGAACTCGTCGAGATGTATCGGCTCATGGTGCTCAGCCGCGACTTTGATCGGCGCGCTGTTATGGCGCAGCGCCAGGGTCGGATTGGTACCTATGCCATGCTCGAGGGTCACGAAGCGGTCCAGATTGGATCGGCACTCGCCTTTGGTGAGAGCGACTTCATCTACCCGGGATATCGCGAGCACGGAGTGCAACTGGCCTTCAACATGCCGCGCGACGTCATCCTTGGCTACTGGAGAGGGCACCCGAACCAGGATTGGGACGTTGATCGTTATCGGATGATGACGATCACGGTTCCAATCGCAAGTCAGCTTCCCCATGCTGTAGGACATGCATACGCGGCCCGGCTCCGCGGTGAGAACATCGTTACCGGTACGTATTTTGGTGATGGAGCGACTTCGGAGACGGATTTTCACTCGGGTCTCAATTTCGCAGGAGTCTGGAATACCCCGACGGTCTTTATCTGTGCGAATAACGGATATGCGATCTCCGTGCCTTACAGCAAGCAAACTGCCGCCGAGTCTGTAGCGCAGAAAGCGATCGCATACGGGATACGTGGGGTGCAAGTCGACGGTATGGATCCGCTGGCGATGTACCAGGTCACCCAAGAGGCCGTACGACGTGCCCGCAGGGGTGATGGGCCGACTCTGATCGAGGCGATCTGTTACCGCTATGGCCCGCACGCCACGGCAGATGACCCGACTCGATATCGCAGCGAAGCGGAAGTCGATGAATGGCGACCGCGTGATCCGGTGCTCAGGATGCGTCGGCTTCTCGATCGACGACATCTTTGGGACGACGAGCAGGAAGCAGCGCTGCTCAGCGAAAGTGGTGCGTTGTTCGATTCTTCGTTGGCCAGACTGGAGAACGCAGAACCTGTGGGACGTGACGACATCATCCGTCATGCCTACGCCAGAATCCCACGAATCCTCGAGGACCAGCTCCATGATCTGCAGCGGTTGGCCGGCGAGCCAGAGACCGTCTTCACCGAAGAGGACCTGTGGCCTATCGCCGAGGAATCGACGCCTCGAGGCCGTACCGAGAACTGGACGATGGCTGAAGCAATCAACGCAGCCATGCACCATGGCATGCAGCAGGACGACAATCTCATCATGCTTGGTGAAGATGTTGGTCTGTCGGGCGGTGTCTTCCGACTCACCGAAGGCCTTCAGCAATCATTCGGCGATGGCCGAGTCATTGACTCACCCCTTAACGAGTCCGGCATCCTCGGGACGGCAATCGGCATGGCGGTGTCCGGAAGCCGAACCATCGCCGAAGTCCAATTCGAGGGCTTTGTCTATCCGGCGTTCGACCAGATTGCCAGTCACCTCGGTCGGATTCGGTTCCGCAGCCGCGGTCATGCTTCGGTGCCGCTGGTACTCCGGTTCCCCAACGGCGCAGGTATCGGAGCGCATGAGCATCATTGCGATAGTCCCGAGGCCTACTTTGCGCACGCCCCCGGCTTGGTCGTTGTGATGCCGTCGACGCCTACCGATGCCAAAGGGCTTATGGCAGCCGCGCTGGAATCGCCGGATCCCGTGGTCTTCATGGAACCCAAGGTGTTGTACCGGGCCGAACGCGAAGACGTCCCAGCCGACCATTTCACCATCCCGCTTGGCAAGGCGCGGGTGCGGCGCGGAGGCACAGACGTCACCATCGTCTCGTACGGAGCGATGGTGCCGCTGGCGCTGCAGGCAGCCGCAGCAGTGGCCGACGAGGGAATCTCTGCCGAAGTCATCGATCTCCGCACGATCTATCCATGGGACTTTGAAACCGTTGCCGAATCGGTGGAAAAGACCGGACGGCTGCTCCTGGTCCAAGAGCCGCAGCGCAGCGGTGGTGTTGCCGCCGAGATCGCGGCGACCGTAGCCGAACGGTGTGGGTACTCACTTGAGGCACCGATCAGAAGGCTGGCAGCCACCGACGCCCCATGGCCCCAGTTCAAGATCGAAAAACATGCCTTGCTCAACAGAAGCCAGATCGCGGCTGCCATTCGCGAGACGGTGGCGGGCTGATGGTGTATGAGCTGAAGCTCCCCGACATCGGGGAGGGTCTGACCGAGGCCGAGATTGTCCGATGGCTTGTGCCCGCGGGAGCCGCAGTTGCGGCGAACGAAGGTCTGGTCGAGGTGGAGACGGACAAGGCAGTTGTGGAGATTCCATCGCCGCAGGCGGGAGTCTTGCTGCACCAAGGCGGGCCGGAAGGATCGGTGATCAAAGTCGGCGAACTGCTCGCTGTCGTGGGAGCTGTTGGGGAGGCCTGGGGCAACACCGCCCCATCCGCTCCGGAGCCCTCGCAAGTCGCGCCGACCGGTCCCTTCGATGAGCCGTCTCGAACTGCGTCTGTGCGCGCACTGCCCATCGTTCGGAAATTGGCCCGAGATCTCGGAGTAGATATTGCGGTGGTTGCCGGCACCGGGTCGGGCGGCAAGATCACCAGAGAGGATGTGCAGCGGGCCGCGGCAATCCCGGAGACACCCAAAGAGCCAGCACCTCCGCCGCAAAGAGGGTACGAGGGGGAGACGCTGTCGGCGCTGCGGCGCACCATCGCACGCAACTTGAGCCAATCCTGGAGCGAGATACCCCACGTAACGGTCTGGCGGCCCGCCAATGCCACCCGAATACTTGCGTCGAAGCTCGAGACCGGAGCCTCGGTCGAGTCGCTGCTCGTGAAGGTGGTGCTGCCGGTGCTTGCTGAGTACCGCGATTTCAATGCGACGTTTGATGGAAAGTCCTTGCGCCACAGCGATGGTGCACATGTCGGAATTGCCGTCGATACGCCAGCCGGATTGATGGTTCCGGTGGTGCGCAACGCCGAAACCATGAATCTGCGCTCGCTCAGCGATGAAATCAAACGACTCACCGTAGGGGCGACAGAGCGAACGCTCGGGTTGGGTGAGCTGACCGGTGGCACCTTCACCGTGTCCAACGTTGGGGCCGTCGGCGGCGGCTATGGGACACCGATAATCCCGTATGGCACGACGGCGATAGTTTCGATCGGCCGGGCAGAGGACGATGTTGTTGTCCGCAACAAGGCGATCGCGATAGCTCCGGTGTTTCCGGTTTCACTGTCATTCGACCACCGGGTCATAGACGGGGCGACAGCATCACGTTTCCTCAGACTCTACGTTGAGCTAATTGAGTCATACGGCCTATCCGCATAGCGACCGACCCTATTTAGGTTGGTGGCGAGTGGAAGGGACGGGCTTTATGCCAAAACGACTGACAATGCTTGTGGCCGCTGGTGCGCTTCTGATTTCAGGAACGGTGCCGCTGCTGGCGGCCCCTCTCGATCCCGGGGGAACCTTCCGCGACGATGACGGCAATGTTCACGAGGGCTCGATCGAAGCGATCGCGGCTGTGGGCATCACCAAAGGCTGCAACCCTCCCGTCAACGATCTCTACTGCCCGAGTGACTCGGTGAGCCGTGGACAGATGGCGGCATTCTTGGTACGTGCACTCGAACTCGATCCAACCTCGGTCGACTATTTCACCGATGACGATGGCTTGATCTTCGAGGATGACATCAACAGCCTTGCTGCGTCTGGGATTACCAGGGGATGCAACCCACCCGCCGGTGATCATTTCTGTCCAGACGCATCCGTGACTCGAGAGCAGATGGCGGCCTTCTTGGTCAGGGGCTACGGCTACAGCGACGATGGGGGAGGAGATCGGTTTGTTGATGACGATGACTCGCTGTTCGCCGCCGACATCGATCGCCTGGCAACTGCGGGGATCACGCTTGGCTGCAATCCTCCTGACAACACCATGTTCTGCCCGACCCGGCAGGTACAACGTGACGAGATGGCGAGCTTCCTGACTCGAGCTGCCGGCCTCAGCCCCATTACCCCTCCGCAGCGGTGTTCCATTCTCCCTGCCGACAACATTTGGAACACCCCCGTCGATGATCTGCCGGTCGATGCCAACTCGGCGGCCTACATCAACACAATCGGCGCCGGTACCACGCTGCACGCGGACTTTGGTTCAGGGGTGTGGCCACCAGGGTCAACCAGCCCCATCGGTATCCCGTTTATTGAGGTCGACCCGGCACAGCCCAATGTGACAATCAACTACACCGCATACGGTGACGAAAGCGATCCCGGGCCATGGCCGATTCCAGCTGACGCACCCATCGAGGGTGGGGCCGACGCAACCGGTGATCGCCATGTATTGGTTCTCGATCGTGATGAGTGTGTGCTTTACGAGCTTTACCGGGCGTTTCCCCAGGGAGACGGGTCGTGGAACGCAGCGTCCGGTGCCGAGTACGACCTGTCGTCGAATACGCTTCGCCCCGACGGATGGACGTCCGCCGATGCCGCCGGGCTCCCCATCTATCCGGGCCTGGTCACCTACGACGAGGTGGCCTCGGGCGAGATCACGCATGCCATCCGATTCACCGTCGACGAGAGCCAGAATGAGCATGTCTGGCCGGCTCGTCACGATGCGTCGAGTCTCTCCGGCGATCAGTATCCACCGATGGGTCAGCGGTTCCGACTCAAGGCCAGCTTCGACATCTCCGGGTACTCGTCCCAGGTCCAGGTCATCCTCACCGCCATGAAGACGTACGGGCTGATCGTCGCCGATAACGGGTCATCGTGGTCCATCTCCGGAGCGCCTGACCAACGGTGGGACAACGACGTGCTGCACGAGTGGGACGACATTCCCGGCTCAGCGTTTGAGGCAGTCGATGTGTCATCGCTGATGGTCGACCCCAACTCGGGACAGGTTGGCGGCTGAGCGCCCGGTGCTCTATTCCAAGATGAACGGGGTCGCTACCGATCCCGAAGGTGCGCGCCAGAACAAGCTGGTAGTCGCCGGCTAGCCAGATCGGTCGACCACACCGTCTCGCTTGAACAGCACCCAGATCAGCGGGAGCGCCCCGAAGGTGGCGAACGCTGCGATGAACATTGCTGTCGAGAGACCAAAGGCGTCGCCGACAGCCCCGAACCCGATCGCGGCAATTGATCGGATAGCGAAGTTCAAAGACAGATACACGCCGTTGGCCAGCGCCCGGCTGTCAGGGAACTGTTCCTGAACGAGCGCCATCAGGACCGGGGGGATCGCAAGCAGAGTGAACCCGATCACCGGGAGCAGAGCGATACGGACTGCGCCGTCTGTCGCCAGGAACAACAACAGCGCGATCGGTGCAGTCACGTGACCGAAAATGAGGACGGCCCTCCGCCCCAAATGGTCGCTGACCCATCCGCCGGCGAATGCCCCTGCTATCCCCGCTCCCTCCACGATCGATAGGGCGGCTCCTGCTAGCCAGATGCTTGTGCCTTGATCCGTTAGAAAGAGCGGGAGGAAGATGGTGACGGCCATCATCATCATGCTGCGCAGGGCCACGAGTCCAGCCAGCACCAGCATGATCCCGCGCATCGATTTGACCGCGGTTCGCCACGGGACCTGTTCGCCGTCGCCCCGACTACGCAAAGGGACGTCGCGGAGACGGAAGTGCAGAACGACTGATGTCACCCAACCCGCCAGGGCGAGGAACGCCATCGAGCGCAGGGACATCACAGCCAGTGCGCTGACGACGACAAGCGGGCCCAGCGTTCTGCCGAGTTCGCCGCCAACCATCCAATAACCCATGCCCCTACCCAGCTTGTTGCCGGAGAGGTATCCGATCGCGACCGGGGCTGTGGCATGGAAGGCCGCGACGCTCAGCCCGGCAACCATCAGCAGCAGTGCAAGGGCCACATATCCGGGTGCCCAGCCGAGGAAACTCATCGCAGTTGCGGTTGCTCCCGGCCCGAGCACGACGATCCAGCGCAGAGTTGTGCGATCAGCCAGGTGGCCGATCACGGCTTGAAATAGCGACGGGATCTGGAGGAATACCGAAAGTAGACCTGCTGCCGTGTTGGTCAGTGAGAACTTCTCGACGAAGCGGGGGAGCAGTGGGGCCAGGAACGCCGTGAACGTGTCGTGAACGGCATGCCCGCCCGCGATGGTGACAAGACGTCCTGTTTGGAAGTCAGTATCACTGACGGGCTCGGCGGTGGGCGTTGCGGCTGGCTCGGTCAACGAGGCGGTCCTGGCATAGGCGTAGGTCCATGATGTCACATTGTCGTGTGTGCATACGATCCGAAGCCGACGATCACGCGGTGTATCGTTCTGCGGGTCGGCGACTGGAGGGCACGATGCGGCGCCAGGGCAGTCTCTTTATGGGGCTCATTCTTATCGGATTAGGCGGGATCTTCCTGCTGCGCGCAATGGACGTGTGGCCGGATGACGCATCGACATGGCCGGGGGTACTCGTCGTGATCGGTGTGGCCATGGCGGCCGATCAAGTATTCCAGCGATCGAAGATTTCCTGGTTCGGCCCCGTCGTCCTAATCGGTGTCGGGGCATTCTTCCTGCTGCGAGATTTCGACGTGGTCGAGTCTGAGTTCGTGTGGCCGTCGATCCTGATCGTGGCGGGAATCGCACTTTTGGCGGGGACAATGCGACGTCGCCCCATCCAGACCAAGATCATCAACGTGCCTCTGGATGGGGCGAGTCGGGCGCGGGTCCGTGTTGATCACGGTGGTGGTGAGCTGCGGGTGGGAAGTGCTGCGGCGGGCACTTCGACGCTGTGCACGGGGTCGGCCGGTGGCGTTGAGCAGCAGGTCAATCGTTCCGGCGATCGTCTCGACGTTTCGTTGCGCCAGACACCTGGCCTATGGGCACGCTCGCTGGGTCACGAATTCCGGGTTGACTTCAATCCCGGCGTCGAGCTCGAGTTGGACTTCCACACCGGCGCCACAGACTCAAGACTCGACCTGAGCGGTCTTCTGGTTAGCTCTCTCGAATTGAAGACTGGCGCGAGTTCCACCGTTATTACCGTCCCGAAACGAGGCCATACGGTGGCGTCGGTGGATGCAGGTGCCGCTTCGGTCGAGGTCCGGGTGCCGGCCAATGTCGCGGCACGCATCTCTGCCGACACCGGACTGGCGGAGGTCATGGTCGACACCAATCGCTTCCTGCCCAGCGGAGGCAGCTACGAGTCCCCCGACTACAGCACTTCGCTGAATCGGCTCGATCTGCGAATCAAAGGTGGCGTTGCCAGCTTCAAAGTGACTTGAGCTCCAGCACTAGCTCATCGATTTCTTGTCCTCGAGCGTTTGCAAAACCGCGCTCTTCATCGACGACCACAAAGCCGCACTTCTCCAACACTCGAATCGAACCGGTGTTGTCCTTGGCCGCCCGGGCGAACAGCGGCCGGGCGGACACTTCATCCAGAAACAGCTGGACCGCCGTGGTGGCTATGCCCTTGCCCCAATGGCTGCGGTCGATCCAGTACGTGATCTCTCGATCGCCTTCCTGTACCCAACTGGCGATGTGTCCGACCAGGTCGCCATCGAGGAGGATCGACTTCTTGATGATGCTCTCCGATTTGAGCAAGCGACCCCAATGGGCCATAAACGCCTCACGATCCGAAGGATCCTCGTGGGTGAATGCCGCCATATGAATTGCTTCGGGGTCCTGCTCATGTTCGAAGATGAGGGGCAGGTCGCTTTCGGTAACGTCGCGCAGCTTGAGCTTCTCGATAATCATGTCTCCAGTTGTACCAGGCACCCCTGACGAATGCGGCGAGCAACCGGTAGGGTCCGCTCCATGTTGGACTCATATTTCACTACAAAAGATGGCGTCTGGTTCGAACCGACCGCATACAGTCGCGGCCCGTGGGACAAGGACGCCTGCCACGCTGGTCCACCCACCTCACTCTTGGTGCGGGCCATGGAGCGTCTTGTCCCCGGCCCGCGACTTGCCAGGATCAGCGTTGATCTGATGCGACCTGTGCCGATGGTCGGGTTCCGGGTCCAAGCCGAGGTGAGAAGGCCAGGACGTTCGGTGACGTACACCGAGGCGGAGATATTCGACGAGGAACGGATCTACGCGAGGGCGTTCGGGATGCACATGAGACAGCTAGAAGGATTCGAGGTCACTACTGCCGAGACAGAGCGCCCGGCTTTCGCCGACGCGGTGCCAGGTTCTTTTCCTGTCCGTGACACAGCACATGGCCTAGTCAGCATCATCGACTCTGTCGAAGTCAGGTACGATCCCGCCGGCAGCATCGGACAAGGTGGACCCACCACCATGTGGATGCGCAGCAACATGCCGATCCTTGCTGACGAAGAGCCAACACCCTTCCAGAAGATCTGCCCGCTCGCCGATAGTGGCAACGGCATTAGCTACAACGAATACCTGGACAAGGTCTTGTTCCTCAATCCGGACCTGACTGTGTCGTTGCATCGGGAGCCGGCGGGGGACTGGTTCTGCTCCCGTTCGGTTTCGCACTGGCAACCGAACGGCACCGGGATGACAGACTCGGAGCTGTTCGATGCAAACGGACCCGTGGGCAGAGCCGTGCAAAGCCTGTTGCTGATGCCGGCAGACTCTTAGGCAGCAACGGCCTGCGCCGGAAACTGCTCCACGGCAGCAAAGAGCGCATCCGGTCGAACTGGCTTGGAGAGGAACCCGTCCATTCCCGCCGCGACGCAGCGGTCGCGCTCTTCGTTGGTCGTGTGTCCGGTTAGCGCGACGATCGGTGTGCGAGCGATTCCCTGGAGAACTTCTTCCGCTCGAATAGCTCCGGTGGTATCGAATCCGTCAAGACCCGGCATTTGGAGGTCCATCAGAACGGCGTCGTATCGGTGCTGCTCGAAGGCATCGATCGCCTCGATTCCGTTGCGTACGGCCGTTGCTTGATGGCCTCGTTCAGTGAGCATGCGAACGGTGAGGATCAGGTTGGTCTCGACGTCATCTACTACCAGGATATTCATCCTGGGACGACTCGCCCCGAGAGTGTCCTCGGTAATCAAAGTGTCGGTGTCGCCCGCCATTGTTGCCGCGATCGAAGCCTTGACAACGTCAACCAGTATCCCCGGTTCAGTTGGTTTGCGTACGTAGCCCTTGACCCCTGCCTCCCGGCATCGAGGTTCGTCTCCTTCGCGACCCGACGGTACCAACAGCGTCACCGGAACAGAACCACCGGCAAGCTCCATGAGGGTCGTGGCGATCTCGAACGGTTTGTACGCGGTGTCGAGCACGATGGCGCCAAGTGGTCGGCCATTCTGACCGGCCGTCGCCGCGGCGTCTGCCGCGGCGCCGATATCAGCAACGATTAGTGGTTCGAATCCACCGCTGACCAGATCCGCTTCCAGACCGCGGCGGTCATCAGGTGAGCTCGACATGACCAGGACGACGCCCGCATGTGCGGTGTGACCCTGCGAACTGGCGGTCGACTGCTCCGCGACTCCGACTCTTGCTGTGAAGACGAACGAGCTTCCCTTTCCGAGTTTGCTGTGGACTGAGATGGTGCCACCCATCGCGGTAACGATTCTGTGCACCACTCCAAGACCCGTGCCTCCCGCAGTCGACGTGGTTGCCTTTTCTGATCGATCGAAGATCGCAGACTGTAGATCGGCTGGTATACCAGTACCAGTGTCCTCAATCTCGATACGGACCAGGCCACCCGCCTCGTCTTGCTCCAGATCATCGACCCGCACCACGATGTGGCCGCTCTCGGTGAATTTGAGGGCGTTGCTGATGAGATCGATAAGGATCTGTTGCATGCGAGCACCGTCGCCGACCACCATCTCGGGGAAGCTCAACGGCACATCGATCCGAATATCCAGTCCCTTTTGTGTGGCTCTGAGGCCGAAGATACGGACGACGTCGGCGATGATGTCTCTCATGTTGAACGGTGCCGGGTCGAGGCTTATTTCCCCCGATTCGATCCTGGCAACGTCGACAAGGCGATCGGCCAGGTCCATCAGAGACTCGGAAGCGATAAGCACGGTCTCTAGAGATTCCCGCTGATTCGGATTGAGTGTGTCGCGAAGGACGATTTCGGTCATGCCGATGATGGCGTTGAGCGGGGTCCGGATGTCATGGCTGACGTTTGCGAGGAACTTGGTCTTCGCATCCGTAGCCGCGTCGGCTTCTTCTTTTGCAGCGACTAGTTCGCAGCGGGTTTGGGTGTGCAAGAGAGCGTGTCGGATTGAGCGTTCCAGGCGATCAGCATCAAGTTTGTCCTTCACGTCAAAGTCGGCCGCTCCCAGGTCCAAAGCCTCGATGTCCATGTCATGGTCGGCGACCTGGGTTAGCAAGATGAAGGGAGCGGGTTGATGCCGGCCGCGGACTGCTGAGATGAGTTCCAAGCCGCTCTGGCGGCCGAGATCGCTATCTATGAGGTACACGTCGTGGTCTTCGGCGCCCACGGTTTGCAGTCCTGTGTCGTATGAGTTGACCCAATCCACAGAGTGGTTGGAGTACTGAAACTCGGAGGTGAGGCGTGTGATGAGGGAGTAGTCCGCTTCATCGCGTGCGATGAGCAGAACACGTATGGTGCGATCGTCGAGGATCTGTCTTGGTATCATCGCTCGCTCCGAGTGACTAGTCGCCCAAATGGCATTCTGACTAGTCGATCGGCAAGGAATCTCCGGTACATAAGGGTTTTGGTGCTCCCTGGTCGCCTCCCGATGCTTCGAGCGGAGTGATACCGAGGGCCAGGATGTTGACGGCCTTTGTTGACCAAATTCACATCAGGGGTGACTCGTTGGGCCATCCGTATTGGCATTAGTAGACGACGATTCTATTGGCCGGCTGTCCCACGGGTAGCCCGCTACCAGAACCCTTCGCGGACGGTACGAGCCCGTCACGCGCCAGAAGAGTGATGGGCGACCGATCGCCTTCGTGAGCAAGGAGGATTCCAAACGGGTCGTAGCCACGGGCTCTGGCCTCCGCAGCGAGCCGAATAGCTTCACAGATCCAATGTTCATCGGACGTGATGCTGACGCTGGCTCTCAGCCGCGGTCGAAAGACGTTCGTAGCTCAACGGTGATGCGCAACTGTCTCGTGCGCATCAAGATCACCGTCAGGGTCGACATGGACGACGACCTCCACCGCAGCGGCGAACGAGTGCAACAGATCGTGCTCGACATCGTGAGCGATCGCATGGCCTCTGGCGACGGTCGTCTCGGAGTCCACCGCAATGGACAGGCTGATAAGTAGACGGTGGCCGTGGTGCCGGGCACGTATTTCGGAAACGGCTGCAACCCCAGGAGTCCCCAGGGCCGTTACCTCGATCTGGTCGACTATCTCGGGGTCGACCGCGTCCAGCAACCGATCCAGCATGATCCGAGACGATCGCCACAAGAGACGCAGGATCATTGCGGCGACAGCCAATCCCGCAACCGGATCGACCCATTGCCATCCAAGGCCCGCTCCCACACCTGCGGCGACTACGGCAAGAGAGGTCAGTGCGTCTGCACGAGCATGGTCGGCGTCGGCTAGCAGGGCCGCCGAATTGATGCGTAGGCCCACCCGGCGTCGGTAGCGAGAAACCAATTCGTTGCCGATGGCACCGACGATGCCGGCCACAATTACCCATCCGATCCAATCCAGCTGACGTGGTTCAGAGAGCCGCCGCAGCGATTCCCAAGCCACACCAGCCGCGGACGGGCCGATGGCGACGACGATCACGACGCCCGCCACGTCCTCGGCGCGGTGGTAGCCGTGGGGTGAAGCGCTTGGTGTGGGGTCGTCTTCCAAGAGAGAACGCGATCCACAATGGCACCGCAGTCATCGCATCGGTGAAGTTGTGGATGGTGTCGGACAGCAGCGCGACCGATCCGATTGCTGCGACAAGTACCGCCTGGAGGAGCGCCGTTGCTCCGAGGCCTAAGAGCGAGATCGTGGTGGCCCGGATACCTTCAGCACCAAGGTCAGTTGCTGCGGCTGCTCGTCGTCGTGATCATGCGCCAGGAAGTGACGTAGCTTTGATCAAACCGTCGCGTCGCTGTGGTCGTGGTCGTGCTCGGACATGGGCGAGACCCTGTCGGGACCGGGTATCGAACAAAAGTCGCCAACGACTCGCAACAAGCCCCTATCTCTGCATTCTGGCGGACGCAGCGTATCTGCCTGCTCGAAAAATGTCCGCAAGAACAGAAAGTCCTGGAGACTTCTAGTTCAGTATCTCGACTTCTGGCGACCAGCGGTACTCCTCAGGTGACGAGTTGGCGCCTTCCCACACCACACGACGGAAATACTCAGGGTCGGTATTACCTTCAGAGTTGAGCAGCAGGATCTGCGAATCAGGGCCAAGACCGATGTATTCCTTGAGATCGTGGAATTCCGCATAGTCAGCCGTAAACATCAAGGCACCTAGCGTCACCGCACCGGACTCACCCGACACGATGAACGGGTCTCCCTGCAACGGCATCCCGTAGACACGCATTCCCTTTGCCGCGACGTAGTCCGGGCAGGCGACAAAGGCATCGACAGTGTCCCAGAGCACATCCCATGCGATCGGGCTTGGCTCTCCACACGCGAGGCCGGCCATGATTGTTTGGAGATC
Source organism: uncultured Gemmatimonadales bacterium (assembly GCA_964195945.1). Taxonomy (GTDB): domain Bacteria; phylum Actinomycetota; class Acidimicrobiia; order Spongiisociales; family UBA5794; genus JAAETI01. Next base: position 42,241 of record CAXMRC010000020.1, read on the forward strand.
GCCATGTATATCGTGGGGCTGTCCGTCACCGATCTGAGCCGAATGCAGCAGACACTTGGCTTCGGCTGGTTCGACCACGACCGTTGTTGGACGGTCGGCTCCGAACCGGCTGCTGTAGAACCCTGTCGTTGCCGCGGCGAGAGCGCCAACGCCGGCCTGAACGAACACGTGGGTGGGCTTGACGATCCCGGTGCCGGCGAGTTGTTCCTGGGCTTCCGACAGCATTGTGGTGTAACCCTGCATCACCCAGCTGGGAATGTCGGTGTAGCCGTCCCATGAGGTGTCGGAGATGACTTGCCAACCGTTGGCGTCAGCATCGACGCTTGCCTGCCGGACCGCATCATCGTAGTTGCCGTCAACGACCCGGACCTCTGCTCCGTACGCCTCGATCGCTCTGATCCGAGCGGTCGAAGTGTCCTTGTGCACGTAGATGACAGCCTTGCAGTTGAGTTTCGACGCACCCCATGCGACGCCGCGACCGTGATTGCCGTCGGTAGCGGTGGCGAACGTAATCTCGCCGACTTTGGCCTTGGTCGCCTCACTGACCAATTCGTCATAGCTCAAAGCCTCATCGGTGAGGCCTAACTTGGATTTGATGAACTGATAGATGGCGAATGAGCCGCCGAGAACTTTGAATGAGTTCAGGTTGAGACGCACCGATTCGTCCTTGACCCATATGCCGCCAACGCTCAGCATTGAGGCCAGGCTGGAAAGGCTGCGTAGCGGGCTGGGGCGGTAACCGGGGATTTGGCGGTGGAAGCTGCGGGCTTGCTCGAAAACGCCGGCAGGGAACACGTCATCGACTGCGTTGCTGTGGGAGATGGTGCGCGCTCGTGGATTCGCGATCCATTCGATTGGCTTGTCGTGTGTATTCATATGGCCAAGGGTAGCGATCTCAGCACCAGGTCTACATTCCGTAAATGCAAAATCCGCCATGCGGGTCAGCTCCGCTGGCGCCGTGGTCGGGGTCTCGGCTAGGCCTCGAAGCCGGCCTCGTCGAGGGCTGACTCGAGAGAATCGGTATACCCCGTCCATGTGATGGTCGCCCCGGAGATCACATCGATGTCGGTCCCTTGTGCCTCGAGCGCGCCTTGTTGATAGATGGGAATGGCGTAGGCATTGATGGACTGTGATTTGCGATCGCTGGGAAGTTACAGAGTGAGCACATCCACGAGCACCCCACCCTCAAAGACCGCTTCCACCTGGAAGTCGCCCCACCGACTTTCCTCGATGCTGCCGGCTACTGAGTACGGGCCCGGTTGGGCAGCCGCGTCTGAGACCGGGGCGATAGCCGTCGTCTCCGCGGCTGCGGTCTCCGCCGCGACAACGTGCTCGCCGTGAACCGACTCTGGCGGCGGGTCACCGCTGACAGCGGATGTGGTTTCCGCATCCACCATCGCCATCGGGGAAACCTCACCAATCGCCGCCAGAATCCCTATGGACGGGTTGGCGAGGAGGGCGAGCCCAACGAAGAAGAGGCCCAACAGGCTGAGTGTCTTTTTCATCGGAGTCCTTTAGTTGTTGAGCACAATGTGCGTCGCCAACCTCAGAATCTGATGAGATAACCGTGCGGAGTCGTTAAGAACCGTGTCTCATCCAATTCCTAGGAAACTGACAGTTGTCCTTCAGACACGTCCAACAGAATCTTGTACAAGCAGGAAGAACGGGACGAAAAGATGTCGGCGCAACGGAAAACCACGACAGCCAGGCGGGGCATGAGCCATATGCTGAAGTTGTGGATCGTTGACGTCGGTTTGTTCGCAATTTTCTTGCTGATGATGAACGTACCCCTCACCGGCATCGCCGTCCACGAGTGGTTGGGTATCGGAGTCGGCGCGGCCCTAGTCGTTCACCTCGTCCAACCCGGCAACTGGGTGTCGACTAACACAGATCGCCTCACATCGGCAACATCGTTCAAGAATCGTCTGAATTGGGTGATGATGGCGGTGCTGTTCCTAGCGTTTGTTTCGATCATCGTTTCGGGTCTCGTGATCTCGGAGGTGGCGCTTCCCTGGCTTGGCATCCAGACCGCATACTCCTCCTTCTGGCTCTGGCTGCACCTGTTCTCGGTAAATGTGGTGCTGCTCACGACGGCGTTCCACTTGGCATTGCACTGGAAATGGATCACCAACAGCTTCAGTCGTTTTGTAGAGCAACCCCTGCGAGCCCGGTCAGCTCGACGCCAGCCGCGATTGGTCTACCCCGCAAAGGAGACCACATGAGGACCTTGAATCGCACGCTGCTGGTATTGATCTGGGCTATTGGTGTTGCTTTAGTGCTTGCCTCGATCAGCCAAACCGAGTGGGCGTTAACTCAGAATCCGATCGGGATGGCTGAGGAATACGACAACCCAATCCAGCCGCTAGTCAAGGTTGGAGCCGCGATCATTGTGATGGTTGCCGGCACCAAGCTGGTCCAGAAACAGCTATCGGTTCATCGATGAGCGGGTCCTCGGGCATGCGCCCAAGCGGAGGCCTGCCCGCGCCTCAATTAGCTAGATGCGACGACGGTCTTGAGAGCAATTTCGACCATCTCGTTGAAGGTGGTCTGCCGCTCTTCGGCACTTGTCGCCTCGTGGGTGAGCACATGATCGCTCACCGTGAGTAGGGCAAGCGCTCGCGCTCCATACTCGGCGGCGAGCCCATAGAGGCCTGCGGTCTCCATCTCCACGGCGAGTACACCCATGCGTTGATTGAACGCGATCCGGCTTTCCTCTTCCGGGTGGTAGAAGAGATCCGACGTGTAGATGTTGCCCACATGAACTTTGGTGTCATACCCGGAGGCCACTTCAACAGATGCCCTGAGCAGATCGAAGTCGGCAATAGCGGCAAAGTCGTAGCCGCCGTAGCGAGCCCTGTTGACGTTGGAGTCGGTGCTTGCTCCCATCGCGATGACAATGTCGCGCAAATCAAGATCGAGGCTGAGCGCACCACAACTCCCGATCCGGATCAAGTTCTCAACGCCGTAGCTTTGAACCAGCTCGGTTGCGTAAATGCTCACCGAGGGAATCCCCATACCGGTTCCCATGACAGATACAGGCCTGCCCTCATACGTGCCCGTGTAGCCGAAGATATTGCGGACCGAGGTGACCAGCTTGGGATCGGTCAGGAAGTTCTCTGCAATGGATTTCGCTCGGAGCGGATCGCCGGGCAGCAGCACACTCTTGGCGAAATCACCGGACTCAGCTTCGATATGGGGCGTAGGCACTGTTTGGTCCTCCTCGAATCCGACGCGACTCCACGTCGCCTGCCTCTCCAGGCTAGTGCTTTGACACCCAGCCCGACCGTTGCCTGCCGCTCACTGACCCGATTCGCCTGCTGTCGTTTGCCATCGGTCGAGCTGACGCAGGTGCTCTAGATCTTTGGGCCGGGCCGCAAGCTTCTTGTAGGCGACCACATACTCGAGACGCACAAACGGGAGTCCTCCAAAGTCCTCAGCCGTGTCAATCGCTGCTTCGATATCGACGTCTCCGATCGCCCATGAAGTGCCGACGGTCACAAGCCCTCCGAAGAAGTTTGCAACCGTTATGCCGTGATCAGCCAGGTCCAGGGGAATCCCTGTTTCTACTGCGACTTCCCATGCCCGTCCTCGTACGATGACATCCAGGTCGCCGACCTCGGAAATGATTCCTCGAACCAGGAGCGGGCCGCTGCCGAAAACGGCGTAGTCGCCCGCCGGCAGGTCGAGAGTTCGTAGCTTGGCGGTTGCCTGGGCAAGGTTCACCGCAAGGTCGAGCGTGTCGAGATGACTGTTGCCCGGGCCCGGTCGGGAGGCGCAAAGAGGTGCCCGCGCTCCGCCCACACGATCCAGGCGAGGGCCAGCATCCCAAAGAGCGCAAAGGAAGCTACGAGGGGGGCTGCGGAGTCTTGATATTGACGGTCGATGACTGCACCCAGCACCGCTCCCAAGGCCAGGGAGATGGTACCGATCACTGCGGATGCTGTGCCAGCGATGTGACCCATCGGCAGCATCGCGATGGTGTTGAAATTCGGGATCAGGAGCGCGTGAAACCCTGCCATTGCGACGAGCCCGATGACGAAACTCCAAAATGGCAGCTGCCCGCCGGCTCGAACGGAAAACACGTTGAAAACGAGTGCGGCAATCACATATCCGACCGTCGCCAGGTGCGTTATGCGTTTTGCGCCGATCCGTTCAACCAGCGTTGCATTGGCAAGTATGGAGACGCCCATCACGGCTGCCACACCGCCGAAGATCACAGGGAACTGCTCGGGTCGCTCATAGAACTCTCCAAAGATGCGTTCGGAGCTGGCGAGGTACGAGCTGAAGACGGCAAAGGTCATCGTCATTGCCATTGTGTATCCGATGGTCATGCGGTTGGTTACAACAGCCTTCGTCGAAGCAACGATGGAGCTTCTATCGATCGGCAGCCGATCGCCGACGGCGAGGGTCTCCGGGAGCACTCGCGCCCAGATCGCGATCACGGCAACCATGACGACCGCAAACACAAAGACCGATTGCCAGGGAAACACCGCGATCAGGGCCGCACCGATCGAAGGGGCCAGCACAGGGACCAGGATGAACACCGCCATGATGTACGACATGGCGCGAGACATCTCGTCACCGCTGTAGAAGTCCCTGACTATCGAAATCGACACCACGCGAGGTCCTGCCGCTCCGACACCCCAGATGAATCGGCTGACCAGCACCAATTCCAGCGACGGCGCCAGCAGCGCTCCTAGTGCTCCGAGCGCATATATCGCAAGCCCGGCGTATAGGACCGGCTTTCTACCGAAACGATCCGCCAGTGGCCCGTAGAAGAACTGAGCCATGGCCAATCCCAGTAGGAACATGGTGACGACTTGGGCGACTTGTGTCGAGTCGGACGGAAGACCGAAGTGTTCCCTCATATCGTCGAATGCGGGCAGCATCAAATCGATGGCCAACGCTCCGAGCGCCATGATCATCGAGAGAAGAGCGGTGAAATGTCCGCGGCTGAGCGGTTTTTGATCGCCGACGGTATCGGGAGAAGACATGGCTACTTGTTGACTGGGGAACCCATCACGGTAGCCGCACGTCTAGTAGGCCAGGGTCAGAGTCCGATGATGCTCGCCCATGTCGTTGGCATCGGGACCCAGAACCGCGCTCTCCCACAAGGCATAGTCGAGGGCCGGCGTCGACACAGCAACACCACGAGCCCGGAGCGCTTCGACTAGGCGGTCGCCGCAGTAGACGGTTGCCCATCGAATGGCTAGCTCCCAGGGTGACTCCTTGGGGACCAACTGTCGTGAGTCGATTCCGCTGGCCAGATCATCGGCGTAGATCATGATTCCGTAGTGACGGAACACCCGGGGAAGCATGTAGTCGGGGTAAACCGGAAGTCGCTCGAGACCGGAAAAGGGGGTGCTACCGCCTGCTGACATCATCGCGGTTGCCAGCCTGGCCAGTTTGTGGAATGGCAAACTGCCAACCGGTGACCGCGGGGCGTCGTTGAAACCTGGAATAGTTGCGACAAGTAGAGCGGCGACACGTTCGGCATCCCGTTCGGCTGCAGTTACCAGGTTGCGTACTGAACCACTCCACTTATCGCGGATGGCGTCTACAACACCACGCAGCTGTGCCCACTTCTCGTCGACCAGCTGCAGCGTCCCGGCGCCTGCAAAGAATTCCGCACCCGTCATGGTCGAGAACATGTCGAGGTCCAGCTGTCCGGCGTCGATCTGGCGTGCGAAACACGAGAACACGGCGGGGGCATCATCGAGGTCATCACCCTCATAGTTGACAGTCCACATTGCCTCACCGTCTGGTGGCCAGATACAAGCGAGCACCGAGCAGGCAATGACACACAGGTTGTACCAGTTCTCGTCATCGAGGCCTTGGGGCAGACCCTTGTAGTCCCAGGCTGGCAGTGGGAGTTCTCTGCCTTTCCACTCGTCGGCAAGTCGGTCGATGGCACCGGGAGAGATGGTCACGCCCCACTCTGCGGGCGGCGGAATGTTGCGAATGTCGATATCCATAGGTGCGTCTATCTTCGTCCGTATTGATCAGCTGATCAAAGCGAGCCGTTCTTCGAGAAACGAGCGGGAGTCCCTGTTGTTGGTGAGGCTGATTGCCAGACGAAACGCCACTGTTGCCTCGTCGTACCGTTCGAGCCGAAGCAGCAGCTCGGCCCGACTGGAGTGGTACCAGGGGTAGCCGGCGAGCTCAGTCGCCACCTCTTCGAGGGCAACAAGGCCTTTCTCGCTCCCGTCCGCCATGGCAATAGCGACCGCACGGTTCAGCGCAACGACGGGGCTGGGCCTTAGGTTATGCAAGCGATCGTATAGAGCGCGGATTTGCTCCCAGTCGGTCACAGTGAATGCCGCGGCGTTCGAATGTAGAGCGGCGATGGCTGCCTGGATCTGATAGGGACCAGGGTGTTCGAGCCGGATCGCACGATCCAGGAGAAGGGAGGCCGTCTCGATCTCGTCGCGATGCCAGAGGTCCCGATCTTGGTGTTCGAGTAGAACTACCGATCCGCGATCTGTTCGTGCGTCGCGCCTTGCGTGGTTGAGCTGCATCAGCGCCGACAGCCCAAGAGCCTCGGCTTCGTCCGGCATCAAGGCACCAATCGCCGCACCCAGTCGGATCGCGTCTGAGCACAACTCGCGGCGCACCAGATTGTCGCCGGTGCTTGCTGAGTAACCCTCGTTGAAGATCAGATAGATGACCGCAAGCACCGCATCCACCCGATCGGGGAGTTGTGCATCCGGTGGGACCCGGTACGGGATTCCTGCTTGTTTGATCTTGCGTTTGGCCCGCACGATTCGCTGCGCCATTGTGGATTCCGACGTGAGGAAACCCCTTGCGATTTCTGCCGTGGACAGACCTCCCAGGGTCTTGAGCGTGAGTGCGACCTGCGCCTCCATCGCCAGGGCGGGATGGCAACAGGTGAAGATCAAGCGAAGCTGATCGTCATGTACCTGGGTGTCCACTGGTTCTCCATGTTCGGCCGATTGGTCCGTCCGCACGCGGTGTTCGAGCCGGGCGAGTTTTTCCTGGTAGTTCGTCTGACGGCGGAGCCGATCGATCGCCTTGCGGCGAGCCGCGGTCGTTAGCCAGGCGCCGGGGTTCTTAGGAACACCCGACGCCTGCCACTTTGACAAAGCCGCAATGACCGCGTCCTGAACGGCGTCCTCTGCAAGGTCGAAGTCGCCAACCTGACGGATCAGGGTTGCGACGACGCGTCCGTATTCGCTGCGAAAGACCCGCTCGATCGCTTCGTGCTCCGTCTGGGTCACTCAGCCTGCTGGGCGTTCTCGAAATCCCAGACCGGCCTTACCTCCACCGAGCCGTGCCAGGAGCCAGGGAGTTCGGCGGCCACCGCGACGGCCGCGTCGAGGTCGGCCACGTCGATCAAGTAGAAGCCGCCGAGGACCTCTTTGGTCTCCGCAAAGGGCCCGTCCGTGGTCAGCGTCTCGTCGTTGCGGACGCGGACCGTGGTCGCTGTTTCGATTGCGTCCAGAGCTTCGCCACCGAGGTTGATGCCACGCTCGTTGATGTTGTTGGTGAAGTTGTAGTAATCCTCCATCGTCTTGGCCATGTCCTCCGGGCTGGCTTCGACAGTGGGATCGCTATAGATCAGCAATGCGTACTTCATGGTGCTCCCGATTCCTCAAGACGGCCGTGTGCCGCGCTGTTGTAACCACGACGAACAGAACTAGTCGGAATCGACACTACCCAGAAAAGAACCTTCGTTGTCGCCTGATGATCATGAGCAAGGCAGGCGCCCGTGATGAGTTCTAATCTGGTGGTCATGAGTGACTATCGCCCCCCGCTGCGTGACATACGATTCGTCCTAGAGAACATCGTTGATCTTGAGGGACTGTCCTCCTACCCCGGGTTCGAGCATGTTGAAGCCGAGGACGTGTATGACGCCCTCGATGAGGCAGGCCGTTTCCTGGCCGAAGTCGTCGCCCCCACCAATCAGATCGGCGACGCCACGGGCGTTCGTCGTAACGATGACAGCACGGTCACGGTCCCCGCCGAGATGATCTCTGCCTACAAGCAGTTCGTCGAGGCCGGTTGGGGTGCCGTCAAAGGTGACATCGAATACGGCGGCCACGGCTTCCCCGGAGTGATGGCGACTGCGATCCAGGAGATGCTGACCGCATCGAATATGGCGTTTTCCCTTTGTCCGATGCTTACGACCAGTTCGGTGGAGGCCTTCCAGCATCATGGCAGTGACGAGCTGAAGGCGGTTTACCTCGAGAAGCTCATCAGCGGAGAGTGGTCGGGAACGATGGCCCTCACCGAGCCGGACGCCGGGTCCGATGTTGGTGCGTTGCGGGCCAAAGCCCGGCAGGAAGAAGACGGGACGTGGCGAATCCAGGGCACAAAGATATTCATCACCTGGGGTGAGCACGAGATGGCCGACAACATCATCCACTTTGTGCTGGCCAGGGTGCCCGACGCTCCCCCGGGGACCAAGGGAATCTCACTCTTCCTCGTCCCGAAGTATCTCGTAAACGCCGACGGCAGCCTTGGCGAGATGAACGACGTCGAATGCGTTGGCGTCGAGCACAAGCTCGGGATCCACGCCAGCCCCACCTGTGTGATGGCCTACGGAGAACAACGCGGTGCTGTGGCCTACCTGGTTGGCGAGGCCAACGCCGGAATGCGCTGCATGTTCACGATGATGAACGATGCCCGTCTCCATGTCGGCTTAGAAGGCCTCGGCCTTTCGGTGCGCGCATATCAGCTCGCTCTTCAATATGCCAAGGAACGCCGCCAGGGCAGAGCGATCGGATCCCCTAAGGATCAGTCATCGCTGATCATCGAGCATCCCGATGTACGCCGGATGCTGATGACTATGAAGGCCAATATCGAAGCGATGCGAGCCTTGATCTTCGATACATCGGTCGCTTCTGATCGCAGCGCACACGGCCCTGACGATGAGACAAGACTTGCCGGCACGAACCGGGCGGCGCTGCTGACCCCCATCGCCAAAGCGTGGGCCACCGATCTCGGCGTGGAGCTCACGTCATTGGGAATACAGATCCATGGCGGAATGGGTTTCGTTGAAGAGTCCGGTGCGCCCCAGCATTGGCGTGACGCCCGAATCGCACCTATCTATGAAGGGACCAACGGGATCCAGGCCATGGATCTTGTGATGCGAAAGGTCCCGCTGGCCGACGGCTCAGTCGTCACGGCCTATCTCGGTGAGATGGATGCCACGGCATCCGAGCTCATCGCCACCGGTAGCGGTCTGCAGGCGATCGGCGAATCTCTGATGACCGCAGTGGCCGCGCTGCGCGAGACAACCGCCTGGCTGCTGGCGTCATTGAGTCCGAACGACGGTTTGGCCGGCGCCACTCCCTATCTGCGTCAGTTCGGCGTCGTGGCTGGTGGCTACTACCTCGGGCGTAGTGCGCTGGTCGCCGAGAAACTACTGGAGGCCAATGGCGACGATCCGTGGCTCAAAGCCAAGATTGAGACCAGCCGTTTCTACGCCGATCAGATTCTGCCGCAAGCCGCGGGCTCGGCGCCCGCAGTCATGGTGGGAGCGGATCAGTTGTTTGCGATCGATGGGGACCTTCTCGGCCAATAGGTTGACTACCGTCTTTTGCGATGAAACGGTATTTGAACTGGGTTCTGGCCGGGTTGGCAGCAATCACCGCGATTGCCGCTGTGCGGCCCCGGGCCCAAACAGCAGAATCGGCACCAAAAGGTGGAGAAGGAACAACACTTGTTGATCCGACCCGCTGGTTCGACGAGCCGCTGTCGATAGCCAGATCTATCGTGATTCGATTGCGCGATCACCACATGCCGATGATCGCGGGAAGCCTGTCCTATTACGCGTTCCTGTCGATCTTCCCTGCCGCCATCGCCGCCATTTCGATCTATGGGCTGGTGCTCGACCCTGCCGACCTCACTGCCCAGATTGAGAGCCTTTCCGATGCGCTTCCAGAAGAAACCGCCGCTTTCATCTCGGCCGAACTCACCGATCTTGTGGCTTCCTCAGGGTCAGGGCTTGGCTATGCGGCCGTGGTCAGCATCATCGTGGCCCTGTGGTCTGCCTCGGCAGGCACCAAGGCGCTGATCACCGGCATCGATATCGCCTATGAGACCCCGGAGAATCGCCCATTCCTGATACTGCGCGGGATGGCACTTGGCATCACCATCGGCTTGGTTGTCTTTGTCAGTGCGGCAGCATCGGCGGTGACCTTTCTCCCTGGTCTTCTCGATGCCGTCGGCGCCGACGGCTTGACCGGGTATGTCGAATACGGGCGGTGGCCGACGATCTTTGTGATGGTCATCGTCGGTCTTGGGTTGCTGTACAGGATCGCCCCCAATCGACCTGCCTCCAAGTCTCCGTGGGTGTCGATTGGTGCGCTGGTTGTAGCGATGCTGTGGTTGGTGGCGACCCTCGGATTCTCGCTGTATGCGAACAACGCCGGCTCGCTCGGCGCCACCTACGGAGCGTTGTCGGGCATCATTGTCCTGCTCCTGTGGTTCTTTATGTCGGGCCTGATCGTTCTGCTGGGTGCGGAACTCAACGCTGAATTAGAGGCACGCGACCTCGCCCACCGGCACGCCAGATCCGGTCGGAGCTAGCTGCAGCATGAGGTCCCTCACACCCTGAATCGGCTTTGTTCCTGTGCTCTCCGACTAAGTTGGGGTGTACTTGTGGGCAATATCTTCGCCCCTACCTCAATCCGGAAGCCCTGATGACCACAGCCAATCCCGCCACTTTCGAATCGCTCGGGGTCGAACCCGATCTGGTGGCACTTCTTCTATCGCAAGGCATTGATGCCCCGTTCCCAATCCAGCTGGTGACTATCCCCGATGCGCTCGCCGGCAGAGATGTTTGCGGAAAGGCGAGTACCGGCTCGGGAAAGACTCTTGCCTTTGGTCTCCCCATCGTGCAGCAACTCGAGCGTGCCCAGGTCAAAAAGCCGTTGGCGTTGGTGCTGGTGCCGACTCGGGAACTGGCGCGGCAGGTCACCACTGTGCTCGAGCCGCTCGCTGCTGCCCGCGGATTCAGTACGGTGGCCATATATGGTGGCGCCCCGATGGGGGAGCAGACCAAAGCACTGCGCAGAGGTGTCGAGATAGTCATTGCCACCCCCGGTCGGCTCATCGACCTCATCGAACGCAGGGAAATACTTCTCGACGATGTTCGTGCCGTCGCTATTGATGAAGCCGATCAGATGGCTGATATGGGCTTCCTGCCTCAGGTGCGGCGCATCATGAGCGGAATCTCAACTGAGCATCAGACCTATCTGTTCTCAGCGACTCTCGACGGCCAGGTCGGCACATTGGTTAGCGCCTACATGGATCAACCGGTCCGGCACGACACGGAACCCGACGGTGACACCATCGACACTATGTCGCACCGGTTTCTCAAGGTGCATCATATGGACAAGGTCAAGATGGCTGCTGCCATAGCGGAGGTATCCGGTCGCATTCTGTTGTTTGTACGCACCAAGGCCGAGTGCGACAGGGTGGCCAGCAAGCTGCAGGATATTGGTGTGGAGGCAAGGGCCATTCACGGAGATCTCCAACAACGTCAACGCGACAAGGCGATGGCTGGATTCGCCTCGGGTGAGAATCCGGTTCTGGTTGCGACCAACGTCGCAGCTCGTGGGCTCCACATCGACGATGTCGATGTTGTGGTTCACTACGACCCGCCTGACGATCCCAAGACCTATCTGCACCGTTCCGGGAGAACCGCCAGGGCCGGAGAATCCGGTCTGGTCGTGACCTTCGTCGAATGGGACCAGGTCAACGAAGTGCTCGGGATTCAACGCCGCGCCGGTCTGAATGTCCCAATCATCAAGATGTTCTCCAATGACGAGCGGGTTTCCGACCTTACGTCGTGGATGCCCGATCCCGAACTGGCCCCCTTCCGGGGCACGCGTTCGCACCCAATGCAGCGGAGAAGACGGCGCTAGCTCCCGCGGCGAATCGCAACTAGCTTTCAACGACCATCAAAAAAGAGGAGTGACCCATGGCTAAGTATGACGCGCAACCCGAGATGACGATCGACCTCGCCAAGACCTACTCGGCCGTGCTCCACACCAATCATGGTGACATTGCCATCGAGTTCGATGCGATGAGGTCACCGATGTCGGTGAACAACTTTGTTTTCTTGGCTCGGGAAGGATTCTACGACGGGGTGATTTTCCATCGTGTCATCCCCAACTTCATGATCCAGGGCGGCGATCCAACGGGTACTGGCATGGGCGGACCCGGATACAAGTTTCGCGACGAACTCGAGGGCTCCGGAAAATACAGTCGGGGCACCGTTGCCATGGCGAACTCGGGCCCGAACACCAACGGCTCGCAGTTTTTCATCTGCCACGTCGATGCCGGACTGCCCCATTCCTACAACATCTTTGGACAGGCCACAGACGGTCTTGATGCAGTCGATTCGATTGCAGCAACACCGACCGGCGCCCAAGATCGACCCAACGAGGACTGTGTGATCAACTCGGTCACAATCAGCGAGAGCTGAGACCTCCCATCGCATATGGCGATCATCCCTTGGGGCTGTTGGCGCGGTCGTATGGCGTCATGCGTGACACGATCGCGGGGATTGGGAATGCGGATTGGGACCGGCCTTCCGACCTCGACGGATTCACGATCTCAGGGCTTGTTGAGCATGTGTTCAGAGGAGTTGATCAGTTCTCGAAGATCGCGGCCAGGGACGGTTTCGACCCAGAGTCGATGGTGGCTGTGGTCGCGGCCGAGGCAACACAGCAGTTCGATCACATAGCCGAAGAGTCACTCGAACGCTGGGGAGCGCCGCAGGCCCTCGCCCGCCGCTATCTAATGCCATGGGGCGAAGAGCAAGGTGAACGACTGGCGGCCTACCTCGTCATCGAGGTGGTCGGTCACGCCTGGGACATAGCTGGCGCTTTGGAGCGAACGCTCACAATCAGTGAAGAATTGGCCGGTCAAGTTCTCGAGGTAGCACGATCGTTCAGTGAGGAAACCCTCAGAGCGCCTGGCATGTTTGGTCCGGAACAGCAGGCTCCGGACGGCGCTACACCGCTTGTCGAGCTTGTGTCGTTTTTGGGGCGAAAATCTGCGACGACTAGCTAGCGCGCTTTCGGCGGTCGCGATCGCGCATCCGGCGGCGGAGACGACGCCGGTCGCCGGAACTCATGCCCCCCCAAACGCCTTCGGTCTGGTTGGTTGCAAGGGCATACTGAAGACACTTCTCTTGTACTGGACAGAGTCCACAGATCTTTTTGGCCTGCATGGCCAGGGATTCGTCCTCGCCTGGCGGGAAAAAAACTTCCGAGTCCGCACCGGCACAGGCTGAGTCGTCCCGCCATTCGTGCTCGGGCTCCCACATCTGTTCTTCTAGTGCCATCACCATCTCACACACCCCCTTCTCGGGCGCAACTACCCTCTTTAACGCATAGTGGAGAACTGTTTATTCCATTCTGCGGAGGGCGAATGGGGATAATGCACCCACAATTGCCGCTGGTCAAGCCATTTTCATGTTCTCCTCATATAGTTCGGTGAGTTATGGGTAGTCGGATTGATTGCGGAGGCTCCTTGCGGTGAGGTTTGTCTGTGACTTCAGCAATGACCTGGGCGAGCTCGCCGACAGGGTCGGGGCACGGGGTCGGTCGCTTGCGGAGATGTCAGCTCTCGGCGTCCAGGTGCCGCCAGGATTCGTTATCAGCGACGTCGTATGTCAGCGATTCCTGGAGACCGGTGACGTTCCGGAGGAGGCTTGGGAAGAGGTCATCGCTTCGCTTGATCGAAGCGTCGCCGCCTTCTAGCAGATCGATGCGGACCGACCCGTGCTCTTCTCGGTACGTTCCAGCCCCACAATCGAGATGCCAACTGTGTTTGACTCTGCGCTGTATCTCGGTGCGAGCGATGCGGCGCTGGAGCACCTGGCGGCTTGGAGCGACTCGATGCCGCTATCGAGCAATGGT
>CAXMRC010000021.1:0-2050 GCA_964195945.1 uncultured Gemmatimonadales bacterium
GGTACAGTTAACCTCTGAACATGGCAACGAATAGCAACTGGTGGTGGCTGAGGCGATAGGACCCTTCGTGCGCCAGTTACTTTCGCCGGAGGCAGCAAGCCCCGGCGTTTTCTTTTACAACGAGAGGATCGACAGTGGAGCGGCAAACAGTCTTTTCCGGGCTCCAACCCACAGGCAACGTACACCTGGGCAATTACCTGGGAGCTTTGCGCAACTGGGTGAAGCTTCAGGACTCGTACGACTCTGTTTACTGCGTGGTTGACCTTCATGCGATCACCGTTGACTACGACCCGAAGCAGTTTCAACAAGACAGGATCGAAGCGGCCAAGGTGCTGCTCGCCATCGGCATTGATCCGGACAAGTCCCTGTTCTATTTCCAAAGTCAGGTGCCACAACACAGCGAGCTGGCTTGGATTCTGGGAACCATGACTCCAACGGGTGTTCTGAATCGGATGACGCAGTACAAGGACAAGGTGGCCAAAGGAGTTGCGGCCAACCTCGGGTTGTACTCGTACCCGGTGCTGATGGCGGCAGACATCCTGCTCTATCACGCCAACCTGGTGCCGATCGGTGATGACCAACGTCAGCATCTCGAGATGACACGAGATCTTGCAGAGCGGTTCAACAATCGGTTTGGCGATGTCTTCCCGATCCCGGATCCGCTGATTCCGGAAACGACAGCCCGCGTCATGTCGCTGGTTGAGCCATCTGCCAAGATGTCGAAGTCGGATCCGAACGAGAAGAGCCGTGTGCTCATCCTGGATTCCCCGGACGTAGTGCGCAAGAAGATCAAATCCGCCATGACCGACTCGGATCCCGATGTTAGGTTTGACACTGAGGCCAAACCCGGTGTGTCCAACCTGCTTGAGATCATGTCGTCATGCACCGGACGCTCGATCGACGACCTCGTCGATGAATACGGGAGCGCCGGTTACGGTCGTTTCAAGGAAGCCGTTGCCGAGTCGGTGATAGCCGAGCTGGCTCCGATACGCAGCGCCTATCAACAGCTCGATGACGCGGAAGTCGCCAGGTTGATGCGGCGTGGTGCCCTCGACGCTAGAACCAAAGCAGAGGGTTTCCAGCAGATCGTCCGTGAGGTCACAGGACTAGCTGCTATCTAACCGGCTCTGACGACGGACTTGGCCGCGCCTGTCGGTCCTTGCGGACATTTTCGGCGCAGGAACCGCCCGTGGTCTTGTCCGCAACAGCAGAGACGGCCTAGCTCGGGGTGAGCGGTTCTCCCGTCTCGAGCAGCGTCTTCAAGCCCGAAACGATGAAGGGGATGCCGCCGCTCCAGTCGGTGAAGCTCTTTGTGGCCACGTCGAGGTGGGACTCCACCGTTACCGCTGTCAAACCGTTGGCGTCCTCGACGGTCCAGACCATGCGAACGGGTCCTTCCTTGTCGAGTTCCGGATCCCATCTGGGATGGAACATCAGCTCGAGACGATTCGGCGGATCGATAGACACCACAAAGCCATCTGCTACAACCTCGCCGTTGGGCGCTAGATATCTGACGTGGCTGGCGACCGACCATTCCGATTCGACCCGGGTCCCGTAGTAATAGCCGGCTGTCTTGTCGCCGCTGGTCAGGGCTTCCCAAGCTGAGTCAACACCACACTTGATGTATGTCTTGTACGTGTGGGTGGGTACCGTCATATCCGCTCCCTACGCCGCTACAAGTCAACTTACTCCGCTAGAAAGGACGTGACCACATCGACCGCCTCCTCGACGTCGGTCTCCATCATCGCGGTGAACTCTGCATGTGTGGTTCCGACGATTGCTAGTCCCGTTGTGAGGATCGCTCCCTCGCCTCTGCTCGCGGAAGGCGCAGTGTGAAAAGACCATGAGTCCCGCCATGTCGATACTGAAGATCTCCGCCCCCACGAGGCGCGCCAGTATCTGTCGGCAAAAACGCGTCAAAACAAGAGATCCGACTTCTACCTCGGGAGGTTTCGCCCATCGATCCCCGGCCGCTACTGAGCTGCGGCCGGTACCTCTCCAAAATACTCCGTGAGACGGGCGTCCGCTTCTTCGCCAAACAGAATCTCGG
>CAXMRC010000022.1:0-15529 GCA_964195945.1 uncultured Gemmatimonadales bacterium
ATGTCGGTTGCCATCGGGATGGCCCAGCCGTTGCCCGTCTCGCCACCCTCTCCGGCGACAAAGAATAGGTAGATCAGGGCAGGAACGATCATTCCACCGAGTGCGGCGATGGCCGGCAGTGCCGCTTTCCGGGGGTCCCGGAGTTCGCCCACAACAAGCTCTCGTTTGATCTCAAGGCCGACGACAAAAAAGAAGATCGCCATCAAGGCGTCATTCACGATGCCCTTGAACGACTCGGCGAGGTGGAACGAGCCAATCTCGAGAGTGAGGTGCGTTTCCCAGAATTCCTTGTAGGTCTCGCCGAATGGAGCGTTGGCCCAGATGAGCGCGATGATCGCCGCGATAAGCAGAATCGACCCTGATGACGCTTCGATCCGAGTGAAACGCATGATCGGACGCACAAAACCCTTCGGTATTCTGCGATCCGAATGGATCCATGTGTCGTGTACTCGCTCCGTTTCGGGCGCCATGCCAACTCCTGTTCATCAGCTCGGGCATAGCCCATCTGACCTACGTTTGTTCCTATCACGTCGGCAAGACCGAGGCGGACCAATGCCCCTAGTCGCATAGCGACGAGCTATCGCTGTGAGGGAAACGATATCAGCTTGGCAGCGGGGGCCATCCGACGCTGGAAGAGTCGGCTGTTGCGGGCGCTACCATCGTCACGCCTATCCAGGAACCCACTTGTTGATCTCGTTTCTCTACGTCGCCATCGGCCTCATCTTGCTGATGGGGGCATCGGACCGTTTTGTTGAATCGGCGGTCAGACTGGCCCGTACGCTCGGTGTTTCCATCGTCTTGATCGGTGCTTTGATCGTTGGGCTGGGAACCTCGATACCCGAGTTGCTGGTCTCAGGGATCGCGTCTATCGATGGCAAGATCGATGTAGCGATGGCCAACGTGACCGGGTCGAACGTCGCCAACCTGACCCTGGTTCTCGGTGTCGCCGCAATCACAGCACCGATCATGAGCCGAACCCGGATTCTCCGCCGCGAAGGCATCCTGATGTTGTTTGCAGTAGTGACGCTGGCGGGGGTGCTCTGGGATGCGCAGGTGTCACGTGTCGAGGGGGCAGCCCTGCTGCTCGGCATCGCCATAACCGTGGTCCTGCTCATCCGCTGGTCCGCTACCGATGTCGATGGCATCGTCGAACTCGAAGAGGGCGAGGACGCGCATTCGGTGCCGGGCGAACTCCTCATCGGACTCGCCGCACTTGCTATCACAGTCTTTGCTGCACGCCTCCTCCTCAACGGTGCCCTAGATCTCGGAGATCGATTTGGTCTCGGCGAGGCATTCCTTGGAGTACTCCTCGGAGTCGGCACCAGCCTCCCTGAGCTGGCAACAACGCTCGCCGCGGTGCGGCGGCACGAATCCGACCTCGTCATCGGCAACGTACTTGGATCGAACCTATTCAACTCGTTTGCGGTTGCCGGGACTGCTGCGGTCGCCGGCCCCGGAATCCTCACCGACCTAGCGCGACCGTCATTGGTTGCCATGGTCGCGGTGGTGGTACTCGCCGGCTGGTTTGCGTGGCGCGATCAGAAGGTGAGTCGCACCGAGGGGATGGTTCTGCTTGCCATATTCCTGGTGTTTACGGGCTTGAGCTACTGATGACGAGCAATGCGGAGATCGGACGGGTCCTTCAAGAGCTCGTTGATCTGCTCATTATGGCTGAAGGCAGCAAGCAGGCATTTCGGGTTCGCGCCTATGAAAAGGCTGTGACAGCTGTCCAGACCCTCACTGACGATGCTGCCGAGATGACCGCAGCTGAGCTGGTCAAGGTGCCTGGGATAGGAAAGAGCACAGCAGGCAAGATTCGGGAGTATGTCGATACCGGCACCGTCGTTCGTATAGCAGAGCTGCGCAAGCGATTCCCTACCGAGATGATGGAGCTGACCCGTATCCCCGGCCTCGGCCCTAAAACCGTTCTCATGTTGCGGGATCGTCTTGGGGTTGCATCGGTTGACCAGCTGCGGCAGGCGATTGCCGACGGCTCGCTGGAGGGATTGCCAGGGCTTGGCCAGAAGTCGCAACAAAAGATCGCCACGGCCATCGAGCGCATCGGTCTCCACGGCAAGGATCGACGAACACCGATCTCCGACGCCCTCCCGATTGCGGAAGACCTCGTCGCAACACTTTCCGCTCTTCCGGGAGTCTCGAGAGCTCAATACTGCGGATCGTTGCGCCGTTTCCGAGATACGATCGCTGACATCGACATCGTCGTCGCCAGTAATCAACCGACCGATGTCATGGCAGCATTTGTCGCGCTGCCTCTTGTCGACGATGTGATCGGGCAAGGTGACACCAAGACCTCGGTTCTCACGGCTGCTGGTCTCCAGATCGATCTGAGGGTGGTGAAGCCAAATCAGTTCGGTGCCGCGATCTTGTACTTCACCGGCTCCAAGCAGCACAACATCGAATTGCGGCAACGCTCCATCGACAAGGGTCTCTTGCTCAACGAGTACGGCCTCGAAGACGCCGAGACCGGAAAGGTCGTTTCCTCTCGAACCGAGGGCTCAATCTACAAGGCTCTCCGGCTGCGCTTCATACCGCCAGAGATGCGCGAGGGCGTCGGCGAAATCGCCGCCGCTGATACCGGAACGATGCCAAGACTCATCGAAGTCGACGACATCCGAGGTGATCTCCACGTTCACTCAACCTGGTCCGGCGATGGGCGAAGCCCACTGGACGACATGGTCGCTGCTGCGGCCGCACGTGGACTCGAGTACATCGCAATGACCGAGCACGCCGAGGACCTGAAGATCAATGGATTGACCAGAGAGCGTGTGCTTGCTGAACGCAAGGAACTGGATCGGCTTCGTGAGCAATACCCTCAGCTCACCATCCTGCACGGTTCCGAGCTCAACATCGGAACGGACGGGAGCGTCGACTATGACGACGGGTTCCTGGAGATATTCGATTGGTGCGTGGCTTCGGTACACACCCACTTTGATCTATCCGAGTCTGAGCAAACCTCGCGTCTCATCACGGCCATGAAAAACCCGGCGGTGAGCGCGATCGGCCATCTCACCGGTCGCCGCATCGGTCACCGTCCTGGTATCGAACTCAACGCCAGGGCGGTATTCGAGGCTGCGATCGAGACTGGCACCGCTCTGGAGATCAACGGTCACCTGCACCGTCTCGATGTGCCCGCGGATTTGTTGGTAACCGCACGCAACATTGAGGGGTTGCGGTTCGTGATCTCAACCGATAGCCACCACACGACCGAATACGACAACGTGCGCTGGGGTGTGCACAACGCGAGACGGGGTTGGGTGCAACGCGATGCGGTGATCAACACCCTGCCGCTGGCCGAATTCCTCGAATTCGTGGCACGAAAGCGGCAATAGCCCTCGACGAGTTCACAGTTTCGTAATGCCGATTCTGTAGCCAGATGCGCCGATAGGCCCTTATTGTGACCGCCATGTCGAACACCACCATTTCCGAAAACCAAGCTGGGCTCGCCGGCGCCGTATCCGCAGGGGTTGCCCTCGGCCTGACCGAACTTGTCGCGGGGATCACCGAGCAGGTCCCTTCCGCGATCGCATCTGTCGGCAGCGTGGTGATAGATATCTCCCCACGGTTCGCGAAGGAGCTTGCCATCAATGTGTTCGGCACTGCGGACAAGGGTGCGCTTGCCATCGGAACTGCGGTGGTGGCGGTACTCATCGGGTGGCTCGTAGGCCGAGCCTCCCGCACTCGCCTCTGGGTTCCGTGGGCTGCATTTGGTGTCTTTGCGGTTGTCGGTATCGCCGCCGCCGCGGACGCTGTCGCCATTTCGGTGCCTCTGACGATTCTTGCGATCGCCGCCGCCGCTGTTGTCGGAGTGCTGACCCTGCGCTCGATGCTCAACGTCGTGGAAACTCCCACCGATGGCCTCGCTCCTAACCCGCACCGTCGTCGTTTCCTGGCGCAGGCCGCCGGAGCGGGCACCGTTGCGGCGGTTGCCGGCCTGGGCGGTCGCAAATTGATCATCGCCCGCTCGGAAGAAGTTCGACAGTCGGTTTCTCTACCGATTGCCGACCTCACCGTTCCTGCCCCGCCCCCAGATGCTCAATTCCTCGCGGTCGCCGATCTCACCCCAATCGTCGTCCCCAACGATGAGTTCTACCGGATCGACACCGCCCTCGTCGTACCTCGCCCCGATCCGGAGACCTGGCGTCTCAAGATCACGGGCATGGTCGATACAGAGCTTGAGTTTTCGCTCGACGATTTGATGAAGTTCCCTCTCTATGAGGAGTACGTAACCATCGCATGCGTCTCCAACGAGGTCGGCGGTGATCTGATTGGCAACGCCAAATGGACCGGAGTGCGGTTGGTTGAACTGCTCGAACGGGCAGGCGTACAGGCAACCGCCGAGCAACTAATCGGACGGTCGGTCGACGGCTGGACCTCCGGATTCCCGATCGAACTGGCTTTTGACGGCAGGGAACCGCTACTGGCCATCGGGATGAACGGCGAGCCGCTTCCCCCCAACCACGGCTTTCCCGCCCGTCTCATCGTGCCCGGCCTCTACGGATACGTGTCGGCGACCAAGTGGATAGAAGAGATCGAGCTCACCACGTGGGAAGGCGTCGACGGATACTGGATACCTCGTGGCTGGTCAAAGGAAGCCCCCATCAAGACGCAGGCCCGAATCGATCACCCCCGCAATAGAGAAAATGTTACGGAGGACCCGGTCGTCCTGGCCGGTGTTGCTTGGGCTCCGACGCGGGGCATCGAACGCGTCGAAGTGCAGGTCGATGACGGAGACTGGGTCGAGTGCGAGCTGACCTCACCGCTGTCGGATAAGGCCTGGGTGCAGTGGAAGGCTGAAGTCGCGACCGGTCCCGGGGCCCACCAGGCCAGGGTGCGGGCAACCGACGGAACAGGAACAACCCAGACGGCGAACAAGCAACGTCCTGCCCCCGACGGCGCCACCGGCTACCACGAGGTCAACTTCGAGGTGGCCTGAGGATCAGCGTTCCCTCGTAGCCAAGCTGGATCGACTCGCGACTCCACACCATCGGCAAGTACTCGCCGTTAGCCCACAATTCGATCATGTCTTGATAGTGAGAGCTGTAGGCGTGACCGGACTGTCCGGTGGTGTGCACCGCTACTGAGTTATCCAGATCACCTAGATCGACGATCATTCGCATCGAGGGCACCCAGGTCACGTCATAGCCCTCGTCGGCGTAGTACCCGACCGCGTTGACTATGTCGGTGCCGCCCCCTACTGGGTAGGGACCCCTGTTGAAACGTCCCTCGATCAGGCCGACCCCCGAATCGCCAAGCGTCTCGTTGCGGAATTCGGCGCCGTGCAGCGCACCCCACTCCCAATCGCGTGGCGACCCGCCGAGGATTTCCCCCACCTCGGCTACGCCCGCCAACAATGCAGCCTTGAGAATGTCATCGCGGACTTCGACCCCGGCAGTCGCAGCATCATCCCAGAACCGTAGGTTGGGAAACTGCAGCATCCCCTCAACCGCCAGTGACCAACGCGCCCCACCCACCGGCCACAGGTCTTCGACTAGATCATCGTGGAACGTGAGACGCAACAGATTGCTCCAGGTTGCCTCGAAGATGGCAGCACCGGCAGAGTCCACATCGTTGGCAAGATCCCAGTCTGCGAGCAATTCCTGAGCCTGTAGGAACTGATCGTCCTCACCGGCCAGGTCCACATCGAGCAGCCACGGGACCATCCGCTCGGCATTGCGGTTGTAGTTGTCGAACTGCATGGCGGCGATGTCGTCCATGTCTATCGCCTGGTCTGCCTCGATCATCTCAACGATGCGATAGGCCCGGTCGCCGTAGTTCCAATCCGCAGTGATGAGATACGGATAGCTGTCGTCGATAACCGGGTTGTTGGCTGTGGCGATGTAGCCCTCTGGTGGATTCAGCACCGATGGCAACTCGTCAAACGGGATGTATCCCGACCATTCGTATTCGTCCGTCCAGCCCGGCACCGGCAGCCTGCCGTCCCAGTTGGCCCGGATAGGTATCTTGCCAGGTGCCTGATAGCCGATGTTGCCGTCCACATCGGCGTACACGATGTTCTGCGCAGGCACCTCGAATAGTCGCAACGCATCTCGGAACGCTGCAAAGTCTTTGGCCAGGTTCAGCTGCAGGGCCGCATCGACGATCGCCGGGCCTTCATCGAGAGCGGTCCAGCGCAGCGCGATTGCATAGTTGTCAGGAAGCGGGATCCCTGCTTCGTCGGTGAAATCGTCCAGGATGCCGTAGTCGTCGGAGATGATTGGCCCGTGGCGGGTCTTGCGCACAGTGACGTCGACAGGGTCACCACCGGCAACGTTGATTGTCTCGATGCGCACGTCCATGTCGACCCATTGTCCGGCGACCTCGTACTGGAACCGGTTGTCGGGGTTGATCCGCTCGACATAGAGATCCATTACATCAGGACCGAGGTTGGTGAAGCCCCACGCAATCTGATCGTTGTGACCGATGATCACGCCTGGCATCCCCGCAAATGAGAACCCGGTC
The DNA here is from genome assembly GCA_964195945.1 of uncultured Gemmatimonadales bacterium. GTDB lineage: Bacteria > Actinomycetota > Acidimicrobiia > Spongiisociales > UBA5794 > JAAETI01. The sequence goes on from CAXMRC010000022.1 coordinate 6,481, forward strand.
ACGTCGAACGGGCATTCGTCCGTCTTGGGTAGGCAGTGCAGAGACACCTGGTACCAGATGGACGGCATTCGGATTCCAAGGTGGGGGTCGTTGGCAAGAATTGCGTCTCCGGTTCCGCTCCGCGCCGGGCTGATCACCCAACTGTTGGAGCCGATGCCAACCCCGCCACCTCCAGTGAGCCCATCGACCAAGGTGATGTTGTCGAGAGTGTTGGTGATTGTCTGTAGCGCATTGACCGGAGGAGGGTTTAGCCCGTTTCCGCTGACCCGAGGCGCCGAATCGCCAACGATGACAGGGTGGTCCTCCGGATACGGTGGGTACAGCAGCGTGACCTCTTCGGTGGTGAAGTCATCGAGCAGCAGAGCCCGTGCGATCTCGTTGTCCATGTTCCCGCGCAGATCCCATGCTATTACTTTTCCCCAGACAATCGAATCAACCACAGTCCATGGCTCCGGCGTGTAGTCATGGCTGACCAGCTCCAGCACCGAGTATTCGAAGCCGAGCTCGGCCGGCGATCTGTCCATCAGATATGCGTTCACGCCGGCGGCGTAGCCGTCGAGCGCATCTTGACCGAGCGCCGTTGCCTCCAGGTACTGCTGTTTGGCGAGCGCTTCCCAACCCATGGTGCGCAGGAAGGCATCGGTCTCGACCTGGTCCTCGCCAAACATCTCCGAGATCCGCCCGGTGCCAATGTGCCGCCACGTGTCCATCTGCCAGAACCGGTCTTGAGCGTGCACGTATCCCTGGGCGACAAACAGATCGCGAGTGCTCGATGCGTAAATGTGGGGTATGCCGTTGTTATCGCGGATGATCTCAACTTGCCCGTCGAGGCCCTGAATCACCACTTCGCCGCTCACATCTGGAAAGGGGCGTCGGGTCGACCATGCCAGGAAGGCGGCTAAGACAACGAGACCTACTCCAACCGCCGTTGCCAGCCATCTGAGAATGAAGCGGGTGCGATGAAACTTGGGCCGCTTTTTGAACGACTCGTCGAATCCGTCGTCGAATTGGACTGTTGATTCTGTGGTCACCGGGCGAGCGTACCGGAAACCGCTCGCCGCATACCACCATTGAGTCCGACAGTGTCGCAGTCAGATCGGCGTATGATTTAGGCATGACCACACACGACGACAGCAACGACACCCCCGACAGCGAGCAACGCCCACCAGAGCTTCCTTTGCAGGCTCAGGTTGTAGACGTTGAAGAGCCGATCGAGACTCACCCGGACAGCGGCAGCTTCATTACCGAACCTTCGAAGCTGATCCGCATCGCGTCTATGACAAGAGCCATGCTGGAGGAGGTCCGCCAGGCCGAGCTCGATGAACCGGGGCGGCGCCGCCTCGGCGAGATCTATACAAACTCGCTTGATCAGCTGCGCGAGTCGCTGAGCGAAGACCTCCAAGAAGAACTCGAGTCCATCTTCCAACCACTGCACGAGGAGCAGGCGTCGGAGTCGGAGCTTCGCATTGTGCAAGCGCAGATGGTGGGATGGCTCGAGGGCCTCTTCCATGGGATTCAGGCTTCGTTGTTCAGCCAACAGGCAGCCGCAGCTGCTCAGCTAGATGAGATGCGGAGTCGTAGGGCCCTAGAGGCCGCAACAGAAGAGGCAGGCGGCCCTGGTCAGTATCTGTAACTGATCCCAGGGCTATGGGCACATACGCGATCTCGATGGCGATACCGGACGTTCGTCTCGATATCCGGAGAGCTAGCGCCGAGTGCCGGTTCGAGGACGCGGGTGGGTGCTCGATAACGTGCGGGGGAGGTTGGCGATCTGTGCTGTCTCCCCGTGTGGCTTGAGTAGGGGGATGGGGCCAGAGTGAACCGTTTCTCGTGCGAGCTGCGCCAGTATGGGTGTGGCTCTTTGTGACACCCATAGTTGCTTGCGGCGGTTGGCGGGGGTGACCGCCGGGCGCTGCGCGTCTCGTACGAGCGTCATGCTGGATGGTTGGTGGTTCGGTTGTCGCGCCGGTGCGGGCATCCGGATCTCTGTCGCCCGCAACGCACCCACAGTCTCGATCAGGCACCTCCAGGGCAGCTCCGAGTCCCGTGTCGAGGGACCTATCGACGTATGACGATTGGTGATACAATGCCGGCATGGCTCAAGCAATATCTGTACGCCTCGACGACGAAGCCTTTCATGCTCTAGGCCAGCTCGAAGCAGCTGGCATGACCCGTTCCGAAGCGATCCGGGCGGCATTAGTTGAGGCTGCGTCGCGACGCCGGGACAAACATGCGCTGGCAGCGGAGGTTGCTGCTCTCGAAGCCGACGAAGATGACCTTGCTGAGATGGCGGCAGTGGCCGACCTAATGGAGAGCCTCCGTGCAGCGGGGTGACATCTTTGACCTTCGACTCCCGAAGGGAGTTGGACAGGAACAGAGGGGGAAGCGCTTTGGTGTGGTGGTGCAATCGGATGCGTTCCTTCCGCGGTCGGTGGTTCTAGTTGCCCCGACTTCTGCGAGCGCCAAGGCAGCATCGTTCCGGCCTGAGATCGAGATCGACGGGTCATCGACTCGCGTGCTTGTTGAACAAGTCGGTGCTGTCGACATCAACCGACTCGGGCACCTGGCCGGTCATCTCACTCCAGAAGAACAATGGGGTATCGACACCGCTCTGCTAACCGTTCTCGGACTGAACTAGCCACCCCGATCACCAATTATCGGGGCATAACGATCATTCCGACTACCGCCCCCGAACGGCACCTCGTGCGCCGGTACCCCGAACAGAGAAGAACGCGGAGCGCGGCACGGTCGCGCGGCAAACCCAACCGTGGACCAGCCGAGAAACGGGATCTCGACAAATGGCAGGGGAACTGACGTCAGCGCGGGGAATACGCCTTGAGGAGCGCGACGAGTTCGTCAGGGTACACCGTCTCGCCAGTGGCTCGGAGTTCACTCAGTGTCCACCACCGGTGCTCTTCTATGGTTTCGTTCTCCACCTTCGTCCACCCGGTGACACTCACGTTGAAGCGTCCTGTACGGACGATGAAGTAGTGCTCGTCGGAGCGGACAACGGACCCGTTGAAAGAGAACTCAACGGTGGTCCGATGGACTACCGGTCCGAGATCATCAACAACCAGACCGGTCTCCTCTCGGACTTCGCGTCGGGCGGCCTCCTCGATCGACTCGCCCGGTTCGACGCCGCCGCCAGGCGGGAACCACCATGTCCCGGCTTCGGGCCGGGCGGGATCTCCTCCACGAAACAACAAGACGGAGTCATCCGAGTCGATGACGATGACCTTAGAAGCCTGTCGAGTCACGGTCCCACGTGAGTCCATTCGGCGAGCGTAGCCGAATGAGCCACCAGCGCCGATCGCCAAATATGGCGTGATAACACCCATTTCCGGCCCCGAAGGGACCACCACCCACCAAACGAGGGACGGATTACCCCCAGGGATGATGGGGGTGGCTCCTCGTCTTCGCTTTGGTTGTCGGGTTGATGAGGATGTCAGATGGGTTCTTGGACTTGGCCTGACCCGATTTACCGCCTGGCGCTTCGGCTGCCCTGGATATGAACTGTCGGCCCGGTTTGAGGACCCATCTGACATGGGCTTGCCGTGCTGATTGTGACCTCATAGGAGCCTGCCATATGGCTCATCCCTGTTCTGTCCAACGCTGCGGCATGTCACACCAGGTCAGACACCGCAACCGGAAAGGGATAGCAATGACCACACAACTAGAGACAACCACAGCTGTCACTGCTGGCGTCGACACGCATCGTGATGTGCACATGGTTGCTGCGTTAGATCAACGCGGCGCCGAACTCGGAGTTCGAGGATTCGGCACCGATCCGGTCGGGCATCGCAACATGTTGGACTGGCTCGAGAGGTTCGGGCCGGTGGAACTCGTTGGTGTCGAAGGCACCGGAACCTATGGTGCTGGACTGACCCGGTTCCTGCAACGCAACGACATCGCTGTTGTCGAGATAAGCCGCCCTGACCGTCAAGAACGACGCAGCCACGGCAAATCCGATGAGGTCGACGCCATCACCGCAGCCCGCTCTGCACAGTCCGGTAAGGACACTGCTCAACCCAAAACCCGCACCGGGAAAGTTGAAGCAATACGGGCCTTACGGATGGTTCGCCGTTCCGCTACCCGTGACCGCACCTCAGCAATCAACCAGATGCGGGCACTGGTTGTCACCGGACCCGACGACATTCGAGAAACGTTCCGGGGACTGACAACCAAAAGGCTGGTCTCTACTGCGGCGAGGCTCCGACCAACGGATCCAACCACCGTTGTCGGGGCAACCAAGTTCGCGCTGCGAGAGCTGGCCCGTCGTGTCCAGTTCCTCAACGCTGAGATCAAACGAGTCAACGACATCCTCAGCCCGCTCATCACAGCAACAGCACCAGAACTGATAGCCCGCCACGGCATCGGCATCGAAACCGCCGCCACTCTGCTCGTCACCGCCGGCGATAACCCCAACCGGCTCCACAGCGAAGCAGCCTTTGCCCATCTCTGCGGCAGCGCTCCTATCAACGCGTCATCAGGACTCATCCAACGCAAACGACTTAACCCCCGCGGTGACCGGCTCGCCAACGAAGCCCTCTGGCGCATCGTCATGGTCCGCATGTCATCAGAACCCCGACCCCGCGCCTACGTCCAACGCCGCACCATCGAAGGCAAAAGCAAACGAGAAATCATCCGCTGCCTCAAACGCTACGTCGCACGCGAAGTCTTCAAAGACCTCAAACAACCCCTTGACAACCAATAGGAGCTTCATATCTAGTGATCGGTGTGGCGACTCGCCCCCACAATGAGGATTGGACGGGTAGGGTCGTTTTCAGCTCTCGGAGACACACTCGGGGAATGGTGGATGGAGGACCCATGTGGTCTCGGATTACTCTCGCACTTGTGTTGCTTGTGGCGGTCGCGACACCGGCAGATGCGAAGGGGCGGCCTGAGCCGCTAGACGCCCGACAGGGAATCGAGGTGGGTCGCGCTGCCGAAACCAACAGCCTCAACGGGATATACGTGTCGCCATACGACGGGAATGTGTACGTAGCCAGCGTGGGCGGTGACGAGATCACCGTGCACGACCCGAACTCGGGCAGGTTGCTCGACCGTATCGGGCCGGAGCGCGGGGTTCACGGCCCCGACGACGTTTTCATCACCGATGATGGCACGATCTACTGGACTGAGATCCTCACTGGCTTCGTCGGGATGCTGAAGCCCGACGGCACGTTCATGCGGCAGGAAGTGGGCCCAGGGGTGAACCCGATCACCATGTCAGATGACGGCCGACTGTTCGTGGGTCGATTGTTCCTCGGTCAAGGTCTCTACGAACTCGACCCGAATTTGCAGGACGATCCGGTGCTGCTCAACGAGAACCTGTCTGTCAACTCCTTCGACTTCGGCCCCGATGACTACCTCTACGCCCCGTCGTTCTTCACCGGCGACGTCCTGAGGATCGATGTCGATTCTGCGATCCCGAGTGAGGCCGAAGTCGTGGGGAACGTCGGTGGGGTCTCGTCTGCGGTGAAGTTCAATTCGCTGGGTGAGGCATACGGCGTGAACATCGGTGAAGGCCTTGTCCTGAAGCTCGACCTCTCGGGCGCCGATGCCCACGAGGTCGTGCTCGATGTCGAGGGCACGATCGACAACATCGCCTTCAGCACCGACGACCGTCTCTATGCCGCGGTCGGAGCAGACAACGAGATCGTCCGTATCGACACCAACGGTCACACGAGAACCATCACCCGGGGCGGCCTCGGCCTCCCCGGCGACGTCGCCGTCTCGCCGGACGGGACAGTGTGGGTGACCGAACTCTTCGCGATGAGCGGCTTCACGCGCGGCAAGGCGCCCACGACGTCGTTCTACGACCGCTTCTTGCCACCAGGCGCCGGGTTCGCCGGCGCGACATCCGTCGTTGCCGACGGCGACGACCTGATCATCACGAGCGGCTTCGCCAATGCCTTGCAGGTGCTGGATCCGGCGACAGGTGCGGTGTCATTGGACATCCGGACGCTGGCCGGTGTCACTAACGCCGTCCGCCACGACGGCGACATCGTCGCGACGCAGATCGCGCTCGGCAACGTCGTGAATGCCGAGGATCCGACCGAGGTCCTCCTCGCGGGGCTTGCCGTGCCGCTCGGTATGGCATCCGACGGTAACACGCTCTACGTCGGTGACTGGGCGTTCGGCAACGTGTGGGCTGTCGACGATACCGGTGCCAAGGTGCTCGCTTCCGGTCTGGTCTTCCCCGAGGGTATGGCCGTCGACGGTGATCGCCTCCTGGTCGTCGAGACCGGGCTCCAGCAGGTGACGGCGATCGACCTGGCTACAGGCGACACATCTCCCGTGATCGTCGGTCTCGATTACTCAGACCGCGTTCCGGAAGCGTTCTTCCCCTTCGGAATGATGTCCGGCGTCGCCGTCGGCGAGCGGTCGATCTACGTGTCGGACGACGGCGTGAACAAGGTGTACGAATTCCGCAGGCGCCGCTAGACCAGGCTCCTCTGTGAACTCGCGGGCGCTCCTCAGGGAGCGCCCGCGGACCGGATGCACCAATCAATCCGAGTCCGCGCCATACTCACCTGTGCAGGCAGGCTATCGCCACTGCCACCGGATGCGCACAGATCACCCACCGCCTCGCGTGATATCGCGCACTTCGTTCCGCTCATAGCCGGCAATCCCGGGCACATCCATAACTCACTCTCGGTCGCACATCAATTGCCATGGCAGCGCTTGTACTTGTGGCCCGAACCGCACGGGCAGGGGTCATTTCGACCGACGCTCGACGTGTCGGGTTGCTCAAGAGGTCTGGTTCGGGCTCGTAAGAGACGCTCCGACGACCTCAGCGACTGCTCCCGTTCGACTAGACGGCGTTCCCGCCCCTCGAGAGCGTCGGACCGGGCAACCAGCTGTCTCTCGATCTCTGCAGCGAAGACCGTTCCTTGACCCTTTCCCTCGCTCACGAGTGCGCCAAGCTCCTGGTCGATGAGACCGGCGATCCCCTCGCCCATCGTCAACCCGACCGCTTCGCAGTAGCGTCGCCAGGTGGACCACATCGCATCCGAGAGGGGGACTTTCACTGTTTGGGTGGCACGGGTGTGCCCGAGCTCGGCGAAGACCCGACGATCGATCTTGGCCAGAGTACCGCGATCTATTGCCATCGACTCACCCCACCGGTAAACCAGTTGACCGACCGCAACTTGTTGCACGTGCGTGTGGTGTTAAAGGGTGGTTGGGCGCACTCGCGTTCGCGATGTCGATCAAGCTGTTGTGTGTGGTCTTGGGCTGGGGTTGCTTTGGAATCATTGGTTCCTCCTTCAGATTTGGTCTGTGGTGTTGATCGTGGAGGAGGACCCTTGCAGCCGGATGTAATTTGTCGCTCAGGGCACCGGCACAGGGCGTCGCGGATGGTCTTTGTGCCACGCGCGGCGCCAATCAGCCGCAAGCTGACGATTCGCCCGAGCCGCTGAACAGGCAGCGGCCATCCTGCTGCCCCTGGGACCAATGCGGACGGCCCTAGGTCTCCGGGGTCGCTGGCGACGTCCCGCCGACTCTCGCTGCGAGCGAGTCCCGTGTTCCGCGTCGTTCCAACCCTTTAACAAGAGTGTCAGTAACCCTTTAGACACGGTGCCGGGCATCCCGGTACAGACACCGGTGCTTCGATCCCCGCCAAAAGACAATCTGCAGAACATGACGGTGCTCTCGGTTCTCTGTCACTCGAGTTAAAGGGCTGCTGGCATTCCCGTTAAAGGGTGGCTTGACATGATCGTTGCCAAGGCCAGTCGAGCGGGGACGGTGTTGTGGCGTCGATCCAGAAGATCATTCACCAGTCTGGTCGCAAATCGTGGCAGGCTCGATGGCGCGACCCTGGGGGTGAACAACGAGCGAAGAACTTCGATCGGCGGGTCGATGCCGAACGCCACCTAACCACCATCGAGGCCGGGAAGCTCGCCGGCACCTATATCGACCCCCGCGCAGGGAGAACCAAACTTGGAGAATTCGCCGAACGAACCACTACAGGGTGGATCAATCGACGTGACTCGACCAAAGCCCGCGACGACTCCTACCTCGCCAGCCTCGTCCTCCCCGCATTCGCCAACATGCCGCTCGGATCTGTGCAACCAACCGACATCCAACAATGGGTGGCACGTCTCGACGCCGACGGATACGCAGCCGCCACCGTCCGCAAAGCGTTTCAGTTGCTTGGGCGGGTCTTCTCCGATGCCGTTCAAGCCGGATTCATCAGCCGCTCCCCCTGCCACAACATCACACTGCCACGAGTCACGGGCACAGAGATGCGGTTCCTCTCACCCGATGAGATCAGTCGACTCGCCGAAGCGATTGACCCCCGGTATCGGGCAATGGTCATTGCTGCCGCTTACACCGGGTGCCGCTTCGGTGAGCTCACCGCTCTCGACTTAGATCGATACGACCCGGAGCGCAGGGTCATCCGGATAGACCGATCCCTCGGCGAGGTTCGCGGGCACCTCAGGTTCTCCGAACCAAAGACTCGAGCCGCACGACGAGCTGTCTCCATCCCCGACTGGCTCCCGGACGTCCTCGCCCGACACCTCGCCACACATCCCGCCAGCCCAGATGGGTTGATCTTCACCGCACCCGAAGGCGGACCAATCCGTCGCAACACCTTCCGCGGCCGATTCTGGCTCCCCGCTGTTGCTGACTCGGTTGGATCTCCGATGCGATTCCATGACCTCAGACACAGCCATGTCGCCCTACTCATTGAGCAAGGCACCCACCCTTCGGTCATCGCAGCCCGACTCGGACACACCAGTGTCAAGACAGTCTTGGACGTCTACGGACACCTCTCCGAAGGCCTCGACCGAGACGCCGCTGATACGCTCGATCCACCCTGGACGCGATCTGATGTGCACAAAATGTGCACGCAACCCCGCAAAAGAGCGAATCCCGGAAGAGGCCTAACGTGAAGAAACCCCCGCTGACCGGGGGTTTCTTCTGGTGGGCGCTACTGGGATTGAACCAGTGACCTCTGCCGTGTCGAGGCAGCGCTCTGCCGCTGAGCTAAGCGCCCATGTGTGACCATTGTATCGCTCGAGGCGACGTCGGGAATCGAACC
>CAXMRC010000023.1:0-21197 GCA_964195945.1 uncultured Gemmatimonadales bacterium
ACTTATCGAGATGTCATGGGCATTTGCCCAGGTCAACGACGTCCGCTCCGGCACCCGCGAAGGTGCCAGGGCAGCCGCTGTTGCTATCGGCGATGTTGGGACGGTCGGTCAGAGAGTGTGTGACAGCATGGACATTGTCGCTCCCGCCCAGAATGTCAATGTGACCCTTACCCCTGACTTGTCGTATGCCGAAGGCTCGGTTGGCGCCTTGGCACAGGTCACTGTGACTGCCGACCTGCAGACAATTACCGGGTTCTACGACTTCTTGCTCGCCGGCAAGACGGTCTCATCGACGGTTGAGTTTCGTCTCGAACAACCAGCTGGCGGTGATGGCAATTCCGCCTGGTGGGATCAAGCCATTGCCGGATTCCCCACCCACGTGTGCCTATGAAGCTGCGATCACTACTGCCGAGCCGCGCCATCAAAGGAGAGGAAGGCACCACCGTGGTCCTTGTGGCGTTCTCCCTGGTCGTGCTGATGGGTTTTGCAGCCATCGCGATCGACGGCGCTGCAGCGTGGGCGCTCAAGCGACAGGATCAATCCGGGGCCGACACCGGGGCGATCGCGGGAGCTTTGTTCACCGCCGACCGAACCAAAGCGGATGCAATCGACGCTGCGGAAGATGAGATCATCCGCATCACATACGCCACAATGACCCCCGATATGCCATTCACCGATTGGGAGACAGAGTGGACGGCATGTACCGATCCGGGCAAACCCGCCGAGTTCACCGAGACCCTCGGCAGTGACTGCATCTCGTTCACCGATAATCTCGACCACGTCCGGGTGGCGACCCCCATTATGCCCTGGTACACAACATTTGGTCAGGTCATTGGCTTTGACAGGATCGACACCAGAGCCGTTGCCGAAGTCAACACGGCCCTCGACTCCAGCGGCGTGCTCCCGTTTGGTATGCCGGGTGGCGCAAGCGGCGTGGACCAGATCTGTCTCAAGTCCGGGCCCAACCCCAACGGCGAGCCACCGTGTGACGGGCCGGTAACCGGTAATTTTGGTTTCCTCAACTTCACCCAATTTGGCAATAGTGTCTTTGGTACGACGCAGGACTGCACGCCGGACATCGGAACCCTCACCACCGCAATCGCTATCGGCGTCGACCACCCGCTCGGCCAGTGGCCCCCGCGGCCCCCTTATAGCGATGGCGACCCAATACCCCCCCTGCCCGCCCCATCGCATGAGGACCGGGATGCCTGCGACGATGGGAACTTCAACTCCCGACCCTATGACGTGTTCACAAACACGGGCAACATGGCACAGGTTCTCGACGATGGGTTTGCCGGTGACGGGGCCGGTCTCGATGGGAAACTGGAATCAGGTTCCACCATCAACATCCGTGGCAACGACCTCAACAACGAACCGCTCTGGGATTTCTTGACAGACGATGGAAAGCTGTACTGCGGCCCCATCGCTAACCACGATGAGATGGAAGCCTGTCTCAAGTCGCACCGGCTCGCCAATTCCGCGGTCGAACTGTTCGATGATGACATCATTGACGCAGCCCGCTGGGGGTGGGTGCCGTTGTTCCATGGAACGGATCTGGGGAACGGAGCAACGTCCCTCACCATCTTCGAGTTCCGGGCGGTCTACATCCAGACTGTTTTCATGGGCTGCAACGCTAATACCTGCGATGTGATCTGGGACCCGGGTGAGCCCTGGACCGAGCCTGGTCCCGGCCCGAACAACGTTCGAATCGAAGCGTCTACGGCTCTGCAGCTTCCGAGAGCCTCACTGCCCGAAGCCGCCCGTCTTAGCGAACCCGGCTCCGATACGCAGGTTCAGTACCTACTGTCGAAGTAGCCGCAAGCGGCAATCTTGATCTTCGCGGCCCCGAGAGGCAGCCGAGATAAGAACGCTAGCTAACTCCCGCAACTCCGGGTATAGTTTATCTAGTTACACTGAACAGGAGGCTCAATGACATACTCACTAGGCGTCTGGCAAGCCATGATGGCAACAGTGTTTGTTGCCGACAAAGTGCGCATGGGTGAGTACGAGTTTGTCCCGACCAGCAAGCTTGCCGAGGACCTAAACATCCCCGCCCCCAGCTTGTCGCGACTCCTCAGAAGTCTCAATCGGGCCGGGATCATCGAAACCAGAGAAGGTGCTCGCGGTGGTGTTCGGCTGGCTACCCCGGCCGATCAAGTCACCCTCCTTCAGATAGTTGATGCAATCGAACAGCAACGCCCCCTGTTCCGCACCGATGCCACCCCTGCCGTGACAGGAGAGACGCCGACCATGCGTCAGAAGGCGTTGCGGACAGCCCTGCAAGAGGCAGAAGATTCGATGAGAACCGGGCTGGAGGTGACCATCGACAAGATCACCAATCAGTAGCAAGACAAATGGCCACCAGGGCGCCGAACGGTGCCCTTTCTCACGACCAGAACTACATCAACAACATCTGTTGTTTATCAATTAAAGACCCCAAATGAAACTAATGCAAAGAGTATTGATCGTCATAGGAGTCGTGCAGATTGTCCTCGGCGTCACCTTCCTCATACCCGGGCTATTCCAGCAGATCATGGGCCTCGACACCGCCCCGGAATGGGTCAACTGGCTGTTCGCCATGTTCGGCGCCCGCGCCCTTGGCTTCGGCTTCGGTATGTTTGTCGCTGCCAGAAAGCCCGCCGAGAACGTCAGCTGGATCCAGGCAATGATCGGCATCCAGGCGATCGATTGGCTGACGACACTCGCCTATCTGGCGACCGGTGCAGTGACAGTGGCACAGGTCACGACAGCGGCGTTCCTCCCCGTGGTGTTCATCGTGATCCTGAGCAGGGGACTCATGGGTACAAGCGATCCAACCCATCGTTCCGCCGCCGCTGCGGCGTAGGCCAACGCGATCTCAGAACTTGCGACCACAATGGGTTCATGAGAACTATCGCGGTGACGCTTTCTTGTCTTCTCCTGACCGCTTGCGGGCCAGGAGAAGACATCGTGGCGACACCGGTTACGTCTCCAACGGTCCGCATCCTTCTCGTCGGGGATGTCATGACGGGACGAGGGATGGCCACCGTGCTTGACAACGATGCGGACTCCGTGTTTGCCGACGTGCGCCATCTCCTCGGATCCGCCGACATAGCGGGAGCCAATCTGGAGTCGCCACTTACCAATAGGGTTCATAGCTCAAGCAACGAGAACCAGCTCGAGGCTGATCCGGCTACCGCAGCCCACCTCGCGGCCGCGGGCTTTGACATCGTGTCTTTGCCCAACAACCACAGCACCGACGCCGGGCCGACAGGACTGCTCGACACCATCGCGGCAACGACATCCGCCGGGCTACAGATCGTGGGTGGAGGCGAGGACCATGCAGCCGCAACCTCCCCGACCATTGTCGACGCAGCCGGTTTGACCGTAGGGTTCCTTGCGTTCGACGCCACCGGCGTGGGTACTCCCGCTGGTAGCGGACCTGGAATCGCTTCATGGGACCCCACGGCATCGGTAGCGGCGGCCGAGGCTCTCCGTCCCATGGTCGACTTGCTGGTCATCTCAATCCACGGTGGTGCCGAGTATCTGCCGGTCACGGATCCTGGCATGGCCGAGATGGCCGCGGAGCTAGCGCAGGTCGGAGCAGACGTTGTGTGGGGTCATGGCGCCCACGTGGTTCAACCCGTGACAGTGATCGATGAAGCGACGGTTGCCGCGACATCTCTTGGCAACTTCCTCTTCGACCAGTCGGGGCCCGATCGCACCACCGGAGCCATGCTCGAGGTTCTCGCAGACGATCAAGGCGTGATCGCATATCGTGTCGGTCTGGCCGAGCACCCCGACCGGCGTATCGAGTTTGTCGCCTGGAACGAGCCCGTCGGTGATACGGCATGGCTCGACGGCTCGTGGTGGAATCTGGTGCGCACACCCGTTCTCGCTCCTGACACAACCGTCGCCCTCGACGAATTCCGCCACGGTGATCTAGTTGTCGCAGCCGGCGGTGATGTCACCGGCGACGGCGAGACGGAAACCGTCGCTTCCTTCCGGCGTCCCCATCAGACGACCCCGTTCATGGAGCTCCATCCTGAGATCCAGTGGGCCGACTCCTCGGGGCGTAGCGCCCATCTTGGTGTCTATGACCCCGACGGGCTGGAAGAGACCTGGGTAGCGGGCTCGGTGCTTATGCCTATCGCCAACTTGCAGGTCTGCGACGGATCGCTTGCCATTGTGCACGATCAACTCGACGACGCCGCTCACTCCGCTGCCGCGGCCTGGACATGGAACGGTTTTGGATTCGACACCGCCCCGGATATCCCCGGAGGAGGCAGCCCGGGCTGCGCCGACATCAACGGTGACGGCATCACAGAACCCGTGATCCGAAACCGCTAGACCGAAGGTTCCTGCGCGAAAATGTCCGCAAGAACCGAGCGCACCATTTGGTCCTGGTCCCCGACCGTGGTTTGGCGTAGCGTTGCGTGAAGAGAACCAACGTCGGAGGTAGTTGTGAAACGCTGGCCGATCGCCCTAGTGACATTCCTGTTGATCGCTGCCGGTTGCACATCCGAGGAGGAACCAGCACCAACGACGGTCCCACCGACCTCAGCGGCTACAACAACCGCCGCTCCGCCAACGACCGTAGCTGTCACTCCAACCTCGCTAGCACCGATCGTCGTACCGGCGATCAACAAATCATCATTCGGCGAGCTCACAGCCATTCCCCTACTTGCCTCCGGCACCACCTACGCAGGGCCAGACACTCCTGACAGCCTCAGCAACGTATATGTAGCCGACTGGATTGAAAGCTATCTCCTGGCCAACGACGCCGAGAGCCAACTCCTCACCAATGGATTTGTGGTTGTGCCGGGCACGACACGGCACTTCCACCACATATATGAAGGCGCAGGATACGACGGATACCCCGTCTTCGTCACAACTGATGCGGCCTATCACGTGTGGCATCTGGCATTCGACAAGATCTTGCGAGAAGCCGAGCAACAGACGCTGTTGCCAACTCTTGAAGACATGCTGGCGCGTCTCGTTGAGTTGGCGAGAGCGCAGGAGGCCGAGCTAGCCGGTACGGGTTTGTCCGAGGCCGCAAGCCGCGTCACCCAGTTCTATGAGGCCGCCGCCACCGTTCTCGAACTCGACGTTGGCGCGATCGGCCCTCTCGCCCAGCAGGAAGTCGCCCTGATCATGGCAGCCGACGCGCTAACACTGTCACCAACCACCGGGGGCGATGAGAACTCGGGATTCATCACAACCAAGGTTGACTACTCGCTGTTCCGACCCCGGGGCCACTACACCCGCAACTCCGATCTCGAACGGTACTTCCGCGCCATGTCCCAACTCGGCAATAACGCCTTCCCTATCACCAAGAACCTTGATCTCGGTGTCCTCGCCAGTCGAGTTCTTCTTGCTGACCCGGTGGTAATTGAGCAATGGCGACAGATCTATGAGCCGACCGCTTGGCTAGTGGGCGCGGCAGATGACTACACACCGTTTGAGCTGGGAGCAGTGGTTGAGCAGGTCGTTGCCTCAGGTTGGACCGACGTTTCCGTCTTCTCTGACGCAGCGACGCTAGATACAGTCGCCGATGGCCTACTCGCTCTGCGTAGCGTCGAGATAAACCCGGAAGCGGCGTCACTCCGCATCATGGGCAGCCGGTTCGTTATCGACTCGTTCATACTGGACCAGCTCGTGCAACCGAATGTTGAAAGCGAAACCGCATCACCACTCGACCTGGCCGCCGCGTTCGGATCCGAATGGGCATACAACGTCCAAGCCGCGGCAGGAATCACTGCTGCCACCGGATACGACCAACAGATGGATGCCATGCAAGCCCTGATCGGTGGACGCACCACTGCGGACTGGGGCAACACCGTCTACGACGCCTGGCTCTATGCGGTCGAGCCCATGTGGCAGCCACACGGCCCCGAGTATCCCGAATTCATGCAGACAACGGCGTGGGACGCCAAGACTCATCAAACAGGATTCGGGTCGTACACCGAACTCAAACACGACACGATCCTCTACACAAAGCAGGCTGTCGCCGAGGGCGGCGGCGAAGAGCCACCAGTCCCTCCACGTCACTGGGTAGAGCCGGAACCGGTCGTATTCGAACGGCTCGGGGCAATAACCAGCCTGATGCGCACCGGATTGGAGAGTCGTGATCTTCTGCCGGACGAGTACTCACAGCTCCTTGTTGACCTCGAGGAGTTCTACATGTGGCTTGGCGGCATTGCGCGTGACGAACTGGCAGGGCTGCCCATCAGCGAACAAGACAACCAGGAGCTCAGCTGGATCGGAGGAACCCTCGAGGGATTCTGGATCCGCACCTCAGATCTCGATCTTGACTTCGATGATGGGCCCGATTCGCATGCAGCACTTATCGCCGACGTGATGCGCAATGCCGAAGGGTTCCTCGAACTCGGAACAGGCTATGTCGACAACATCTTTGTCATCGTCCCCGACGACAACGGAGGATTCCAAGTAGCCAGCGGAGGGGTGTACTCGTACTACGAGTTCTGGAACGACCAGCGTCTCACCGACGACGAGTGGCGTGCGCAACTGGATGCAGGAACCAACCCCCCGCGACCGGACTGGCAGCAGGTATTCCTGGCCGGAGAACCACCGGCACCACGCAACGTCACCGGACTCGAGACCGGCTTGCTGTGCCGGGATCTGGAGGCAATGGGTTACGGCTTCACCGCTGCGGCCTCTTACTGGCTCGCCGAGGGTGCTCCCGCCCGGATGGACGCCGACGGCAATGGGATCCCGTGTGAAACGGTATTCACCGAGGACTACGAGTCCTTCCTCAACGCGGCTATCGGGCTCGGTAACGATCACCTCTGTGCAGACCTCGGTCTTAGTGATGATTGGACCGGGTATCAGATCGCGGTGGCCTATTGGATGCTTGAAGGGGCTCCGGCCCGGATGGACGCCGACCGCAATGGCGTCCCGTGCGAAACTGTGTTCTCACCGGTCACTGTTCGCGAGTTCTTGACCATCTACGGCGGCTGACCGCACCAGCAACGGAATCCCGTGTGAGACAACATTCAACGCCGAGAACATCTCGATCATGCTCGACTCTATCTACGACCGGAACCTGTAGCCTGCATCCGGATGCAACAGATACGAATCGGGCTTCTGCAATGTGATCATGTCGCCCCCGAACTACTCGGGATCGCCGGCGACTATGACACGATGTTCGAGGCACTCTTTGCAGCCCATCCCCGAGTAGAGATCGTGCCATTCGACGCTGTCAACGGTCAGCTTCCGAGTAGACCCACCGAATGCGATGCCTGGCTGGCCACCGGATCCCGGCACTCCGTCAATGACCGTGAACCGTGGATCCTGGGACTAGAGCATTTCATCCGAGAAGCGGCGGTTGCCCAGGTCCCCTTCATCGGGATCTGTTTCGGTCACCAACTGCTCGCCACCGCGTTCGGCGGGAAGGTATCGGTATCTGACCGGGGTTGGGGCGCCGGCGTCAAACAAGTAGACATCGTCGGCGACCTGGCCATCGCACCGGCCGATCTCACCTCGTTTCGCATCGTCAACAGTCACTCGGAACAGATCGAATTGTTACCTCCGCACACAACGGTCCTCGGGAGCAACGAGCACTGTCCGATTTCGATGATGAGCGTCGGCACCTCCATGCTGGGGATACAGGGGCACCCTGAGATGAGCGTCGACTACTCAAGAGCGTTGACCGAGGCCCGCCGGGGAACCCGCATCCCGGAGGACACGGCCGATGCTGCAATCGCGTCGCTGGTGGAGACGCCGGATGCCTCTTTGGTCGCCGACATGATCATCGAATTCGTCAAGCAGAAAGCCGCGGGAGCGCCGAAAATGCCGATCGAGCCTTTCAAACAGTCAAGGGGACACCAATGAGAATCCTCCCCACAGGTGGCACCGGCCACATAGGAAGCCATACAGCCATCGCTCTCATCGAGGCAGGCCATCAGGTCACACTCCTCGACAGTTTCTGCAACTCCAGGCCCGCCGTTCTCGACAGACATCAGGAAATCACCGGCGAAACCATGGACTTCTTCGAGGTCGACGTCACCGACGAGGACGCGCTGGAGAGGACGGAGTTGGAGGCAGACCTGGCCCGGCTGCAAAAAGAAGTCGGCGACGAGCCCAACGCTGGCTGGACGGATGGACCCATTTCGTGACGGTGAGGCCGCCAAACAATCCAACCCTGGTGGGGGGATAGCCAGAGAGCCCTAGCCAGATTCCGCAATCAGCACGTCGAACCGGATCAGCGGATCAAGAGCCGCTCGCCTCACCGGCGAGGGATGCGAACCAGTGGCCGCTGTCTTTGATTGTCCGACGCTGCGTCTCGTAGTCGGTCCAGGCCAGACCAAAGCGCTGTGAATAGCCGTGCTGCCATTCGAAATTGTCGAGGAGTGACCATACGAAGAAGCCGCGCAACGGCACACCTGCAGCAGCCGCTTCCACGGCAGCTGCGAAATGGGACTCGAGATAGGACCGCCGGTCCTCATCGTGGACGGCTCCAGCGACGAGTTCGTCCGGGAACGCTACGCCGTTCTCGGCCACATACACCGCAGGAAGATCAAACTCCCGGTTGTACTTGATCAGCAGATCGCGCAGGCCATCCGGATATATCTCCCACCCCATGGTGGTTCGGGGCAGGTCAGCCACGACGAGCGGTGCGGGCCGCTCACGGTCCGCAATCGACTCATCGCGAACGACCTGGCGTGTGTAGTAGTTGATACCAATATGATCCATGGGCGCGGCGATGAGTTCCATGTCGCCTTGGGCAACCTCGCCTTGATCCCATCCGTAGTGTTCAACGGCGGCGACGGGGTACTGACCATTGAGGACGGGCTCGAGGTACCAGTTGTTTCGGGTGAGCTCCTCCATCGTGGCGGCCTTCCTGTCGGCGAGATGGGTCGACCGCGCCAAGAAGGCATCGACGTTGACCACGATCCCGACCCGTGCGCCTGAGGATGTCGATCGGATCGCTTCCACGCCGAGGCCGTGCGCCAGAAGTACGTGGTGAGCCGCTGCCAGCCAACCCTTCGGTTCCTGGCGTCCCGGAGCGTGAGTGCCGAATCGGTAGCCGAGCTCGGCGACGCACCACGGCTCGTTGATCGTCCACCAATCGTGGACTCGATCACCGAGACGATCTACGACCGCCGCGGCATACTCCGCAAACCGATAAGCAGTATCTCGGCTAATCCAACCACCGCCATCCTCCACTGCCTGCGGGAGATCCCAGTGATACAGAGTTGGGAACGGGGTGATCCCGGCGGCGAGTAACCCGTCAACCAGCTTGTCGTAGAAATCGAGACCCTTGCGATTCAGGTGACCCGAACCGCCCGGAAATACCCTCGGCCAGGCCACAGAAAACCGATATCCGCCGACGTTGAGCTCATTCATGAGTGCAATGTCGTCCGGCCACCGGACGTAGTGGTCGCAAGCCACATCTCCCGTCTGGCCCTGATACGTGTTCCCCGGGGTATGCGAAAATCGATCCCAGATGCTTTCGCCCCGCCCATCAACATCGTGGGAGCCCTCGATCTGATAGGCGGCAGTTGCGACTCCCCAGACGAAGTCATCCGGCGTCACGACGATGCTGCAGTCTTTGCAAGCGACCTCAGCCGTTCAGCAACGCTTTCCGCGGTGACATCGCGCTGTACCTCGGCCAGTAGCTCGTACCCCACCATGTGCTTGCGTACCGATGCGGAGCGCAGCAGCGGAGGATAGAAATGAGCGTGCAATTGCGAATGCGGATACTCCTCAGCTGGGGAAGGCGCTCCATGCCAGCCCATGGAGTACGGAAATGGGAACCCAAAGACGTCGTCATAGCGACCGAGGATGTCCGACAAGATCATGGCCAGATCATCGCGTTCACCTGCCAGCAGGTCTGGCAACCAACGCGCCGGTCGCCTTGGAACCAGCAGCATCTCAAATGGCCACACAGCCCAATACGGGACGAGGGCCACCCAAGAGTCGTTGACGGCAACGATTCGCTCGCCACCCATCTCCTGCTCGAGATAGTCGAGCAGGAGTAACGAGCCGTTCTCCGCATAATGCTGTCGCTGCTGGGTGTCCTCTTTGATAGGCTCGTTGGGAAGTGCAGCGCCGGCCCAGACCTGGCCGTGGGGATGTGGGTTCGACGCCCCCATCGTGGCCCCGCGATTCTCAAATACCTGCACCCAGGTGTGCTCGAGTGCCAACTCGGCGACTTGATCCGACCAGAGATCAACCACCTTCCGGATACCGGCCAGATTCATCGATGCCAAGTCGAGGTCGTGACGGGGCGAGTAGCAGATAACCCGACAGGTGCCCGGTTCACTCTCGGCCTGTAGCAGACCGTCGTCCACCGTCTCGGATGCAGTGTTTGGTTGGAGAGCGGCGTAGTCGTTGGCGAAAACGAAGGTGTCCTCGTACTCGGGATTCCGGTCACCCTTTGCCCTTGTGTTGCCGGGGCACAAGTAGCAATCCGGATCGTATTGAGGGCGCCCCTCGGCAGCGGGAGCCTCGGTGCTCCCCTGCCAAGGTCGGCTGGTTCTTCCCGCCGAGACAAGAACCCACTCTCCGGTGAGCGCGTTGCGGCGCCGGTGAGGCACGTCCATCACCACTGCCACGCCTTCACCATCAACAATCCGTCCCGCCGGGTACGTTGTTCTATCACTTGATCCCCGACGTTGCGACATTCTCGACGAAGTATCGCTGCGCAAGAATGAACACCGTGAACGGGATAATCACTGAGAGCACGATGGCCGCAAAGATCAGGTTTGGCCCTTCACCCGCTTGGCCGCCCAACGTTTGCAGCGCGATCGTGAGGACAAAGTCTTCCGAGTTCGCTCCGTTGATCGACACCAATGGCCAGATGAACGAGTTCCACCCGTAGAGGAACATGAACGTTGCCAGGGTTGCGATCGCCGGCCATGACAGCGGAACGAAGATCGACCAGAGGATCTTCCACCGTTTGGCACCATCAATGTACGCGGCCTCTTCCAAGTCCTTCGGGATAGAAACGAAGAACTGTCGCATCAGGAAAGTCCCGTATGCGTTGAAGACAAACGGCCACACCAATGACCCGAGCGTGTTGACCCAACCAAGCGCCACCATGAGACGGAACAGTGGAATGATCAATACAACGAACGGGATCATGATCGAGCCGATGTAGGTCACAAACAGCGCATTTCGTCCCTTGAACCGAAT
Source organism: uncultured Gemmatimonadales bacterium (assembly GCA_964195945.1). Taxonomy (GTDB): domain Bacteria; phylum Actinomycetota; class Acidimicrobiia; order Spongiisociales; family UBA5794; genus JAAETI01. Next base: position 11,140 of record CAXMRC010000023.1, read on the forward strand.
CCTGGCGAACGCATAGCCACCCATGATCGAGGTGAACAGCGTTCCAGCAACGACGAGGATCGTCACCAGAATGGTATTCGTCAGCGAACGATCGAAGTCCCTCAGGTCGATGATCTCTGAGAAGTTCTGCCACTGCGGGTCAATTGATTCGGCCCGCTCGGCAGTACGAACCACTCCGTAGGTTTCGATGGTTTCGTCATCCAAGCCGACAAACCGACCAACCGATGTGTTGCGGATCAACGCCAGGTCAACCGTTTGGCCGCCCTGTTGCACCGAATAAACCGGCACCGTCTCTCCGTCCGCCGTCGTTGTGCTGCCGGTGTCGGTAGCGAACTCGAGCGGCCACGAGATTGTTACCTCGGGGTCGTCGAGACTGGCGAACAGGCCGGCCTCCACGCTGGGTTCAGCGAGATACACAATGGTTGAGTCGGATCCCGGTACCTCGACCGAGAACAAGTCGACCTCAGCACCCGCCACCTCGGCGGTAGCCGCGGTGCGGGGCAGGATCTTTGGCGGATAACGAAAGGTGTCCTCAGGAGTCTTCAATGCCGCCGCAACCATGAAGAGGAACGGAAAGAGCATCGCTGCCGCAAAACCGATCAGAACCGCATATGCGCCCCCACGCCCGATGATCGTGCGGAGAATCATCCGTCTGTGGTCCTTCTTAACCTGAGCTTCGCGCTCTGCTGGTGCTTGGGGTGTCTTGGTTGTGGTTGTCATGATGTCAAGACTCCGTCATCGCCGCTCCGCCGGAAGTACAAGAGCGTTATCCCAAAGATCAGGATGAACAGCGCCCAGGCCACAGCCGAGGCGTATCCGATCTGGAACTCCTGGAATGCGTTCTGATAGAGATACACCACAGGTGTCAGCGTCGCGTTGCCCGGGCCCGAGGGGGGTGATGGTGACTGCAGAATGAACGGTTCGTTGAACAGCTGCAGTGCCAGGATCGTTGACGTGGCCACGACGAACACTGTGGTGGGTCGCAGCATGGGAACGGTGATATTCAGCAGCTTGCGCCACGGGCCAGCACCATCGATGTCTGCTGCCTCGTAGAGCGTCCCGTCGATGCTCTGCATACCTGCGAGGAACAGGACGGTGTTGAAGCCAATCTGTTGCCAGATAAACAAGATGATCACCGCGATCAGCGCTATCGAGTCATCAGAAATCCACTGTGGTTGTGGAGCCTCCCATCCGGTACCGACCAGGGCGTTGAACCACTCGGTAACCTTGAGAATCATGAAGTTGAGGTAGCCAACCGTTGAGTTGAACAGTTGCTTCCAAATCAGCGTGACGCCGACAACGCCGGCGATCGAGGGCAGGAAGTAGACGGCCCGGAATAACTTCATTCCGGGAAGCTTGGAGTTCAGCAGCGCCGCCAGCAATAGTGCGGGGAACACCGCCAGCGGGATGGCTACCACGCCAAAGATGAGGATATTGCGCAACGACGTCAGGAACAGTGAGTCGGAGAAAAGATCGATGTAGTTCTGGAGTCCGATGAACTTGGCGTCGGTGAGACCGTCCCACTCTGTGAAGCTGATGAACAACGACACAATGAGCGGCCCGGCGAAGAAGGCGAGGAACCCCAAGACGTTGGGAGCAACGAACAGCATGCCGTCCATGTTCTCGCCCTCGGTCTGGGTCGTCTTGAAGAGGTGAGCTGCCGAGTCCGACCAGAGAATGCGGGCAAAGACACCGGCGATCACCGCACCCACGGCAAACAGGATGACGTCTCCCTCGAGAAGACGTTGTGCAAACTCAATCAGGCCCGGGATCAAACCCATCGCCACGGTCAACACGATCATGCCGGCGATCATGGTCCACTGGGCAACCTGCTTGAGGATCTTCTGGTTAGGTCCCGCCCTGTCGGCAAAACCGGACACAAACCAGCCGAGGATCACAATGGCGAGCCAGCCAACGTTGCCGTTGAACGCCTCTCCCACTGCGTCGATGCCGGTGAACATATCCATGCGGTTGAGAGCAATGAACCCCAGCACGACCATCAGTAAGAGATCGATTACGAAGCCGGAGAACCGGCCGAGATGGACTTGTTGCAGGGTGCCACGAATGGCTATCCCGGCCCCGACTACGGCGCCCAGGAGTGCCACGAGTAGTGACCACCGCACCGGCCCGTCGAGGACGATGCCGCGCTGAACCGCTACAGCAATCAGGGCAGAAGTGAGCAGGACCGCCGTAAAGACTCGCCACACGAGAAGTGGACGAAACCAGCGCGGTTCTCCGGAGCTAATACTCAAAGGTTCTACGGAGGCGGCGGTCATGGCATCTCCAATCCTGGGTGATGGTTTGCGGGGACCGGAAGGAACCCGGTCCCCGCAAACGCGATCAGCTTCCGAATGCGGATGCTGTCTCGCTGCAAATGTTGGCCTGGAAGTCGGCCATGTCACGGGAGCCCGTGACGACAGCTTGGATCTCGCTGTCCATAAGCGTTACGAATTCCGGCCAGCTTCCGGCCCAAAGTGGGCCCTCTGTGGACGGGCTGTTTTGCAGTCCATTCAGGAATGCCTGGTTGTTGGCCGGTGGGCTGAACGTGAGGAACGAATCAAGCGCTTCCTGGCTCACCCGGCTCGGGATATTCGCACCAAGCTCGGAGATCTGCGCTTGCACGCTGGCCTCGGTTAGGGCCTCAACGAGAGCCCATGCCTTTGCCGGATCTTCGGTCTTGGCATTGACGACGTAGGCGCCCCAGAACAGCCAGTTGCCTGGCCCCGCGGCACCTTCAGGAAGTCCTACAACGTCCCAGCTGAAATCAACGGTGCGGATGCCGGGAGTCGCCCAGCGTCCATTCTGGAACAGGCCAACGGTGCCGGCGCGAAACGGGGGTTCCGGATCCTCACCGTAAGGAATGACCGAGTCGCCGCTATAGAGGTCGCGCAGTGCGGTCAGACCAGTGATTGATGCATCGCTGTCAAGGCCACAAGCACTGCGGTCGGCGGTAAAGAAACCACCACCAGCGTTGTTCATCCAGGCACCATACGGGCCCCACCATGCGCTCTGACCGTAGCCCCTGATCTCGCCACCGAGTTCGGCAATGCCATCGACAACGTCGTTAAAGGCCGCAAGGTCCCACTCGCCATTGGCTTCGAGATCTAGCGGATTGGCGACACCGGCTTCAGCGATGAGGTCGAGGTTGACATACAGACCGAACGTGGAGACGTCGCGAGGCAGACCCCACAGGGCGCCGCCCGGTTGGCCGGTCGCGAGGTCAGTCGTCAGGTGGCCCATCGGACCCGGGTAGAAGTCGGTATCGCTGTGCCCTGACGCATCGGCGTATTCACGCAGATCCAGGATGACGTCGCGCGACGCAAAGTCGGCGATATCTGTCCCAGGAATCCAGAACACGTCGGGAGCGGTACCGGCCGAGAGGTTGGTGAGCAGCGTCTGCTGATAGCCAGCGCCCTCGTTCGAACCCGGCTCGTAGGTCAACGTCACGCCATCGAGCGATGCGCTGAGTTGGTCCGAGATATCGCCGTAAACGGCGGCTTCCTCGGGGTTGTCTGGACGAGTCATCCAGCGCAAAGCAACATCACCTGCAGCTGCGGCTGTCGTCTCGGTCGCTGCGGTGGTGTCGGTTCCATCATCAGCTGCGGCTGTCGTCTCGGTCGCTGCGGTGGTGTCGGTTCCATCATCAGCTGAATCATCATCTCCGCCACAAGCGGCAGCCACGAGGGCAAGAACCGCAAACAGCAGGATCAACTTGTTCTTCATATCTCCTCCATTGTTTTCCGGAGAGGGACTCCGGCTTACGCCCGTGGTTCGGGCACTGCGATCTCCACATCCACGCCCAGCTCACCAAGCTCCGCCACTACGCCTTCGGGGGCGGACGGTCCGGTAATGAGCTGGTCGATGTCTGAGAGATCGGCAACCTTTGCAACACTTATGTTTCCGAGCTTTGATCCGTCGGCGATAACTACTGTCCGCTGCGCCGCCGCAACCATCTTTCGCTTGATCTCGGCTTCCGGGAGGTTCACGTTGGTGACGCCGTACTCGGGGTGAACACCGTTGCAGCCGATGAACGCGGTGGCGACGTTGATGTTCTCGAACACGAAGCTGCCCATCGGGTCAACCAACGAGTGCTGTTTGGGACGAAGGGTCCCCCCGGTCAGCACAACCGAAATCCGGGGAATTGCCGGCTCGAGCTCGAGCGCGTTGGTGAGGCTCGAAGTGAATACGGTGACGCCGACAAGGTCTTCTCTTGCGACGATCGCCCTCGCCAGCGCGGCAGCGGATGTGCCGACGTCGAGAATTGCAGTTTCTCCTGAACGGATCATGTTTGCCGCAGCGCGGCCGATGCTGAACTTCTCTGCGGAGTACGCATCCAAGGCTTCTTCGAAGCTTCTCTCGACCTGGCGTTCCGGGTCCCGGATGATCGCTCCGCCGTGGACTCTCTGCAGGAGACCCTGCTCGGCGAGGAATGCAAGGTCAGAGCGAACCGTAACCTCGGAAATACCAAAGATCGAGCTGAGATCCGCGACCCGCACAAACTCGCGGTCCCGGACCATTCCAAGGGTTCGATCACGTCTTAGCGCGGCCGGTATGCCTTCCTCCATAAACCACACATTACGAACACTTTCGATATTCTGCAAGTCCTTTCGTTTTGAGGTACTGGAGGCACTAAAGCGAAGCTAAACGAGTATAGGTTGGTGAATGTAAATACCCTGGGGCCGTTCAGGAACCGACCGACCTGAGCAAGAGCCAAGGGCGACGCCGACCAAGTCCTGAAGGATCAGGCAGCCGCCGACGGCTACGTCACCAGAATCACTGGCAACTACTCGGCCGTGATCAAGGAGTCCCGATCGAACTTCTTGCCTGTGGCTAGCTCTACGCATTTGTAGGCACCGTCGTAGAGACCGATTGACTTGTTCTTCACGATCATGTCGCAGAACATCTCCATGAGGTCGGTCTCCTTGGTCAACAGATCGATCGCTTGGAGCGTACGAGGGATGGTCCTGGTCTCGATGGTCCCGTCGCCCAGCTCGGCGCTGCGGATCGCACCCCAAGCTTCGTGGGCGCCAACTCGCTCATTGAAGATCTTCGGGATCGGATAGAACGCCAGCTCCGACGGTTTGGTGATCATCACGTCGCTCACCCGCATCAGATAGTTACTGGCGTAGACGCCATGGAACGTATTGTCGAACAAGAACACGTGCAGCCCACGCGCCGAGCGGTCACGGATCGCGTCGGCGAAAGCCTTGGTGTCTTCCCAGTCAAAGTGAGTTGTCACCGGCGCATCGCCAAGCTCGCCCTTCAGCCACTCCCAGTTGTCCTCGTGGTCGCCCAGGTTGACGAAGAGGGTCAGCTCGTCCTTCTCGATCATCGGGCGACAATGGTCGACGATCGCCTTGAACAACTCGCGTTGGGCGCCGGCCCCACCCATCGTGAGCATGAAACGCCTTGGCTCGCTGTTCCCCATTCGCCGCAACCTGGCCGCACAGTCCACCTCGATGTGGTGGACCAGCTCGTGGTCTACATGGTGGCCGACGAATTCGATGGCGTCGGCAGGCGTGGGGTTGAGCAGCCGGTCCTTCTCATCAAACTGGTTCATGATGCGGAAGCCGTAGTAACCCGACGGTGACTGCACGGCGTGGGTCGCACCCTCGGTGAGCTGGAAGGCCATCGGCCAGTTGTCGAACATCATGTCGACGACGTTGGTCATGCCTCCAGCGACGGCTCCCATGCAGTTCCACATGTGTGCGGTCAGGATCGGCATCTCGGAGGGCAGCGCCTGATGCAGGGGAGCAAGCAATTCGCTCTTGCGATAGTCACGGGCATTGGCTTTGAGGAACCGCCACGGCCATCCGATTGCATAGTTGTTGAGTGCCCAGTTCAAGCCCGGCAACGTCCTGTCACCGGAGGTCACCGACTCCCAAATGTATTTGTTGAACAGCTTCGACCGCTGCGATACCTGGGAATACTTGCTGTAGTTGGTGTTCCACCAGTTGATGACGTCCGACGTCACCCCGGGTACTTCGAGAAGATCAAGCCACAGCGGCGTGAACCCCATGGCCCGTGCCGCCGAGGCACCCGCCATGGCAATCCGATAGTGACCGAAACCCATCCGGATCGTCGAGATGATGACCTGAGTCTCCGGGTCGATCGGCTCGCCCCCGCCGTCACGAACGATGTCTCGGATTCCGAGAGCTTCCCCCAGATAGTCGTTGTCCTTGACGGTGAGGTCGTACTGCTCATTCGCGTCGTAATCGAACTGCTTGAGGAACATGTTCTGCCACTTCAGGGCCTTGCGATCTTGCGCGGGCGTAATCGTGTTGCCGTAAAGAGAGAACTTCTTGCTATCCATTGGTTGAACTCCTCGAGATTCTGATCAAACTATTCGCTCTGCACCAGGAGAGGGCGCGACGGTGAACATATCGGCAGGGGCATAGCCTCGTTCGGAATACGCCGCGGCGACAGCGTCCTGGATACCGGACAGATCTTCGGATCGAAGCAGAGCGATGGCCGCCCCGCCGAATCCACCGCCAGTCAGACGGGCACCAAGCGCTCCAGCATCCAGGGCAGCTTGCACGGCGACATCGACCTCGACACAGCTTGCCTCGAAATCGTCTCGGTACGAGGCGTGCGCTTCGGTGAGCAACGCCCCGACGCGCTCCCAACGACTGCGGGACAGTGCAGCGGCCAAATCCTGGACGCGCTGGTTCTCGGTAACTACGTGTCGTGTCCGTTTGATGAGGCGATCGTCGCCAAGCTGTCTCATGGCGACTGGCAGATCGCCAACGGTCACCTCGCGCAGCGATGGAACGTTGAGGAGGCGTGCAGACTCCTCACACTCGTTGCGTCGTGCCCGATACTCACCGCCTGCGTGACCGTGGCGGATCCTGGAGTCCACAACAAGAACGGTGAGGCCAGAAGCGCCGGGGTCGAACGGAATCTGCTCGGTGGTGCCCGCCCTCACGTCGTACAGGATGGCGTGGCCGGACGTGGCGAGGAGGGATGCAATCTGGTCCATGCCTCCGGTCGGTGCCCCCACGTAATCGTTCTCAGCCTTCTGGGTTCGCCTGGCGAGTTCGCTACGGGATAGGCCCAAATCAAACATCTCGTTGATGCCGATGGCAACGGCACACGTGAGGGCAGCTGAGGACGACAGGCCCGAACCAACCGGAACGCTGCTGTCGATAGCAACGTCGAAACCGAACTCACACTCGAGCGCCCAGGGCACCCCCGCAACGTAGGCGACCCAACCCGAGGGGAGGCCAGGCGCCAGGCCGGAGGCCTTGACCTCCGTGATCTCGCCCGGATTTTGCTCCGAGCACACCCGAATGTGACCATCCTCCCGCGGAGCTATTGCAGCTTCAGTACGTTCCGCAATGGCGAACGGCAAGACCAGCCCGTTGTTGTAATCGGTGTGCTCACCGATCAGGTTGACCCTGCCTGGGGCCGCCCACAGACCCTGGGCTTCATACCCAAAGACGCGGCGAAATGTCGTACCGGCACTTGTCATCGTGGGTCAACTTTGGGTAGGTCACCGTCGAGCCAAGACGCACTGATTTCGGCCAGGACGAGGTCACCTACCCGATCCTCGAGTATCTCTCTTGCGCTCTCGTCGAGACCGCTGTCGGTGACAATCGTATCCACGTCTTGCAACTGGGCAATCGAGCTCATACCGATTGCTCCCCACTTCGTGTGGTCGGCCAGGACAACCAGTTTGCGACCCGCTGCAATCAGCGCCCGGTTCGTCTCGGCTTCGAGGATGTTTGGTGTGGTGAGACCCGCCGTCGGGTCTAACCCGTGGACACCTAGAAAGACCTGATCCAGATGTACCGTGCGCAGGGAGGCGACGGCAAACGGGCCGACCAACGCATCCGACGGGGTGCGCCGACCCCCGGTTAGCAAAATCGTGTGATCCGTTCCCCCGCCCTGATGCAACACCTCCGCCACCGAGACCGAGTTGGTGACCACAGTCAAAGACGGAATCCCAACCAGCCTGTGGGCCAGCGTGAAGGTAGTGGTTCCCGCGCTTAGACCGACGGCGGTTCCCGGCTGAACCATGGCCACTGCGGCGTCCGCGATGGCCGCCTTCTCGGCTCGTTGCATCGTCGATTTCGTGTCGAATCCGGGCTCATATGAGGCGCGCTGGTGGACGGCAGTTGCCCCGCCGTGGACTTTGATAACGAGACCGCCGTGCTCAAGGACGTCGAGATCGCGTCGGATCGTCATATCGGAGACCTTCAGTTCATCAACGAGGTCGGTCACCTTGACTCCACCCGACTTACGGATCCTGTCCAGGATGACTGTTTGCCTTTGTCTAGGCAGCATGTTCGCAACCTCCTCAACGGTTGCCGATACCAGAAACGACAGATATCAACAGAATACAACAACGATTCCGGCTCATGCGAACGGACCAGGTTCCGAAGTGTCATCTATACTCGAAGCCTCTGAGGATTTGTGTTGATTTGTGTTCTTGTAGCCGCAAATCGGATAGGGAAACAAGATGGAGCCGATCGACATTCTCATTGTTACGAACACCGCAACGGTTTTTGAGCATGGTTGGCAGTCGTGGAGTCCGTCTACCACTTACGGGATGTCGGATCGCCCCTGGCGCCCAATGAATGAACGCAATCGGATCCTCTGCTATCGGCAAGAGACCAATCCCGGCTCCGATGTGTTCTGGGGGGAGGGCCTGCTGACAGTTGACCCTGGGGATGGATCCGGTATTCGCATCTATGCGGTCTATGACGCCGCAGAAAACGTGCCCAGCATCCAGGGCCAAGTTCATGGGGACCGCTTTGTGGTGTCGGCCGACGGGCCGGTCGACTGCCTTGTCGATACCGGACCAGGAACGATGGACAACGCTCTGGCGCGGTGGGCAGACGGGTTCGCCGCCAGAGCCGGCGTGACCAACATCCGCAAAGCGCCAAGCATCTGGTGCTCCTGGTACCACTACCTCACCGAGATCACCGAGGCGGACATGGTCGAGAACATCGAGGCCATCGATCGACTCAACCTGCCCGTGGATGTAATCCAGTTGGACGACGGCTACCAGACCGCACACGGCGACTGGCTAACGCTGTCGGACAGGTTCGACTCCCTCGAAGGTATTGCGGATAAGATTGCGGCAACGGGCCGACGCGCCGGGATTTGGCTCGCCCCGTTCCTGGTGTTCCCGGACTCCAACCTTGCCGCCGACCATCCGGATTGGTTGCTCGGTGGGGCAACAGCCCCGGTCCACGCCGGTCACAACTGGGGACGAGACCTATTCGCTCTTGACACCACCCACCCCGATGCCATGGAGTGGATCGTCGAGGTGTTCGCCACCATGCACCGATGGGGATACGACTTCTTCAAAATCGACTTCATCTACGCAGCCGCACTCGAAGGAGCCAGATACGCAGATGTATCGCCGCTAGCGGCCTATCGGCTGGGGGTCAGGATGATCAGCGACGCCATTGGCGGTTCGTACTTGCTTGGTTGCGGCGCTCCGATCCTTCCATCGGTTGGACTCGTGGACGCCATGCGGGTGAGCCCCGATACCGAACCGCAGTACCTCCCCAAGGATGGCGACAGGAGCCAGCCGGCGGTGGTGTCAGCCATGATGACCGGTAGGGCGCGGGCCTTTCAGCATGGGCGATTCTGGGTCAACGACCCCGATAACCTCATCGTTCGACCCGCAATCGAGGGTCGAAAGGAATGGGCCGACCACGTTCGCAACTACGGTGGGTTGCGTGGCAGCAGCGACCGCATCGCAGACCTCGACGAATGGGGCCTGGCTGCGACCCGTGCGATTCTGTCAGAATCACCAACCGAGCCGTTCATACCGTCAAAGGGGCACTCATGAGAATTCTTCTCACCGGTGGCGCCGGCTATATCGGCAGCCATACAGCGATCGCTCTTATCGAGGCAGGCCACCAGGTGACGCTGCTGGACAACTTCTCAAACTCCAAGCCAGCCGTCCTGGACAGGCTTCAGGAAATCACCGGCGAAGCCATGGACTTCTTCGAGGCCGACGTCACCGACGAGGACGCGCTCGAGACCGTGGTTGGCCAACGGTCGTTCGATGCTGCCATCCACTTTGCCGCACCCAAGTCCGT
>CAXMRC010000024.1:0-44451 GCA_964195945.1 uncultured Gemmatimonadales bacterium
ATCGGCCGGACAGAGCCGATATCGGCAGCGAATTCCGATTCGGATTCGTATAGGACGTAGGTGGATTCGTCCTTGGTATCGAAGACGAGGGTGTTGACCGTGCTGACGGCGGCAAGGTGCAGCAATGCCGCGAATTGTTCCGGGTCGGCTGCGACATAGCTGCTCACGCGGAGCCCGCGGACGATCCGTGGCTGCAGCGTCACTTCCACAGATTCTTCGTCGCCGCCCCAGTCGATTGATATGGGGAGCCAACCGAATCGGCTGACTTTGATCGCGGCCGGTGCGATCGCACTAAAGGTGACCACTCCATCGGAATCCGAGGTGGCCTGTTCTTGTCCGACATCGACAGTCGTCGCGGGAAGAGCCACACCGTCGAGTCCGGTGACTACCACGGAGAGGTCATAGGTGGGCGGCAATGTCGTGGTGGTGGTAGCGGTGGTTGTTGTCGTTGAGGCGGTCGTGACCGGAGGCAGTGAGGTCACGGCCTGCGTGGAGACTGTGGTCACGACCAAGTCGGAGTCGCTCTCACAGCCGACGACGACGAGCACGAGAAGAATCACCAGGAGGCTATTGACGTGGGTCATGGAACGGAAGGCTACCGGTATCCGACGGCTGAGCGGCGCACCGACCGTGGCGGGCACCGTGAAAGACCCATTCCGGTTCATAGAAGCTTCACATAGCTGAAGGTCGTGTCTTCATACGGCACCGCTTTGCTTGTCCAAAATAATGAAGGAGCACAAAAGTGCGGTATCAAAACACAAAGAAATGGACGGGCGTTGGACTGGCGGCAGTCCTCGTGGTCGGATCTCTTGCCGGCTGCGACTCTGACAACGACACCTCAGCGGCGGCCGAGCCTGAGGCTGCCGTCGCGACTGAGGTCGCGGCAGACACCGACACCGCGGTCGTGACCTCGGACGATTCACAGATCGCAGTTGAAGCGTCCAGCCCCGGTGGTTCTGCGGAGTCGGACGGCGACGACTATGTCATTACCCAACTGGCCGAGCTCCCCGTCGAAACCCTGACCGACCAGGAACTTACGGACATTTCTTGGATGAGAGAGGAAGAGAAACTGGCTCGTGACGTCTACCTGGTGATGTCGGACCTTTGGGGTGTGAATGTCTTCTCCAACATCGCCCGTGCCGAGCAGATGCACATGGACTCGGTCCTCGCGCTCATCGATCGCTACGAATTGGAAGATCCGGTCGGCTCGAATGATGTAGGTGTTTTCACTAACCCTGATATCCAGGCCCTCTATGACAGCCTGATCGAACAGGGTTCAGCGTCACTAGAGGATGCTCTCCTCGTCGGCGCTTCTATCGAAGACATCGACATCTTCGACCTGAACGCAGCCATGGCAGCGACCGACAACGAAGACCTCGCTCTGGTCTGGGACACCCTCTTGACCGGCTCCTACAGCCACATGCGAGCTTTCACGAAGCAGCTTGATCGCAACGGTGTTGATTTCACCCCGAGCTATATCTTGGTGGCCGAATACGAAGCCATCATCGGCTAAGAACACTCGAGCAACTATTGCTCTCCATACTCGTGTCGAGCCCACCAGGACTCGACCAAACGACCGGCGTCGAGTTTCTCGGCGCCGGTCATCCATGAAGCGACGATGGCCCGGTCCGTTAGAGCCTTCGCATCGGCGTCGTAGAGGTCGACGACCGCCCTCAGGTCTTCCGCTACTGAGGTGTGGAAGAAACTCGGATCGTCTGAACTGATGGTGACGTTTGCCCCGGCCTCGAGCAGCACTCCGACGGGATGGCCCTCCCACCCCGAAACAACTCCCGTGCGGATGTTCGAGGTCGGGCAGACCTCGAGTGGAACCTGGTCGGTGACGATCCGGTCCATCAGATTGTGGTCCTCGACCGTTCGGATCCCGTGACCGATCCGCTCGACCTTGAGAACATCGAGAGCCTCGCGGACACTCTCCGGCCCGGCAGCCTCACCAGCATGGGCAGTGAGATGGAGGCCGTGATCTGCGGCACGTTGGTATACATCTTTGAAAAGGCCAGGGGGATAGGTTTGCTCGGATCCGCCGATGGTAATGCCGCGGACATCGGCCTCGTGAGCGACTTCGATTATTGCCGCCAGAGTCCGAGCTGCTCGCTCGGGTCCGGTATCGCGAACCAAATCGCAATTGAGCACAACTTCGGTATCCGGCACTCCGGCTAGTCCGGAGCGAATCGCCTGGGCAATGCCCTGCGGCGAAAGACCATGTCGTTCGAAGTCGGTCGGGGAGAACGACGCCTCGGCGTACACGATGTGTTGTCTCGCCAGATCGGCGGCGACGCTTTGTGCGATGAGCTCGAAGTCGTCGTAGCTACGCAAAAATCCGGTCATCCACCACCAGGTCTCGATGAAGTGGGGGAAGCTCGTGTACTGGAGATGATCCACGAGAGCCGTGCGGGTGGGCACCACAGAATCCCCGCCGTACTTCTGGATCAGATCCCACATCGTGTCGAGGGGGATGGCGCCTTCAAGATGAAGATGCAGCTCGACCTTCGGGGCGAGATCGAAAGCGTCAGGCATCAGCGGCGAGCTGGTGCAGCGCCGACAGCAGCCGATCCACTTCATCCTTTGTGGTGTAGTGGAGGAAACCTATCCGGACCAGACCACCGTCGGCGCGACCGAGCGCCTTCATCACCTCGACCGCGTAGTAGTCGCCATCAGTGACGTAGATTCCCAGGTCGCCGAGTTCGGTAGCGAGCCGCCGTGCGGAGAAACCGTCCAATTCGATGGCGAATGTTGGTGTCCGTGCGGTTAGGTCGTCGGTGATGCCGAAGACGGTTGCGGTCTCTGGCAGCCCGTCCAAGAACTGTTGACCAAGAGTGATGGCATGGTCCTGCATGGCGGCGTATGCGGCCGCGATACGTTCCCGTCTTGTTCCCTCAGTGTGCGTAATGTCCGCGATGTGATCGACGGCTGCCGTCACTCCGGCGAGGGCTTCGAAGCTTTGTGTCCCGGTTTCCCACTTTCCTGGTCCCGTGGCTGGAGACGGTCGTACCTTGTATGCGTCTAGTTTCTCCATCAGCGAACCACGCCCGGCCATTGCGCCGATGTGCGGACCGAAGAACTTGTAAGCCGAAGCGATAAGGAAGTCGCAGTCCACTGCGGCGATGTCAATGAGGCCGTGCGGGGCGTAATGGACCGCATCGATCATCGACAACGCTCCGGCGTCATGGGCGATGCGCGTCGCCGCGGCAACGTCAACGACACTGCCAATAGCATTCGACGCATGTGTTATGGCGACGAGTCTCGTCCTGGGCCCGACGACGTCTTCAAGTCGCTCGAGGTCAAGACGGTATGTGTCGGTGTTGAACGGAACCCACTTCACCGCAACATCTCGATCGGCTGCAGCCCGTAGCCACGGAGAAACGTTGGCGTCATGGTCGAGACGGGTTACCACCACTTCGTCACCAGGCCTCCAATCGGCAGAGACTGCACGACTCAAGGCGAAGTTGAGGCTTGTCATGTTCATGCCGAACACGATTTGGTCGCCGTCTCTTGCTCCATAAAGGTCGGATATGGCGGAACGGGCACCCTCGTGGGTGTCTTCAGAATCCCGGCTTGCCGCAAAGGCTCCGCCATGGTTGGAACCACCTTTGGCGAGAAAGGTGCTGATGGCGTCGATAACGCTGTGAGGAACCTGGCTCCCGCCCGGACCATCGAACCATGCAACAGTTGTTCCGTTTTCTTCACGACGCAAGGCGGGAAACTGCGCTCGAATGGCGGAGGTATTGAGGGAGGTCATCGATTCTCCTGGGGCTCGGTGCGACAGATCTCACAATAGGAGCGTGGCCGAGGACTTGAGCGGGAGAAGCCGGAGAGTCGGTCCAACGCGCGAACAAGCAACCAACGACATCACGAAGCAATGCGATTACCGGCCAGGTGGGAGCGGCGGTGGGGCCTCTCCCACCTTTGGGACCGGGTGACCATTCGTGGATCCGACACGCTGGCGGATCCGCACCATCTAAACATGTCATTGTGAAACCCAAAGCGGACAAGATTTGTCGGAGTCCTCCGATGTCATATCTGTAATTAGTGTCGTGCCCGGCGCTGGCTATCGTGCCGTTCGGCTAGTAGGGGGTGGAGTCGGATATGGCATCTGAGGAAGGGTTGCAGGACCTGGGAGCGTTCGGCAGCTCGCGAGCGTCCGGAATCGGGCTCGCCGCTGCCATCGCTCGGAATTCCAGAGTGGTCATCGGTGTCGTGCTCCTCGTCACCGCGATGCTCAGCTACCCCATGCTGTTTTGGCCTTCAGCCGAGACTGCATCGCTAAGCCCTGCAACCCAGATAGCTGAGATCCAGGAGTTGGCGGCGGAGCGCTTCGCCGATGACGTTTTCCGGTATTTCCTTCTGGTCGAATCGAACAGTGGGGACCTACTCGAAAAGGCTCCATTGCTCTCGCTGTTCGATAATTCCCAGGCGATGCGCCAGGATTTTGCGATTGGGGACCGCTTTGCAGAACTGCACGATGCTGAACTCGGCATCGATGTCCACGGGATCTGGTCGATCGCTGACTCGACCGACCGTCTGCTGCGCGATGTCGGTGTTCCAGATGGGCTTGCTGGTGCAACCCAGGATCAGATCGATGGTGCCATCGCCGCGATCCTGGAACAGAGCGCTCCATCCGAGTGGGGACTGGCGACTCAGACTGTGCAAGATGACAGGGGTGTCTGGCACAGCCCGGCGATCTTTGTGAACGTGGCGGCTGACAACGAGAAACTTGGCGGGGGAGGCCGCCTCGTCACAATCGGCGCGGAGAATCTCGAGAAGGAGCAGTTCGCCAGGGATCTTCGCGACGCCATGATCGGGGATGGGAGCGAATTGTCGGTGTGGGCACCGGCCGCCGACGTCAACCTGACCTCAAACGAGCAAGGGGAACTGGCAGGGCCCTTCATCGGCCTGACGATTGCTGCTGTGCTGCTGATTGTCGGCGTGGCGTTCCGCTCGTATTGGGCAGTGGCGATTGCTGGGGCGGCTCTTGCCGTGTTGATGGTGTGGCTCCGCGGTGGAGCGAACCTGATGGGTCTCAAGAGTGATCAGATTCTGAGCACCATTCTCCCGATCAGCATGATCTCTTTCGGAATCGATTCGGCGTTCCACGGGATCGGAAGGGTGCGCGAGGAGAGAAGACGTGGTCAGGTGGGGCAGCGTGCTTTTGTCATCGGTCTCGGCTCCGTCTTCGGTGCCCTGGCTTTGGCCGCGACATCGGACGCAGTCGCGTTCCTTGCGAACACCTCGGCAGGGATTGAGTCGGTTGTGCAGTTCGGGTTTGCCGCGGCGCTGGCAACGGTCGCCGCCTTCCTACTGCTCGGTGTTGCGACGCCGCTGATGTTGTCGTTGACAGAGGGGCAAATCGGGAGCCGAACGATTACCGGATCGGGACGAGCCGTGGACATGCTTCTGAGCCTGGTGGCAGCTGCCTTCGCAACAGCGACGGTCCTGGTTCTGGTTTTCGTCTCCGGCGGAATCGGTCTTGTCATGTTGTCGCTCTATTTGCTCATCATGTTGGGTCTTCCGCTGATCGTGGCCAAGCGTGGCAAAGGAATCGAGTTCGAAGCGCACGGTTCCGGAAGCGGCTCTCGCCGACTTGGAGGAGCGGTTGCCACAGTCGCTTCCCGACCATGGCTGACAATCGGTATCGCTTCGGTAGTAACAGGCGTCGCCTTGTGGGGAGCACTGCAATTGGAGGTCACCTTCGACGTCAAAGACTTCTTCTCTTCCGAATCCGATTTCGTTGTAGCCCTCGACAAGACCGCTGAGTACTTAGGCGACCAAGGCGGCGAGCAGGCTGTCGTTTATGTAGAGACGGACCTGGCAGATCAAGACGCTCTGGATGCGCTGCAGCTTTTCGCCACTCGTGTGGCCTCAGTCGCAGACAACCCGTTGGCTAAGGGCGCCGACGGGATCGTGAAGGTGAACTCCGGCGTTCTGGCGCTAGTCGATGATGTTGACGATCGTATCGCCGTTGAGAAACCAGAGGATCTTGCTGAGATCTACGATCAGGCGCTCGCGCTCGGCGTCATCGACGATTCGGGCAACGCGCGGTGGACACCGAATGATGTCGGCACGATCTTGTGGCGCTCCGACGATGACACCAGATACGCCACGGTTCTCACTTATCAAATCCCCGACACCAGAGATCAAACCAACGTCGTAAAGACCAGGGAGATCCTCGAACCGCTTGCGGTCGATCTCGAAAACGCCCTGATACGTATTGACCCTGAGTCCACCGTCGTCGTGACCGGGTCGGCGATCTACCGCGACGATCAGCTTGCCGGCATTCGACGGGCAATGCTGCTGGCTCTTCCCCTTGCCGTCGTGGCCTGTTTCGTCGTCGCCGCGGGCTTCATGAGGTCTCTGCGCTATGCGTTTGTCAGCATCATCCCGATTCTTCTCGTCGTGACGTGGCTGTATGGCCTGATGCAGCAAGCCGGGTTCGGCGTCAACGTCGTCACCTCGATCATCGGTGCCGTCTCTGTCGGAATCGGCATCGACTTCTCCACACACTTCACCATGCGATTCCTCGAAGAACGGCGGTCAGGCGCCGTGGCACTATCCGCGGTTGCGGCCGCCGGCACCGGAACCGGGGCCGCCCTGGCTGGTTCCGCGGTCACCTCCGTCGCCGGTTTTGGCATTTTGGCCTTTGCGCCGATGCCAATGTTCGCAACCTACGGTCTGCTGACAGCAATCATGATCGTGTTTGCCCTCATTGCCTCACTCTTCGTCCTTCCGTCGCTTCTTGTTGTGGCGACCAGGGAGGGCGCGGCGACATCGACTCGTTCGGTTCCGAGAGGTACCGCCGACTATCGAGCTGAAAGAACCGTCCCGGTTCGGATTGGACTGGCGCGTGACCTGAGCGACGGGGTGGTCGATCATGTATTGGCGACTTTCGAAGACGAGTTGCGTGACGGAGCACTCACACTGCGCACGGTTCCCGGGGATGCCCTCTCCGGATTGATAGCGGACGGTGAGTTCGACCTCGGTCTTGTGGCGCGATGGCCCGGAACTGCGGAACCAGATTTGCCAGGGATCAAGTCAGCCACCCTTGTCAAAGAGGAGTTAGTGGCCGTTGCAGGAACGGTGCAGGACGATGAAGCAACCGCACCTGTAGAAGGTCTGACCAAGGGACTTCTCATTGTCGGGCCCCATGCGGAGTGGGACGTTGGGTTGAAGAGTTTGATCCGAACCCAGACCAGGTCCTTCGTGCTTGCGCACCAAGTCGCGGATGTGGCAACGGGTCTTCGGGTGGCGTCGATAACGGGCGGGACGATGGTGCTGCCGCAGTCGATGGCCAAGATTGGTTGGATGCTTGGAGTGCGACTGCTCGAGCCGCGGGCCTTCATCGAAACTGTCGTGCTAGCCAGTGCGAAACGATCAACCGACCGTTACGTCGTTGATCTAGTGGTTGCGCTTGCCAAGGCCTTGGAAACAGATGATCGTATGGAGGTCGCAAGGCTGGCGGATGGTTGAGTCGTTACGCCCCGGCGCCGCGGAATTCCCAATGCCAGGACTCGTTCGAGATCGGGTACCAACCGTATCGGGCGCCGTTGGTTCTCATCCAGGTGTAGTCAGCATCCCCGATTCCGACAAGATGGCCGTTTGTCAGATCCACAGCGAGACCGTTGCCATGCTCGCTTTCCCCTGAAGGAAGGACATTTGCCACCTTGTCACCGCGTAGGTGGGCTTGGTAGGCGTTGTTTTGCGACTCCCACGATCGGTAGGTATCGATTGCCTGGATATTGATCCCGTCTGTCGTGGCGGCCTGCCGCATGGCCTCCCAGGAGGATGCCGCGGGCGGCAGCAGGTATCCAGTTCTATTCCAAGCACCGGAGACCGATGTGAGTCCCGAGGTGGACATCTGGCCGTTCCGCTCCTCGATGCCGTTGACGATCAAATACTCCTGGAGTGCCTGCGAGGTAACGACGCCCGTAGCCGGCGGTGCAGTCGTTGGCCCGCTTGCCATGCCCAACCTGACCCCGAGATCCAGATACCGGTGGACTGGTCACCCGCGCCTGGATGGATTGCACCGGCGATTGGATCTCATTGATGCCTCTCATCACTCTCCCAATCGGCGGGCGAGGCCGATTGTTGCGGGACACAATCTGCTCGCCCGCAAAGTGCCGATATCCACTACGGATTCACTAGTCTCGTTGTGGTGTCTAAGAAGGGAAGGCGCGATGAGACCTGTTCGCCTATCCAGAAGTCTATTTATCGTCGCAGTCGTTCTTGGGATGTTGGCGATCACTCCGTTGGCGAGTTCTGCCCTTGATCCCGGAGGCACGTTCTCCGATGACAACGGTTCCATCCACGAGGGTGCCATAGAGGCAATCGCTGCTGACGGCATCACTAAAGGATGTAATCCGCCAACCAATGACTTGTATTGTCCGACGGCGACGGTGACGCGGGAGCAGATGGCTTCGTTCCTGGTCCGGGCGCTGGATCTACCTGCCGGTACATCCTCTTTCACCGATATCGACGAGTCGATCCACAAGGCTGACATCGCTGCAATCGCTGCCGACGGCATCACCAAAGGATGTAATCCGCCAACCAATGATTTGTATTGTCCGACGGCGACGGTGACGCGGGAGCAGATGGCTTCGTTCCTGGTGCGGGCGCTGGATCTACCTGCCGGAACGGCTTCCTTTACCGATGTTGGCGACACGGTTCACGCCCCCGACATCGCCGCGTTGGCTACAGCCGGGATAACCAAGGGCTGCAACCCGCCAACCAACGACATGTTCTGCCCGACCGATCCCGTAACCCGGGAGCAGATGGCGTCGTTCTTGTCACGTGCTCTTAGCCTTGCTCCGATTGCACCACCGCCACCGTTGCCAGCCGCGAGCCCGAGCCCGCTTGTGGTCATCGGTACACAGAACTGGCTCTATTTCAATGAGACCGTCGATCAGTCGTGTCTAGACGGCGCGGTGTATGACCGGCTGATTGTTGAGATCGCCAAAGCCAAGACGGTTGTTGAGGCCTCGGGGCGCGAATTCGTATACGCTATCCCGCCCAACAAGGCGGCGCTCTATCCGGCAACGGTTCCGCAGAGTCTCTGGGATGGTTCTTGTGCGGATCTCAACTCGGCGGCGTTGCACGCTTCCCTGGCGACAGCCAATGACTCGAACCGGGTCGAGTTGTTCGTCCCGTTTGCCGCCAGCGATGACCGGCTGTACTTCAAACACGACACCCACTGGAACGTCGACGGTGCACTGCTCGGCTCGGAGCTCATCGCAGGCCGGGCCGCCCCCGGAGTGTGGGATCAGTTGGATCTGTTCGCTTCCCCGGCTTCGCGACAGGGCGATCTCGCCGGGATCATCGGCGTTGACTGGGTCATTGAATACGAGGAGATGACACCGACGCTCAGCGGGGTGACTCCCGCCGTGACAGTCGAGAGCATCGCCATCTCCGGTCGTCCGCTGGTCACCTATGCCAGTCCCGGCAGTCCCGAGTTGTCATCGCTGGCGACGGTCGTCGTCCACGATTCGTTTGGTCTCTTCTTTAGAAACAAGCTGGGCCCGCTGTTTGAGGATGTCACGTTCCTGCCCACCTTCTCGCACCCGATACCGGACGCAGCACGACCGTTTGTAACCGCAAGCGAGCAGATCGTTGTCGAGGTTGTGGAGCGCAACGTCTTGCGAGACTTCATTGGCACCGGCACTGCCGGGCATCTTGCCGCAGCGCTTGCCGACGACTTCAGCCAGACACCTGTCACGTACACCAGGAACGGAGACAATGTCGATTTCACGATCCCGGCGGGGAGCGCCGGTGACCTCCGCTACCTGATCGTGGTGGCTGATGTGAGCTCGACTGTGACTCTCGACGATCTGAATGATGTCGACATCCTTGTGACCGACGGCGCCTGGCCGAATGAGATCACTCCGGATGCCAGCCGGTATGGTTTTGAGATCATGGATTCCGGGGGGACCATGCAGCTACCGTTGCCGGACACGGTGAACGTGACCGCAGCCTTTGTCGTCGTAGTCGAGTAGGAGAGCTAAATGAAGGGTCGGCTATTCGGGGCAGTCTTTGTGCTCGTCATAGGTTTACTCGCGGTCGGAACCGCAAATGCCTCAGGGTTTTTCACGGATGACGACAACTCGATTCATCTGCGCGCTATCGAGGCGATTGCGGATGAAGGGATAACCAAGGGCTGCAACCCACCCGCCAATGATTTGTATTGTCCGACGGCGACGGTGACGCGGGAGCAGATGGCTTCGTTCCTGGTGCGGGCTCTGGATCTACCTGCGGGTACCCCTTCTTTCACCGATACCGACGAGTCGATTCACAAGACGGACATTGCCGCGCTGGCAGCCGCTGGTGTCACCAAGGGCTGTAATCCTCCTTTCAACACTTTGTTCTGTCCGACTGCGACGGTGACCAGGGAGCAGATGGCGTCGTTCCTGGTGCGGGCATTGGATCTCCCGGCAGGGACTTCTTCGTTTACCGATCTGGGTGAGTCTGTCCACACAGCCGACATCGCCGCCTTGGCGACAGCCGGGATAACCAAGGGCTGTAATCCTCCTGACAACACTCTGTTCTGCCCAACGGCCCCCGTAACCAGGGAGCAGATGGCATCGTTCCTGGTACGGGGACTCGGGCTCGACTCTTCACCCCGGATCGTGGTCACCTCGGATGGTGATTTGGCTGGTGTCGCCGAGGGCACGCTTGAGGTTGACGCCGTGGCGGAACTTAGCGACCTCTTCGGAGCACCCACGCTCGACACGCCAGGACGTTGTCCCTACTTCTTGCCCGAGGACAACATGCGATACGTTCGTTGGGGATCGTTGATCGCTGCTATCAAAACCGTGGACTCGGGCGACGGGCAGATCGGGTTGGTCGGCTGGCGATATAAGCTCGATGCAGGTGGCAATCCTGAGCCCGGCGGTCCCCTCGCTGGTCACATCGAGATGCCGTTTGGTCTCGAACTGGGCGACCCGATCGGCGATGCGGTCGATGCCGGCGGTAGCGCCATCGCGACAACTCCGTTTGGGTGGACCATCGTCGAGTTTGTCGACTTCATCGTTGAAGCCGACGGACTTTCAGTGGATGCGGCTGCGCCTATCGATGGCGTTCAGCAAGGGTTCGGATTCTCCTGCGAATAATCTGCTGGCAGCCCTAGTACAGGTAGGTCCACTTCCAGGTCTCTGACTCGGAGGCAACGCCCTCGGTGATCGTGCGGGTAACTGTGTAGGTACGACCACTGGCGATAGTGTCGGTAGCGACGATCCTGGCCTTTGGCCCACCTTCGCTGACCACGTCCAGGACTGTGCCCGCCGTTGAGGTGAAGTCGCCGACAACGCTGCGCCCATCGTTGTCGCCCCACAGTTCCACTGTCACGGAAGTGCCGGTGTAGTGGGAACGGATCTCCAGCGGGTGAGCGGTGTCGTTGCTGAATTTCAGATCAATCCATCCCACGATCAGGGTCGATTCGATGGCCTGTGGGTAACGGGCAAAATCCACGCTGTGGGGTCGATGCTCGATCTCGTCGAGTCCGGCGTACCAGACAGCATTGAAGAGGGTGGTCGATGTCTGGCAGTTGCCGCTGTCGACATCGTTGCCAAGGACCTGGAGCATGGACAATGTGTCTCCGGGGAGGAGCACGATGCCGTTGATCGCCTTGGCGACCTCTTGTACGTAGATCACCCGGGTCTCACAACAGTTGTGGTGCGTCGTAAAGCTGGAGATGAGATGGAACGGAGCGTCTGGCGGCTCGATCGGATCTAGCTCGAGGGCGCGAGTCAGGAAGGTTGCCATCTGCTCCCGAGTCACGAGTTGATACGGGCAGAATTCGTCGTTCGCTGGAGGGTTGCAGCCGAGGGTGATACCCGCCGCAGCAATGGCGTTGATGTCTTGTGTGTGCACGGAGTCGGCAAGATCGGTGAATGGCCCGATTTCGGTCCCGGAAAGTCCGAGGGCGCGGGCGAGCATCGAAGCCATCTCTGCTCTAGTGATTGATCGGCTGGGACAGAACTCAGTGTTGATCGGCGGGTTGCAGCCCTTCGTAATACCCGAGGCTGCGATGGCGTTGATGGCAGGCTCATGCACCGAGCCCATGACATCGGAGAACGGTTCGACAGAGGCTTCACCAAGGTTGAAGGCGCGCGACAAGAACGTTGCCATCTCGCCACGAGTTACCGGCTGGGTGGGACAATATCGATCATTGGTTGGTGGGTTGCACCCGACCGTGACCCCGGCCGCAGCGATGGCTTCTATGGAGCCTTCGTGGAGGCTGTCGTTGTCGTCGACAAATGTGCCGCCCGGTAGGAGGTCAGCGGCGTCGGCAGCTGTGGCCGTAGCTGGTAGTCCAACTGCCACGCCCGCCACTATTGCCAGGCCAAGCGTGAGCCGTCCTAATCGTCCTATCGCAGTCCCGCTCACGTTCTTCCCTTCGTGGATCCAATTATCAACATCGGTATCCGTGATGCTGGTCTTTAGGGCCCGAGCTTCAGGAAATGCTACTTGGAGTCGTTTCGCAATTCCACGTTTCGCCCTCAGGACCGAACAACAAGAAAAGCCGGCCACCCGAGGGGGACAAAGGCGGCCCGCTCTCTTGTTCTTGTGACCCGCTATCGGGCCGCTGACCCTTCCTTTTCGAACAGGTGAGCGTTGTGCACGAAACCATGCACGGTGAATGCCTTGGTCGCTTCATCATGGCTAGGCGGGAATACCAGGTACGAAGCGGCTGCCCCGAGCAAACACAGCACCCCGGTGATTGAGAATGCCAGCGGGAAGTTCCCCGCATCGCCCAACCATCCACCGAGAATGGGGAAGATGATGCCGCCCGCCCCGTAGGACAGGAATACCCATGGGTAGTTTTTGCCGACGGTCGCGTTGCCAAATTCGTCGGCCGTAAGGGCTGGGAACAGTGCGAAGTTGCCGCCAAAGTTGAATCCGATGAGCGTCGCAAACAGATAAAGCGTGTACTCGTTGCCAGCCATAGAGGTGAATAGCAGCAGTAGCACGCCCTGGCTCGCGGCCATTGTTACAACCGACTTCTTGCGGCCAAGCTTGTCTCCGAGTACGCCCCAGGCAAGGCGACCGACGCCGTTGGCAAGGCTGAAGAACACGGCCATTGCCGTACCCGCGATCGCGTCGGCGGCATCAATCCCGATGCCGTTGTCCACGAGAGCTTCAGGTGGGTACAGCTTCATCAGGCCAATAGCCATCAAGCCTGCTCCGGCGCTGACAAGGAAGGTAAGTGAGATCAGGTGGAATTGAGGGGTACGGAGCATCTCTTGCGGAGTGAAGTCTTCGCCGCCGGCGCCCTTCGCTTGTGGCGGGGTGAATCCGTCCGGCAACCAGCCCTCCGGGGGCATCTTCATCCACATGCTGCCGAGCACTACGAGGATTGCAAACAACACGCCGTAGACCATGAAGGTTCCGTCGAGTCCGATAGAGTCGATTAGTCCGCCCCATGACCCGGCGAGCTTTACCCATCCGAGTGCGCCAAAACCAAATCCGGCGACGGCGACACCCGTGATCATGCCTTTCCTGTCGGGGAACCAGCGCATACCGACAGCGATCGGGACCACATAGGCGAGGCCAATTCCGCTACCGCCGATGAGGCCGACGCCGAGCAGGACGACCCAGAAGTTGGTTCCGCTGCCGAGACCAGCGATGAAGTAGCCGAGGCCAAGGGTGATACCACCGGCCAGTGCGAGCCGCTGTGGGCCCCAGGCGGCGATCTTCCGTCCCGCAAAGACCATCACGAGAGCAAAGCTGGCAAGACCGACCGCAAACACGATCTGGGTCTCTGCGTTAGACCATCCCGCATCCTTCAATCCCGGCGTGAATACCGACCATGCATATATCGCTCCGAGACTCAGCTGGATGAGCAGAGCTCCTAGAACAACTTTCCAACGAGAGGCCGCTTCGGCCATGACAGAACCCCTTCAACATTTGAATGCTTGATTAGGGACACCGTATGCAACCGATCGAGCGACCGGTAGGGTCGAACGGCTTGCAGCCAGGGGCATTGGTCCGTGATGTTTTTCTGAGTTTGGAGGTTCTGGCGCTATATGTGCGACACACCACTAGGGCGCAAGGATTCGGATCTCGATGGCGCCGGTGTTTCCGCCGGTTGAGTCTGACACTTCGAATCGGAATGTCTGGCCCACGGTATCGACCGATGACGGTGACGGATTGGCGGGATTGCCCGCTGCGAAGGGTCCGAGGATCTCGCCGCCGTCGATGGTCACGGTGTACGTAGTGGTGGTTGCGGTACCGTCAGCCATCGTCCTGGTCAGGAACTCGAATCCGGCGACTTCTTGCACGGTTCCAAGGTCGACGGTGATGAAGGAGTCGTCACCGTCACCTGCGGAAGACCACTCGGTGCTCAGATCGCCATCGATGGCGTTGCCGCCGGCCCACAGTCCCGAGAACTCGCTGCTTACCTCGGTGACAGTTCCGCCAACAGCAAGGTTGTCTGACGCTTCTGTGGCGTCGGTCTGTGTGTCCTGGTCGGGAAGCGTAAACGTCATCAGGTCGCTTTGGTACAGCGTCCCGTCTGCAGTTGACCCCTGGAGTCTGTAGAAGTAGGTCTGGCCTGCTTCTGCCCCCGGCAGAAAGACATCGTGCTGGACGATCCCTGTCCCGTTCATCGCCAGCGAGTTGTTGAATTGGCCCAGTTCCTCGGTTTCGCCCCACACAATTGCGCAGATCGCCGCCTCGGTGGTGGTGACTCGAAAGATGGCACGTCCCGGGAACGTGGGGTCGTTCTCGAATTCGAGAGGGGAGTCCTGGATCTCCTCGAAGGGCCGCAATCCCGAGCTTGTTGTGTCGTCACCCGAGGAACAGGCGGCCGCCAATAGGGCGACCGCGCCCGCGATGAAGATGAGCCTTTTCATTGATACCTTCCGAACGATGTTGACTCTACGACGTATTCGGCGGCCGAGCTACACCCGCTTTGTCGCACTTGCGACAATTCGGCTGCCGGGTATGGACCCGAATTGGGAGTCAGGGACGGGGCCTACTATCTGCCGCATCGCTGATTCGACCCGGGAGATTCCATGACCATCGCAGAGAGCATTGTTCTCACCGGGTTTATGGGGACGGGCAAGAGCACCATTGGCCGATTGCTCGCTGATCGACTTCAGCTCGAGTGGGTGGACACTGATGCCCTCATCGAGTCGCGCCATGGTCTGATCCCTGAAATCTTTGCGGCCAACGGTGAGGAGGCCTTCCGCGACATGGAGCGGGCGATCGCCGTCGAACTGGCTGATCGCACGGGTCTTGTGATCTCGACCGGTGGGCGGTTGATGCTCGACCCCCACAACGCCGAGCTATTGGGGCGGCGCTCGAGGGTCTTCTGCCTCATCGCTGGCGCGGATGAAGTCTTGCGGCGGGTTTCTTCCCAAGACGGGCCACCGCGCCCGTTGCTTGGAGAAGGTCGCCCGCTGGAACGGATTGCGGCACTGCTGGACGAGAGGCAAGCCGGGTACGCACAGTTCGAGCAGGTTAGAACTGATGGCAGAACACAGGCAGAAGTTGCAGATGACATCGAACAGCGAGTTGCCAACGACAGCTGAGCGGTCGAGCAGGGGACGCCCAGAAAAGGAGATAGAAAGGGTTTGAAATGGAGATGCAATATCGCAGGCTGGGCCGGGCCGGCATCAAGGTCAGCGTCTTTTCGTACGGGTCATGGTTGACCTTTGGTAGTCAGCAGGAGACGGATCAAAGCCTGCAGTGCATGAATGCAGCGTACGAAGCAGGGATCAACTTCTTCGACAACGCCGAGGTATATGCCGGCGGCAAGGCCGAGACCGTGATGGGTGACGCCCTTGTGGAACTCGGCTGGCCGCGCCATTCCTATCTCGTATCAACGAAGTACTTCTGGGGTATCCACCGCGACATACCCAATGCCTTCTATACGCTCAATCGCAAGTATCTGATGGAGGCCATCGACAAGTCGCTGGAGCGGCTGCAACTCGACTACGTGGATCTTGTCTATTGCCATCGTCCCGATCCTGAGACGCCGATCGAGGAAACGGTGTGGGCAATGTCCGATATCGTCGCGTCAGGGAAGGCGCTTTACTGGGGTACCTCGGAGTGGTCCGCGGCAGACATTCGCGCGGCCTGGGAAATTGCCGAGCGGCACCATCTCCGCAAGCCCGTAGTCGAGCAGCCCGAGTACAACCTGTTCAACCGGACCAAGGTCGAAAGCGAATTCGCCCGTCTCTATGAGGACATCGGGCTCGGTCTCACCACCTTCAGCCCGCTTGCCTCCGGACTACTCACCGGCAAATACGCAGCGGGAATTCCCGCGGGGAGCCGGGCGCACGAGGTCGAGTGGCTGCAAGGCTCGGTCACCGACCCCGCCAATCTTGCCAAGGTTGCCGAGCTCGAGGCCGTCGCAAACGAGGTGGGCTGCTCCCTGGCCCAACTCGCCCTGGCCTGGACGGCCTCCAACCCCAACGTCAGCTCAGTCATCATCGGGGCTCGCAAAGTCGATCAACTCAACGAGAACCTGATTGCTCTCGACGTACTCGCCGAACTCACCGACGAGCATAAGGCAAAGATCGACATTATCTTCAGCTAGATGGGCAAGGGAGAACGTACGCTGGCAACCAGCGATGACTCATTCTGTGGGAACTGAAACCGGGCCGCTGGCGACTTGGTAACTGATATGAAGAAGTGGTTTCAACAGACAATCATCGGAGCAGTAGCAGCGGCGCTTGCCTTCAGCGGATGCGGCGGCTCGGAACCCGACCGGGATCTGTCAGAGCTTGCGACTCGGGGCCGCGACGTGGCATTGGCGCGGGGTTGCTCCGCATGTCACGGTGAGAACGGAGAAGGCGGAGTCGGTCCAGCGTGGCAGGGGCTTGCGGGCGGCACCGTTGCGTTGGAGGGGGGAGGTGCTGTGGTCGCCGATGGGGAGTACCTGCGCAGAGCGATGATTGACCCGCAAGCCGAGGTTGTCGCGGGCGTTACCATAAACATGCCAACTACTGACCTGTCGGAGACCGAGATCACAGCACTTATCGCATATATCGAAGAGCTCCGATGAAGCTAATCGTCGCCACGGTGGTGCTTGTCAGTCTTCTGGCGTCGGCCTGTTCCGCAGCGCCTGCGGAGCTCTCAGGTTTCGTTCGCGATCCTCGACCCTCAATGCTGGAGGCGTCTCTTCCGGACGCAAGTGCCGGTGGTGCCGAATTCTCTATGCGAGCCCCCGATGGCGATGTTCTAATCGTCTATTTTGGTTACACGTCTTGCCCAGACGTGTGTCCCACAACCCTCGCCGACGTCCGCTCCGCGCTGCGCGAACTCGGCGATGACGCCGACCGGGTCACGGTGGCGATGGCGACGATAGATCCCGGGCGCGACACCGACGAGATCATCAGCGGTTATGTTCAGTCGTTCGTCTCGACCGCACACGGTTTGCGTGCGCAGGACGACGAGTCGTTGCGTGGCGCCGCTGACGTCTTTGGAGCGGACTACGGCGTCACGGTTACCGATGACGGTGAGTATGAGGTGATCCATACCGCTCACCTGTACGCGATCGACGATGCCGGGTTGCTCCAGGTGACATGGGCGTTCGGAACCGAGCCGGAAGCTATCGCCAACGATCTTCAAATCCTGTTGAGCTCCGAATGATCAAGATGATGGCAGGTGTGATGATGGCGGTCGCCCTCCTACTGACTGCGTGCGGGTCAGGTGACCTGGGCCCGTTGTTGCGGGACGATGGCTCCGATGCTGCCGCCGATTACTCATATGTGATCCCGGCTGGCGCCGGTGAGGCGATCGATCGAGGCGAGCCACTTGAGATACTTCCCCAGGCGCTAGACGTGCGAGTTGGAGAGCTATTCGAGTTGATCAATCTGGATGACCGTGGTCACCTCGTCGGGCCCTTCTTTGTTGGCGCAGGTGAGACGCTTCGGCAGCGGTTCAACGCCCCTGGGACCTTTATTGGTGCGTGCTCAGTGCACCCGTCGGGCGAACTCATTCTCACCGTGGTGGAATGATGTTGCGTCGAATTGCGGTTACCGCGGCGCTTGTCGTGATGTGGTCGATAGTCACGATCTCCATGGCTGTCGCGGACCCTCCTGGGCCGACCGACTACATGAGCGAGGTAACGCAAGTCGATCCCGACGACGCCGGCATATCTGTCGACATCGTCGGCGGCGACTCGTTCTTCTTGTTGCGCGTCGATGAAGGCGTATCGGTGGCGGTGGTGGGCTACCAGGGAGAGCCGTACTTGAGGTTCCTCGCTGACGGAACGGTCGAAGAGAACCAACATGCGCCTTCGAAGTACCTGAACGAGGACCGCTATGCGGTCGGCGAGCTTTCGGAGGGGGCTGATGCCGATGCAGAGCCCGACTGGCTGATCGTCAGCACAAACGGCTCCTATGCCTGGCATGACCATCGCACTCATTGGATGAATGAAGTGCCCCCGCCGGGGCGGGCTCCTGGGGACCAGGTTGCAGAGGGTGTGGTGCCGTTGCTGGTCAATGGGGTTGAGGTAGATGTGACGGTGGTGTCGGTGTGGCAGCAGCCACCGTCTTCACTGCCGGTGGTCGTTGGGTTCACTCTTGGTCTGCTGTTGGCATTTGCGCTGTTTCGCCGCAGCGAGCGCCTGTTGGTTTCGGTGGTGCTGGCTTTGGCGCTCGCCGCCACCGTCGTGGGTGCGGCAGCATATCTGGCGGTCCCTGCAGAGACGGGCCCACCATGGAGCCTCTGGGTATTTCCCGTGACGAGCGGTTTACTGGCGTTGTTGGTCGCCCTTGGAGGCAGCCGCGGAGGGTGGGTCGAGCGACCGCAGCGCAGCCTTATGTTGATTGCAACCCTGGAGTTGGTGGGCTGGGGAGTCGCCCACTGGGGCTGGTTGTGGCCATCAATTCTGCCGACGACGTTGCCGTATTGGTTTGACCGTTTCGTAGCGAGCACGGTGCTCGTGGGCGCGATAGGAGCCGCAACTGCCATCCTTGTGGCCGCCGCGGCTCCAACGCGTAGTGTTCGCAGCGGAATCCTCTAAGGAGCGTCCTCGCGGACCTCAACTTCGACGACCTGCACGCCTCCATTCTGGAAAGTGAGAGTGATGTCGAACTTCTGGCCGATTTCGAGCGGAGCCGAGATGTCGAGCAACATGATGTGGTACCCGCCAGGCTCTAGGCTGACGGTCTCGCCTGCGGGTAGGGCAATCTCGCCGACCTCGCGCATCATCATGGCACCACCAGCGCCCTCGTCATCGCTCGATTCGTCGACCGGAGCAGTCTCATGGACCTCAACAGTCCCGGCGATTGATGCCGCGACGCTAACGCCGACCAGTCGGTCTTCGCTGTCGCTGGACAGATCCATGTAGACAGCGCCAGCGTTGGCCATCATCGGGCTGCTGCGAGCCCAGGGATCGTCGATGGCTACCCCTTCGTCACCGCCACATCCTGCCGCTACCAAAGCCAAGGTAGCGAACAAAAGAAACAACCTTCGCACTTCTTCCTCCCACACATCAATCGTCGTGCTTGTCAGGAGAGTTGTCGGCGACGCTGCCGATCTAGTTCCCAAGAATTCTCGGGCTACGCCTCGGTGGCGAACCCGAGCGCATCGTTGTTGACGAGTTGTTGGCGGGCTCGAGCCACCCGGGACCGAATAGTCCCGATCGGACAGCCGACGGTGGCAGCGGCTTCTTCATACGACAACCCGACCAGTTGGGTGAGCACAAATGCGGTTCGTCGTTTGTCATCGAGGTCGCTCGTCGAGACGTCTGCTTCTGATTTCACGTCGAGTGGCGTCGGCGCAGACTCGCCTTGCGATTGACAACAACCAGGCGCGTGCGGAACCGTCGCCGCGGAAGCGGTGGATGGAGCCAAGGGCTCTGGTGTAAGTCTCTTGGGCGAGATCGTCAGGGTCCGATGGCTTGCCGAGGTAGCGGCACACCCCGAGCACGTCGGACAGTGTTTC
The DNA here is from genome assembly GCA_964195945.1 of uncultured Gemmatimonadales bacterium. Classification (GTDB taxonomy): domain Bacteria; phylum Actinomycetota; class Acidimicrobiia; order Spongiisociales; family UBA5794; genus JAAETI01. The sequence goes on from CAXMRC010000024.1 coordinate 19,906, forward strand.
TGCAACGAATTTGTCCAGAGCGGAGCGGTCCCCGGTTTTGGCGCGCATCGCCAACACAGTCACATGATCCATGAGTGCAGTGTTCCACGCCGGGAACCGTTGTGGCAACTAGTGCGACAATACAGATGTGAACTGTGATGTCGCCCGTGTAGAGATCTCGTCGGCAATCGACGCCGGCGTTGCTGTGTCCACCGATGTCGAGGAGCATATTTCGAGCTGCCCGGCGTGCAGACATTGGCGGGAGGGAGCTCACCAGTTGCGACGGGCAACACTGCGATCGGTATCGGCCACGGCTTCGTCAGAGCTGAGGGTGTCTGCGCTCCCGCATCGGTTCGCAATGCATCGGTGGATTCGTGTCGCACTGGGTTGGGCCGGGTTGTTGTTGGTTGTGTGGAATGTCGTGGATATGTTCTCAGCAGGCTCAGGGGCAGCAATCCATCTCGAGCGCCATCGGGCCGCTTTCGCCGTGGCGCTTGGCCTGGCTTTCCTCTTTGTGGCCTGGAGGCCAGATCGTGCCTACGGAATGGTGCCGTTTGCGGCGACGTTCACGTTTGCGTTGAGCGTGTCGGCTGTGATTGATGTCGTAAATGGAGCCACTACCTTGCTTCGCGAGTCGGCCCACTTGATCGAGATCCTGGGTCTTGTGCTCTTGTGGACCCTCGGCTTTGCGGTTGGTCCCGGCCGGCAAAAGCATCAGTCGGACGGGTTGGCCCAGGTTTAGCGATTGGTGACAACCGTGGTGATCGCGATGTCACCTGCAGATTCGAGGGTGACGGTCAGGTCGAGTTCCTCTCCCGCCGCAAAAGGACTGGTGGGCGCAATACACATGACGTGCAGCGCCCCTGGGATCATCTCGAGCGTCGCGCCGGCGGGAATGTTGAGGGCCTCGGGTTCTGCCAATCGCATTCTCATCACCCGGTTCTCGTCGAATTGGGTGGCGTGCAATTCGACGGCGCCGCATCGATTTGTGCTTACAGAGACGAGTCGATCATCGTTCTGGGTTCCGTTAGCAATCGTGAGGTACACCACTGCAGCCTGCGCCCCGGGAGGCGTGGTCGGAGCCCAAGAATCGGTGACCTCCAGGAGGCCACTGCCGCTCGAGCACGATGTGGCGAGCAGTGCAGCCAGTGTCAGTAGATAGAGGGGGCGATTGCGCATTTGCTGCACGCTAACCGATTGCTTCGGGAACCTATGAGAGCCAGGCGTTACCGCCCGGCCCTCACAGTTTGATGTTTGGTCGCTATCCGCGCAGTGCCTGCACTGCTGCTTCGATCCGGGTTCCGTACTCCGCATCCGCGTTCCGAAATTGTGCGACGGACCGTGCCACGATGCCTTCGCCGATAGCGGTCTTTTGCACCCCGGCAAGGGAGCCGGCAATCGAAGCGACGAGTCGGTCCTTCTCGTCGTCGGTCATGAGCCTGTAGAGCGCACCTGCCTGGGTGAAATCATCACCATCGTGGTGTTCCCACTCGTGGCTACCGGAGAGCCCGTGCACCTCGACGGAGGCATAGAGAGCCTCTCCGCTCTCCGCCGGGCCGGAGAAGCTATTCGGCTCGTAGTTCTTCTCGTTGCCGTGATTGCCGTCAAACCGCATTGAGCCGTCGCGGCCGTAGTTGTCGGCTTCTGCGGCATGCGGACGGTTCACCGGGAGTTGGGTGTGATTGACCCCGAGTCGATACCGATGGGCATCGCCGTACGCGAACAATCGTCCTTGGAGCATCTTGTCCGGTGATGGGCCGATGCCGGGGACGAAGTGCCCCGGGTCGAATCCCGCCTGTTCGACATCGGAGAAGTAGTTGTCCGGGTTGCGGTCCAGGACGAGCTTCCCAACGTCGAGTAGCGGATAGTCGGCATGTGGCCAGACTTTGGTGAGATCGAACGGGTTGACCCCGTAGTCGGCGGCCTCGGCCACCGGCATGATCTGGACTTTCAGGCTCCAGCTTGGATAGTTGCCGGAATCGATGGCCTGCTGCAGGTCGGTCGTGTGCGATTCAGGGTTCTCCCCGGCGACAATCGCGGCAGCGTCATTGTCGAGGCATTCGATGCCCTGATCCGTTTTGAAGTGGTACTTCACCCAGAACGCATCTCCGGCGGCGTTCACCCACTGGAAAGTGTGGGATCCGTAGCCGTTCATGTTGCGGTAGGTGGCGGGGATGCCCCGGTCTCCGAAGAGCCACGTGAACATGTGGGTGGCTTCGGGGGAGAGGGAGAAGAAATCCCACACGTTGTCGGGTTCCTGCACATTGCTGTGGGGATCTGGTTTTTGCGAGTGGATGAAGTCGGGGAACTTCAGTGGATCACGGATAAAGAAGATGGGTGTGTTGTTGCCGGTCAGGTCGTAGTTGCCATCCTCCGTGTAAAACTTGACTGCGAACCCACGCGGATCCCGGACCGCCTCGGGGGCGCCCCGGCTGCCCGCAACAGTGGAGAACCGGGCGAAAGTCTCGGTGCGCTTGCCAACTTCGGAGAGAAATTTGGCCTTGGTCCATTGGCTGACATCGTTGGTTACCTCGAAGTAGCCGTGGGCGCCCGAGCCGCGGGCGTGCACAATCCGTTCTGGTATCCGTTCCCGGTTGAACCGTGCCAGCTTCTCGGTGAGGTGCTGGTCCTGCAGCAGGACCGGGCCTCCGGACCCCGCGGTTTGTGAGTTCTGGTTGTCGCCGACCGGTGCGCCCGATTCGGTGGTGAGCCTTCGTTCGCTCATGCCGGTACCTCTTTCCGTAGACAGTGCTTTTCGTTATTGCGACAAAGTCTAATATGGGCTGCAATGCAAATGCTGAGGGTGCCGAAGCGGAGGCAAACCCCCTATCGTCACTGTACACCTCCCCAAGGTCGGGCAATCAGCTGCTATTTACGGGAACCCGGGAAGCACCATGAACGCCACAAGTCACAGAGATCCAACATGGGAATCCCAACTGCGGGAGGCGGGGCTTAGGGTGACCCGCCCCCGTGTCATGATTCTCGAGCTGATGGAAGGTATCGGCGGTCATCACTCGGCAGAGGGCATCAATGCGATGCTGACCACCGCCGGTACGCCGCTTACTAGAGGGACCGTATACAACGTTCTCGATGATCTGGTTGGTGTGGGCCTAGCGATGAGCGCAGACCATGGTCCGGGAACTGCAATGTACGAGATTGCCGAGCACTGGCATCATCACTTCGTATGCCGCCAATGTGCGGCGATCATCGATATCCCTTGTGTCGTAGGAGAGAAGCCGTGCCTTCATGCGGAGCTTCCGGGAGCTGATATCGACGAGGCTCAGATCATCTTTCGTGGGATCTGCCCCAACTGCTCTGCCAAGCGATAGGCGATGAGCACCAACAAACCTCGCCTTGGCTTTGGAGGGCTGGCCACGATCGATCTGGTTCATTTTGCAGACGAGCTTCCGTCCATCGGCCAGAAGGCGACGGCCGACGCTTCGTTGCTCGATGTGGGCGGCCCCGCGGCGAACGCGGCAATAGCTGCAGCCCTGCTGGGGAGCAACACCACTTTGCACACAGTGCTCGGCGCAGGCCCTATGTCAGCGTTTGCCAGAAGCATCTTGGTAAGTCACGGGGTGGAGACAGTTGATCACGCACCGGCCGTTGATCTGCCGATGGCAAGCATCTGGGTGGATGGGTCGGGGGACAGAACGATTCTCTCAACAGTCAACAAACGATCCGAGGTACGAGCGCATGGGGACCGGTTGGCGCTCGATGATGGTGGCGCGGTTCTGCTCGATGGGCACTACCCGGATCTGCAAGTGACGATGGCGCGAGCGGCCGCGAGCGCCGGCATTCGGGTGGTCCTGGACTGCGGTCGCTGGAGGCCCGTCTATGCCGAATTGTTGCCCCTTGCCGCTGACGTGATCATGACTGCCACATTCCGGCCACCGCAGATGTCGGCTTTGTCGGCAGCGGAAACGGTTCAGGCTATCTACGACGAGTATCAGCTGAGCTTGTGTGCGATGAGCCGCGGTCCGGACGCGATTCTGCTGGTCGATGAATCAGGGTATGCAGAGTTCCAGGTGCCCCACGTCGACGCCATCGACACCATGGGTGCCGGGGATGTTCTTCACGGCGCCTATGTGCACTACCGATACGGGCAACGCTTGGATGGGCGTACGGCGTTGCACCGAGCTGCCCGCGTTGCCAGCCATTCGTGTCAGTTCCGCGGTGCCCGAGGCATAGCCGACTCTGAGTAGTGCCCATGGACGGCGGCCGAGGAGACCAATACTCTCTGTGACGAATAACTCACAAGGAGTGGTCGGAAATGTTCTCTCGTTCAGTAGATGTCTTGGTGGCAGATCTTCCTGATGTCGAGATTGACGAGGATCTACTTTCGGTATCGGAGTTAGGGCGGGCATTGTGGTTCACCTCGCCGTCGCAGTTGACCGAGTATCTGGCGGCGCACACGTGGCTGCGGCGACGCCTCTCCGAGTACCTCGATTATGCCCCGGCTGACATTCGGTTTGAGAAAGACGAACACGGCAAGCCAGTGATCGTGGAGCCGGCGACGGATCTTTCCTTCAATCTGGCCTACTCGGGCGGTATGGCGGCCCTCGTGGTTGGGTTCCGCAAAGCTGTCGGAATCGATGTCGAGATGACCGAAGGCACCGAAACGTATTCACAACATTGGGTACGCAGGGAGTCGCTGGTGAAGGCGGAAGGGTTGTGCACCGCCCAGGACCCCGAGACCATCGACGTGAGCGGACCATCACCCATCGCGGTAGACGGATACGAAATCACAGACCTCAACTTCGGCAGTGGATTCGTTGCCGCAGTGGCGACACCGCCAGGGACTCGTATCAATGTGTCGATCGTCGTTGGCGAAGCTAAGCCCGCACCAGTTGCGGAACAATCTCCGTTGCAGCTAGCTGGAGTTGGCCGGTAACGTCGTCGCTGAACGGTACCAGCACTACCGCGTCGGCTCCGGCGTCGATGAGTGTCTGGAGCTGGGCCGTGACCTTTTCTGCTTGTGCGCTGGCCGCGATCCAGCCGGTAGGTTCATCACCATACGGATAGGTCAAGTCGTTGGGATCGCCGAGATAAAAGCCAGCAAAGACCGTCAGGTGATGTGGTTCGGCACGCCCCGCTTCTTCGGCTCCCCTGGTCGTAAGTTGACGAGCTCGTTCGATTTCGGCCGGTCCGTGTCCCTCGGAGAGGATCGTGCCGTCAGCGACCGCTCCGGCGAGCAGCAGTGACTTGGGGCCGGTGACCCCGGCCAGCACCGGCGGTGGTTGCAGCGGCGGGAATTCGAGTTTCACATCGGCGAGTTGTACGTACCGGCCGTCGACGCTCACAGTTTCCCCAGCGAGCAGACTACGGACCGCGGCCGTGGTCTCTTCGAGCAGCGTCAGCGGTGAGGCGACTCGATCGCCCACCTGTTCCATCCATGTCTGCACCCCGTGCCCGATCCCTGCGATGAGCCGGCCCGGGTAGAACTCGGCGAGTGTGGCCCACTCCATGGCCAACGCCGCAGCGTTACGGAACGGCGCCGGTGCGATGCCATGTCCCACATGCACGTCCTTGGTGTTGGCGAGCACCGCGGCGAGCTGGCTGATACCGCCTGCGAACGGCAGGTCTTCAACGATCCACAACTCGTCGTAGCCGCGCTGGATTGCCTGCGCATGTGCGACCACCTGAGTCGGGGGAACGATGCGCCGGATCATGGCGCCGATATTGGTTGTCACAACGTGGCTTTCGACAGAGTTCTTACATTCTGGCGGATTTCATCGCTCGATGAACGCTCCAATGGGTAAGTTGCCGTATCGTGTCATTCCGGCACCTGGGCAGTACTCGATGCGGTTACCACTGCTGCTGCGGTTGAGTCGATCTCTGTCGACGATGAGGCGTCCTGCTGCGACGGAGGTTCGTTCCCCGTCGCAATCTCGTAGGCCTCGGCCAGGTGTTGCCGGTCGTAGTAGCCGATGCGGGTCGGGTGGGTTCCCTCGATGGCCCAGGCTACGATCGAGGCAAGGTGTTCGCCTCCCGCCTGGTTCCATGTCCCGCTGTTCCACGAGTCGAGCCCCTGGTGCGCCATGATCTTGTCTCGAGTCTCGTCATCCATGACGTTCTTGTCCCAAACGTGTGTGAGTTCGTGGATCAATGTCCAGCTGTTGCCACAGGAATGCACGATGTTCTCGCCCTCGATCTGGACGAAGTAGCCGTTGAGCACCCGATTCGGATCGCTAGAGCAATCGGCCCGATCGCTGTGCATGTAAATGGTGACGGCTGGCAGTTCGAAACCGGCGGCGGCCATCTGCTCAAGTGCCCAGGTAGCGGTCTCGTTCTGCTCTGCGGTTTCAGCGACGATCGCGGTAGCAAAGGCAGGGGTCTTGGGCTCTACCACGGAGATCTCAGGGGCCTGCAGGGCGGGGCGGTGTGAGAACGCCCGATCTGTCAGAGTCTGTGACCCTGCAAGCCCCCCCGAAGCGGCAGCCGGTCGTGTGCCCGGGGCCGCAACCGAAAGCGTCGTGACCATGATTGTGATTGTGATTGCGGTGCGTGTGTAGCTCATGGCTACACCGTCCGCGATGGCTCACAAGCATCCGTGGTCGCAGGTTCAAGGATTCGTCAAGAGTGTCAAGAACGTGTCAAGAAATGCCGGTTGGCCCCGATATCGGCTGTTTTGTAGCTCGTTGACGGCCCTTTGCTAGCGACCGAGCAACGTATCGACGCGGAGTTGCAGTCACCGACGCCGTACCGCGCTGATTGCTGAGCTCGACGCGGGACGGCGAGCGCCATGAGGCGATCTTCTCGGGGTGGGAGCGTCTCAATGGACGGATAGACAGCGTCGGAACGACCTCGCTAGTCGACGACGGTTTGGTCTTGGCCCCGACCCATTCGGTCGCATAGCCATGAAGCAGGAACCCTCAGGTCCCCTTGTAGTTGAGGATTGCCCGGAGACGGTGTTCGACCGTCACCAGGTCGACGGACAGTCGGATGATCTCACGCACATCCTTGTAGGCGTCAGGGTGTTCGTCGACGAGTGCCTTGGCCCGGTTCGAGAGCCAGGTGCGGCCCTTCATTGCCTTTGCCAGTGAATCCGGGGTCAACTGTTTGCGGGCCTGGGTTCGTGACATGCGTCGACCGGCGCCGTGGGCGCTGGAGTTGTACGACTCGGGATTGCCGAGACCGGACACGATGTAGCTATCCGTGCCCATCGACCCTGGCAGGATGCCCCTCTCGCCCTCACGGGCACTGATGGCGCCCTTACGGGTGATCCACAGGATTCGGCCGTGATGAGTCTCTTGTTCCGTGTAGTTGTGGTGGCAGTCGACCCGCTGCCGCTCCTCACCTGCACCGACGAACCGGAAGAACACCCGCAGCATTGCATCCATCATTGTCTCCCGATTCTGCCGGGCGTAGGCCTGGGCAAACCGGAGATCGGCGATGTAGTGGTCGAACTCGGGCGTGTGTTCGAGCAGATAGGCCAGATTCGGGTCTTCCAGTCCGATCTCCAAGCGCCTGGCGACTGCCTTCGCCTTGGTGATGTGGGACTGGGCCATGAGGTTACCGATGCCACGGGAGCCTGAGTGGATGACGAGCCATACCCGATCGCCATCGTCGAGGCTGATCTCGGCGAAGTGATTACCCGAACCAAGCGTCCCCATTTGGCTGTATGCCTTTGTCTCGAGTCGGCTGTCTAGCTTGGTCCGCGGCCGGTTGCTGTCCAGCCATTCGTCGGAGGGACGGTGACGGTGGCCTTGGCCGACGCCGGCGGGAATCACCTTCTCGACCTGGCTCAGAAGCGGGCGGAGATCGTCGGGCAGATCGGATGCCGTCAGGTCGGTCCGTACCGCAGTCATGCCGCAGCCGAGGTCGACTCCCACGCAAGCCGGGATGACGGCACCGTCGGTTGGTACCACCGATCCGATTGTTGCCCCCAGGCCGAGGTGTGCGTCTGGCATCAGCGCCACATGCCCAGTGACGATGGGCAGGCGAGAGGTGCGTTCCGCCTGGGCCAGGGTCGCGGGTTCGAGATCGTCGGCCCAGACCTTGAGCTTGTCGTTGATAACCTTCATGTGGTCCTCCGCTCTCATTGTGCACCAGATAGCCCCTGCACCCCAGTGGCTTCGGTGGCAGAGGCAGTACTCAGGCGAGCCGTCTCGGCTGCCGTGGCACACTCGATGAAGTCGACACGCCTCCGCGAATGAACCTCGGGCAAGCAGTTCTGACATAGAACTGCCCGAAGCTGGTGCCAGAAGACACAAAGGCGAAGGGGCCCCTCGGGGCCCCTTCGCGTAGCTGGTTATGCCTTCCTACAGGCGACGACCGCGGTGCGGTCGTCACGCGCTCAGCTACAACCTGTTGTTCCGCCACATCCGAGGCAGACGTAGCAGCTGCCGTTGCGGACGGTGATGGCGCCGCAGGTCTCGCAGATGGGGGCGTCACCCATCTTGTCGGCCATCGATGCCTGCATCGCTCGTTGTTGTATCTCGGCTGCGGTGACGGTTGCTACGGAACCGCCATTCGATGTTGGCTTTGGTGTGACCGAGATCGCTCCGCTATTGCGGTACGAGTCCTGTGAGGTCTCGATACCTGAACCTCCGCTAGCCGGGACGACAACGTCAGCATCGACGAACTCTGCCGCTTCAACAGTGGCGTCGACTGCCTTTTCGGCCGCTACATCTCTCAGATCAAGCTGGATGCCGGCGTCAACAGCCAGACCCTTGGGTGGCTCAGGAAGCTCGCTGCGGCGGTCCGGTGGCACCTGGGCCAATTCGTCCCGCTCCAAGTACTCAACACCGAGGGCACGGAACACGTAGTCGATGAGCGAGTTCGCCATCTTGATATTTGGGTGTCCCTCGACCATGCCCCTCGGCTCGAAAGTCTGGAACGTAAACGTGTCCACGTACTCCTCGAGAGGCACACCGTATTGGAGACCCTTGCTAACGGCAATGGCGAAGCAGGACAGAATCCCGCGCAGCGTTGCCCCTTCCTTTGCCAGATCGATAAACAGCTCCCCAAGCGATCCATCCTCGTACTCACCGGTACGGAGGAACACCTTGTGGCCACCCACTCGCGCTTCCTGGGTATATCCGGCACGACGGCTGGGCAACAAGAAACGAGGTCGCTTCATGTCGGCATATGCCATCGCGGGAGAGACACCAGGCTTGATGGTCTCGTGCCATGGGACCCGACCATGGGAGATCAGCTCGATCTCTTCAACAAGCGCATCCTCGAGTTCGGCTGGCTCGTCATCGGCGTAGCCGTCGTCGGACTGTGACGACAGCGGCTGCGAAGCCTTTGAGCCGTCGCGGTAGATTGCCACCGCCTTGAGACCCAACTCCCAGGACAGCTTGTAGGACTCAGCTATGTCCTCCCGAGTGACCTCATTTGGCATGTTGATCGTCTTGGAGATGGCCCCCGAGATGAACGGCTGGGCCACGGCCATCATCTTGATGTGGCCGGTGTGGTAGATGTATCGCTTGCCAAAGCGACCATTGCGATTGGCGGTGTCGAACACGGGGAGATGCTCGTCACGGAGATGCGGAGCACCTTCGATGGTCGCTCGACCACAGATGTAATCGTTGGCCTCTTGGATCTCGCTATCGCTGAAACCAAGCGCCTTGAGCATCGAGAACTCCGGCGAGTTGTACTGCTGGGCGGTGAAACCGAGCCGCTTCATCACATCTTCGCCAAGCGTCCATTGGTTGAACGCAAAGCCGATTTCGAACACACCGGGGAGGATCTCTTCGATCTTGTTGAGATCATCTGCTGTGAAGCCCTTGGCGATCAGCGTTGCCATGTTGATGTGTGGTGAGCGAGCCAGCGAGTTGGTCCCAACCACGAACTCGATAATCCGCTGCACGGTGTTGTCGGAGTACCCGAGTCGCCGCAACGCCGGGGCGATCGACTGGTTGGCGATCTTGAAATAGCCGCCACCAGCCAGCTTCTTGAACTTCACCAGAGAGAAATCCGGTTCCACTCCTGTGGTGTCACAGTCCATGAGGAGGCCGATAGTCCCGGTCGGCGCGAGCACCGAAACCTGTGCGTTGCGGAAACCGTGCTGTTCTCCCCGCGTCAGTGCTGTGTCCCATGCGGTCTTCGCCGCTTCGAGCATGTCGAGCGGCGTGAGCCCTGCATCGATGCCCATCACCAGATGGCTGACGCCTTGGTAGTCGCCTGCATCCTTGTTGTATGCCGCCCGACGATGATTGCGGATCACCCGCAGCATCGAGTCACGGTTCAACGAGTACTTCGGGAACGGTCCCAGAGCAGCAGCCAGCTCGGCAGATGTCGCATATGCATAGCCGGTAAGGATCGCGGTGAGCGCCCCCGCGATGGAGCGGCCGTGGTCCGAGTCGTAGGGAATACCCATACGCATGAGCAGCGAACCGAGATTGGCGTAGCCAAGCCCCAGCGTGCGGTATTCGTAGCTCCCGACGGCGATTTCCTTGGAGGGGAACTGGGCCATGGTGACTGAGATCTCAAGCACGATGGTCCACAGACGGGCCGCATGTTGATAAGCGGCGATGTCAAAGTTGCCGGTGTGGTCGTCGTAGAACTTGCCAAGGTTCAGGCTTGCCAGGTTGCACGCAGTGTTGTCGAGAAACATATATTCGCTACATGGATTTGACGCCCGGATCTCGCCCTCGGCGGGGGAGGTGTGCCACTCGTTGATTGTTCCGTGGAACTGCAAGCCCGGATCAGCCGACTGCCATGCGGCATCGGCAATCTGGTTCCACAAGTCTCGTGCCTTGACTGTCCGCATCACGGAACCGTCGGTGCGGGCCAGTAGGTCCCAGTCGTCGTTTCTGATGACGGCGCTTAGAAAATCATTGGAAAGACGAACCGAGTTGTTGGAGTTCTGGCCGGCCACGGTGGCATAGGCCTCACCGTTGAAGTCGGCTGAGAAGCCACCGGCGACCAACGCCCGCACCTTCTTTTCTTCTTCCGCTTTCCATTTGATGAAAGTTTCGACATCGGGGTGGTCGATGTCGACGATGACCATCTTGGCGGCGCGGCGTGTCGTGCCTCCGGACTTGATGGCGCCGGCGGCACGATCTCCGACCTTGAGGAATGACATCAGACCGGAGGACTTGCCGCCACCGGAGAGTCGTTCGCCTTCGGCGCGGATATGGGAGAAGTTAGCGCCGGAACCGGCACCCATCTTGAAGAGACGTGCTTCACGAACCCACAGGTCCATGATGCCGCCCTCGTTGACGAGGTCATCGTCAACGCTATTGATAAAGCAAGCATGGGGGGCTGGTCTGCTGTAAGAGTCGCCGGACAGGGTGACTTCCTCGGTGTCGGGGTCAACAAACCAGAATCCCTGCTCGGAACCGGTGATCCCGTACTCGTGGTTGAGGCCGGTGTTGAACCATTGGGGAGAGTTGGGGGCTGCCATCTGGTGCAGCAGCATGTAAGCGAGTTCATCTTCGAAGGCGGCGGCATCCGTCTCGGATGCGAAGTAGTCGTTGGTTTCGCCCCACCAACGCCAGGTTGCCGCGAGCCGCTTGACCACCTGCCGGGCTGAGGTTTCGGACCCGGTTACCGGTTTGCCATCGCTATCGAGAACAGCGTTGCCGGCCTCGTCGTAGAGGGGCACACCAGCCTTGCGGAAGTACTTCGAGACCATGATGTCCGAGGCGACCTGTGACCACTGCGCCGGCATTTCGGCTCCCAGCATCTCAAAGACGATCGATCCATCAGGGTTGGTGATCCGGGAGTCCCTATTACTCCACTCCACCGATTCGTAGACGTCCTGACCTTCGGTTGTGAACCGTCGATCTATCGTCAATCCCTGGCCCATACTGTCACCCTTCCCATCACGTCCCCAAGACGTGCTCTTATCCACAGTTTTGTCCACACCCACAACATGTTGTGGTCCGTCTCGCTATTTGGACCCCATATGTTGCGCACGGGAAGTCAATAATACTTACACCCGTGTAACTACGCAAGAGTCATTTACGACGCGTATCCATGCTCGGTTCTTTGGGGGAAGACGGTCTATTTCTACAGGGTTTTTGTCCCGAGAGCCAACTTGGAAGGGTCTATTTGTTTCGCGAAGCAGACCCACTTTTCGCGCTGGCGCGATGTTCCAGGTGATGTCCCTGCAGTTTTTCAGCGGAGACCGGCGAAGAGATCGTCCTCGGTTGCGGCGCATGCGATAGACGAAGCGATACGGGCGAACGCCTCGAGACCGAGCACCTCCTTCTGGACGGAGTCCGGAATGTTGAGTAGGAACCAGTCCTCGGGGATCTGGGTGCGGTGCGCCTTCCAGGCTGCCTCTTTTTGTTTCCACCTGTCGGTGACATCAATCCACGCGGTCACCTGGTCGTCGGGGAAACCCGCCGCCGCCATGCGCTCGTGGGTCGACTTGTCGATGGTCCCCTGCTCGAGGCGAGCATCCGCAAACGCCCGTACCCGAGAACGGGGCCATGCAGTCCAGTACAGCTTGCTGGGTGCCCATTCGATTTCGCCGTCTTCGAGTGGGTACCGGCCGAGGTCGCGGGCGGCGTAGAAAGCGGCGAGGCCGACCCGGTGTACCTGGATGTGATCTGGGTGCCCATATCCGCCAAACGGGTCGTAGATAGTCATGACCTCCGGCTGGTAGTGGCGGATGAGTCTCACCATCTTCCCGACGGCTTCGTCAAAATCGGCAGCCCAGAAGCAGTCGGGGTGGCTGTTGGCGGGTTCTCCCATCATGCCCGAGTCGCGATAGCCGAGGAACTCGTGGGTGGTGACGCCGAGAATCTCCAGGGCGGCTGCGATCTCCTCCGCCCTTATTTCGGGAAGGCGTTCTTTGATCTCATCGGGATTGTCGTAGTTGTGAACTTCGCCCTCTGCGCCGTCGGTGGCCGTTACCACCACGACCTGTTCTCCGGCTGCAGCGTATTTGGCGAGCGTTCCTCCGGTTGAGGTCACCTCGTCGTCGGGATGTGCGTGAAAAGCAAGTAGTCCTGGCATGGGGGATGAGGTTAACGGCTGGAGAGGTGGCGTTCTGTCGCTGCCCTGAATGGCGGCTTCCCGATCAGTTACAGATGAGCCGCAGGTCGAGGCTGGATCGGAAGCGGAGGACCATATTCCTCTTTGGGGCGATGTGACCAGAGCTTCGAAAGGCCGACCGGTCGACCATGCCAGTCGTGCTGTCCGGGCAGGCAGACTCCTAGCCCCGAGCGGGGGCCAGAGTCCGCAAGCGCTCCAAACTGCCTGCCCAGACGTATTTGCCGAGCAACACAAACTGGTTGCCGAAGATGACAAGGCCGCTAACCACGGCGATCGCGATCGCCATTGGCAATGGAACCCAGCCGCTGTAGTAGCCGGTGACGCCGGTAACGACGAGCCATGTGGTCGTGAGGACAAATGCAACCGAGTAGACCAGGCCGGAGAAGACCAGCAGTGGTGACGAGCGTTCCAGATCGTTGGCGATAAGACCGGGGACAAACAGTGGGGTCAAGGCCACCGTCGCCATCGACTCGTATGCGGTAGCGCTGACGTCAAAGACACCAATCGACAGCCACACGCCTGCCCAGGAGATCACGCTTGCACTCACCATCATCAGCGCAAACTTGCGACGGCCGAATACGATCATTGTCCGCATGAACACCCGGGTCACCAGGATCCAGGCGGCAAAACCAATGACCCCGAGGAAGATCAGGTTGAGAGGACTGGTCGTCAACATCGCCAGATAGGCCCCGCCGACGTAACCGGCAGAGCGGAAGCCATAGTTGTATTGCAATGCCCAGGCGGCGGCGGCGGAGAGCATGACCGTCATTGGAATCCACTCGGGTGCGAACGCCAGAACGCCGAATCCGGCAAGGCGGCCGCCAGCCTGCGCATCGGGGAAGAACATGATCGCTAGCGTCATCGGAACGGCTACCAGGGCCGATGCCATCCCGACCGCTTTCAGCGTCGGCTTGATGCCCTGTCGTCCGAAGTCATGAGCGATGAGCGCGGGGACCAGATAGCCAACACCCACCAGCAGCGGAATACTCGATTCCCACAAATACGGCGTTTCCGGGCTGATAGTTAGCAACAGCACCTGTACCGAAGCAGAGATGATCATGATCGTCGAGAACTTGTTTCGACCATCCAGGAGGAGGCGTTTGGTGAGTATGTGATTGACCACCCAGTATGAGAACAGGGCGTTGGCAAGGGTGATCAGCAGGATCAGCGGTTGGAGGACAAAGACCGCGACGTACCCTGGTACGACAATGCTGCCCGAAGTGATGTGGAAGCGTTCGTAGACCAGAACGGAGGCGAGCACACCGACTATGAAGGCGAATCGCACCGTGTTGATATCGAATAGGTAGTCGTGCATTAGCGCTCAGCCTCGACACATCTCGCCGATAAGTGTTCCGTACGAAGCCTCCGTTCCAGCAGTGACAGTTGTTCGCGGAAACTGCGAGCGGACCCTCCGGGCGGTTGGCTACGCCACCGCAACGAGGTGCCTCTTTCCTCTGCGCTTGTCTTTGGCCGCCACTTTCTCGAAGTACTCGAGCATCATTTCAGCCTGGTGAGTGTGGATGTTGACGAAGCCGACGAGCAACACATCGTCGGTTGGCATCTTGGCGACGGCTTCTTCGATGATTTCGTCGATGGTTGGATTCCGCTGTTCACCCAGGTTGATGAGATGCTTCTTGGGGTAACCGTTCCTGAGGATGACGTTGGACACGAGTTCCTCGTAGGCGCCGAACGTCACCAGGCGGTCGAAGGACAAGTCGTTGACCGCGATATCAGCGAACTGGATGGCGCGGCGTTGCCGGTCGCTCCGGTTGTTGAGGATTCCGACGGTTGTCGTGTTCGCTCCGATGTAGGGGAGGAGCTTGGCGTCGGCCGCTGCCATGGATTCGCGGTCGTTGACGGCGAATAGGTTGGCCCAGGTCACGTTCTTCTCGCCGATTTGATAGCGTTCGATTCGAAGAACCCCTGGGTCGGCGGGTGCTTTGACCATGCCGGCCATAGCCACGTGGCGGGGGATGTCGAGTAGCTCGGCAATTGCAAGCACGATGGCGATGTTCTCTTCGAACGAGATGAAGTCAAAGGCCGCGACCTCTTCGGGGCGCACTTTGGAGGGGTCGGCAACAATCAGGCTCGTGCCACGTTTCCGAGCCTCGGCAAACATGATGTCGAGCAGTTCGGGGTTCTGTTCGGCCGTCACCAAGATGCCGTTTTTGGGACAGCTCGACATAAGCGACCGGGCAATCTCAGGAAGGGTCTCACCCATAACGTCTTGATGGTCTTCACGGACGTTGGTGATAACACCGATGGTGGACTGGATGATGCGCTCTTCGCTGACCTTCTGATACCGCGGGTTGATCGCCATGCATTCCATGACGATCGCGTCCACAAACGGGGTAACCCAATCTCTGACAACGTTGATTTGCTCCAGGATGGTCGGCGACCCGCTGCGGTGGAGCGGGTGGTCCGCACCGTCGGGAGCGATCACAGCTGCGAAGCTGCCGGTGGACTTGCCGACCGTCACAAGATCGGCTTCGCGCAGCATGCCGGCGATCATCCGGGTCACGGTTGACTTGCCGCGGATGCCGTTTACATGGATGCGGTGCGGCACCATGGCGAGACGCTTGAAATGGCCACGGGATTCCCCAAACCAGCGAAGCAGCATTGCAACAGCGGCAACGACTGCGATTGTGAAAAATACGAGCTGTGACGCCATCCTGCGGAACCTCCTCACCAAATGTCGGTCGGGAGAGGGCGATCACTTGATGAGTCTTTCAGCACGTTCTGTAGTGACTAGATACAAGGACAATCTGGGTGCTGTGTGGGAGCTATGCGACAGATCCACTGCGGCCCATGACGATCACTGCGATGGCCGCAAGCGCCGCCAGGATGATCGGCATGACGACCAGAGTCAGGGTGTCCAATGGTCGGATCGACCACATCATCAACGCAAGTGCCAGGAATACTCCAGCGAACAGAGCCGCAAACGCCGCTGCAAACCAGTGCTTGCGGACGACTGCGCTGACGGTTGCGTAGAGGAGCCCGATCAAGCCGATCAAAACTACCCAACCCACCACACTGCCCAGCGGGCTGCCTTCAAGCTTGATCATGGCGAATCCAGAGCACTCGCCACCGGAGGCTGAGTGGCTGGCGTTGACCTTCCACACACCAGGGATCCAAATCGGAAGCTTGTCGCGGAAGTCATCGAGTGCGTAGGTCTGGTTGGTAACACCTCTGTCATCCTGCTCGTTGCTGCCGCCCCAAGCTTTGTCGAGGGTGATGTTGAAAGGGCCCACCTGAACTGTGGCGACACCTGAGTGACCCATGTTCTCGAATCCGACAGATCCCGAGTAGGTGACGATGACGCCCTCTTCGTCGGGAATCGGTATGGCGTTGCCGGGGGTGTCATTGGCGGGGGTGTAGGACACCCCCTTGATCGACGCTTCTCCGCTGCAGGCGCCGTCGACGCTAGCGGTGGCGACGCCGGGGACTAGCGAGATAACCAATGCGGCCATGACGGCGGCGATCGAGAGCCTGCGAACCATTACCACTCCTCGAAATAGATCTATGGGGAAACCTAACCGATCGATGTGTCAATTGGTTGTTGGTTCTTCGGCACGTTGACTCAAAATGGATGCGACCTCCGTTATGTCTCCAGGGGAGGTTGCGGCAGCCCGGTAGTAGCAATACCCGGTCGGAAGGAAGAAGACTTGAAACACGGTTAGCCCTACAGCCCAGTTCAGTGGAGGAGGGAGAGCCGTCTCAAATGCCCCGGCAACGGCGCCGGTGAGGCCGTTGCCTGCAGACCGTCCAACACCGTTGGCGAAGTTGGCTACACCAAAGATTGTGCCGCGATGCTCTGGCAGATTGACATCAGAGATAAGGGCGAACCAGTTGGGGGAGTCGGCACCAGTAAGCGCAACCGCAAAGAGCGACGTGAGGAACGTGGCCGCCACCCAGGGATTGGTGACGATGTTGCTCAGTACCTCTCCGATCAGGGTCCCGGTGCCGGCACCGTTGGTGACTTCCAGCCCGTGCAACGGGATGAAGAAGAACAACAAGAAGAAGGGGATAGCACCGAGGATGCCGATTGCCGACACAATGGCGCGGCCCTTCAGGGTCTTCCGCTGTACGCGGTCCCCGATGTGGCCGGCGAGTATCGAGAAGATGCCACCGAGTTGGAAGATGGCGCCAAGGATGCCGCCAACTTTGGTTGAGGTCGACAGGTCATAGCCGGCTGCCATGACCTTCTCCTGATACAGCAGGGGCACCCAGATCAGTGAGCCGTAGGCGACCTGGGCGCTGAGGCCTTGCAAGATGAGCCAACGGTTGGTGCGGCGCTCCAGCAGCGTTGGTAGCTGGTCGGGTTCGATGCGGTACGCATACTCGGCTCCGCTTTCGTGCAGCTCCGCCAACGCGGGCTCGCGTAGGCCCCGGGGTGGGTCGTAGGTAAGCAAATACAAAGCGGAGACAGCAAGGCCAAGCACCGCGATGACCACCAGAGCGCGCGAGAAGTCATCGGCCCCGAGTTGGCTGGCGAGCAAACCACCGACGATCCCGCCGATCCCCTGAGACAAACCCCAGAAGCTCATCGCCAGACCCCGTCTGCGGGGTGAGACGAAGTCACTGACGACTGAGAACCCGACGGATGCGATGACGCCGAGACCAACGGCGGTGACGATCTGCCAGACGAAGAGCTGCCAGTAGGTGCCGGCGGTAGATGACAGACCCGACCCTGCCGCCCAGATCAGGGTTCCCCAAAAGAGGAGGCGTTTGCGGTCTGAACGGTCACCCCAGTACCCCCAGCCGACGGCGCTAAGCGCGGTGACGAAGATGACCGTTGCGGTAAGGAACCCGATTGCTGCCTTTGAAGTATTGAGCGCTTCGGTGATGGGTAAGACCATCGAGGGGATGGTCGCCAGGGCGGCATTGTCGAGTGAGGCCAGCGTCACAAACACAACGATGGTGAAGACGATGTGGCCGCGCCCGCCCCACCAGCTTGGTTTGATCCTATCCCGCATCGGCACATTGTGGCAGACACGGATCGTCGCCTGCCCTTACGGGCAGGTTCGACTTCTGCTCCACAGAAGATCGGCCGAAGAGGGGAAGAGCTACAGAAGAAGACCACCCAACGAGAAGGGGCCCCTCCGGAGAGGGGCCCCTTGATCCACGTTGTCTGGTCTGGCTCTGGAGTTCATTGTATGAACTCCAATGCCATTTCATGGCTCACGAGTTCAATGCTTGAACTCCAATGCCATTTCATGGCTCACTGCCAGAAGCCCACGTAACCACCAGGTTCGATCGTCTCGAGATCGCTCTGCAGCACGCCCTCGTATGAGTAGGTGTAGAGGCTGTCGCCGATCACCATTGAGCGCTCGATGGACGGTGCCCACCAGTACTCCTCCGCAGCTTTGTTCTCACCGTGAGTGATGCGGCCGATCTCTTCGATCCCATCCGCGGTGGCCTTGATAGCAATGGCACCGACGAAGCCCGACTCCTCGCCGGTTTCCTCATCCCAGCTCCATGCCGCGACGGGAACCACGGTCAGCCCGGTTGCCGGCCAATGGAGGAAGGCTCTGTGGTCGTATTCAACGCTTGAGTAGCCGTTGTCGAAGGTGTAGTTCTGCACCCGAACCGGGTTGGCCGGGTCGCTCACATCGAACAGTGAGATCTGGGTTCCGAGAGTCCGGCCCTGGTCGGTTGCGTCCTGGCCGACTCCGAGCAACAGGCCGTCGCCGACCGGATGCAGATAGGCGGAATACCCGAGGATCTTGAGCTCGCCGACCACGCGTGGGTCGGTCGGGTTCGAAAGATCGATCGTGTACAACGGGTCGGTCTGGCGGAAAGTGACGACATAGCCGACCTCATCGATGAACCGCACTGAGTAGATACGCTCACCCTTACCGAGGCCGCCAATCTTGCCCATCTCGACCAGCTCGCCATCCTGTTCTTCGAGAACTGTTACAAAGCTCTCTGATTCGTCGCCGCCGCCCCACCACCAGTCGGGTGATGTGGTTGTCGCCACGCGCAGGTTGCCTTCGTATTCGGACATCGACCACTGGCTCAACATGAACCCGGTGACCCGACCCGTGGCCACATAGGTGGTATTGGCGGGATCGGAGATGTCGAACTTGTGGATGTCGGTTGTGTAATCGTTGATGGCGTCCTCGGTATCGCCGTCTTCAAAGGTATCCCAATTGCGCCACGCCGCAGATGCGATATACATGGCATCGGTTGATGCGTAGACAATGTCGCCCGCCGCAAGGACACCCACGGCATCGTCGATGTTGAGATCATTGGCGATATCGATGGTGAGGACAGACAGCATCTCGAGCCCGGAGAACTCTTCTGGGTGATGCGCCACCGAGCATTCGAGCAAGCTTCCCTCGTCGATGACACGACCGGAGGCGTTCTCGAGAACGAAGTAGGGAACCCAGTTGTCGATGGTCGAGTCTTTGATGACCTGCTTGTTGTACGCCTCGGCATCACGCTCGGCCTTGAGACCGTTGGTCTCTGGATACTTGAATTGCAGGCCTGTTGGCATGGAGCTGATAACTAGTCGGACCGAGTCGCCAACCATCCGGGCGCTCACTTTGGCCCCGTCGACAAATAGCGTGCGTTCGACCCGCGGATTCTCGATATCGGAGATGTCGATCTCGATCAGTGTGGTCACCGGAGTCGGGTAGTACGCCTCTGCGACGTCTCCGAAACCGCTATCTAGGATCGGAGTTGCGTAAACGTCGCCGTTGGCCATGACGAGAACGCGGTCGCCGGCAAGGAACAGATCGCTGGCCCAACCGGCCTCGATCGTCGTCTGACCGGCGAGACGGGGCTCTGCGCCGGTGACGTCGATGATGTAAAGCTCATTGCCGCTAACGGCGACGATCTTCTCACCGTCTGTCTTGATGATGTCCGGCTCGTCAACGCCAAGCTCCTGGATGTTGGTCCCGGAGTAGTCGACTCCCTGTTGGAGAGCGCTCGAACTGGCCGCGGTAGTGGCCGGTGCGCCGAAGTCAACGCTGCCGTCGGTGGCGACTGCGCTTTCCAGCACGACGTCGCCACGGAAGAATCCGCCGCCGTAGTAGCCGTACTCGAAGCCCCATGGCCCCACCATGTCTACCGCATGACCCTTGACGTAGTCGAGGAAGTCCTCGCAGGCATCAAATGTCTGGAGACCGTATGACACCGTTGTTGCCTGAATCGGGGGTCTTGTTGATCCGCCGATTGATGTGGTTGTCGATTCGGGAGTGGATGAACATGCCGCGGCCAGTACGACGAGTGCTGCGACGGCGATGGTGAAGCGTTTCATGGTGACCCCTGTTTGTTTCTGGCGTGTCCCCCTTCTGATGCCGTAGGACCGCCGCCAGGTTCCCATTTTCTTCGGAATGAGACCGAGCTACTTGAGAGCTGCTGCAAGAATCGCGTCGGTCAGGATGTCATACCCGGTGGCGTTGGGGTGGATATCGGGTGGTGTATCGGTCATGTGCGTAGTTGCCGTGGTGGTTCCACGCATCGGCGTGAAGCCATCAGCGACAAGGAACTCGTATTCGGTCGCGGCCGCGGTGGCGATCTCGTTGAGCTCGCTGAGTACCGCGTTGCTCTGCGCTTCGAAGGCGACCTCATCTTCAAACCCAAGGCTGAACGGGTTGTAAGCCAGCAGGAACACGACCGTTGCTTCCGGGAACGACTCGTCGATCGTCTCGAGGATGACGGCGATGTTAGAGCGATAGGCCGTTAGCGAAGCATCGATGCGTGCTGCACATGCGGGCGCGCCCACGTCTTCGCTGCAATCCGAAGAAGCGAGATGCCCGAGCAGATCGTTGGCGCCGATATCGATGGTGACGTAGGCCACGTCGCGGTCCTGGCCAAAGGCAACGGCACTATCGAGCTGATCGCCGAGCAGCATCGTCCCCGAGGTTTCCCCCGACTTGCCGAGGTTTTGGAGTCCGTATACCACTCCATCGCGAACGCTCAGTTCGCGATGCACCTGCGACACATAGCCCTCGGCGTAGCCCTCCACACCAACAGCCGCAGCCAGGGAATCGCCGAGCGCTATGTAGTACGGATCGCCTTCCGCGCTGGCACTGTCTACCCCAGGGTCGTAGGGACGCACCGCGACTTCTGCGATACCGAGCCCGTCCAGATTCCCGAACGCGGCCAGCATGACTCCCGCGTTGATGGTCGTGTCGCCGCTGGCGACTCCGGTGACGACAATGTTGTCATCACCGATGACGACGCTTTGCACGTCGGCGCCCTCGTCGGCGAGAGCTCGGTTGAGGTCGGCGACTCGCCCGATCATGTCCTCGACGGCGTCACGAGCGACACCCGGCATCGTGAACATCCCAACATCAGCGCTGAGGAGTTCCAGTTCGAACTGACCGCCACGAGTTTCGGCGGTTAGTTCGCCGGTTACAGTCAATTGTCCGTTCTTGAAGTCTCCGACGAATCCGATCAAGGCGGGCTCACCGACTGCATTGATGATGTCAACGGTGATGCGTTGGAAGGGTGTGTCGGTGTCTGCGAGCGAGTCCAGGAGCACTGCGTTTAGCTCGGCTTCGGACAATTCGACCTGGAAGGTGGAGTTTTCGACTGATTGGTCGATTTTGCGTTCCGCACTCGCCAGGACTTCTGCGTCGGGTAGATCAACCGGCCCGGATTGGTCGCCGGCAAGTGCTGCCAGGATCTGAATCGCACCATACGCTCCCGTCAGAAGAGTTCCAGCAAGCGTCAGGATTAGGAGGACCAGGACGATCCGGCCCAGAACTGCCGAGGCCGTGAATGCGATGACCACCGAGGTGATCACAATGGTTGCTGCGGTGACCAGGGCATAGGTCTCGCCGATCGTGAACAGAGCGAGGCCACCGGCCGCTGCTGCGGTGAGAACACCGATCACGATGATCCCGGCCCGGAGATGTCCGGCGGTTGTCTCTGCAGTGTTCATCGTGTGGAGGTTAGAAGGCTCCCGGACAATGCCAGCTTCGAGTTACTCGTCGAGCCTGGCGATCTCTTTGAGACGTTCGGTCAATTCCCTTCGTCTCTCGGCCTTCTGTTGCGCGTTCTCGTGCATCCGGGCTTCGTACTGCTCGGGGCTTTCGATGCTTCCCGACGCGACCACGTCGTAGTGATCGCCGTACGTTTGGATAAGCGCAACGACGGTCGCCGCCGCCGGCAGAGCCAGGATCGCACCGACGCCACCGAGCAGTGAAGCGCCGATGATTGCCGAACCAAAAGCGATTGCTGGGTGCAGATCCATTGTGTTGGCCGTCACGCGTGGCGAGAGGCCGTAATTCTCGATTTGTTGGTAAGCAAGGATCGCGACCAACACCCAAACAGCATCTAGCGGATCCTCTGCGAGAGCAATGAGGAGCGGGAACGCTCCGGCTATGTAGGTACCAACCGTCGGGACGAATTGGGAAACGATTCCTACCCACGTGGCTAACGCCACTGCGTATGGAACCCCAATGATGGAGAACGCAATGAAGTGGAACACAGCTGAGAACGCGGCGAGGAGGCTGCGCGAGTAGACATATCCGCCGACCTTCTCGATCGTAATCCCGATCACCGTGTCGGCATGAAGCTGTTGGCTGGGTGGCATCCGACGCAACACCGCGGCCCGCAGTTTGGGAAGGTCGGCCAGGATATAGAAGACAAATAGGGCGATCGTTAGTAACTGGAACACCAACCCGACTGCTGTCGATGCAAGGCCGAGCACACCGCTGGCGGCATTGGTTGAGAGGTCTTCGAGTCTTTGTTGGTCCGCCGTTAGGTCATCGATGATTCTGTCGCTGGAGAAGTCGAGCCCAAACGTGTCGTTGGCCCATCCGACCCCGGTCTCCACGTATTCAGGAATCTGTCCCGCGAGTTTGATTGTCTCGGCTACGGCAACGTTTATGAGGGCGTACAAGAAGATCACCGCAAACGCGGCGGCGGCGAACATCACAGCTCCGGTGGCGTAGCCTCTCCGCCACCCCCGATTGCTCAGCGCTTCGACCGCAGGGAGCATCGCAAAGGCTGCGAACAACGAGATCACGATCGTGACAATGAAGTTCGAGGTATTGCGGAAGATCCAGGTACCGCCGTATCCAACAGCCAGAACGACCACTGTCGTGGTGGCAACCCGAGGCAACCATTGTCGATACCAACCGGGAGCAGTTGCCTTTGCCGGGTCGGTGGCGCCGTCCATCTTTGAACCTCCGCTACTCAGATGACAGTTTGCTCAGTTTGAGCTCGATATCCGTCGGGTCGAATCTACCTTGGAAGTAGAAACGGGTCATTCCGGCGTCCTGCATTCCGTCGAGGATCTTGCGAACTTGCTGCCAGGTCCCCCGCGGTGCGTTGCGCTTTGCTGCTTCTTCTTCGATCTTCTCTGCGGTGGTGTCGTGCTCCTGTGCGATCGTAACGAGCATGTCGTGATACTCAGGTTCTGTATCGGCGGCGGCGATCTGGCCGGAGCTCGATATCAGGAGAGCACTTGGATCACGGCCCGCGGCGAGCGCTGCGGCCCGACCCCGTCCGATCCTGGCGCGATACTCGTCGGGGTTCGCCGGGTAGGCGTTGAGCTCATCCGCATAGGTCCCGGCAAGGCGCGGCGTCTTGACCGCACCGGTGCCACCGACAACAAGTTTGAGCTCAGTCCTCGGCTGGATATCAAAAGCCTTGAGCGAGTAGAACTTCCCGGTGAAATCCACAGGGGGTTCGGCAAACGCGGCCCGCATATAGGCGAGTGCTTCTTCGGTCATCGCAAAGCGCTGCTTGGTGTCGGGAAACTCGATGCCGAACCGATCATGTTCTTGTTCCATCCAGCCTGTGCCTACTCCGAGCTTGAATCGGCCTCCCGACATCTCCTGAATGGTTGCGGTGCTTTTGGCCAGTACCGCCGGGTGACGGAACGTGATGGGTGAGACGAGGATCACCAGCTCGATCAGTTCTGTCTCTCTTGCCAGGCCGGCCATGACCGCAAATGCGTCGTACGCAGGTGTTGCCCCCGCTGTCTCAACAGCCCCATATAGGTAGTGATCCGGTATGGCAAACGCGGCGAGCCCCTTGCCTTCCGCCCATCTAGCGGCAGTGAGGAAGTCGTCGTAAGAGTGACCAAGGGTCTGTATCGCAAACTCCATAGCGACATTGTTGCAGGTGCGACCTCGGTCGGTCTGTCCAAAATCTGCATAGTTCCACGCTAAGAATCGCCGGCAAAGGGGAGATAGGTGGTGAGTCGACGCGCTGCCAACAGTCCTGTTGGCCAAAGCATCCCGTAGTTCGGCGCTGCTGTCCTGGTCGTGGTGGGCAGCGGTCTTATTGCGCTTTGGTCGAACGAGCTTCCGATTGACCCTGTCAGCAGCCGAGCCGTCGCAGATCTCGGTCAAACAGATCGGCGTCGCCGCCTCGTGACGAGTGGCTGATCTGGTGTCTTACCATCGAGCGACTTGGTATTCCTCTCGCCGTCAAGGCGGTGACGACATGGGCGCCCGAGAGTACCCGCCATGCAGCGACTGTGTGCAACAGTAAGTTGGGGCTCATGAAACCGATCGCGATCCTCGAACACAGCGCTGAGGCGCCCGCAGGCCATCTTGGTGACGCCGTGGAGCGGTCGGGTCTGCCCAGTTTCGTCGTGCGGCTCCATGCAGGCGATCCGCTGCCCGACGTCGCGAGCATCGG
>CAXMRC010000025.1:0-1690 GCA_964195945.1 uncultured Gemmatimonadales bacterium
TCGCAGCGTTCGCAGCGTTGTCGTTTGCCCTCATCGTCGTACCTGGGCCGAGCGTGATGTTCATTGTCAGTCGGGGAGTCGCTCTGGGCCGCAGAGCGGCACTGATCACGGCTCTTGGTAACTCTGCGGGCGTGTATGTCCAGATGGTCTTCGTGGCGTTGGGCCTTGGAGCGATCGTAGGACGGTCGATCACTGTGTTCACCGGCATCAAACTTGCCGGTGCGCTCTACCTCGTTTGGCTCGGAATCCAGGCAATCCGCCACCGGAGGGACCTCGGCAGGGCCCTCGACACTGCACAGACAGCGGGGTCATCTCGTTCGGTGTTCCTGGAGGGGTTCATTGTTGGGGTGACCAATCCCAAGGCGATCGTGTTCTTTGCCGCCATCCTGCCGCAGTTCGTCACAGAGACCGGACCGCCCGCCGCTCTGCAAATGGCAATACTCGGCGTCGTCTTCGTGGCCGTTGCTCTCTTATCTGACGGCACGTGGGGGATGGCGGCGGGTTCCGCCCGTCAGTGGCTCGCTCGGTCGCCTCGTCGGTCGGAGTGGTTCGGTGCGAGTGGCGGTGTCGTCATGGTCCTGCTCGGGGCCCAACTCGCACTCACCGGCCGCAAAGACTGACCAACAACAGCACTGCCCGACACCTACGGACGAGCGAGTGCCCTGCACGCCAAGAAGGACTCCCTCTCCCGATCGATTGACCGGTCTCCGATGTCGCCGTAGGCCCGCCCATATCGGCACATATGGGTGCGTGATCCAGCCGTGCATAGTGCCGGTGGTGGGCGGCTGGGTTGCAGTGAGTCTGGCTACTCGATCGGCAGAATGGTGTCTGTGACGATGCTCGGTGTGACTCCTGGATTCTTTGGGTCGAACTCTGGCGGTCCTTCATCGGGGCCAGGTGGCGTATCGTGAAGAAGGTCGGTTTGGGCTTCTCTCACGACGATCTGCTCTGGGGTGACGTTGATGACGGTTAGATCTTGTGCAATGGCTACGGGCCCGTCGTAGGTGGTCTGAATGCTGTCGAAGAACGGGTCGATTCGGTCGTCGCTTTGGGAGTAGTGGTAGGCGACACCGAGGTTCGGCTTGGCAATGTCGAATAGTTGCCCGAGCCGGTCGGGGGTGGTGTGGGCGCCGACGACCTTCTTCGCTGTTTCGAGCGGCATCTTGGTCCACTGTGCAAATGTTGCCGCATCTGGGAAACACTCGTGCATGAAGAGGTCGACGCCCGCCGCCTGCTCTGCCTCGAACACGGACGGCTCGCCGTCGCCGTGGAAGGTCATTGATAGCCCATTCCACTCCAGTCGATACCCAACGGCACCAACAAGGATGTGCGCCACTGGGAAGGCATAGATCCTCACATCATTCTCGTCGTACACGAGGATTCGAGGATTCTCTGACGTGAACAAGCCGGAGTCGAACTCGTGAGCAACGATGCCCATCCCACCACTAGGAACGAGGCCCTTCTTGCTCTCGGTGTGCCACACTGCCGCCTTCTGCATGTGGTCACAGAACGCAGCGGTACCCAACTCGGGTGTTGCCCCGGAACCGCCCCAGACATGAAGAGGCGTGTTTCTCGCCCAGCCAAGGGCATCAAACAAGACATGGAAGTCGCCAACGTGGTCCAGATGCAGATGAGTTAGGAACAACTTGTCCAAGTACGCTGGATGGATCTCAAGACTGAAGAGATTCTG
>CAXMRC010000026.1:0-2627 GCA_964195945.1 uncultured Gemmatimonadales bacterium
CTATCAGAGGTAACGGGTAAGGCTGTGAAGCTCAACGTTGTGGTTGAGCCAGATCTGGTTGGTGGGCTCGTTGCCCAAGTTGAAGACACATTGTTTGACGGGTCGGTACGTAACCGACTCCTGGAATTGCGAGAGGCATGGGCATAGCGAATGGCTGATCTAACCCTGACTCCGGAAGACATCACCGGGGCACTACGGCGCAACCTTGCGGACTGGTCTCCATCCGTGGAGGCAGAGACCGTCGGCTACGTAGAGTCAGTCGGTGACGGCGTCGCTCGTGTTGTTGGTCTTCCTCATGTCATGACATCCGAGTTGTTGGAGTTTCCCGGTGGTCTCACCGGTGTGGCTCTCAACCTCGACGAAGATTCGATTGGTACCGTCATCATGGGTGACGCATCGAAGATCGAAGAGGGCGACGAGGTGCGGTCCACCGGTCGAGTACTTTCCATCCCCGTTGGTGACGGACTGCTCGGGCGGGTCATCGACCCACTGGGCAACCCCATCGATGGCAAGGGCTCTGTCGAGTTCACCGAGACCCGGCTGCTGGAGACACAGGCACCGTCTGTGGTGGAACGTCAGCCTGTCTCCGAGCCGCTGCAGACGGGCATCAAGGCCATTGACGCCATGACTCCGATTGGCCGTGGTCAGCGTCAGCTGATCATTGGCGACCGCCAGACCGGCAAAACCGCCATCTTGATCGACACGATCCTCAACCAGAAGGGTCTTGGGGTTAAGTGCATCTACGTGGCGATCGGGCAGAAGGCGTCAACTGTCGCCGAGGTCGCCGACGCGTTGGAGCAGGCCGGTGCGATGGAGTACACCGTCATCGTGGCCGCTCCGGCATCGATTGCGGCGTCTCTGCAGATGTACGCCCCGTACGCCGGTTCGGCGATCGGGCAGTACTGGATGTACAACGGTGAGCATGCCTTGGTGATCTTTGACGATCTCTCCAAGCAAGCTGTGGCCTACCGCGAGATCTCGCTGCTGCTACGGCGTCCTCCGGGCCGTGAGGCCTATCCGGGCGACGTGTTCTATCTCCACAGTCGTTTGCTCGAACGGTGTGCGAAGCTCAGCGATGAACTTGGTGGGGGTTCTCTGACGGGTCTGCCGGTGATCGAGACCAAGGGCAATGATGTTTCGGCATACATCCCGACGAACGTGATCTCCATTACGGACGGACAGATCTTCCTCGAGTCCGACCTCTTCTACTCAGGTATCCGGCCGGCTATCAACGCCGGTATCTCGGTGTCTCGTGTCGGTGGAGCGGCGCAGGTCAAGGCAATGAAGAAGGTTGCCGGGCCGTTGCGGCTCAACCTGGCGCAGTTCCGCGAACTGGAGGCTTTCGCAGAGTTCGGCTCTGAGCTGGATGCCGCATCCCTGGCACAGCTTGATCGGGGTCGTCGTGTCGTCGAAGTCCTCAAGCAAGGGCAATTTGCCCCGCTTTCGGTTCAGCAGCAGGTCGTATCGATCTTTGCAGTCACCGAAGGCCACATGGACGACGTGCCCGAGAATCAGATCCACGATTTCGAGGCCGGACTGTTGGAATTCGTAGAGACCCGCTACTCCGGGCTGCTCAACGAGATCCGCGACACCGGTGAGCTACCGGCCGAGGGTCTGGTGGCGGCCATCAACGAGTACAAGGCTTCGAGAGAGGGTTAGCAAGACCCATGGCTTCCGCTGAAGTACGGCAGATCCGGCGTCGGATTAAGAGCGTCCAGTCGACGATGAAGATTACGCGAGCGATGGAGCTCATCGCGACAGCGCGGATTGGCAAAGCCCGCGTGCGTGTTGCACAGTCGCAGCCGTATACGGACAAGATGAACGAAGTTATCCGAAACCTTGGCGCGGCTAGCGGTGGTGCAAGTCACCCACTGCTCGACCGCCGTCCCGTAGCGACGGCAGGCCTGGTCATTGTCAGCTCTGATCGTGGTCTTGCTGGTGGCTACACCAGCAACATCATCCGTATGGCTGAGCATCGGATTCAAGAGCTTCACGATGAGGGCAAAGAAGTTCGGCTCTACATTGTCGGCGAAAAGGCCCGGTCCTACTTCGCCTATCGCAAGTTCGCTATCGAGCACGCCTGGCTGGGTGTGACCGATAGACCCGGATATGGTGATGCCCGTCTTATCGGGAACGCATTACTCGAAGCGTACGAGTCGGAGGCTGTCGATTCCGTCGAGGTGTTCACCACCCGCTATGTCTCAGCGATGACGCAGAATCCGGTGCTGTGGCCCGTGTTGCCGATTGAGCCGCCAGAGGCGAGCGATCACGACGCCGCAGTTTCCTACACATTCGAGCCGGATGCCGAGACGATCCTGGCTCGACTCCTACCACGCTTTTTGGAAGGAACTGTCTTTGGGATGCTGCTGGAAGCGTCGGCGTCGGAGCACGCCGCACGGCGTAGGGCGATGAAAGCAGCCACCGAAAACGCAGAAGAACTTGTCCGCCTGTTGACCCGGGAAGCCAACCAGGCTCGACAGGCCGAAATCACAACTGAGATATCTGAAATCGTTGGCGGCGCCGAAGCGCTGTCCGGCGGATAGGTAAAGGACGGAGAAACAGTGACCACAACCACCGCACTTCCAACGGGGCGGATCGTCAAGGTGGCCGGCCCGGTCGTCGATGTC
>CAXMRC010000027.1:0-3498 GCA_964195945.1 uncultured Gemmatimonadales bacterium
TTCATCGGTGAGGACGGCGTGACCGAGGCGACGTTCGACTTCACAATCGGGTAATTGCTGATGTCACGAGGGAAGTCCGGCCGGGGGCGGCAACCTTGCATTGGCTTGCGTCAGCAGGCGCTCTGACCCAGACCGTTGAGCTGGTTCGCGTTCTGCCCAGTTGGGCCCACGCAGACTCGCCGGGGGCGAGTCCGTCTGCAGCTCATCTCACGAACTGCTCTACCGCGGACACCGCTGGTTCGCGTTCCGTCCTGTTAGCCCCATCCGGGCCCGCCGGGGGCGGAACTCTGTCTGTGCGCATGGTGTTCCCGGTCGTTTCGCGCCCTCGCGCGCACATGTTTCGCCATCACCTATCACCAAACCGACCTGAAACGCAGAACTCCCTTTCGACCACGACTGTGCGAGCCGACGCGGGTGACCGGGGTGGGTTAGGACGGCGGTTCAGGTGGAAGAGGCTTCACCACACGACTCTCATCGTCGTCTATCGCGTTCATAGTCCGCCGCCGCAGTCGTTCCATGATCGAAAACACAGCGCGGTCCGACCAAGTGATTCGATCCGCGGTGCCGCTGTCGCGGGTCCATCCCCAGGCATCACCTAGTTTCACACTGACCGCAAAAGCGAAGGACCGAAGCGCTACGAACAACGCAGTCAGAGCCAGCACGAATTCGGGTATGCCGTTAATGCCGGGCACGAGCATGACAAAGGCCACCGAAGCAACAACACCGACGATGGCGTGACCGATCGTCCTGACGCGGATCCGTCGCTCGCGTTCGACTCGACGAGCCCGGTCCTTGGCGTCGTTGAGCGTGGAGTGATACGAGATTGTGAACGCCTGCCAGGCCCGCGACCGTCGAGCGCTTTCGCTCAAGTCCAACTGCCATGGCGTCCGCGATCGGCCTGGTGTGATGCGGATGCGGTAATCACCCGAGGTGTAGCCGTGCGGCGCTTCATGCCATTCGAGGTCGATCATGAACTCTCCTGGACACATTGTACGGCACTGCGAATCAGCAATACGGCCTGACGTAGCAGCAAACATGGCGCGGTCGGGTAGGCATACTGAGTGGTTCCCGCTCGCCGATTGGACCCAGATCCGTCGGTCAACCTATGCCTCGGAGTTTGTTGAACAATGTCAGTTCCGCTCGTCGGCGGCGCTGTGATCAGGCACTTTGTCGGAGGGACGAGTCTTCACACCATCTGTCCAACAGTCTCCTAGACCGTGATCAGGGCGACAAGCTCGCCCTGCTCGGGCTTGGCGACACGGGCGATGTTCGCCGCGTCTACCAGATTGCGGACGAATAGCCCTGATCGGTGTTCAGTCCCTGAGGAAGATGGGCTTGTCTGTCGGAGGTTCGGACTATGACACAGATGTGGCCCTGTCGATCGGGTGCCACATGGAGCCCAGGACGTGTAGTTTGGCGGGGACGCTCCGCTCGGGGCCCCTGCGACGACTGGTAGCAAATGCGAGAGACTCCACAACCTCCCACTATTCCTAAGGAAGCGGCAAATATTATCCGTCGCTACTACTCCTATGCAGCCATCTACACGCTGGCAGCGTCGGTGATCTGGGGAATCAACACCCTTTTTCTCCTGAATGCCGGTCTGTCTATTGCGGAGGTGTTCATCGCCAACGCAGCATTCTCGGTCGGAACGGTCCTTTTTGAGATCCCGACGGGGGTCGTTGCCGATACGGTCGGTCGACGGGCATCATTTCTTGCGTCGCTTGTCGTCTTAGCCGCCTCGACGATGTTCTATGTCGGACTAGCGGAAGCAGGCGCCGGCGTCCTTGCCTTCTCCCTGGTATCGGTGCTCATGGGACTCGGGTTCACGTTCTATTCGGGAGCGATGGAGGCGTGGCTTGTAGATGGTGTTCGCTTTCACGGGTACGACGGTGACCTCGATCACGTGTTCTCACGCGGGCAATTCATCAGCGGAGCAGCGATGTTGACCGGCACGGTCAGTGGTGGACTTATCGGACAGATCAACCTCGCCCTTCCGTTCGTGGTCCGCTCCGGGCTGCTGATCCTGCTTCTTGGACTCGCCTACTTCGGGATGCGCGACGTTGGGTTCCAACCGCAGCGGGTGTCGTGGCGCGAATTGCCCGGCACCGCGGTACGACTTGGGAGTGATGGAGTCCGCTTCGGATGGCGGCACCGATCACTGCGGCTCCTGATGGTCGGCGGATCGATTCAGGGAGGTTTCTTCTTCTGGGCGTGGTACGCCTGGCAGCCCTACTTCCTCGAGCTGCTCGAGAGTGACGCGGTTTGGGTCGCCGGGGTCGTGGCTGCTCTTCTTGCGATCTCGATGATGGTGGGCAATGCCATCGTGGAGTTGGTAATGCGCTGGTGCGGTCGGCGAACGACGCTCTTTTTGTGGACCGGCTCGATATATGCGATAGCTCTCATCGGTGTTGGTGTCGTCGATTCATTCTTGCCTGCGCTTACCTTGCTATTCGTGGGTGGGGTCGCGATGGGAGTCCAGATGCCGGTGAGCCAGGCCTTTATCCATCAGGTAGTTCCGAGCGAACAACGAGCGACGGTGGTTTCGTTTGGTTCAATGATCTCGGGCGTGGGAGGCGTCGCCGGGCAGACCGGGCTTGGCACTCTATCCGACCGCAGGGGTTTCTCTGCCGGCTACATCGTCGGCGGGGCTCTGACGCTGCTCGCGCTTCCACTCGTGTGGAGGGTGAGGCGAGACGGTGACGAGGCCGATTTCTATGCGGGGACCCGTGGTGGTGCTGCCAGCGCCTGTGCGTCTCAGGGTGTCCCGTCCTTGTCACATGTCGAGGGACGAATTCCGGCGGAGCTCTAGACCGCTCGTTCTAAGCGATGGTCACATCGGGCCTGATCGGGCCGGGCCCCTCCATGCCCTCGAATAAAACCGAGGTTCAATCGTCTAGCTGCCGGTTGTACGTTGGTGGATCCCCGGGCAGTCGGGGAACGATTGGTTTTCGTATCCCACAATTCGGACCCTGTTCGCAGGCCGTTGTAGATCGTAGAGTGACATATGGCACCGGCGATCGGGAGGAGCCACCATGTCCGTATACAAAGTGATCGAAATTGTGGGCACGAGTCCGGATTCGTGGGAGGACGCAGCTGCCGGCGCAGTCGCCAAGGCGTCAGGCTCGTTGCGAGATATGCGCATCGGCCAGGCGACTGAGTTCGACGTCACCATTAGCGACGATGGGCTGATTGAGCTCTACCGGGTGAAGCTCTCCGTCTCGTTCAAGTTCGACGCCTGAGAAGCCAATTGCATAGGACAATCAAAGCACTCCTCAGCTGGCGGCGATGCGCTCGCTCTCCAGCTGGAGGCCTTTCGCCATGCCGCCAATCCCTTTGCGCATCTGCTTGTCGGTGTAACCGCGCAACAGGCGCCCGAGCAAGTTGGGCGTATAGCTGTAGTTGAGGGTCAGCTCAGTGCCGTTGTCGTGTGGGGCAATATTGAAATCTGCGACGGCGCCTGAGATCGGCAGCTTGAATGTCTCATAGAGATTGACAGTC
>CAXMRC010000028.1:0-31907 GCA_964195945.1 uncultured Gemmatimonadales bacterium
TCGTCCTGACCTCGCCTGAACGCAATATGGTGGTTCCCTGTGCGGTTGTCACGACAAGACCTCCCCGTTCATCGACTGCCGTGGCCGTACCTCGGCCCGCAGGATCCCAGGTGAGTTCGGCACCCAACGTCGAGCAGGCTGCCATGTAGGCATCGCGATCCCATGCCCCGGCTGACTGCAGTACGTCGCCTGCCCACGCCTCGCTGATCGCAACGCCGACCGCCAACTCCGGAGGGTCGTCGAACAAAGCACCGGTACCAGGCGGTGGCTCCGGCCACCACAGGTTGACACCGCAACCAACCACGACGCGTTCCTCGTCTCGCTCAACCAGAACCCCGCCAACCTTCCGGCCATCGAGTTCGAGGTCATTAGGCCACTTCAGATCGACGTGTAAGTGAGCGACGCCAGCCACGGCGGCACGAACGGCAAGACCGACCGTCAACGAGAAGGTCCCCTTCACCTCAAGGGTCTCGGGAGAGAATGCCAGCGACGCGGCAAGGGCGCACGGCGCCTGCCACCAGTCGTTGCCGCTCCTACCCCGGCCCGCAGTTTGCCGACTGGCTACGATCAACACCGGCTGATCGCTTCCGCGAAGTTCGGCTGTGGCGACATCCTGTGTGGATGTCACCTCATCGAGAACAATCGTGACGTAGGGTGTAGCCATTATGCGTTTCTGTGAGTCATATATAGATACGCCGACACTACCGGAGACCGGGTTGTGACAACCGACGAACTAATCGAACAACTGCGGCAGCTGCGGGAAAAGGCCTACGAGCCTGCCAGCAGACGTGCCGTGGATCGTCAACACGACCTCGGGAAACTGACCGCTAGAGAGCGCGTCGAGGCACTCCTCGACAAAGGCTCGTTCCAAGAGATGGACATGCTGGTTCAGCATCAGGCATCGGGATTCGGGATCGAGGACAAACGACCTCTTGGCGATGCCGTTATCACCGGGTGGGGCACGATCGATGGCAGAACGGTCTTTATCTTCGCCGAGGACTTCACGGCCTTCGGCGGAAGTCTGGGCGCGGTGGTTGCCGACAAGATCTGCAAGGTGATGGATCTCGCCATGGATACCGGAGCCCCTCTCATCGGACTCAAGGACTCCGGTGGCGCCCGGATCCAAGAGGGGGTGACCGCCCTCGACGGCTATGGACGGATCTTTGAACGCAACGTACGCGCTTCCGGAGTGATACCCCAGATTTCGGTGGTCATGGGGCCATGTGCCGGCGGTGCCGTTTACTCACCGGCCATCACCGACTTCGTCTACCAGGTCGAAGGACTGTCGCACCTATTCATCACCGGACCCGAGGTCATCCGCGCCGTCACCGGAGAGGATGTGACGTTCGAGGATCTCGGCGGTGCTCACGCCCACGGGACCAAGTCGGGTGTAACCCATTTTGTGGCCAGCGACGATCGCTCCGCCCTCGAAGAAGTGCGCTACCTGCTGTCGTTCCTGCCTCGAAACAATATGGAAGTACCGCCCTATTTCACACCCATGGATCGGGCTGATCGCATGGACGAGGAACTCACCGAGATCATCCCCAGCACCGCCAACCTGCCATATGACATGGTTGATCTGGTTGAGATGGTTGTAGACGATGGCGAGTTCTATCAGGTACACGAGCATTACGCGGCGAACATCGTCATCGGATTCGCCAGGCTCGATGGCTACGCCACAGCGATAGTCGGCAACCAACCGGCGGTACTCGCCGGCACTCTCGACATTGCGTCGTCGACAAAAGCCGCCCGCTTCATCAGATTCTGTGATGCGTTCAATATCCCAATCGTGTCGTTTGTCGACGTACCCGGTTTCCTGCCGGGCATCGAGCAAGAGCACGGCGGCATCATCAGGCACGGGGCCAAGCTGCTCTACGCATACGCCGAAGCAACCGTTCCCAAGATCACAGTGATAACCCGCAAAGCATATGGCGGTGCCTATGTAGTCATGAACTCGAGGTCCGTGCGGGCCGATGTCGTCTATGCATGGCCGACAGCCCAGATCGCGGTAATGGGAGCACAAGGTGCGGTGAACGTCATTCACCGCAGAGAGATCGCAAATGCGGACGACCCTGCAGCCCGTAACCAGGAACTCATCGATGAGTACGAATCACAGTTCAACAACCCGTATGTGGCTGCGGAACGTGGCTTCGTGGATGAGGTCATCGAGCCAAGGGAGACTCGCCCCCGGCTGATCCGTGCGCTGGAAATGCTACGTACCAAGCGAGAAGCTATGCCACCGCGCAAGCATGGAAATATCCCGCTGTGACGAATCGCCCGACACCACATACCTAGGATGAACGCGTGGAATCTGTATTAGTTGCCAACCGCGGCGAGATCGCTGTCAGAGTCATTCGTGCCGCCAAAGAAATTGGCTTGCGCACCATCGCCGTCTACTCAGAGTTGGATCGCGATGCGGTACATGTCGATATTGCCGACGAGGCCTGGAACATTGGGCCGGCCCCGGCAGGCGAGTCCTACTTGAACGTCGAACGCATCCTCGAGGTAGCCAAGAGCGCCAACGCATCCGCAATCCATCCCGGATATGGGTTCCTCGCAGAAAACGCGGCCTTCGCACAAGCGGTGCTTGACGCCGGAATCATCTGGGTGGGGCCGTCGCCGGAAGCGATCTCAACGATGGGCGACAAGATCGCGTCACGAATCGCGGTCGCCAAGGCCGGCGTCGCAGCCGTGCCGGGGACCCAAGAACCTCTGTCCTCACCCGACGAGGTCAGGACTTTCGCACAAGAACACGGCTACCCCGTCGCCATCAAAGCCGCCCACGGTGGCGGCGGCAAGGGCCTCCGTGTTGTCTACGAAGACGGGGATCTGGAAACGGCCTTCGAAGCTGCCAGGCGTGAAGCCGACGCCTACTTCTCTCGCCCCGAAGTCTATGTAGAGAAGTACCTCGAGCAACCGCGCCACATCGAGGCGCAGATCATCTGCGACAACCACGGCAACGCAGTTTTCGTCGGCGAGCGCGACTGCTCTGCGCAACGGCGCCATCAAAAACTGATCGAGGAAACTCCTGCCCCCGGCGTGACGGACGAGCAACGGACCAAAATCGCCGCCGCGGCGTTGGCTGTTGCCAAAGCCACGAACTACGTGTCGGCAGGCACCGTCGAGTTCCTCATGTCCCAAACGGGCGAATTCTTCTTCCTAGAGATGAACACCAGGATTCAGGTCGAACACACCATCACTGAGGCCGTTACCGGTATCGACCTGGTGAAGGAGCAACTCAAGATCGCCGCGGGTGATCCACTCAGTTTCACCGAGGCACCACCCCGCGGTCATGCAATAGAGTTCCGCATCAATGCCGAGGATCCGGCCCGCAATTTCATGCCCAATCCTGGGACCATTGTTGACTACCGCGAACCGGGCGGACCCGGCGTTCGCGTCGACAGCGGGGTTACGGCGGGGTCGGCTATTAGCCAGTACTACGACAATCTGATCGCAAAGCTCGTGGTTTGGGGGCGGGACCGCAGCGAAGCCATCTGCCGTGGCAGAAACGCATTGAGCTCGTTCCAGATCACGGGACTGGCAACAACGATTCCCGCTCACCTCAAGATTCTCGATACCGAAGAGTTCGCCACAGGTGGCTATTCGACACGGTTCGTTGAGGAACGCCTCGATTTCTCCGATCTCGAAGAAGGCATCTCACCCCATCTACCTACCGAGGAGGAACAGGAGGAACGGTCGATCACCGTCGAAGTGGGCGGGCGACGTTTCCTGGTGCGGTACTGGGCTCCCGTCATGGCAGCCCCGGCCGCCGGCGGCCAGAAGGCGGCGCCGCGTCGGCGCCCCCCGAAGCTGGACAGGCGGTCGCTGCCCGGTGATGACAACGGCGTGATCGCAGCTCCAATGCAGGGAACAATCGTGAAGGTCCATAAGGCTGCCGGCGACTCCGTCAAAGAGGGCGAGCCGTTATGCGTCCTCGAAGCGATGAAGATGGAGAACGAGATCAAGTCGACCAAAGACGGCGAGATCATCGACCTCCGCATCCAGCCTGGAGACACCGTCACCAGCGGCACCATCCTGATGGTTATCGCGTGATCCCTTCGGGATCACGTTGCAGTTTCCGAAGGAAACTGCTGCAGTTCTGACCGCGCGATGCCCTTCGGGATCACGTTCGTATTTCTACTTCGCAGAGGTTGGACGCCGTCGTGGACGGAAACGCGGTGGGGCGCGGCCCCGGTTAGTCGGGTTGCTGGGCGTACCAGGACGAGAGCGTAAGCAGAGAGACAATCTGCGAGCCGAGGTCGGCGGAGCCTGCAACATGGCGATCTACGATCGAGCCGACCACAACTGGATCAAAAACCTCTTCCATCGCCGCGGGCATTGCCGATAGACGGTCCCGTGCCGCATCGGCCAAAGGGCCACGAAGCCAGTGACCGACCGGCATCTTCTGTGCAATTTTGGGAGCTTGTGCGATCTCGCTTGGGAGCGAACTTTCGGCGACCCGTCGCATCAAATCCTTGCCGGCCGAATCTCCTTCGATGTGCAGCCCCCAACTGACGACGTCGGGGTCGTAATAGGGCAGTCGCGCCGCCAACCCATGCTCCCGAGGCCAGGCCCGATTCCACGCAAGCATGGCTTCGGCAGATGTGAATTGCTTGTCCATCAGCGTGAGCGCCATTTCCGGCTGATCCGGATCGAACCTCATCGCGGCATCGTTGTAGATCGAACGCAACAACTCGCTGCCTCTGACCGCAAGACTCGGGTCGTTGTAAACCCGGGCCCGCAAAGCACGATTGTGATCGCTGTCTGGTGAGAACAGGTCTCCGAGACCAGCGGTACGTCTGGTGACCCACTCGGCCTTCGCTTGAACACCGAGGCCGAGCGGCCGGCCGGCTCGTACCGCCGTGCGCATCGCGCTCTGCAACGGACCAGGCAGTCGCCTGAACCGGAGCGCAGCTTGGTGACGTTTCGTCACACCCGTGCCGTCGGCACCTACTCCGGAGAACACCGTGTTGATGCCGCGCTCTGCGATGGGACCGAGACGATAGCTATGCAGTCCCCAGTTGAGGGGCTCACCGTAAGCGGCGACGGCGGCGTCGAGATCATCCATCAGGTCTTGCGGCCTTATCCTGATCTCCTCGTGCGCAACGTTGAGATGCCTGGCGATGACGCTGGCCGCCTCGCCTTCATTGAGTTGTCCCTGATAGTCGTCGTATCGGAAAGTGAACGCCCGCACCGACTGGCCAAGCATCTCGGTTATCCCGACAAGAAGCATTGCCGAATCGATGCCGCCCGAGAGCAACAACCCGACGTCGCCGTGGCTCGGCCAGGTCCGTTCCAGGGCGGCTTGGAGCAGTGGAGCGGCTTGCCTCAGCGCTGCATCGAACGGTGCAAGTCTCGACGGTTCGTATGTGGCCCAATGGGTGGTGCTTGCCTCGCCATCGGCAAAAGTCACAAGACCACCAGCCGCGACCTTGGCGATCGACTCGTAGGGTGTCAACGGTGCTGCGAAGTAACCACAAGTGAGGAATGTGTCAATCGCAGTCACACTCGGAGTGGCATCCACGCCAAGTCGGAGCAGCGATTGCTGGTCATCCGCAAAAAGGATGCCCTGATCTGTTGTGGCGTAGTAGCCGGTCTCTACTCCATACCGGTCTCGCATCAGGACGAAGTCTGAGGTCTGCGCGTTCCAGGCGGCGACCAATCCATGGAAATACAAGTCTTTGAAGGCAGCTGCGCCGTCGGCCAACCACGACTCGAGAAGTTCGGTGGCGCTGCGGCGCGTGAAAGTCCGGCCGCTCATCATCATGAAGGATCCATCGGGCGCCGCGGCGCTCAGAATCGAATCATCTCGTGCAGCCGAGAAGCCAAAAGCAGCCTCACCCGTTTCGCTTTGGGACGGGGCAGCAATCAATGGCTCCAATTCGGTCAGTACCGTCTGAGCCGATCGGAACACAGATTCTGCCGATTCACCCCCGCGACCGAAGTAGCCAACCATGCGCGCCCGGCCTTGTCGAAGCGTCCGCCCCGCGTTGACAGAATTCTGCTGCATGCTCCACCCTTGCTTGAGCGCCCACACACCAAATGGCCGAGACGATGCCATCAAGATAAACGCCAGGAGAATGTACGCCTGGGGAAATAGCCCATGCTGCGGTCTCGAGGCTACGTGACGGATGCTCCTCTGCCAGAGGGGACCGCGCGATCAACGTTGGCAGTTTCCTTCGGAAACTGCGCTCAGGCGTACGGTCAACCGCCGTATCTGCCGAATACGCTTTCCAGCCTGGTGGAGACTTCTCCAAGCGTCGCCATGGACTGGAGCGCATCCTTCATCGGATACAGGACGTTGCCCCCGCCCCTGGCAACAGATTCGATAGCCGACAAATGGCCATCGACTGCATCCTGGTCGCGGGAGGAGCGGATCTCGGCCAGCATGGCCGACTGAGCCCTTTCTAGTGCCGGATCGATCGACAGTATGTCGGGCGCCGACGTGTCTTCGTCTATGAAGCGATTGACCCCTACAACGGTCGTTTCGCCGGAGTCTGCGGCTCGGGCGAAACGATATGCCGCGTCCTCGATCTGTCGGCTCTGGAAGCCGGCCTCGATGGCCGCCACCGCTCCCCCGAGCGCATCAACGTCAGCAATCAGCTGTAACGCCGCCTCTTCAACCTGGTCGGTTAGCGATTCGACGTAGTAGGAGCCGGCGAGAGGGTCGACGCTATCGCCGACCCCCGACTCGAAACCGAGGACCTGTTGGGTTCGCAACGCCAGCTTCGCCGACTCTTCAGTGGGCAGTCCAAGGGCTTCGTCGAAGGCGTTGGTATGCAACGACTGCGTACCACCGAGGACCGCCGCCATTGCTTGATATGCGGTGCGGACCACGTTTGTATGGGGCTGTTGCGCAGTGAGCGTTGAACCCGCGGTTTGGGTATGAAATCTCATTCGCCACGAGGCCGGTTGAGTCGCGCCAACTCGATCGCGCATGAGGTTCGCCCAGATACGACGGGCGGCACGGAACTTGGCCACTTCTTCGAAGAGGTGATTGTGAGCGTTCCAGAAGAACGACAGACGTGGCGCAAACTCGTCGATATCGAGACCGGCACGGCGGGCGGCCTCAACGTAGGCGAGGCCATTGCTGATGGTGAAAGCAATTTCCTGGGCCGCGGTGGAGCCGGCTTCACGAATGTGGTAGCCGCTTATCGAAATCGTATTCCAGTTGGGTATCTCGACGGCGCAATATGCAAAAAGGTCGGTGACCAAACGCATCGATGGCTGCACGGGATAGATATAGGTGCCGCGGGCGATGTATTCCTTGAGGATGTCGTTTTGCACCGTTCCCCGCAACTCGCCGCCGCCGACCCCTTGCTCTTGTGCGACGAGCTGATACATAAGTAACAGAACTGCGGCTGTTGAATTGATCGTCATCGACGTAGACACTTCGCCGAGCGGTATCTGATCGAAGAGCAGACGCATGTCGGCGAGGGTATCGATGGCGACCCCGACCTTTCCGACTTCACCCCGGGACAAAGGAGCGTCTGAGTCCAAACCCATCTGGGTGGGCAGATCGAACGCGACAGACACCCCTGTTTGGCCCGCATCCAGCAGACCACGAAACCGTTGGTTGGTCTGGGCTGCCGAGCCGAACCCGGCGTATTGGCGCATCGTCCATTTCCGGCCCCGATACATGTCGGGGTACGGACCGCGCGTGTACGGATACTCCCCAGGGGAGCCCAATTGCGCGGCGGCATCCCAATCGTTGAGACTGCCCGGCCCGTAGACCGGATCGATCTCGAAGCCACTGGTCGCCCAATACCTATCGTTATTCCTCGACATCCCTATCATCCAGCAGACTGCTGGGAGATGGTACCTCCGGGAACTATCTCATGGCTGGCAACGTCTCTATACCGGTAACTAAATGGATCCAAGCCTTCACCTCATCGAGCGGCGCGAACGCCGCGGCAAACGCGTCTCTAGCCTTGCCCTCATAGCTGTGATCACCGTGCTCGGTGCATCGCTGTACGGCCTGTTCGCTTTCTTGCAGACCAATGCCGCATTTGGCACGGTTGAAGATGTCGCCGATACCCTGGTTTGCGACCCTGATGACTACGACCTGAGCTTTCCCTCGTTGGGAAGCCTGTCGGAGGTTTATACGAGTGACGGTGTATTGCTCGGCAAGCTGACCGAGCGCAACAGCCAGCCAGTGTCGATCGAACAAATCCCCGACATTGTCCAGTGGGCTGTCGTTTCCGCTGAGGACGGCGACTTCTACGACCATGAAGGAATCGACTTTTCCTCCATTCTGAGCGCCGCGCTTGACAATGCGCGGACCGGGGGAACTCGCGGCGGGTCCACTATCACCCAACAGATCATCAAAAAGAATGTGCTCACAGACGAGATCACCATCGACCGCAAGATCTGCGAAGCGGTTATTGCCGCCGAGTTGGAGCGCACGTACACCAAAGACGAGATTCTCGAGTTCTACCTCAACTCACAGTTCTTCGGCGAGAACGCCTACGGTGTCGCCGCCGCAGCGCAGGAGTACTTCAACAAGGACCTCGCTGATGTCACGATCGCTGAAGCTGCCGCTATCGCCGTCCCGATCCGTAACCCAACTGTCTATGACCTCAGAGACAACACCGATACGGTTCTTGACCGCCGCAACTCGGTCATCAAACAGATGGAGAAGAACGGCTTTATCACTGAGGAAGAGTCGATCGGGGCACAGCTGGAACCGCTCGAACCGATAGAACACCAGGAATTCGAACAGGTTGACCCACGGATAATCATCGAAGCAAAGGAGCGGATTCTCAACGACCCAACGGACCCCTTTGGTTTGGGTGCGACATACACAGAACGCAAACAGGCTCTGTTCGGTTGTCCAGCCAGTGACACCGAGTGCGAGGGCGGCGGCGGCCTGACCATCACCGTGACCGTGAACTACGAGCAGCAGCAGGAAGCCAATCGAATGCTGCGGTCTTGGTTCCAGGATCCCGAAGGACCAACCGGCGCTATCGCCATGATCGAAAACGAATCGGGAGCGATCCGGGTCATCTCATCCGGCCTCGACTTCGGCACAGACTACGAAGCCGGGGAGCGGCCGTATGACCTCGCCACCAAGGGTCGCCGCCAGGCGGGTTCGGCTTTCAAGCCCGTCGCACTTATCTCGGCACTGGAAAACGGTAGCCAATTCGGCTGGCCGATCACCCTCGGCACTTGGTGGGACTACACCAGCCCTCAAAAGATCGATTGTGGATTCCCGTGTAGCCCTCAGGGCAACATCTGGACCGTCAACAACGCCGGCGGTGGCGGCCAAGGGGTCATGACTCTCGAACAGGCGACATACACGTCCAAGAACACGGTATACGCCCAGGTGTCGGTGGCCGTTGGCCCCGAGAACATCGTCGACACCGCTCACAAGATCGGGATCGAATCACCGCTTAGCCCCGTACTCTCGATAGCCCTGGGAACCCAGGTGGTGACGCCGCTAGAAATGGCATCGGCATACTCGACTATCGCCAACTATGGCGAAAAGATCGACAACTACCTCATCGAGAGCATCGTCGATGACGGTGGCAACGTCATCTTCCAGCACGAATCAGTGGGAACGAGGGTGCTCGACGAGGCACTTACCGCCGCAGTCGTCCGAACCCTCGAAAAGGTCCCGCGCAGCGGTGGAACCGCTCCCGCTGCCAACATCGGACGACCCCAGTTCGGTAAGACAGGTACCGCACAGAACTTCCGTGACGTGTGGTTTGTCGGCGCCATCCCGCAATACACCACAGCGGTTTGGGTCGGCCATGCAGATGCACAGATCGAGATGGTTGGCTTCAGCGTCTATAACGAGCGCACCGACACAGACCAATACATCGCGCGGGCCTATGGCGGCAGCGTTGCCGGACCGGTTTACAACGACTTCATGACATGGCTCATCGAGACCGAAGACCTTCCAGTTGTGGACTTCCCTGAAGGTCCCGAAGGCACGGCGGCTTTC
Organism: uncultured Gemmatimonadales bacterium; assembly: GCA_964195945.1. Classification (GTDB taxonomy): domain Bacteria; phylum Actinomycetota; class Acidimicrobiia; order Spongiisociales; family UBA5794; genus JAAETI01. Next base: position 9,947 of record CAXMRC010000028.1, read on the forward strand.
TTCCGCACCCCGAAGACCGAAGTACCAGACGTCAGCGATATGACGAAGGCAGAGGCCAAGGACGCTATCTACAAGGCAGGTTTACGGGCATCGATCGATTTGGTGGCGTCGCTTGAGCCAGAGGGCACCTTCCTGGACCAGAGTCCCAGTGGCGGGGCGGAGGTAACCCAGGGTGGCGTGGTTACGGTCCGATTCTCATCGGGTGTGCCACCGGAGTTGATCGACCTCCGCGGCTTGACCTTGGCCGACGTTGAAGCAGCCATCACTCTCTTCAACGAGGAATCAGGATTGAACCTGCTGTGGACGATCGAGAACGTACCAACCGATGAGCCTTCAGTGCTGGGCCGGGTCATCGGCACCAATCCGCCGGCCGGATCGTTGGTCGAAGCGGAACAGTTGATCGTGATCCTCATCGGGGTTCCCGACCTCGGCGGCTAACCGCGCCTTAGGACCTCTACCAAGTCGCTGGTCTGGTCGGCCATCATTTTCTCGAGCACTCGAAGTCGCTCTCGTGCGTCACTGATTTCGAGTAGTTGTTGCCTATCAAACGAACCCATTGGCGCAGCCTCACAGAGACTCCACACTGCCGCATTCGGGTCATCCGGGAGGTCCATGTCGAGATTCTGGCCGTAGGCACCCATCTCGATTGCCAGCGCCAATAGCTTCCGCCTGGCAGCAGCGGTTCGGCGCAGAGCGGTTTCGATATCGTCGCCGATCTCTCCATCGACAAAAGGCTCAACCATCGCCTGTGGGTACGGATCGTCCTCGAGCCACTCGGTGATTCGTATCCGTTCGCGCCCTACGGCGACCAAGAGGATGCGACCGTCTTCGGCTTCGCCATTGCGGACGATCTCAGCGATCGTACCGACCTGGGTGCGCTCATCTCCCCCGCCTACTTCGTGTCCCCGATTGATCAGCACAACGCCAAAACGGCCATCCGCCTGAGTTACATCGGCTACGAGAGCGCGGTAGCGGGATTCAAAGACCTGGAGCGGCAGCACCGCCCCTGGAAACAGCACCGACCCGAGTGGAAACATTGGCGTTGACATGCCACCAGTATCGTGGCCCCAGGGGTTGCTTCGTGACGGTCTAGTGTGACCCGCCTATGCAGCAATCACCTCTTCGCCGTCTCTGGCAATACGCAGAATCACATCGCGGCAATCTTGTCCGTGCGGCCATGTGGTCGATTTTGAACAAGGCTTTCGACATTCTTCCCCCTGTGCTCATCGGCATGGCCGTCGATATCACGGTCAACAAGGAGGGAGCGTTCCTTTCCAACTTCGGGTTCGAAACGGCGCGATCTCAGCTGGTGGTACTGGCGGTCTTGACGTTCATGATCTGGGGTCTGGAGTCCGTGTTCGAGTACCTCTTGGCAGTGGCCTGGCGCAATCTGGCCCAAACCATCCAACACGAATTACGGCTCGAAGCGTACGCCCACATGCAGCACCTGGAGATGGCCTACTTCGAGGATCAGCCAACCGGCAACCTCATGGCGATCCTCAACGACGACGTCAACCAGTTGGAGCGCTTCTTGGACACCGGAGCCAACGAGGTTCTGCAGGTGTTGACAACGGTCTTACTGATCGGCGCCATGTTCTTTGTGCTTGCGCCAACCATTGCCTGGGTGGCATTTCTGCCTATCCCACTCATCCTGTGGGGTTCTTTTCGCTTCCAGAAACGTATGGAGCCGAAGTACGCAAAAGTGCGTGAGAGCGCCGGGGCGATCAGCAGCCTCCTGGCCAACAACCTGGGTGGCATTGCCACCATCAAGACGTTCACGTCTGAGGACAGAGAGATCGACCGCGTGGCGGTCGAGAGCAGCCACTATCGGGAAGCCAACCGGAGCGCCATAACGCTCAGCGCGGCTTTCTCACCTCTGATTCGAGTCGTCATCCTCTGTGGCTTCACCGCAACGCTGCTGTGGGGCGGTTTCCTGACCCTTGACGGCAGTCTTGCGGTCGGTGCCTACAGCACGATGGTTTTCCTCACCCAGCGTCTCTTGTGGCCGCTGACACGACTCGGGCAGACGTTTGATCTCTATCAACGAGCCATGGCTTCGACGAACCGCATCCTCGATGTGCTCGACACTCCTGCCGAGATTGTCTCCGGTGACGGCATATTGGAGCGTGGGAACGTGAACGGTCGTATTGAGTTCGATCATGTCGGGTTTGCCTACCGCACCGGCTACCCGGTTCTGTTTGACATCAACCTTGATTTCCGGCCGCGAGCAACAACGGCATTCGTCGGCGCAACAGGTTCGGGCAAGACCACCTTGGTGAAGCTGCTTTTGCGTCTCTACGACGTCACCGACGGTTCCATCCGGATCGATGGCCATGACATTCGGTCTCTGGAGCTCCATCATCTACGGCAGGCGATGGCCGTGGTTGGCCAGGACGTGTTCTTGTTCCACGGCACGGTGCGGGAGAACATTGCATACGGCAAGCCCGACGCCACCAACGACCAGATTCGCCGTGCGGCGGAAGTCGCCGAGTCGCATCAGTTCGTCATGGAATTGCCCGAGGGATACGACACGATCGTAGGCGAACGCGGCCAGAAGCTATCAGGCGGGCAAAGACAGCGCTTGTCCATCGCCAGGGCAGTGTTGGTCGACCCCCCGATTCTGATACTTGATGAGGCGACCTCGTCGGTCGACAACGAAACCGAGGCGGCTATCCAACGCTCGCTGGCACGGCTCGTCGTTGACCGGTCAACAGTCGTCATCGCCCACCGGCTGTCGACTATTCGCCATGCCGACGTGATCCACGTAATGGAGCATGGCAGGATCATCGAGTCGGGAACGCACGAAGACCTGATTGACGCCGACGGTTCGTATGCGGCCTTGTGGCGGGTCCAGACCGGTGACGCTGTCGAGTAGCTAGGCGTCTGTTGAACAATGCCAGTTTCAGCTTGCCGGCATCACTGTGACCAGGCACGTTGTCGGAGGGCGGGCTTGCACGCCATTTGTTCAACAGTCTCCTAGAGCCCCGAAAGGAACGGAGTTGCCAACTGCAGCGTGGCTGCGGCGGCAACATCGGCTCCGGGCAGCTCTGGATTCCATGATGAGACCGAAAAGGCGACGACCCTACCGGTGGCGGCCAGGTGGACCATGGCCGTGCGCACGTCAGGGAGCGATGGTCCGTTTGGTGCGGGGTAGTTCATTGCCGGCATGTCGTTCGGATCCACGACATCACCATCAACGTGCACATAGAGCGGACCGAACGGCGGGATGCTGTCTGTGATCTCTCGGACCGAGATATGGCCGATATCTGCGGCGGCGACGGCCTCGCCCTCACCGGGATCAAGGTCACGCCCATCGACAAGAATCGCCCTGTCGTCCGACAGCGGCGTAAGCCCCGCGCCTGCGGCGATGGTCTGCTCTCCCCGTCCGGTCAGCATCGCCAGCGGCATCCCACCGATAAACCCGGACTGGCTGGTCTCCCACGTGTGGAAGTCACCGTGGGCGTCAAAGAACAAGAGTGTCGGATGGATACCGCGTCGTTGCAGCCCCGCAAGCACACCGATGGTGCTGACACAATCGCAGGCATAAACGACGGGGTTCTCAGTCTTGGCGACCCAATCGGCCAGCTCTCGGTACAACACTGCCATACGGTGTTGCGGGTCGGCGTCTGGCAGGTCGGGGGTGAGCGTCTCGTGCGGTTCGGGGACCTCGAAGCCTGGCATTGGATCACCCATGAAGTAGGGCACGGAAATGATGCTCATGCTCTCAATGTAGCTTGTGTAGAGCCTCAGAAAATGGTGCGTCGCGTCATCACGAACTCGAAGGCCGCCCCGCGAGTTGATCGAGTGGTCGTGCCAAGTCGCCTTGCGGCACATCAGCACCTCATCGTCAACACTGTGGTGTTCTTTTCGCGTTCTCTGTCGACCTTCTTGACGTTGCTTAACATTGTTTGCTATTACTTTGTCATGGATCAGATCACGGCAGCACCCGAGACCCACGACATTCGTACTCCCGTGGTTGTGGAATCAGCGCCCAACTCGGGTGCTGCCGCGAGTCCTTTGCGCCCGACCGCCAAGCAGCGAGCAATTATCAAACCGCTGCCGTGGGACTCAACCAACCCCAACCTCATCACCTACCCAACCGACCACCCCTACGTCCGTTTGTACTGGACCGCCACAATCGGCCCGGGAGCGGTCGCCGACATGATGCGACTCGCCACCGCCGCAAAGCGCGACCGCTCCCTCCGCCGCCCCACCCACCTGCATGTGCTGGTCCGCGCCAACCTGGTTCATACGCACTCTGGACACGTGTTTGTCCGCACCCGCATCCCCCAACTCAACAGCATCCAAGTTCGACTGCTCCCACCCGATTTGAGACGCCAACACCCGGAAACGGTCGCAAAGGTGTAATTCCGCTCTACAATGGCGTTCCGCCCGGCAATCATCGCCGGGTTTTCGTATTTCGGGCAGCGTGTGCCCACCCCTCCTCAACAACAAACAAGAAGACGTGCGCAATGAACAAACGAATCACAACATCATTCATCGCCATTGTGATGGCACTGGTGTCGCTGGCAGCCCCGGCGGCAGCCGTCGAAACAGCCGAGCTGTCGGCCGCCCGCGACGCCTACCGGCTCTCCCAGCTAGAGATTGCAGAACAGCAGCAGGAACTGATGCTCGCCGAGCTGCGCGAGGTCAACGGTCCCTACAAGAACGTGCGTGACGAGTTCTCCTGGGCCGTAGAACGCTGGCGCCCTGTCGTCGACATGTACTTCCCCGAAGATCGCATCGACTGGGCCCTGCGCATCATGGCGTGCGAATCCCACGGCGACCCTCAAGCGGACAACCCCAACAGCTCGGCAAGCGGCCTGTTCCAGCACCTCGCCAGACTCTGGCCAGAACGAGCGACAGCAGCAGGATGGCAAGACGCCGATGTCTTCGACCCGTTCGCCAACATCGCGGTGGCCGCCTGGCTGCTCGAGAACGGCGGCACCAGCCACTGGGTCTGCAAAGCGCGCCGGTAGGACTGCCCCGGCCCAACGGCTGCGGTCAGGCAAGACGTTTCCAAGGTGACCCACCCGACCTGATAGCGTACGGGCATGAGCCAGGACCTTGCTTATGCCGCACGTCTGCTCTTGGAGGCCAAGCGAATCTTGGTCTTCACCGGAGCAGGCATATCCACGGAATCAGGTATCCCTGATTTCCGGGGGACGGACGGCATCTGGACCAAGTTTGCGCCAGAAGACTTCCAACTCGACAGGTATTTGGCAGACCGCAAGGTTCGGATGCGAGCTTGGGCAACCCGCTTCCCCAGGATGTTTGGCAACGCCGAGCCCAATGCCGCCCACCAGGCCGTCGCCGACCTCTGGAACTCCGGCAAACTGGTCGGCTGCGTCACCCAGAACATCGACGGTCTTCACCAAGCCGCAGGACTCCCCCAGGAAGCCATCGCTGAGCTGCACGGCAACGGCGACGGCATCGCCTGCGTCCAATGCGGTTCCCCCCACAGCCCCAAGGAAATCGAAGAGCGATGGAGTAATGGAGACGTCGATCCCCGCTGCGACCACTGCGGCGGAATCCTCAAATCGACCATCGTCTTTTTTGGTGAGGTGCTTCCCCAGCGCGAGCTCGAGCTTGCCACGCAATGGGCCACCCAGGCCGACGCAGTCGTTGCAGTCGGTTCAAGCCTCTCTGTTTACCCGGCGGCCTACATCCCCCTGGAGATTGCATCACGCGGCGAAACGTTCATCATCGTCAACAACGCCCCAACCGACCTGGACAGCGTCGCTTCTCTTCGACTCGAGGGGATGGCGGGAACGATCTTGCCGCAGCTCGTCAGCGCCATCACCGCGTAGACCTACGGCGTTTACAAGCGGTTCGAGCCACTACGGTGATACGAGCAATGGACGACTACATGCACAAGCTGCTCGCGGCCAAGGCTCGTGTCACCGAGGTTTCGCCTGAGGGCCTCGACGCCAACACTGGCCTCATCATTGACGTCCGCGAGCCTCACGAACTTGCCGTCGGCCGCCTGCCCAATGCTGTGGCAATCCCGATGCACCAGCTTGCGTCCAGGATCGGCTCGGTGGCGACCGACCCGGCAACACCGATAGTTCTTTACTGCGCCGTCGGCGAGAGGTCAGCCGTCGCCGCCGTCATGCTCGAAGATGCCGGCTACTCAAACGTCGCCTCGCTGGCCGGTGGCATCAAACGCTGGATGGCGACGGGGTACCCAACTGAAACGGACACCGCGCTAGGCGAGGCAGATCGGCGCCGCTATGCCAGACACATCGTCATCCCCTCCGTAGGAGCTGCCGGCCAACAACGCCTCCTCGACGCGTCTGTCGTCATTGTGGGCGCAGGCGGCCTTGGGTCACCCGTTGCTTTGTATCTGGGAGCGGCCGGGATCGGCACCATCGGCATCATTGACGACGACGTCGTCGAATTATCCAACCTGCAGCGACAGATTCTGCACACAACCATCGACGTTGGCCGACCCAAGACCGACTCCGCCACGGACCGGATCGTTGCCGTCAACCCCGGGGTCAAGGTGGTAACCCATCAGATTCGCCTCACAGCCGACAACGCTCTCGAGACCCTGGCCGGCTACGACGTCATCGTCGACGGGACAGACAACTTCGCCACCAGATACCTGATCAACGACGCATCGATGCACCTCGGAACCCCTGTAGTGCACGGCTCGGTTTTTCGGTTTGAAGGCCAGGTTGCCGTCTTCCAACCACACGAGAGCGCCTGCTACCGCTGTCTCTTCCCGGAACCGCCGCCCGCCGACCTGGCTCCCAACTGTGCTGAGGCGGGCGTGTTTGGGGTGCTGCCGGGGGTCATCGGCAGCATGCAAGCCACCGAGGTCCTGAAACTAATTCTCGGAATCGGCACACCGCTGGTCGGCAAACTGCTCACCTACGACGGCCTTGATCAATCAACACATATGATGCGGTTGCCGCGCGACCCAGATTGCCTTGCTTGTGGTGATGAAGCGCACCCACCCGACCTACGTGACGAAGGGCAGTACTGCTAGTCGGCAGTAGGTGTGGCGCCGCTACGGACGAAAACAATCGGTGTCGGAGTATGGGCTGCACCTGCGGCTGCACTGGTTGTGCGCACCGTGCCGGCGATCGGTTGTGCACTCGCCGGCGCCGGTTCTGGGTTTGCATAAGGCTCGGGGTCGTCCGGAGCATCCGCAACCGGGGTCGAACCAATCGCCTTCATGAACACAACAGTGATCCAAAGCTTTGAGGCCGTTTCTTCGACGACAGCGATCCCGACGTAGTCATAGTCGCCCAGGATGTTGCCGCGATGACCCGCAGAGGCCATAAAGGCGGCGTGCAGGGACTCGATCGTGACGCCGACGCCAACGTTCTCACCGAGCTTGTCCCAGCCGGTGGTGACCGTGGAGAGGCTCGGGTTGTGCGACAACGCTCCCTGGGCAAGCATGTGCTGCGACCAGACAAGCGCATCGTCGGTTAGGTCAGAGTGCATCGCAACAGGAGAAAGACCGTTGGCGGCCCGCTCTGCGTTGAGCAGCGCAAATGCGTCGCTCTCGTGCGATGCGGCACTGGCACCAGGTGCCACAACACCCATCACCATCACAGCGGTGAGCAGAATTGAACTGAATCGTCTGGCCAGCGCAGCCATATTTCCGGTCCCCTACAGTGCGTAGTCGTCTTGAACACGCTACGTATCGTCCAGTTCGGGGCACTGCTTGAGCAAAAGAATGCAGACAGTGGTCAGAGAAGGCCCATAGTGAGTAGGGACCAATGGCCCTAGAAAGGGCGCACAGAAACCGTTATCGGCGCCAATCTCCCACACGGTTGATCGATCGAGATAGTGCACCAAGGCGCAGCCAATGGGTTACCGGCATCTCGACGACCACGCACAGTGCGGGTGGCCGAGACCTGGTGATCAGCTGGACATGTCCTCGGCCAGCGCCACCAGGGTACTCACGGCAAACCCGGTGCCGCCCTTTGCGATGTACCCATCATCGCCATCAGCGCGGGCCGGGCCGGCGATGTCGAGGTGGACCCAAGGCAGGCCGTCTGTGAACTCTTCCAGAAACAGAGCAGCTGTAATCGCTCCCCCGTACCGGTCGCCGATGTTCTTTAGATCCGCTATCGGCGAGTCGAGCTTGGAGCGATACTCCTTCTCGACCGGCATACGCCACACCTTCTCGCCGGCGCGCCGGGCAGCCGCTTCGACCTGTGCCGCTGCGTCATCATCGGACGGGAACAGACCGGCGATCTTTGGTCCAAGCGCCACCATGCAAGCACCGGTCAGCGTGGCGATGTCGACCATGAGGTCCGGCTTCTCCTCGGCAGCGAGCGACAGACCGTCGGCCAGCACCAAACGGCCTTCAGCGTCGGTGTTCAACACCTCGACAGTCTTGCCGTTACGAGCAGCAAACACGTCACCGGGTCGCTGGGCGGCGCCACCCGTCATGTTCTCGGTGAGTGGTGTGATGGCCGTCACGTTGACCTTCAAGCCAAGCCCGACGATGGCACGCATTGCTCCGAAAACGGCAGCAGCACCCGACATGTCAGTCTTCATGGTCTCCATACCGGCGGCCGGTTTGATCGAGAGACCACCGCTGTCGAACACGATGCCTTTGCCAACGAGAGCCAGCGACTTCTCGGCACCCTCTGGTCGGTAGTTCATGATGACCATGCGGGGAGGGTTGGTAGATCCGAGGGCAACTGCAAACAATCCGCCGAAATGTTCCGCCGCGATCTGGTCGCGATCGTAGATCGTGATGTCGATGCCGAGCTCGGCGGCCATGTCGCCAGCAATACCAGCGAGGACTTCGGGTTTCTTGCCGCTGGCAGGTTCATTGACCAGGTCTCGCGCCATCGCTACTGCCTCGGCCACTGTGCGTCCGTGGTCGACTTCGTCCGCACCCCCTTCTCCAACGAGCACCAGCGATGTCGTCTTGGATGGCTTTGGCTCGGATAGGTACTTGCCGAACTTGTACTGGCCGAGGAGGAAACCGTACGCAACGGCATCGACCGCCCCGTCGATCTCAATCTGGCTGAGCGTTGTAGCGACCTTTTCGTACCGCATCGAGGCGCGCCCGGCGATTCCGGCGACCTTGCGCAGCACATCAGCGTCAACTTCGTCACCAAGTCCGACAAATAGGACCCGACCGAAGTCGCCCGCACCAGGCACAGCCGCGACCTGACCCGACTTACCGTTGAAATCGAGCCCGTCGAGATACGCGTCAAGCCAATCACCGAGTTCCCCGGCTACGGCTGCGGCGCCTGGGCCCCAGGCCCGGTCCTTGTATACCGGCAGCACGAGAAGATCCCCGCTTGCCTCCTGCAGGTCTGTAGTGACGGTGATATCCATTAAGGATTCGTCTCCTTGCTTGTTGTCCAGGTCTCTTCTGCGGCTCTAGCGAGCATGAAGAGATAATCAGTGAGTCTGTTGAGGTACGCCAGTACGAAGCTGTCTTCGTACCCGCCGGCTCGTGTGTGGGTCACCGCATTGCGCTCTGCACGACGGGCAGTTGCCCTGGCGATGTCGAGCGCAGCCCCAAGCCGGTTGCCGCCGGGAACGAGAAAGACCTCCGGGGTTCCACGCTCGTCATCGATCTGGTCGATGGCTTGTTCGAGGTTGGTAACCATCTCGGCGGTGACTTTGCTCTCGCCGGCAACAAGTTTGTGGTGGTTCTCCGGTGCGGTCGCGAGTTCGGCAGCGATTATGAACAGGCTGCGTTGCAGACGAAGCAGTTCTTCGTTGAGATCCGAGCCTGGCTCAGTTTCAGCGCGGGCCAGGCCAAGGCAGGCACCGGTCTCGTCAATATCGCCGTATGCAACAGGACCTGTGGAGTCCTTGGGAACACGTCCGCCATAGAACAGACCGGTGGTTCCGTCATCGCCTTTTCGGGTGTAGATCTTCACCTGAGGATCCTACAGACCCGTAACCAGTAGTCGGCCAACCACTACAGCACCGAACGTGGTGAGCACGCCGAGGTAGGAGAGGCCCGTCGCCGCCATCACACCGGAGTAGCTCTGTTCTTTGAGCGAAAACCAGACCGCAGCAATCAGCAAGGCCGTCATGACCGTGAGTGCGGCCATGGCACCGACCATCACCGTGTCCCCACTCCCGAAAGCTCCGTAGGCGGCGACCACCATGACGTCGAGCCCCAGCCCGACGCCTGCGGCAAGGTCGAGCCGCTGCAATGCCCACCTGGGCAACTGCGGATCCACCAGAAACCAGTGGCCAAGCAGCATCACGCTTGTCATCCCGCCCAGCAGCAACGTACCCGTTATCGCTTGGACAATGCCCCCCTCATCCATCGCAACCAACAGATGTCCAAGCGCCGCGACCGCAAACAGAACCGCAGCTGTCCGCTGCCGACGCGCCATCAGCCCGGCACCGAGCCCCGCAACCGTGGCGATGACACCAATCGTGACGTTGCCGGTTAGGGCCGTTGCGCCGCCTACGGCGACAACGACAGCCGAGAGCAGCCGGCTATACCCGGGGCCAACGATCGACCAGCGCGCAACAATGGCAGCACCACCGGCCATGCCCGTGGTCCACATTGCAAGAACAAGGGCCGGAGTTACATCCACTTGAGGTGCGGGTTCCGACTATCCGAGCCAGGAACCGAGCCTGGATGCGACCTTTGCCGCGGTAAACCCAAAGTGTTCCGCGAGCTCGGCAGCAGGTGCGGACGCACCGTATCGGTCAAGCCCAATGGCGAGGCCGTCTTTGCCGATGATGTCACTCCATCCGAATGTGATGCCGGCCTCGACCGAGGCCAGTGGCATCCCTTGGCCGAGAACGCTTGCCTGGTAGTCGGCATCTTGCGTCTTGAACGCTTCGACACATGGCATCGATACGACCCGTACCGACTTGCCTTCGCCTTCGAGCATCTCAGCAGCCTCGAGGGCAGTGCCCAGCTCAGAACCGGTAGCGACCAACACAGCGTCGTCCCCGTCACGGACGGTATATCCGCCCCTAGCGACCGGAACGGGTGTCGTGTCACCCGTTGCAACACCCTGTCTGCTGAGGATGAGCGCCGTTGGGCCCTCGGTGCGGTTGAGGGCAAGTTCCCACGCACCAGCGACCTCAGCAGCGGTTCCCGGCCGAGCCACCCAAAGATTGGGAATGGTGCGCAGGGCAGTGACGTGCTCCACCGATTGATGGGTTGGCCCGTCTTCGCCGAGGAAGATCGAATCATGGGTGAACACCCATACGCTCGGAATTCCCATGAGCGCTCCGAGACGGATTGCACCCCTCATGTAGTCCGCGAACGTCAAGAATGTTCCGCCGTAGGCACGAAAGCCGCCGTGCACGGTAATACCGTTGACGATGGCGCCCATTGCATGCTCCCGCACCCCGAAACGGATGTTCCTGCCGGAACGATCAGCCGCCGAGAAGTCCCCAGACGACTTGATGAGCGTGTTGTTCGACGACGCCAGATCGGCCGAACCGCCGACCACGTCGGGACGCTCGTCAACGAAGTTGTTGATGACCGTCCCTGAGATGGCGCGGGTTGCGACCTTGGAGCCCTCTTCATATTCGGGGACCGGAATGGTGATCGGCTTGGCGTCGAAGTGCTTGGTCCAATCCGCAGCGAGCCTGGCATCGCCTGCCAGCTTCATTTCGAGGACGCGCTGCCATTCGCTTGCTTCCTGGCGTCGATCGTCGAGAGCGTTGGTGAAGAAGGTGTAGACCTCATTTGGTACGTGAAATGGTTCGTAATCCCAGCCGATGTTCTCTTTGACGAGAGCGATTTCGTCCACACCAAGCGGCGAACCGTGGGCGGCTGCGGAGTCTTGTTTGGAGGGGCTTCCGAAGCCAATGTGCGTCTTACACGAGATCAGGGTCGGCCGGCTCTCGTCTGCGATACCCGCGGCGATCGCCTCGGCAATCGCATCACGATCGTGGCCGTCGACAGTCATCGTTTGCCAACCGTATGCGCCGAAACGCTGTGCGGCATCTTCGGTGTACGACCATCCTGTTGGTCCGACAAGGGTGATGCCGTTGTCGTCGTACAAGTAGATGAGCTTGCCGAGACCAAGGTGACCGGCCAGAGATGCTGCCTCCGAGGACACGCCTTCCATCAGGTCGCCATCGGAAACAAAGCCGTAGGTACGATGATCGATGAGATCGGTGCCAAAGCGTTCGCTGAGCTTCGCTTCGGCGATCGCCATGCCGACACCGGTGGCAAAGCCCTGCCCGAGCGGACCGGTCGTCAATTCGATGCCAACAGGGACATTGATCTCGGGGTGTCCCGGCGTTTCCGAGCCCCACTGCCGGAACTGTTTGATGTCCTCGATACTGATCGGGAAACCAGACAGGTGCAGCATCGAGTACAACAGCATCGAGGCGTGCCCCGCCGAGAGCACGAATCGGTCCCGGTTTTCCCATGTGGGGTTTTGCGGATCGACCCGCAGAAATTTGCTCCACAGCACGACGGCCATGTCGGCCATACCCATTGGAGCACCCGGATGGCCAGAATTGGCCTTCTGGACTGCGTCTATCGACAACGTCCGGATAGTGTCGGCCGCGAGCTGTTCTATCTGCTTTTCCACGATTCCTCCATGGGCAATCGGTCTTCAATTTGGCAGGGTACCCACTGCCTTTACATTCACAGAACTGATGCGGTACCTCGTTTTAGGGGCCCTACTTGACTACCGCCACGTGGCGCGGCGACTGATTCATACGATCTCCGCCATGGTCGGTGCACACCACAACATCCTCGATCCGGACCCCGAACTCGCCGGGAAGGTAGATCCCCGGCTCGACGGAAAAGGCCATCCCTGGCCTGAGAACCTGCACATTCCCTGCAACGATGTAGGGATCCTCGTGACCATCGAGACCGATGCCGTGGCCAGTCCGATGGATAAAGAATTCACCGTATCCGGCATCTTCGATTACACCACGGGTCACCTCGTCGATCGCCTCGGCCGTCACTCCGGGTCGGACTGCGGCAACACCGGTCTTCTGCGCGGTTCGCACGATCTCGTGGACCTCGAGGTATTTGGCGGATGGCTCACCGACATGGAACATCCGGGTCGTGTCGGAGCAATACCCGCCGACCGTGCCTCCAAAGTCAATAACAATCGCGTCACCCGCCTCGATCACCCGATCCCCAGGCTCGTGATGCGGCGAGGCACCGTTCGGTCCAGAGGCGACTATTGCGAAAGTGGCAACATCGGTCCCGTTGGCCTCGAGCAATACGCCGACTTCGCGAGAAACCTGACTCTCGGTCTTCCCAACAAATGTGTGCTCTGCCAACAGACCAGCGACGATATCTGTCGATGCACCGGCACGGCGCAGCAGGTCGATCTCGGCCGGTTCCTTGATGACACGTAGTGCTTCGGTAAGCGGACGAGCAGACGTGAACACCGTACCGGGAAGCGCCCCTTGTAGCGCCAGTACAAAGACTGCCCAGGTGTGATCACCGATCATGGCGGTCGGTGCGGAACCGATCAGATCAGCCACGATGGCGATGGGATCTTCTGTTTCTCCCCACGGCTTGATACTGAAGACGCCGGGAACCGGCTCGACCCGAGGAGCTTCAAGCTCGGGCACCACCAACACGGCAGCGCCGTCACGGGGCACAACCGCCATGGTCAGCCGTTCCAAAGGCATCGCCTCGTAGCCGGTCAGGTATGGGAGATCGGAGCCGACAGATGCCAGCAAAACATCAACCCCCCGATCGGCTAGCTCGGAACGAGCCCGATCCATCCGGGCCGAATAGTCAAACGTTGTCATCGCAGTGCTGTCTCCAAAGACTCTTGGGCGTGATAGGACGAACGGACCAGAGGACCCGACTCGACGTGGGCGAGGCCAAGGCGCGAACCCTCTTGTGCATACCTGGCGAATTCGTCGGGGTGGACATAGCGGTCGACCCTGCGGTGCCTTGGGGTCGGTCGCAAATACTGCCCGATCGTGATCAGATCGACACCAACGGCACGTAGATCGGCAAGCGCCGACATGATCTCGGCTTCGGTCTCTCCCATTCCGACGATGAGGCCTGACTTGACAGTGCAGGTCGGGTTGATCCACTTCGCCCTGGCTAGCAACGTCAGCGACCGCGCATAGTTGGCAGCGGTGCGAACTTCGCGTTGCAGCCTGAGCACCGTTTCGGTGTTGTGGTTGAGCACGGCCGGTTTGGCAAACATGACAGTTTCGAGGGCTTCTGTGTCGCCCTTGAAATCCGGGATGAGCACTTCGACATCACAATCAGGCACCAGCTCTCGAATCCGGTGGATGGTCGCAGCGAAGATACCGGAGCCACCATCATCGAGGTCATCACGGTTGACCGACGTCAGTACCGCATGTTTCAGACCCATTGCCGCGACTGCCTCTGCAGCACGAAGCGGTTCATCGACGTCGACTTCGCCCGGCCTCCCCGTCTGCACGTCACAGAATGCGCAGGCCCTGGTGCACTTGTCACCAAGCAGCATCAACGTCCCGGTGCCTTCCGACCAGCATTCGTAAATGTTGGGACAGCCGGCTTCCTCGCAAACCGTGTTGAGCTCCTTGTTGCGCATGAGCCGGCGCAGGTCGCGGTAGCCGTCCGACGAGATGTCAGCCTTGATTCGCATCCATGGTGGTCGGGGTGGCTCATCGGGAAGAAGACCGTTGATCGTGATCGGAACCTCGTTGCCATTCCGCCCCGAGAAAACGCCTGCCGTGACCATCGCATCGACGGCAAATGGTTCGCGACCGGCGCCACGGGCAAAGGCACCAAGTTGGGTCTCGCTCTCGCTGTGACCGAACGCCGAAACGAAGTGCGGCATCACCGCATCGACGACTTCTTCGAGACTGATCGATCTACCAAGGACCTCGCCGAGAGAAGTGACCTCCCGATCGGCAATGCCACAAGGAACGATCTTGCCGAAGTAGTCGAGGTCTGGCTCGACGTTGATAGAAAAGCCATGCATCGAAACCCCGCGAGCGATGCGGACACCGATTGCGGCTATCTTGCCGCTCGCCACCCAAACGCCGGTTAGGCCTTCCTCAGCCCAGGCCTCGACACCCAGGTCGGCGAGCGCACCGATGATCGCTTCTTCGATACGGCGAACATGACCAACCATGTCGAATCCGTTGGGTAGTCGTGGTACCGCAAATATCGGATAGCCGACCAGCTGACCCGGCCCATGGTAGGTGATGTCGCCGCCACGATCTACATGGTGGATTTCGGCCCCAATGGAGGCGAGTTCATCCTCAGGGATCAGCAGATTTGATCCGTCGCCGTTGCGGCCGACGGTGTACGTGTGCGGATGCTCGAGCAACAGCAGATAGTCGTCGGTGCTGCGTCCACCAACACGGCCTTCCCAAAACGCCTTCTGTAGATCCCACGCCTCCGCATAGGGAATGCGTCCCAGCCAGCGGGTCCGCAGCCGACCCGCGTGGTGCCCGGTCGGGACGGTCACGCCAATTCCTGAGCCCAGTCCCAAGTCTCCAGGTTCTCCTTGATCCGACGGAGGAAGAGGACTGCGGTGGATCCATCAAAGACCCTGTGATCCCAGGTCAACCCGAGATAGCCGATGTGTCGGATCGCGATTGCATCCGAACCGTCCGCTTGTGTAACCACAGTTGGTCGTTTGGTCACGGTGTCGGTCGTCAGGATCGCAACGTTAGGAACGTTGATGATCGGCGCCGACATGAACGAGCCATATGGGCCTGGGTTGGTGATGGTGAAAGTGCTGCCGGACAAGTCGTCGAGTTCGAGCTCCCCGCCACGAGCCTTGTCCGCCACTCCCCGGATGCCACGAGCCAGACCGGTCACCCCGAGTCCATCAGCACCTGGCATGTTCATGACGACCAGACCGCCTTCGTTTAGGTCGACTGCAATACCGAGGCCTACGGCCGAATGGAATGTTTGCGTGCCGTTCTCGAGGTCGAAGGAGCTATTGACTACTGGATACGCGCCGAGGGCATCGATCGTTGCTCTGGCGATAAACGGCATGTAGGTCAGCGAGTAGCCCTCGCGGCTCTTCCACCCCGCCTTGTGCTGCTGACGAACCCGTTCTACCCGTTCATAGTCAACCTCTACCGAGGTCCACACGTGGGCTGCCGTCCGCTTGGCATTGACCATGTTCTCCGCAATGACCTTGCGTAGCCGTGGCATCTGCTCGAGACGATCGCCACCTGTGGCGGCTGATGCCTCTTCCTGCGTCGGAGCACGTGTTGCTTCTGTCGGTGCGGCTGGTGCAGGAGCCGGAGACGGGGAGGCAACCGGCGCTGCACCCGGGGCTGGCGCCTGGGCAGGGGCCGGTGCGGGTTCGAACGTGACCTCTGCGGTCGGGGCCGCAGGCGGTGGTGGTGGAGTTGCCCCCGCGGTCTGCGCGTCCATAAACCTGCTGACGTCTTTACGAGTGATCCGGCCGCCGTCTCCGGTTCCGGGCACGAGATCGAGGTCAATATTGTTCTCCGCGGCAAGCTTGCGAACAACCGGCGAAAGCACGGAGCGCTTAGGCGAATCTTCTGCGGCCGCCGTGGCAACCAGCGGCGGAGCTGCGACTGGCTCAGGGATTGATGGCACAGGCTCAGGCTCTGGAGTTGGTGCTTCGTGAACTACCGCAGCGGGTGTCTCGACAGCGGGCGCGACTACGGCAGCCGGAACTACGGACCCAGCATCCTCGCCGGCCTCACCGACGTCCTCGCCGGCCTCACCGATGACGACCAGTGGCGTACCGACGCTCACTGTCTCTCCCTCTGGCACAAGAATGTCGAGGACGATCCCGGCCACCGGGGAAGGAACCTCCGTATCAACCTTGTCAGTCGATATCTCTAGAAGCACCTCGTCTTCTGCGATCGCCTCCCCTGGCTTTTTCGCCCAGCTGAGGATCGTACCTTCGGTGATGGTCTCGCCAAGTTGCGGCATTGTGACGGTGGTCGTCATGAATGCGGTCTCCTCTCGTCCTCAGTGCAAACTACGACCGGCTGCGGACAGCAGTGTTTCACCGATCGCTTCTGAAATTGTTGGATGTGCATGAATGAAAGCGGCTGCTTCTGCCGGCAGTGCTTCCCAGGCCACGGCATACATAAGCTCGTGAATCAACTCTCCTGCTGACGGGCCAACAACGGTGGCGCCCAGGATTGGCCCGTCGACCTCGCTAACGATCTTGACCAGGCCACCGATTTCGCCCTGGATAATGGCGCGGCCGACACCGCGCATCCCATGATTGTGCACCTCGATGTCGTAACCGGCCTCCCGAGCTGCCGCCTCGGTTAGGCCAACAGTCGCCACTTCGGGATCGGTGTACACGACAAGGGGGATGGCCCGGTAGTTGACCGGCGCAGTTTCGCCGGTGGCGATGTGGGTGATTGCGGCTATTCCCTCTGCAAATCCAGCATGAGCAAGTTGTGGCGTGCCGGCGACGATATCGCCAACTGCGTAGATGTTGGGCTCATCGGTCATCATCGTCTCCGGATCGACGTGAACGAAGCCCCGTTCCACTCTGACTTTGGTGGTTTCCAGTCCAACGTCTTCGGTAACGGCAGCTCTGCCGACGGCGACGAGAACCTTGTCAACCTCGACGTAATCCCCTTCAAATGGAACTACCACCCGGTCGTCATGAACCTCGGCGGGCCCGACGGTGACTCCGGTTCGGATTTTGATGCCCTTCTTCTTCATCTCCCTGGCGAGGGCCTTCGCCGCCTCCGGCTCGGCACCGGGAACAACCTGATCCAGCATCTCGAACAAATGCACCTCAGACCCTGTCGAACCGAGGATCACAGCGAACTCACACCCGATGGCGCCTGCACCGATGATGGCGACCCGCTCAGGACGCTCTTCCCAGTCGAGAGCTTCCCTGCTCGAGACCACCTTGGTTCCATCGAATTCATAGCCTGGAATGGATCGCGGCTTCGAGCCAGTTGCCACAATGACGTTGCGCGCCTCGAGACGCTGCACCTGTCCATTAGCGTCGGTCACTTCGACACCACCGCCCGCGAGCCGGGCGTAACCATCGATGACGTCAACCTTGCGCTGCTTGAGCAGCCCGCCAAGACCTTTAACAAGACCGTCAACGATCCCGTTTTTCCGATTGAGGGCAGCTCCCCAGTCCAGCGACGGCTCGCCAACGTTGACTCCGAAGTCGCTGGCTTTCTTGATATGCGAATACACCTCGGCCGTCTTCAGCCAGGCCTTGGCTGGGATACAGCCTCTAATGAGACAGGTGCCGCCGAGCCGCTCCTTTTCCACAAGAGCAACACTTAGATCAAAGTTATGGGCGTATAGCGCGGCGGCATAACCGCCGGGTCCGCCACC
Organism: uncultured Gemmatimonadales bacterium; assembly: GCA_964195945.1. GTDB lineage: Bacteria > Actinomycetota > Acidimicrobiia > Spongiisociales > UBA5794 > JAAETI01. The sequence goes on from CAXMRC010000028.1 coordinate 28,155, forward strand.
AATGATTACGACGTCGTACACCATGCCTCCGCGGAGAGTTTTCGGGTCCTCAGAGCCTAGTGCGTTGGCAGATCACAAAGCACAGACCACACCCCCGCCCAGCGCCGACCGACGTCGGCCCTATCCTGAGAATATGCAGACCAGATACCTTCTTGTGGCTTCGCTGGTTACCGGACTTGCCATCCTGGTGGCGGCAGCCGTGTGGATGGCAACCAGACTGTGAACACCTCGATCAGAGTTTCTTCGTCGGTCGAGCTCGAAGCGCGCTGGGACCTCCCCGCTAAAGCCGAACGAGGGGTCGTGCTGTGTCACCCTCACCCACTCCATCGGGGGACGATGAACGTTCCCCTGCTCGAAGCCATAACCGCCGATCTGCTGACAAGGTCGGTAGCTGTGTTGCGCTTCAATTTCCGTGGGGTTGGACGCTCCACCGGGTCTCACGACGACGGCCTGGCAGAGATTGACGACGTGGCATACGCCATGGCGTATGCCACGGAGAGTCTTCCCAAGCTCGAATTCGGAATAGCCGGGTGGTCATTTGGCGCCGCGGCCGCGCTGCGGTGGCACGCCAGGGATCGGTCAGATCACAACTACGTCGGGATCGCCCCCGGCATTGGAGCAAATGCGAGCCAGCGTCTCCCAGAGCCCGAGCTGCTGCAGCCGGCTCCTCGGACATTCATCATCGGCGATCGCGACCAATTGGTGCCCGTGGCGGAGATCATCGACTACGCAGAAAAGGCCGCGGCCACGCTCCACCTGCTGAAAGGCAGCGATCATTTCTTCTACTTCAGGGAGCAGAAGGTTGCCTGTCTGCTTGCGGCGGGACTCGGTCTCCCCGTGCCTGCCGACGAGATCCTATTAGCGTGCGAGTAGCCCGCTGACATTGTCAACGAGGACCGCTCTGCTGACTTCCTCAGGCAGGCCAAGCGAATCCCATTCGGCGAGCCAGGCATCAGGTTTCCCGAAGGGATAGTCACTTCCGAAATGGACTCGGTCGTGGAGAGGGCCCCTGATCAGATCGAGCAGTTCCGGGCTCATCGCTTTTGGCGAGATGCCAGAAAGACAGATGTGCACATTGCTCTTGTGGATAGCAACTGCAAGCGCTTCGTCAAGCCACAAGGCACCGGTATGAGCCACGATGATCTTGAGTTCTGGATAGCTAGCTGCGACTCGATCGACGTGAATGGGCCGGGCCGGCTCCAAGCCGACTCCCCCTCCGCCTGGTAGGGCAGCGCCCAATCGGGTGAACCCAGTGTGAAAGAGACAGACCAATCGGTGTTCCGCCGCTGTTTCCCATACTTGACGACCATCTCGGTCGGAAGGAGTTGCCTGTTCTGCCGCCGGGTGAAACGACAACCCCGACAATCCCAATCGTGCAGCCTGATGAACCCCGGCTACTGCGCCGGCTCCACCGGTGGGCTCAACTGCCCCGAATCCGAAAAAGACATCGGGAGCAGATTCGACGAGGGCTGCAATCTGCTTGTTTCCCAGTGAGCGATAACCGCTGGCAGGGAGACTGTTCCAGCCCAACAGAACTGCTTTGGCGTCACGGGACCGGTAGAAGTCGGCTAGCTCCTGTGGTGTTTGTCGTTCGATCGATCCACCGAGGTAAGCGTTGAGCCCGTCCACATACGGGAGTAGTGGGCCATCGAGAAACTCGGGGACGGGCGGATGGACGTGAGCGTCAATGAACTTGGTCACGCTGGGCTGAACCCCCGGTTGCGGGCTTCGGCGATGGTATCGGGCCCAAATGTCTGAAGGAGGTTCAAACTGAATAGATTCTGAGACGAGACTCGCTCTTCGAGAGTCGAGAACTCGTCAGCATCGTCACAATCGTGCACAGCCATGTCGTCACGAGTGCCGACGAATCTGTGTTCGTCAAAGCGCTTCAGCCGACCCATCGGATTCCTCTCGTAACGACCCGGCGAATGCCAGGTCCCTGTGTTTGCGACGGTGGCAGTCTACGCCTGACCCGCCCCATAGATTCCTGCTTGCCTACGGAACGTTGTAACGGACGACAGCCTGGCTGATTCCCTCTTGGGGTTCGCTGATGTCGATGGTGCCTTTGACACCATCGAGATTGAATTCGATGTCCCAATTGCCGGCGTTATCGCCGGAGCTGCCTACCTCAAATCCACCCTGTTCAAGGTTCTGTTCAAAGAACTGGGCAGTAATCCCGAGCTCAGCGTTGATCCGAAGGACAACCTCTGTAAACCCGGTGTCGGTCACCACCATCGTGCTTCCGACCGAGCTACCGGCCGGAATCGGAAAGCCGCTCGGGAGTGTCCCCGGCAGAACCCCTGACCCAAATACCACTTCCTCTGCCGAGCCAACGCTGACGGTTGACGTTGTCGAGTCGTCACTATCGGTGCACGCACCACCAATAAGCACAAGCACGGCCACAGTTATGGCAATTGTCCGTCGTTTCAACAAAGTCGATTCTCCTGAAGACACCGTCTCAAGCGGTAGTGAGTTTACCGGTGCCGCAGCGCATCGATGCTTGTCACGGGCCTCCCGACGGGAAGAACTGCCACTGTCCGCGCGCCGGGGTCGGCACGCCAATCCGGGACAGTTGACGGGGCGAACGAAAAGAACATGGCAAGGAAGGCGCTTCCGAACCCGTGCCGAAATGCTGCCATACCGCTAAACACGTGCCTGCTCCCTGTATCCACCGAAGACATCCTTCATCGCATTGACAATCTCGCCGAGCGTGGCACGAACCCGTGCCGCTTCGATTATTAGCTCCATGAGGTTGGCATCCCCCTTTGCCCCCACCCGCAATGCCTCGAGCGCCGATTGCACAGCTGTGCCATCCCGATCGCCGCGAAGCCTGGCCAGTTTCGCCCGGTGCCCTGCCTCGACTTCGGCTCCGATACGAAGGATATCTAAGGGCGACTCGTCGTCCTTGACGAACTTGTTCACTCCAACGATGACCCTGGCCCCGGTGTTCAGCGCCTTCTCGTACTCGTAAGCTGAATCGGCGATAGCCGACTGGAACCAGCCTTCGTTTATCCCGTGAAGCACACCATCGAGGATGGACCCGTTACCCATCCGATCAATGGTTTTGAAGATCTCTTCCGCCTGCGCCTCGATACGATCGGTCATCTCCTCAACAAACCAGGACCCACCCAGGGGGTCGATAGTCGAGGCGACCCCCGTCTCCTCAGCAATGATCTGCTGTGTGCGTAGCGCAATCTCAGCATTCTTGGCGGTAGGCAGGGCGAAAACCTCGTCCATGGCGTTCGTGTGCAGGCTTTGGGTGCCCCCGAGCACGGCAGCAAGGGCTTCGATAGCGGTGCGGACGATGTTGTTCTCTGGTTGCTGAGCCGTCAGCGAGACACCGGCGGTCTGAGTGTGGAACCGCAGCTTTAGAGAGCGTTCGGTCTTTGCTCCGTAGCGGTCCCGCAACCATCTTGCCCAGATGCGGCGGGCAGCCCGGAACTTCCCTATCTCCTCGAAGAAATCCAGGTGAGAGTCAAAAAAGAACGAGAGGCGAGGAACAAAATCGTCGACGTCAAGACCGCGCCGCATACAGGCCTCAACGTAGGCAAACCCATCGGCCAGAGTGAAAGCCAATTCCTGCGCAGCGGTGGCCCCTGCTTCGCGGATGTGATAGCCCGAGACAGAGATCGTATTCCACTCCGGAACCTCACGTCCGCAAAAATCAATCATGTCGACAATGAGCCGCATGTGCGGCTCCGGAGGGAAGATCCATTCCTTCTGTGCGATGTACTCCTTGAGGATGTCGTTCTG
>CAXMRC010000029.1:0-4085 GCA_964195945.1 uncultured Gemmatimonadales bacterium
TGCGTTTCGGCTACCAGGTTCTGCTGGTCACACCGCCGAGTAGGACAGAGGCGAGGATGCCGAGGGGCAGGCTCGCCATGTAGGACAGCTCCATGCCGATGTTCCCGAAGAACAGCATCAGGAGCCATGTGGCAGGGAACGTGAATAGCGCAAACGCCACGACGAACACGACCAGGGCTTTCAGGAAGTCACCCATTGTCTCTTCCTCCGTTTCTGAGAGACGAGGGTGACTCTACCTGAGCCGCCCAGACCTTCAGCCGTACGTCGACGATCCGCCAAAATGACCAGACAACACCCCGCCCATATCGGCACCTATGCGCTGCCGTCACGGTCCAGCGACCATCGGGAGGTCGCTCGATGTAGCTGCTCGTTCGAGCTTCGGATTCGAGCGGAGCGGAGGTCCTCTGCGAAGGCAGCAACTCGGCCGGCCAAGCCGGTCACGAGCGCCAAGAAACTGGCCACCAGCGTGGTCCACACAAGCGGACTCGTCAGAAAGCCGCTGGCCTGGGTTGCGACACTGTGGATCTGAGCTTCCATGGTCCACATAGTGCCCAGCCGCTGGCCGGAGATCAATAGGGCATGACCCCATCTCGACCCTGAGAACCCTGAGACCGTAGCGGGGCGTGCAACACCAACCCCATCATCCCTCCCAGCCGGCTCTGCGCTAGCTGGTTGTGGGCTAGCTGGTTGTGGGCTAGTCGAGCTCACCCGTCATCGTCTACGGTTTGCGATCCTTTGCCTCCCACATGTGCGCCTTGGCTTCGAGATGGTGTTCAATGTCCTTGTATGGATGGCCCTTCCGAAATCGCGTACCCCGGCCGGACGTGGGTTGTGCCGTTGGCCGTCACTGTGATGGTCGGATTCGGGGTCATCCTTTATGGGTTCTCTGTGTATGCCACCGATCAGGCCGCGGGCGCAGAGTTTTCGAAGACGACGTTGTCGCTGGCGTATGGCGGTGCAGTGTTCGTTGGCGGTTTGTTTGCACTTCCGGTTGGGCATTTCGCGGACAAGCATGGAGTGAGGGTCGTCGTTGCGGCGGGAGCGTTGCTCGGCGGTCTGGGACTGGTCGGCTTCGCAATGTCGAACCAGGCGTGGCAGGTGGTCGCTGCCTGGTGGCTCCTCGTCGGACCGGCCCAGGCAATGATCTACTACGAACCGGCGTATGTCGCCATCGACCAATGGTCCTCAGCGCAGGATCGTGCCCGAACATTGGCGACCATCACGCTAATCGGTGGCCTGGCTGGGATTGTGTTCATCCCGCTGATTGCATGGCTCGTCACGCGCTTCGAGTGGAGGTCCGCAGTGTCTCTGCTGGGGCTCCTTCTGTTCATCGTTGGGGAATCAACAGCCCTCTTCGCTCTACCAAGATGGAAACACAGGGTCGGCGGGTCCATTGATGGGCGAAAGGTGAATCCGGCTGTCCTTCGCGATCGTCGATTCGTCCTGTACACGGTGGCACTGATGCTCATACTCCTATCCACCCAAGGAGTCATCGCACATCGCGTTGCCCGTTTCGAAGAGGTTGGGTTCTCACTGGCGACAGTTGCGTTGTGGGCCGCCATCGCATCAGCCTTGAGCCTTCCTGGTCGATGGATCGCGCCAAGGCTTGCGGAGCGGTTCGGCGCGACACAGATTCAGACGATCATCGCGTTGATCGTGGCCGCGAGCGTTCTGTTAATGGTGAACCCGACGTCGACATCACAAATGATCGGCCACTTCTTTCTGTTCGGTTTGGCGTTCGGAGCGCTCCTCCCGCTGCGAGCAATGGTCATGGGCGGGTGGTTCTCCGGACCGACCTTTGGGCGGATCATGGGAGCCCAGTGGACTGCGGTTGTCCTCACCGCTGCTACCGGCCCGCTCCTGGTTGGCGTGGTCCGTGATTCGACTGGTGGCTACGGCGCGTCTTTTGCGGTTCTCAGCGTCCTTTTTCTCGTCGCATCAGGCGTCATCCTCATGAGCGGACGCGGACAACCGAGCCACACCGTTCATGATTCGATTGTGACACCGAACACAGGAGACTGACCCGCCCATAACGGCACATATGCTCGCTTGATCTAGCCATGCATATTGCCGGATATGGGCGGGGGTTCAGGAGGCTCAGGCGGAGCCTCGGCTACTTCCGGTCACATGGTCCAGGTGGTAGGGCATCGAGGTCGGGGCCGTAGTACCGCACTATGAAGTAGTACGGCTCGCCGGCGATCACAGACATCCAATAGGTCCCATCGTTGGGGTCATCAGCGCTGAATGTGATTGTGACGTGCCCATCATCGTCAGGGACTGTGTTGTATGCGTTGTAGATGTCGTTGAGTCCCGGAAGAGTGTTTCTCGTCAGCAGGCTGTACCGGGTCACGGACCAGAACTCACGGACGTTGTCTGGCTCGTAAGGGAACGAGAAGACTTCGGGTTGGTCCCCCATGAGCATTTCGCCGTTGCAGTTCACGAAGAACGGGAGATAGATTGCATGTTCGGCAGGAAGGCCGAGATGCCCGATGATGCCTGCGGCTCGGATCTCGGGATTGTCGCTGCCCGCCTCCGAGCTGTCGATCGGTCCGAAAGCTCCGATGTTGTTCTGGATCGTCTGGATCCGGAGATTGACGAACTCGGCTACCCGGCGCTGATCTTCGTCCCCGTAGTCATCGACAACTGACTCCAGGAGACCCTCATTCTGTGGGTATACGTCGTGGGTATCGAGGACGAACCGAATCGGGTTGTCGAAGTTGAGATCTCTGCTCTCACCGGTTAGAGAGATCTGGTCCTGAGTCGCAATGGTGTTTGGCTTGTCTTCGCCGCTCTTGAGCTGCACACGGATAAACAAATGCGGGTAGTCCTCCCGACACTCAATAACGGTCGCATCCGATGGAACCTGCATCCCACGCCCCCTACGAACAAATGCGTATGTACCGCTCGGACGAACCTCATCAAAGATGGTGTAGTGCTCCTCGTCCGTGACATGAATCGAGAAGTACCGATCCCGAGGAACCCTCGGCAATTCAACAAGAACAGGACCAGCGGTGAGATCGATTACGGCCTTGCTGTACAGATGATCCAGAGCAGGAGTGACGACCGGATCGGTGCCCTCAGTTGGCAACTCAGTGGTGTGAATCAGCCGGTTGGTCCCCCCGGCCTCCCGAGCCGTCACCCGGAGGTACTCAGCGTGATGAACAGCCTTATAGGCGTGGAGCTCGGCATCGGTAGGACGTACGACCTGATCCACCATGTTCTTGTCCTTCCATAGACAGACCGAACATAACAATAGGCGAACCCCTAGGCCAGAACACTCGTGAGACCGACGGCGTTTACCCGCCCATAACGGCACATATGGGCGGCCCGACCGGGGCGTGCAACACAACCTACATCATCCCACCCAGCCGGACATGCGTGAGTCATTGGTCGGTTAGGTGTCGCTATCCATTGACCGTGAACATGGTTACGTAGTCTGCCTCGGTCTCGTCAACTCCTCCTGCTGAGAGGTCGAAGCAATTGATGCCGTGTTGCCCGGTCTCGGTGAATGTCACAGTCAGATCGTATTCCTCGCCGATGACGGTGGGTGCGCTCCGGAAGTCAATGAGGGCATTGTCGAAATCCGCCAAGATGTTGAATATGCCCTCGTCGAAGATCTCCTCGGCAGTTGTCCCCTCAGGGAACTTCAAGACCGAAAAGCCAACGTCGGTCGTGTCGGACTCGTTGGTAACAGTGAACGTGACTGTGGAGTTCACATCGAATTCGGAAGGACCGTCATAGTCACAGTCATCTCCGGTGTAGGTTGCGGTTGGTTCACTGCTTGTGCTGCAACTAGCGAGTGCCAGCACGAGCGGAACCACGATCAATAGCAGGCGTCGCATGTCTTGCCTGACTTTCTGCCCCTCCCCGGAGCATGGACGTACCGCACCGAACCTACGCTCCTAGCAACCGAAGTCAATGGGGACCGAACCACCCGCCCATAGCGGCACATATGGGCGGCAAGAACGGGCACCGGGGATCGCCCATATTGCCGGTTACTGAGCGCAGGCGGGTGCTCGATAGCGTCCCGGAGCGATGGCGATATGTGCGGCGCCGCCAGCCTGTGGACCGGTATCCCCCGCAAC
>CAXMRC010000030.1:0-10003 GCA_964195945.1 uncultured Gemmatimonadales bacterium
CCCGATTGCAGCCCAACACGCTGGGACAGGACGGGACTGGATGGGATGAAGCGACCCAGGTTTAGGTCCTGGTAGGCGAAAGCCTGTGGGGGTTCGAGTCCCTTCGCCCGCACTAGCTGTCGGACTGCGGCCACCGAGCCGATCGGTAATGCCGGTTGTGGGCGGCTGCTTGTATCGAAAGATTCAAGAATTTCCGTGACAAACCGGTGGTATCTGGACATAGAATGAATTGAGGGGCGAACAGCTCCCGGAGGTGTGGGCGGGCATGATGAATGCCGCCACCTTCAGGAGGGCGAGTCATGAGACGTTTCACTATCGGGTCGGCAATGGTGCTTGCACTGTTGTTGATGATCACGGCGATTGCGACGGCCGCTCCGCCAGACTTCTGCGATCCGGAATCGGAAACCTACAAGCCGGACCATCCCAGTTGCTCCGACACGCCAACCCCGACTACCGAGCCTCCCACGCTGGAGCCATGTCCGACAGATTTCGTCATCGAGGTTCTGAAGGCCGGTCGGGTCGGCTACGAGTGTCTCTGGACACCAGAGAAACCTGTGCAGATACCGGCCGTGGCCGTCGAGGGCATCGTGACGGTCACCCCGACCGAAGGGGTCTCCTCATTGGTGGTGTTCGTGCGTGACGACGCACCCGGCGACATCTGCCTCCTCGCCCAGGGAGCTGAGGACCAGACCGACACAGATGGTTCCTTCGTAGGTTCGTTCGATCTGTCCTACTACGACACCGTACCCGACGAATACGAAGCCTGGCAGGGGGCCACCTACTGGGACCTCATGTACGAGAGCGTATATGTGCCAGGACCCCCCATCGTCGGTGCGTATTGGTGTTCCCCCCAAGACCCTGTACTAGAAACCATTCGATTCGACACCAACGGAACACCCCTGCATCTGTCGGTGGGTTTCAAGGCCAAAAAGAACACCGATCCGGTGGCGGTGACTCTTCGTGTGGAACCGAAGATTCCGGAGGGCTAGGAGTAGGAATCGTTCTGGGTGTCTCGCCTCGGGGCGAGGGTGAGAGAGTCGATAGATGCTCGGTTGCCGACTCGCAATCGATCCTGAGCAGCGGGTTCAGGACCCGCCCTTATCGGCACGTACGCGCTCGTTATGGCGGCTGCTCGAATCGCGGGCAAGACGCCCAGCAACACCCACGGTGCCCTCGTAGGATGCCCGCACGATCTGGACATCACTGTTCCCCACACCGCGCTCCACTGCAACCCGATTGCAACCCAACACGCTGGTACAGGACGGGACTAGATGGGACGAGCAGTCCCAGGTTTAGGTCCTGGTAGGCGAAAGCCTGTGGGGGTTCGAGTCCCTTCGCCCGCACCAACTGTAGTTCACGGCCGATTGGCCTGATCGCTCGTCTGATACCGCTAAGCCGCGCCATAATGCTAGATATGCCTGGCTGGATTGGGGTCGGAAGACTCTGGTCTCGATAGCAAGCGGCCGCGTAAGGTTAAGGGGACGATGCTTGCCGATAGCAAGGAGTCCTCGCAATGCGATTTTGTACCTTGCGGTGGTCGGTCCCCCTCGATCTGGTCGTACTCCTGTTGGTGGCCACGGTCGCGATGCTGCTGCTGGCCGGGTGCGTGGGAGACGTGACTGACACGACCGGCACGACCGGTACTCCTGTGGCTTCGACCTTGGGGGTACCGGCAACTGATGCGGCGACCGATATTGAAACGACGACGACCAGCACGACGCTGCCGCTCTGGGTCGGCGTGGACCAGGTTCTTGGGGGTTCGCTGTCCACGGATCCGGCTCCGACGCCTGTGTTCGTTGGTGACTCGACGGATGTCGACGGGAGTGGAATGGCGACCGTGACGGTGGGCGGTCCCGGTCTCGTTGCGGGGGGTTACTCGCACACTGTCGAGGTGGAGGGCATCGATGCCGCAGTGTGGGTTTCCTCCGACGGCCGGGCGTGGCAGCGGATCGACGACGATGCCGGAGTTTTCGGGGATGCCATGTCGGTGACCGGGGCGGGAAGCGACCAGTTCATCAACGACATCGCCGGTGGTTCGCTCGGCGTGGTGGCAGTGGGAGCAGACGGTCTCGTGTTGGAGCACGATGCGGCGATTTGGGTCTTGAACGATGGATTGGTGTGGGAACGGTTGCCCCATGATGCCGACGTGTTCGGTGGGGAGGGCGATCAGTTCATGCATTCCGTGGTTCAGACGTCTGGTTCGGTGATCGTTGTTGGTGAGTCGGGCGGCGAAGCGGCAGCGTGGGTGTCGAGAGACGGGACGCAATGGGCGCGAGCCGACGTGAACGACAGGTCCATCAGGGCAGGCGCGGAACCGTCGGTGATGAACGACGTCGCCATAGCCGGTGTCGGGTTGGTCGCCGTGGGCAGCGCCGGTGTCGATTTGGGTCCCGCCGTGTGGCTCTCCGCCGACGGAGTCACCTGGGAGCGGCTTCTCGACTCGATGGCCGGGCAACAGTCCGGATTCGATGAGTCTGCGATGAGTCCCATGACCGCTGTGACTGCCGGCGAGCGGGGCCTCGTAGCGATCGGCACCAAGCTGCTGGACCCGAGTTCTTCGATCTACGGGGCGGAGTGGACGGCGGGACCTGTGGTGTGGACCTCCGCCGACGGATACGAGTGGCAACTTCTCGATTCGAGTTTTCTCGAAGTGACGGACCAGCAGGAATCGAGTCGGTATGCCTACTTGAAGGGCGGGGCTCCCGTCCTGTTGGAGGATGTGGCTTGGGACGGTGACCGGATGCTGGCGATCGGTGGATACGAGATCATAGGATCCGGTACTCATCACATGCCTAGTTTCGTGACAATCTGGACCTCGACGGACGGAGGCTCCACGTGGCAGGTAACCGGCGAGACAACACTGCCGCCGACGTGGAACCCTCGCGGTGCAGCCGCATTCACCCGACTCGGCGACTCGGTCGTGCTCGCCGGAAGCGACGACATACCCATCGAGAAACACCCCAATGGCTGGAAGATGTGGGCGTCGACCCCGGGTGTGTGGATCGCGAACCTCCCAGCGCCGTAGCAGGCGGGTACGACATCATGTGGCGGCCGTTGATCAGGTGCCGACGCCCCGTGCGATCGTGGAGTGGCTCTGGGCGGGAACCTACAAAGACGAACCGTTCTCAATGAACCCGTCAACCACATTCGAAACCGACAACGGTCTCATCGCCAGAAGCACCGACTCATACACCCGCCTCGACGCACCTGGTAGAAGAACAACTGCCCGCACATATACTCACCTCGGCGCTCGTTTCGTCCACTACCCGGATCGTTGGGCAAGGACACGCGCCATGCCCGAAGTGCGCTCACTGGTGGCTGCCTGGCTTGGGTGTTGTCGCCCACCGCACGACAGTTCGACTGCAACCCGATTTCAACCCAACACCGTGGTACAGGACGGAACTGGATGGGACGAAAGCCTCTCCGTCACCCCGAAAACGGTCCTATTCGTGGACTCCTTGGTACAGGATGGAACGCGATGGGACAGCGTTTCACATCTGGTCGATCTAGCGCTGCTGAACTAGATCCTTCGGACAACGACGGCCATCAAGGCGACCACGGACGGTCCTCGGATCTGCAACGCGAAGACTGCGGCCACTGTGTCCTTTTTGCGCCAGGTGATTGGAGAAGCGTGAGCCTCTGCTCTATGGCGACGTGTACGGCTGAATCTGGATTTCGTTGACGCCGATGGCCGTCAATCGGGTGTTGGTCAGCGACACCATCTCGCCGTGGTCTCGACAATCAACGTGTATCGAACTGTTGTCCTCACCCATGTAAGTGAGGGCGGTGAGCGACCACGCGACAGTCTGCCCCGGGTCAACGGTCGGGAAGACCGAGTCGAACTCGTGCCCGGCCATCAGTACACAGGACGGGCGCGCCTCGGTGAGGATCTCAGAGCTGGAGAACTCGCCTTTGGCCGTCACGTAGTAGCTGCCTTCTGGTAGGCCGGTCAGCTCTAGGACCGTGGAATATGTGTCTACGCCGTCGATTTCCATCTTTGACGCGTTGCCGATCTGATACGCAGTGTTCCCTTGCGAGTCGGCAAACCGATGAAGGAACGCTGCCATCTGGCCGCGAGTCACATTCGCCCCAGGACAGAACCGATCATTGGTCGGCGGATTGCATCCAAACGTGATCCCCTCGGCCGCCAACCATTCGATGTCTCGCTCGAATAGCGAGGTGTCGTCGTCGGTGAAGGGGCCCCCGGCCGCCATCACAGCCAGCGGGATCATCAACAGGACAACCACCGTTCCGGCAACTACGCGCACCCTTGTCCGCATTGAATGGGTCGTTCCCACAGTCAAAGCCTTCCTCCGAGTGGGGTCCGGCGGACCCCGATGCCGCTGCCTGCACGCAGCACGCGCGGAAACAGGCGGTACCCACAACGTACGGCAAGTTGATGCAGCTTTCTACTGCAGGATTGTCGAGGTCTCACTACACGAGGTACCCCGGAGCCTTGACGAGGAGTCCGGGTAAGGGCGAACAGATCCGCACAGATCATAGGAACCGAAGCGGGAACGAGCATCTAGCCGGGTGTCCGGTATCAGCACATCTCCCCTTGGTGACGTCCGCACACCTTCAGCGCCATGGTTTCGACCTACCCGGCATAATGTTCCACATCGAGGTAGGCACCTAGCAAACCCTGGCCGCTCGGGATTGCCGGTTATCTCTCGCTCCGAATGTGAATCGCAGGGGCGGGTGACCGTGATTATGTGTGCCTCGGGAGCCGATTGATCTCGCGGTCCTCATCGCCTGGCTAGATGCCCGACCCGAAACGGATAAGGTTCGCATCCCGGTCGAGGCAGGCTCCCTCTCGCAACCCATAGCTCGTATCTGTGGGCTCCGCCAGCCGACCGTCGATTCCAGCCCGGTTCCACTCCTCATAGAGGGCATCGGCGTCATCGACGTATAGGTAGACCGCGCTCGTGTTTCGCTTTGGCTTCAGATCACGTATTTGTGTCAGGTGCAGCTCAATACCGTCGCGCTCGGCGAAGGCATACGCGTCGGGGCCTTCAGATAGTCGAACCGTGAAGCCGAGCTTGCTGTAGTGCTCGACAGCAAGCTCAATGTCGCGTACTGGAAACACCGCTGCTAGTCGGTGGAAACTGCTCATCGGTGAAACCGTAGCAAATCCCAACGAGGCGGGTGCGCGAGTCGAGGGTCATGTCGTGGCCGTCCATCGGCCGGGGCATCCGTCCCAGTCACGCCAAATCCGTTCGGGAGGCTCGCCGACGAGTAACCGCTCTGCCTCCTCTCGTAAGACTGCTCCGATGAGGCCACCCGGGGGGGGTGGTCACCAATACCAGCTTCGTTTCTCGTTTCGCCATGCGGTCGATGAGGGATTGGAGAAGGCCATCGGGTCGGACGGTCGTGGGACTCGACTCCATGACCTTTTCGGCGGTGGCGTCGTCGCCCGCCTCCCAGGCTTGGCTGCGGAGCCGGCCGATCACGATGCCATCACAGTCAATGACAACGCATTCGTCCCACCCGGCATCAAGGGTGCGTGATCGGGCCTTTGCGATGGTGTCTTCCGGCCTTAACTTCGGATTCGTGCTGAACGTGGAACCGGGCAACAGGCAACGACGCTGACGCTCCTCGACATCGGAGAATACATTTTGCAGTGCGCCGACAATCAACCCGATGAGAGTATTCCTGACCATATATGGGTCGCCGCGACCTTCGAGATTGTGCCATAGGCAGCAGAAGGGCTGCCATCCATAGCAACGGCAACTCAACTCATACCGCACGGCTCCCAAAGACCGTGACCGTTGCCGCGCACCAACTGCAACCCAACTGCAACCCAACACGATGGGACAGGACGGGACTAGATGGGACTAGATGGGACGAACCACGCCCTCAACCCCTCGAAATCCCCCCAAATACCGGACTCCCTGGGACAGGATGGGACTGGATGGGATGAACTGTCCCAGGTTTAGGTCCTGGTAGGCGAAAGCCTGTGGGGGTTCGAGTCCCTTCGCCCGCACCGTTGAACACCATCGGAACAGCCCGCCCATTGTCTATGTGGACGGACTGTTCCGATTCTGACTCAGAGACCCACGCGGCCTCAGGCTGGTGGGGCAAAGAACTCGAGAGCAATGCCGTCGGGGTCCCTGAAGCTCAGCCCCGACCCATAGTGCGCATCGACGATTCCGCCATGAGCGATACCGAGATGGTTGAGACGGGTCCCCCACGTCTCGAGCGCGACCCGATCGGTGCATCCGAAGCCGACGTGATCGAGTCCAGGACGCAACTCTGTGAAAGCCGCGTCGCGGTCCGTCGCTGGGTGTTCATGAAGACCCATGAGCGTGTCACCGATCATGAACACGGTGTGGTGGAAGCCGCCATCGGTTGGTTCGTCGAGCACCGGGTCGGCGCCGATGAGGCGCTGGTACCAGGGCCGGCTTACCGCCAGGTCCTTTACGGTCACGGCTACGTGGCCGATCGAGGGAAAGTTACTCATTGTTGTCTCCGTTCGTGTTGATGGTCAGTGACAGGATGTCGGGTCGGGCATAGTGGCCGGTGGGGTCAAAGGCACGCCGTCCAGAAGCGATTCGATCGAGGTCGAGATCGGCGGCAACAACCCCGAACTCGCCAATAAGCGGCCCTTCGAGGATCTTGCCGCCGGGGGCGACGATCGCGGTGTTGCCTTTCGACAGGTAGTCCTCGGTTTCGCCGTAAATCTGGTCAGCGCCCGGCAGATCCCGGGGAACGTCGGAACCACGCAGATATGCGGTGACACCGACAACAAAGACCCGGCCTTCCTTGGCCGTGTGTTGCAGCGTGGCAATCCACTCATCGCTGTTGTCCCAGGTTGGGGCTAGAAGAACATCGATGCCCTTCTCATAGAGAGCAGCTCTGGCGAGCGGCATGTAGTTCTCCCAGCAGATCAAGGACCCGACCCTCACTCCGCCCATGTCGACGACCGTGAGCATCGGACCTTGCCCGTTAGCCCACACCAAACGCTCGGGACCGGTTGGGATGAGCTTGCGGTGCAAGCCTGCGATTTCACCCTCCTTGCTTATGTAGACAACGGCGTTGTAAAGCGAGCCTGATGAGGTTCGCTCGGTGATGCCAAGCGCCACCCACGCTTCAGCTGCCGCCGCGGCAGCACACACCTTGTCCAGTGCCGGACCAGGGACCTCGACAGCCTGGTCCTGAAACCGGTCATACCAGGCAGCGTCCGTGCCCGGAGTCTGCCGCCATACCCAATCGGGATAGCCGGGCACGAACGATTCGGGGAACACGACCAGGTCGGCGCCATCGGCGCCCGCCTTGGCGATCTGGTCGGCCACGATGTCGAGGGTGGACTCGCGATCGAGGTAAGCCGGAGTGCCTTGTACTGCCGCAACCCGGAATGCTCCCCGGACGGTCATCGAGTCGCTCCGGCGATCACAAGCTCGCACGGTCCTACGAAACCGTCATCGGTGTCGAACTGGTTCAAGGCAGTCTCGATCTCGGTCCACACTGAGTTCTGATCATCGACAGTCATTCCACCAAGCATCTGATGGAGAGCGCCGAAGGACTCCCGTTCGAATCGAACACACTCTGCGGCAGAAGGGAGCCGAACCGGTGCGTCGATCACCTCGACCTCGACGTCGCGGAAACCGGCCTGGGTCAGATCCCGCTCGAGAACCTCAGGATCAGCGAGGCTGAAGGGGCCGGGCTGGCCGGCCGCAGGCGCAGGGAGCTTCGCTCGTTCCCGGATAATCGAAACGGGAAGGGAGAAGAACCCATTTGTCGCGGCAGTTGAGTACGTCACGGTTCCGAATCGACCACCATCACGGAGCGCGTGGTGGATCCCCGTCAGTGCCTGTTGCCGGTTCGGGAAGTAGATAAGACCGACCCGGGAAATCGCTGCGTCGAAACTCTCAGCCTCGAGGTCGTGAATTTGTTCTCCGTCAAGTTCTCGAGTTGAGAGATTCTTGATCCCTTCCATCTCGGCGGCCCTGGCACCATATTGGAGGATCGTCGGGGACAAATCGGTGGCCAACACGGCGCCGGACGGGCCGACGCGGTGGGCGGCAGCGATGCTCTGCCCACCTGCTCCGGCGGCAACGTCGAGAACCTGGTTCCCAGTTTCGACTCCTGCGAGATCGAGCATTCGATCCGTCGCCTCCCCAAGCCACGTCTCGAGCAGAGGTGCCCAATCGTTCCATCCTCGGGCATAGTCTTCCCATTGCTGGCGGGTCGTCGCTTTGTAGGTATCAGCGTCAAATGTCATCCTGTCGTCCTTCTCTGGCGGTCGCCTCACCCTGTAGGCGCTAGATCCTGTCGCTTCCCGCTAGATTCGATCTGGCGATTGCTCAAGATCGAATAATGAGGCGAGATGACCCAGGTGGGAGAGGCGGGGATTGTCGGTCGGGCTGGACCGTTGCTTCGCGTCGACAGGGCGCTCGCCGCTTCAGCTACCGGTCGCCGGTCGACACTCCTGGTAAGTGGCGAGGCCGGTATCGGGAAAACCTCATTGATCCGAGCCGCCATTGATGCGCCTGCCCGAGACACCGCGGTAGTCGGCTGGGGTACCTGTTGGCAGGGTAAAGGTGCACCAGGGTTCTGGCCATGGATGCAGGCGTTTGGCGATCTGGCCCGCGCGGTCGGGCCGGAGGCTGCCATCGCCGCCGCGGGTTCTGACAGTGAAGCTCTAGCGGTACTCATTCGTGATCTCGGGCCCACCGTCGAACCGAGCGGTGATCCAGATCGACATAGGCTTCTGCTCCTCGATGCGGCTGTCCGCTGGCTAGAGACGTTGGCGACGGATCGTCATGTCGTGATTGTGCTGGACGATCTCCAATGGGGCGACGCCTCCACGTTCGACCTTCTCGACCACGTGACCGCCGCGCCTGTGAAGGCCCGTTTGTTGGTGATTGGTGCCTATCGCGACGACGAGCTCGATCACAACTCCCGAACCCGGCTGGCTACGATCGGCTCGCACGCCGACCCCGTCCACCTCGAGGGGCTGACGGTCGACGATGTCGAGGAGTTGCTGGGCCCCATCTGTGGCACCGCTGCTGCCATCACTCTCGCCCCTGACCTCCATCGACGAACTGGTGGACACCCCTTGTTCGTTAGTGAACTCGCAAGGCTGCCGGAACTTGGAGCAGGAAGCTCGCTACCCACGGTCGTGACGGGTGCAGTCGCCCGTCGACTCGACACGCTGCCCGACACCAGTCGTCGGGTACTTGATGCCGCCAGTGTGCTCGGGAACCGGCTGCTCCCAGATGTGTTGGGTCCAGCGGTTGATGAACCGCCGCCGGCAATCGTTGATCGCTTAGGACCGGCCATCGATGCTGGCCTGGTCCGGACCACATCAGGGGGCGAGTTCTGGTTCACCCACGATCTCTTTAGAGAGACGTTATACCGCGCCCTCGGCCCCACCGACCGTTCCCTACTCCACGGCCGTATTGGTGGTGCACTCCAGGATCGCCGCGAACGAGGAGCGCATGTCCCGCCGGGCGACCTCGCCCGGCACTTCGCCCACGCGGTGCGAACCGGCGATCCGAAACCTGCGCTGCACTGGGCTCGTGAAGCCGCTCTCGATGAGCGCCGCCGCTCCGCCTTTACCGAAGCCGCCGGCCATCTTCACCGTGCCCGCACCGCCGCGATCGATGCCGGATACACCCTTGAGCCTGAACTCCTCATTGAGTTGCTGATGGATGAGGCGGACAGCCAGGCACGCTCCGGAGATCCGGACGTCGCCCGCGGTCTGCTTGCTAAAGCAGCGAGAGTTGCTCCGGACCCCCGACAGCAGGCGGATGTAGCACTGGCGGTGCAGCGACTCGGAGCCAAGTTCGCAGCCCCTCGCAACGAGATCGTCGCCCATCTCGAAGCAGCCCTCGATGCAGTCCGTGGCGTCGACCTCGCGAGGCAAGCCAGGGTTACTGCCGCATTGGCCAGGGAACTTCAACACTCGGTGGCAGAAGATCGCCAGCGAGCCGGGCCGCTCAGCGAAGAGGCCCTTGCTCTGGGTCGGGAGTCCAACGACGACGAGACCCTCGCCGCGTGT
>CAXMRC010000031.1:0-5277 GCA_964195945.1 uncultured Gemmatimonadales bacterium
ATCGCCATCAGATAGGGGAGATCAGCACGCTCACCCTTGTACCAGAGCCAGCTCAACAGAAGAACGACCAAACCCGCCAGAACCCATGCCAACGCCACGCCAGGCGACATCCCAACACCAAACAGATTCTCGGCGAAACCAATAGTCGAAATACTCGAGTGGCCGTTGAGCTCAGCGTCGCGGATGCCAAAGTCCGATGCGACCTCGAGCCATTCTGCTCCCCATCCCCAACCCTGAAGGAGCACACCCCACAGGTAGAAGATGACACTCCCTGCGATAGCTCCGGCCACCGTGCGCCAGTAGCGACCAAGCAGGAAGAGACCGACCAAGGGCAGCGCGAACTGAGGCTTGTAGGCAAGACCGGCGACCACCAAACCTGCTGCGAACTGATAGTCCTCGTGAACCAATCGCCACGCGGCAACTATGAGGAACAGAGTAACTGCCGTGTTTGATCCGCCGGTGACCGTTCGAAACATAGGCCAGAACAAGAGAGCAGCAGTGACTGCGAGTGCCACGTTGCCGCGCAGCCAAGGGACCATCGGGCGCGCGATCAGAACCGCGCCCCACAAAGCCAGTGCCATGAGGGCGGTATGGATGAGGTAGGACCAGTGATAGTCAAGCGAAGCGAGCGGCTGGTAGATCGCCGCCACTTGTGGCGGATAGGCAAAGAACCTGGCTACCTGTCCATCGTCCTCACCATAGAGTCCACCCTGAGCCTGGCTCTGACGCTCAAACGTGTACAGCTGATCCCAATCGCCGTCAGCCGCTATCTGCCCTGCTCCGTAGAACGCCGGATAATCTCCTCCGACGTCCTCTGCAGGGTTGTCTGAGTTGCCTGCGGCGACGGCACCGAATACAACGGCGACCGCAAGCGACAGCAGAATCGCTATCGGGTAGACCTGCATTCGCCAAGCTGCCTGAGGACGGAAAAGAGCTACGTCGGAGCCACCACGACTTCTCATCGCGGGGACACGGCGATGCTGTCGGGGGTGTAGCCACCACGAGCAAGCCGCCAGCGAACGGCAACAACTTCGGCCAGGGTGGTGAGATACGAGAGCGGAGTTACCCGACTGTCATCTTTGTGCGCCCAAACCACCGGAACCTCAGCGATCCCGAAGCCGAGATGGCGGGCCACTGCCAGCACCTCGACATCAAACGCCCACCCGTTGACCACAGAGCGAGAGAAGACCGCATCGGCAACATCCGCGGAGAACAGCTTGAACCCCCGCTGAGAGTCATGGACCCCCGAAAGCGCGATCTTGCGAATGAGCCAGTTGCCGAATCTTCCCGCGGCAGGACGCAGACCTGCCTGCGTCTGTTGCACCTCGGCGCCGGGCACCGCAATAGAGGCGAACGAAATTCCTGACCCTCCCATCTTCTCCAAGGCGGCCTCCAGATGAGCCAGTTCGGTGATCGGAGTCGATCCATCGGCATCGGTGAATAATCGATGCGCTCCGGTAGCCGCCAGCATCCCGGTCCGGACCGCGTGGCCCTTGCCGGTGTTCTCTTTGGTGCGAATCACCCGCACGTTTGGGCACGTGCTCGCCGCGGCGACCTCGGAGGTACCGTCAGACGAACCGTCGTCAACGACAAGGACCTCGACATCGGTTCGATCGCCGAGGTACTGCGCAATCGATTCCATGGTCGATCCGATGCGGAATTCCTCGTTAAAGGCGGGAATGATGATTGAGAGCGCGGTCATAGGGCTACCCGGCCGCGGGGAACATGCCTTTTCACTCTTGGCACCCTAGGGATCTCATCTGTAAGGGTATCGGATCGATCCGACCGGTCTTTAGACACGCCGCAAACGACTGCTATCAGTAGTCAAGCTCCCCCGCCTCTACCGGGAACCCAAGTCGATTCTCGGGAGGGGGAAGCGGGCAGGAAAAGTCAGGATCGTATGCGCAGTACGGATTGGTGGCCTTGTTGAAATCAACCGTGATCCGTCCGTCACTGGCGTCATCTAGCGCCAGATACCGCCCGCCGCTGTAGGTCGTTACCCCCGAGGTCTCATCCCGAAACGGGATGAAGTATTCGTCCTCTTCACCACGAAGTAGCCGCAACTCGACGGATCCAGCGAAGAAAGGCACCACGACCTTGCCGGCACCCGGATACTCCGAGATCGCCCCCGTCGACGACTCGACGCTGATACGGGAAGGCGCCGTTTCCAGGTGAACCTCGAAAACCAGTGCCGGATCCGGAGCGAAGTAGCGAATCCCCGAGAAATCGGCAATGACCTGATCGGACAGCGGAGTCGCATAGTGGTTGGCGAAGAAGTCGTCGCGTTGCGCTCGCCACTCGGCGAGGTCGTCAAGATAATTCGGAATGTCTGAAATCAACATGGCCCTCAACGCCGTTGGACGAGACAGTGGTTAACCGTAGCGGCACCAGACCCAGGCTTGGTGGCACCGTCGCAAGGCCGCGAGACCCTAGTTAGGGTTGCGGATCGGCACCATTGTGATGCTGACACGGTCCTAGGAGGCCTCCCCCCGAATGCGTCCCCACTATTTAAGTGCTCTGTTCGCCCCCAAATCGGTAGCGATGTTTGGAGCAAGCGAAACTGAGAATTCAGTAGGTCAAGTCGTCTTCAAGAACCTTCTCGAAGGCGGTTTCGAAGGCGAGATCTACGCAATCAACCCCAAGCGCGACACAGTGCAGGGCCAGAGGGCCTATCCCGACCTCGATTCCATAGGCGAGTCAGTAGATCTGGCTGTTGTGGCCACCCCGGCCAAGACGGTCCCCGCCATCGTCGAGCAGTGCGGCATCCATGGCATCAAGTCGATGATCATCCTCTCGGCAGGTTTCCGTGAGATCGGTGAAACCGGCCGGGCGCTCGAAGACAAAGTCAGAGACGCCGCACGTTCCTACGGGATCCGGTTCCTCGGACCGAATTGCCTCGGGTTGATTCGACCCAGCATCGGACTCAACGCAACATTTGGCAACAACTCAGCTGCCGAGGGTGGCATCGCTCTTGTGTCACAATCCGGCGCACTGTGCACCGCCATCCTCGACTGGGCGGATGGCCGCGACGTCGGCTTTTCCGCGGTGGTTTCCACCGGGATCGGTGCCGACCTCGACTTCGGAGACATCCTTGACTACCTGGCCTCAGACCCGAAGACAAGCAGCATTATCCTGTACATTGAGGGCCTCCAGGACTCTCGTAGGTTCATGAGCGGCTTGCGGGCCGCCTCTCGCATCAAGCCTGTTATCGCTATCAAGGCGGGAAGGCATTCCGAGGGTGCGGCAGCTTCAATGTCGCACACCGGGGCCCTCGTCGGCGGAGACGAAGCCTTCAGCGCTGCTCTCGCCCGGTCCGGCGTTGTGCGAGTGGAAAACATCAGCCAGGTCTTTGCCGCCGCCGGAACTCTTGGATCCAAATACCATTCCAGCGGCAACCGACTCGCCATTGTGACCAATGCCGGTGGACCGGCGGTACTTGCCGCGGACCACGTTCCCGAAGTCGGACTCACCCTCGCAGATCTCAGCGACGAAACGCTCGAATCTCTCAACGAGGTTCTGCCAACGACCTGGTCGCATCGCAACCCTGTCGACATCATCGGAGATGCTCCCCCGGAGCGTTACCGCGCAGCTATCGACATCTGTCTCAAAGATGAGGACGTTGACGGAGTACTGGTCATCCTGACGCCGCAGGCGATGACCGCACCGGTTGCAGTTGCCGAGGCTGTGGTGGAGGCTTCTGCACAGAACCGGAAACCGATAATCACCTCGTGGATGGGAGGAAAGCAGGTTGAACCGGCACGGTCGATCTTTCGCCAGGCGAAGATCCCGACCTTCAACACTCCCGAGGCGGCCGTTGACGCGTTCCATTATCTGGCCGCATACAAGGCCAACCAATCGTTGCTCTTGCAGACACCTGGCAAACTCCCTCTCCACCACGAGGCTCCGAATGTCGAGGCAGCCCGTCTCATTATCGAAAGCGCCCTGAACCAGAAACGCACTGTCCTCACCGAACCTGAATCGATCGCACTTCTCGAGGCGTTCAAGATCCCGACGGTGCGCAATGGGATAGCTCGATCCGCTGAAGAGGCCCTGGTACTAGCAGTTTCGATGGGTTTCCCGGTAGCGATGAAGATCTACTCGACGGACATATCGCACAAGTCTGACGTAGGCGGAGTCAAGCTGAATATCCGCAACGCCGGCGACGTCCGCGGCGCATACCGCGACCTCATGGAACGGGTGGCTGTGAAACGACCCGACGCAGATCTACAGGGCGTCACCGTCGAGCAGATGCACCGCACCAACAACGGACGCGAAGTCATGATCGGTGTGCTCAACGATCCGGTGTTCGGCCCGGTGATCAGCTTTGGCGCCGGAGGCACCTGGGTGGAGGTGATGAAGGACGCCGCTATCGCGCTGCCTCCTCTCAACGTGCGTCTTGCTCAAAACCTCATCCGCCGGACCAAGATCGCCAAGATGCTCGATCAATTCCGCAATATGCCCGCAGCCAACACCGACTCATTGGTCGATGTTCTGCTGCGGGTTTCGAATATGGCATGCGAGTTGCCTTGGCTCCAGGAAATGGATATCAATCCGCTCATCCTTGACGACAAAGGTGCCGTTGCGGTTGATGCCCGCATCGTGGTGGGGGTCCCCAAGCCATCCACCGATGCGTACGCCCATATGGCGATCCATCCGTACCCCACGGACCTAGAGACACAGTTCCAGCTGCCCGACGGGCGGGACGTGACAATTCGACCTATCCGTCCCGAGGACGCCGAAATCGAACAGGACTTCATCAGAAACCTGTCTGATGAGGCCAAGTACTTCCGCTTCATGCACGCAGTTCACGAACTCACGCCCGAGATGCTTGTGCGGTTCACGCAGATCGATTACGACCGTGAGATGGCACTGATCGCGGTGACTACTGAGGACGGGCACGAAAGAGAACATGGTGTTGTCCGCTACGTCACCAATCCCGATCAGAACAGCTGCGAGTTTGCCCTCGTTATCTCCGATGAGTTCCAGGGCCACGGCATCGGACAACGGATGCTGAAGCGGCTGATGGAGATCGCCCGTTCCCGCGGACTTGATCTGATGGAGGGGGAAGTTCTCACCGCCAACCATCGCATGCTCGAACTTGTGAAGTCAATGAACTTCCAGGTACAGCGCAGTACAGACAACCCGGGTGTTCAATATGTCTGGACAAAGTTGTGACTGCTTGACGACGGAGAGAATCCGCAGGAGTCAGACGGTGATCCAGGTCTCGTGAACCGCATGCCAGCGGAACACTCCTTCATCAGATCCCAGAACGGCCGT
>CAXMRC010000032.1:0-4345 GCA_964195945.1 uncultured Gemmatimonadales bacterium
GTGACCGGTACCTTGTTTGTCATGGTGCAGGTGCTGGTTCCTCAGTTCTTCGAGCAGGCTGTGCAAGAACGTCTCGGCCCGGGGCCAGCCGGCGATCAGGGCCCGCAACCGGGTCAAGACACCATTCCCGGACAGGGACCGGGCCAGGGACCGGGCCAGGGAGCCGGACAGGGGCAGGACACGTCGGCAACGACCGGTACCGTGGCACCGGGCAGCGGCTCGGCCGGGACGACAACAACGCTGACTACGACTACTACTACATCAGCACCACAACCAACCGGCTCCACCATGGGCCCCGGGGATCCGGGAGATCAGGACGGTGATGGCGACAGTGACGGCAAGGGAGTCCCCGGCGGAAATCCTGATCCGGGTAGCGGCGGGACCACAAGCACCACGATCGGGGCATTGCAATATGTGACCCCCGGTATCCTTGCCGCAGGACCCCTCACCTTGGCTCAAGGTGTTGAGCAGAGCCCTGTGCCGATCGAGATCCAAGATGACTATGACCGGGCGTTGACCGCCGCGCTGGTAGTGGCGACCGCATTTGGACTTCTCATTGCTTTGGTCCTTGGCATGCTGCTTACGCGTCGGCTCCTCAAGACATTCAACCGGATCAACGAAGGCGCCAGCCTTCTCGCCGACGGTCACTACGGCACGAGGGTTTCCATCCCACGAGAGGCAGAGCTTGCGGATCTTGCCGAATCGGTCAACACTCTGGCCGATTCCCTGCAGCGCACGGAACAGAGCCGCGCCCGCCTCGTGTCAGATCTCGCTCATGAGATACGAAACCCCCTTTCGACAATTGAGGGTTACATGGAGGGCCTCATTGACGGCGTCCTCCCGGAGTCCAGAGAGACCTACGAAGCGATTGCCGGAGAAGCGCACCGACTGAAACGTCTGACTTGGGATCTCTCGACCCTGTCAAAGGCCCAGGAGGGTGCGCTCGAATACAGTTTCCAAACCACAGACCTGAGGGATGTTGTTGCGCAAGTCGTCGACACGCTTGGCCCCCAGTACGAAATCAACGAGGTAGCGCTCAACGTCAATCTCGAGGGGCCGATGCCGGTCCGGGTCGACATGGATCGGATGGCGCAGGCGATCACGAATCTGTTGGGGAACGCTCTCGCCCATACCCCGCCAGGGGGTAGCGTCCAGGTCAGCAAGTCGTCGCCGGCTGGGCAATGTGCGGTGGCGATTACCGACACCGGCGCCGGTATACCTCCGGCACAGCTCGAGACCATCTTTGAGCGGTTCACACGACTCGATCGAGGTCAACCCGGCACAGGGATTGGTCTCAACATCGCAAGGACCCTGGTGCGAGCCCACGGCGGCGATATCAAGGCTGCCTCGCCGGGTCCTGGTCTTGGGTCAACGTTTGAGATCTCGATACCAAGGCTCGCCGACTAGTCGGAGACCTCAGGATGACCTAGCGCCCGTAGTGCGGCGCGGATCCGGTCGGCGGCAGCATCAAGGTCGTCGGGATTGGGGGCAAGGTCGGCTGCATCCGCATCCAAATCGTGCATCGATTCGATCGGCACGAGGTGAATGTGGGTATGGGGCACCTCGAGTCCGGCGATCATCAGAGCGATTCGTGTCGGTCTGAAGCCGTAGTTGAGCGCGATCCCGATCTTCTGTGACACCGTCATCAGGTGGTTAGCGAGATCCGGCTCGAGATCGATCCAGTGGTCAACCTCTTGTCGAGGAACCACCAGCGTGTGACCAGGCGCCATTGGGTTGATGGACAGGAACGCCACGCACAGGTCGTCCTTCCAAACAAACCGGCCCGGGATGTGACCATCAATAATCATTGTGAATATGGATGCCATGCCCCAGAGCGTAGCGAAGAACTACGCCCCTTCCCCAGCAGTTCCGCCGGGGGTAGGGGGGAATCTCTACAGGATCTTGGCGGCTAGTTCGGCCAAGGGACTGCGGACCGATTTTTCGAGCGTGATGTGGCCGTATAGGGGCTCACCTTTGAGTTTCTCGATAAGCGCGGCCAGCCCACCAAACGGTGAGATGTACGGGTTGTCGACCTGGCTGAGATCACCGCAGAAAACAACCTTCGATCCTGAGGCTATCCGGGTGAGGATCACCTTCAGCGTTGAGTACTCGAGGTTCTGTGCCTCGTCGATGATCACGAGTTCGTCGGTGATCGACCGACCGCGAAGATAAGTGACGGCTGCCATCTCGATGACGTTGCGGTCGAGCAACTCCTCAATCGCCCCTTTCGCTGAATGCGGGTCACCGCTGAACAGCGCATATAGGTTGTCGTGGACGGCGGCCATCCATGGTGCCAACTTCTCGTCGAGATCACCAGGGAGGAACCCAACCTCTTGCCGGCCGACGGCAACGAGAGGACGATAAACCGATATACGGCGATAGTGCCCCGCCTCAATCGTTTGCTCGAGAGCAGCAGCCAGTGCCAGGAACGTCTTACCGGTACCCGCCACACCCATCATGCTCACCGCGGTGATGTCGGGATCCATCAACAGATCCAGGGCAAAGGCTTGCCGAACATTCTTCGATTCGATTCCGAAGGCCTGTCGGGAACCAGGCACCCTGACGATCGTGGTCCCGCCGACGGTGTCGATGACCCGCCCGACTGCAGATTGGGAGCCCATCGCCTTGAGAATCACGAATTGGTTAACGAACAGGCCGGTGTCGGCAACCGAAGTCTTGCCCTCTTTGTAAAGCTGGTCGATGATCGCCGCGTCAACGTCGAGTTCGGCCACACCGGAATAGGACTCGTCAACCGGAACCGTGTCGGCGCGGTAGTCCTCTACCTCGACTCCGAGTTGGGCACCCTTGATGCGCAGCGCGGCATCCTTGGTGACGAGCACCGTTCTGTCACCGGCGTCGACCAGGTTCAGGCAAGTCGCCAGGATGCGATGGTCGGGTGTTACCGGGTTGAGTACCTTGGGGAGACGGTCGGAATGGGTTCCGTTGAGTTCGATGCGGAGGGTCCCTCCACTATCGAGCACCCGCGGTTCCCCAAGTCCGCCGGCTTCCGATGCCCCTAACTTCTCCAGCGTCCTGATGGCCCTGCGCGCATTGGCGCCGACTTCGTCGACACGTGTCTTCTGACGGTCGAGCTCTTCAACAACGACGAGCGGAAGCACAACATCGTGTTCATCGAAGCGGAGAAGCGAGACGGGATCGGCGAGCAATACACAAGTATCTAGGACGTAGGTTTTTCTCGTCACCCTGGCCTCTTCTATCGCAATCTGGGACTCCAAGACTCACCGCCTCCGAGTTGAAAAGCAAGGACCTACACATTCCTATCGGCATTACGCCTACGCTTGATTAGCGGCAAAGTCGGGAGGGCTTTCATGCGGGTCGCAGTCATCGGGGCCGGTTCCTGGGGAACTGCGGTTGCCAACATCGTGGGGACCAAGCAGCCAGTGACCCTGTGGGCGCGCCGACCGGCACTGGCGGATGCCATCAACCAAACCCACATCAATCCCGACTACCTCCCCGACTATGTGCTTTCCAAACACGTAATAGCCACCAGCGATCTCGAAGCCTCACTGTCAGGCGCGGAAGCGGTGGTGATGGGCGTGCCCTCTCACGGTTTCCGGTCGGTTCTCGAGACGGTCGGCAAGCAGATCTCTGCCGACACACCGATTCTGAGCCTGGCTAAGGGTGTGGAGCGAGAGACGCTGATGCGGATGACCGAGGTTGCTGCGGATGTCCTCCCCGACCATCGCATTGACCGCATCGGTGTCCTCACGGGACCGAACCTTGCCAAAGAAATCGTTGCCGGCCAGCCCGCCGCAACAGTTATTGCCATGAGGGACAGTGAGGCCGCCCAGGCACTCCAGGAAGTCTTCATCAACCCGAGCTTCCGTGTCTATACAAACGATGACGTCATCGGAAGCGAAGCGGCCGGGGCGCTCAAGAACGTCATGGCTATCGCCGCCGGGATGGCGCATGGTCTCGGCTTTGGTGACAACACGATGGCGACTCTGATCACCAGGGCATTGGCCGAGTTGACCCGCCTGGGAATCGCCATGGGTGGTCGGCCGTTGACGTTCGCAGGGCTCGCCGGGATGGGCGACCTCATCGCAACCTGTATGAGCTCGCAAAGCCGCAACCACACAGTTGGGTTCGGGCTTGGCCAGGGGAAGAAGCTCGACGAGATCATCGAGGAGATGAACCAGGTTGCTGAAGGCGTGAAATCCACACCGGGAATCCTGGCTCTGGCCGACAGGTATGAGATCGAGATGCCCATTGCCGTCCAGGTGGCTCGGGTTCTCTACGAAGGTGCCAGCCCCGCAGACGCGGTCGCCACCCTCATGGGCCGTGACGCCAAGCCCGAGATGCACGGAATCGGGTAGCGGCGTGC
>CAXMRC010000033.1:0-14404 GCA_964195945.1 uncultured Gemmatimonadales bacterium
TCCGGCAGGGCCTGCCAAGAGGAAGACCCGGAACCCACGGGTGACTAGCCAATTCGCGAGCGAAAGTTTTCTGCAACAGTTTTGGGTTTTGTTGTCCGATAGCCAAAAAATAGCCGGTACTAGCCAAGAGGACTTCGACAAGGTAACATATGCCCACTATGTGTAGTCATCCAGATGCTAAGCGTGGTATCCCATGTTTATAAGAAACCGATCAAATGCAACCGACGCTACGCGTCGAGATGACCCGCGTCGCAATGAGCGGGGTGCCGCTCTTGTTGAGATGGCCTTTGTGCTCCCGGTGCTGATCCTGCTCATTTTTGGTTCAGTCGAGTTCGGTCTTGTGTTCAAAGAACGACTAACCATCGCCTCCGCAGCCAGCTCCGCTGGGCGGACCGGGGCAACGATGGGCACCCGGCCCGAAGCCGATTTCCGTATCTTACAGGCACTCGAAGCCGGACTCTACGACCAGGTCGACGCTTCAGTTCTGATCTCTGTCGACATATTCAAGGCTGACGAGATCACTGGTGCGAAGACAGCTCTCGTCAACACATACACATACGACCCTACCGATCCCACCTGCAAGTGGATCCCGTGTCCTGACCCTGCCAACCCGAGCTTTGGAGGTTATGGCGCTCCATCTGGCTGGGGAGATCCGGCAGTGCGTGACACAGAACTGGATCCGGGAGGTGGCGGACTTGACGTGCTCGGCATAGAAGTGACCTACCACCACACTCCCATCACGAACATCCTTCCCTCTCTCGACCGTAACTACGCGGAACGAGCGCTGGTACGGCTCGAACCTGATATGTTTGGAAGCACACCGTGAGCGGCCGCCGTGACAAGGTGAGGGATCCGATCGCAAGCGTGCGCCCCGATGAAGACGACCAACAATCGGGAGCGGCCCTTGTCTTTGTTGCGGTCGTCATGACGGTTCTGATCGCTTTTGCCGCGTTCTCGGTTGACTTTGGCTGGCTATACCTGAACGGTATACGTATCCAACACGGAGCCGATGCGGCCGCACTGGCCGGCGTCATCTATGAGCCGGGTGATCAAGCAAGCGCATACTCCGAGGCGACCGCCTCTGCCTCCGAGAATGGCTACGACACGGCTGCGGCGGGTACGAGCGTGACGCCGGTTGATTTCAGTGACGATCCGAGTGCAGTCAACAATCAATTCCAGCTTTCGGTCACCATCGAACACGAGGTGCAGACCTTTTTCATGAAAGTCTTCGGGGTTGACCGCATTTCGATGTCCAAGACGGCCATTGCCGAGTACGTACTTCCACTTCCCATGGGCAGCGATCTTCCGTATTTCGGCAGCGATCCGACCGATCCAACGCGGCAGCCCAACTTCTGGGGCAACATCCACGGTTACTACACCGGGCGCACGATGGGCGATAGGTTCTCGTCGCAGTGCATCGACGGACAGAGCGGTTCCGGCTGTACGAAGAACCCACTCCGCCGGGAGACGATCATGAGCGGGGGCGTTCCGGTTGCAGGGGGGTATCTGTACGGGATTGAGCTCGACGGCACGGCCTCCAACCTGACGGTAGAGATATTCGACGGTGCGTTTTACGACGGCGGTCACGACAGATTCCTAGTCGGAGACAACGACCAGTCCGGAGGAGGTCCCGGGCCGGTTACCTGGTTCGTTCTCTACGCACCCGACCCCACGCCGCTCAACACGTCCGACAACGAGTTGCTCTGCAGCGTCCGGTACGATCCCGAAGACAACTTCGCCGACTTTGACGACGACGGCAACATCGGGTCGTGGGACGGTGGCGCTGAACTCTGGAGACCCGACCCTGATGACGACCAGAACGGCGATAACATCTTTGATTGGGACGACGTCGAGCTGGGTCTGCCCGGTGGTGTCGCCTCGCTGTGGGATACGCTGTGCAACGCACCCGATCGTGGCGCCGGCATTTACCCTCTGCGCGTTGTGGTCGAGGAACCAGCAGTAAACACGGACCGCGGACTGAACCGTTATGCGATGCGTGCCTCGACCACCGGCAACCAGCCACGATTCTACGGACTCGGCGACATGGCGATCTATGTGAACTTCGCGGGCAGCTCCGCCACGTTCAACCTTGCTGAGGTCTACCCGGTACACGCCGGCAAGCAACTCGTAATCGAACTGTGGGACCCGGACTCTGGCAACAATGGTGTCGAGATTCGGCTTCCCGATGGCACGTTGCCGTCATGCACCTGGAGCAATCTGGATGGCTCGCGCAGCGGCGGTCCGATGCCGTGTGACATCAATTTCGCCACCGGCTTCAACAACGATCACATGCAGATCCGCATCGACATCGATTCGGCGTACACGTGCGACACCGATCCGATAGCAGGCAACTGCTGGTGGACCATCGACGTCAGCTACCCGACTGGTGCCAACGACACAACTACGTGGTCATCGCGGATCGAAGGCAACCCGGTCAAGCTGGTCGAGTAGATAGTTCGGGCGGACAAGCCGGGACTATGAACTGATACGCTCGTCGCATGCCAACTCTTGCGCTACTCGACGGACATAGCCTCGCCTACCGAGCGTTCTACGCTCTCCCATCCGACCTGGCAACTCCGACTGGACAAGTAACCAACGCCGTCCTCGGCTTTACCAACATGCTCATCAGGTTGTTGCGTGAAGAGAAACCGGACGCGATTGCCGTGGCCTGGGATGTACGGGGACCGAATCTGCGTAAAGAGAGGTACCCCGAATATAAGGCACAGCGCGAGGCTCCACCCGACATCTTTGCAAGCCAGCTGCCTTTGATCCGTGAAGTCCTTGATGTACTCAAGATCAAGCAGCTGACATCGCCCGGGTATGAGGCGGATGATGTAATCGCGACTGTGACGGCTCAGGCCGTTGCCGATTCATGGAATGTCCTGGTTGTCACCGGTGACCGCGACAGTTTCCAGCTTGTCGCAGATGACGTGACAGTCCTCTATACGCTTCGTGGCATCTCCGATGTGGTCACCGCATCGCCTGAGTGGATCCTGAGCAAGTACGGCGTGACACCACTCCAATATCGTGACTACGCAGCTTTGCGCGGTGACTCATCCGACAATCTTCCCGGCGTGCCGGGGGTGGGGGAGAAGACTGCCGCGCGCCTAATTGCGGACTACGGCAGCCTTGACGGGATCTATCAGCACCTGGATGAGCAGACGCCACGGCTCCGTGAAAACCTGGAGAATCATCGCACCCAGGTGTATCTCAACCAGGAGCTTATGGAAATGCTCCCCGACGTCCGTGTTGTCGAGGCTCCCGACGGAATCGACACCGCTTCATTCCTCCTCCAAGAATGGGAGCGCGACGAAGTCCGTGCGGTATTCGAAGCGCTGGCTTTCCGCGACGTATGGGACCGTCTTTCCGAGCTCGGCGGATACCATTCCGAGGAAGCCGAGACCCGCGATGTCTCAGTCACAACGGCTAATTCGGCCGAACAGATCAGCTCGGTGCTTGGTGAGGGCATCGTTGCAGTCGAACCCGTATGGGATGCGAACGGTATCCGCGGCCTGGTAGCCGCGGTCGGGTCAGAGACTGCGGTCTTCGTTCCCGAGGAGTACCTTGACGTCTTCATCAGCGCTGTCGATCAGGATGCCGGCATTGTCGCTCACGATGCCAAACCGCTTCTTCGTGCCCTAATCGATGCCGATCTCGACCCGCCGAGGCTCGGATTTGACACAGCCCTGGCCGGCTACGTGATCAATCCCGGACAACGGGTGCCCGATCTCGAGGACCTTGCATACCGCGAGCTTGGTATCGCGGTTGCCGCGACCGAGGGCGTGGAGGAATCAGATTCGCAATCGACGTTCGATTTTGACGGCGACGCCGGTCCCGATCTTGACACTCTGGGGCGGCGGGCGGTGGCGATTCGTGACCTTGTAGACCCACTCCAGGAGCAATTACAGTCTCGCGGCGAGGCGGAGCTGTTTGCGACCATTGAACTCCCGCTCGTTGCGATTCTGGCCAGGATGGAAGCAACAGGAGTCGGAGTCGATCGCTCGTTCCTCGAATCATTCGGAAACGACCTTCGCTCTCGTCTTGCCAAACTCGAGATTTCGATTCACGAAGCCGCGGGCGGACCATTCAACGTCAACTCGACTTTGCAA
This sequence comes from uncultured Gemmatimonadales bacterium, assembly GCA_964195945.1. GTDB lineage: Bacteria > Actinomycetota > Acidimicrobiia > Spongiisociales > UBA5794 > JAAETI01. The sequence goes on from CAXMRC010000033.1 coordinate 4,110, forward strand.
CTGCGCGAAGTACTTTTCGAGCGCCTGGACCTTCCAGTCTTGAAGAAGACTCCAAAAGGAGTCCCTTCCACTGATGCGTCGGTTCTTGGCAAGCTTCGTGGCGAGCATCCGATGGTCGATGATCTGCTGTCTTTCCGAGAGCTAGAGAAATTGCGTTCCACTTATGTGGATGCCCTCCTGCCGCTCATCGAGCCGGACAGTCGGGTGCGGGGTCGCTTCAACCAGATGGCCGCGGCCACCGGGCGTCTTTCACAAGAGCAGCCCAACCTGCAAAACATCCCTGTGCGGTCGGCAGAGGGGAGAGCGATTAGAAAAGCGTTCGTCGCCGATGAAGGATGTCAGTTCCTGGTCGCCGACTACAGCCAGATCGAACTCCGGATACTTGCGCACCTCTCAGGCGATGTCGGTCTTGTCGATGCTTTCAACAACAACCTTGACATCCACGCAGCAACCGCGGCGAATATCGACGGAATATCCGTGCATGAAGTCGATATCTCCCAACGCCGTCGCGCCAAGATGATCAACTTCGGTTTGTTGTACGGGATGGAGGCATACGGGCTGGCGGAGCGACTTGAAATCGGAACGAAGGAAGCTCAAGCCCATATTGACGTCTACTTTGATCGTTTCCCTGAGGTGCGCGACTTCATGCAAGGAATTGTCGCGGCCGCACGTGAATCGGGTTACACGACAACTTTGCTGGGACGCCGTCGCTACCTGCCGGAACTCTCGAGCGGAAACTTCCGGACCCGGCAGTCGGGGGAGAGAATGGCGCTAAACGCACCGATTCAGGGATCCGCCGCCGACATTATAAAAAAGGCGATGGTCGTGCTAGAAGACGAGTTGCGCTCAGGTGGCTACCAATCGGAGATGCTGCTGCAGATCCACGATGAATTGGTCCTCGAAGTCCCTGACGATGAGATCGAAGCGGTCGGTGACTTGATCCGTTCTGTGATGGAAGGCATCGTCACGCTGCGGGTTCCACTTAGGGTCGAGACGGCAGTTGGCAAGACACTGGCAGATTGCGAGCATTGAAGCGGGGGCGCTTGATTCCAGCCCCCTACCATGTATTGGCAAGGCGAGAAAACACTTTGGTACGACTGAGACTTTGCGTGCTACCATCTCGTCCGGTCTTTGCGCCCCTGCGCGCCAGAGACAGAATCATTTTTCCCACAGGAGTTGATGTACACGTATGGCCGACGACACGGCAACCGAGCCGACACAGCCTGAGGCTGCTGAAAGCACGGAAACCCCTACTACCCCAACCGAGGATGTCGCACCCGTGACACCCGAGACCAATGTCCCTTCCGACCCAACCGTCGAAGAGGCACCGACACCAGAGGCGATCGTAGCGGTCGAAGCTGAGGTAACTCCTGTGGAAACCACCGAAGTCGATGTTGCCGAGACTGCTGTCGTAGCTGAGGAGGCTCCAGTTGTGGAGCCGGTTGCTGAGGCAACTGACGATGCTGCGCCCGTGGCCGAGGTAGCTGAGGCCGTTGTGCCTGCTGCCGAGGTAGCCGACGATGCTGCGCCCGTGGCCGAGGTAGCTGAGGCCGTTGTGCCTGCTGCCGAGGTCGCTGACGATGCTGCGCCCGCCGCACCGCCACGACCGAGCGTGGGGGAGCGGCCCGCAATCACAGCGCCGCGTGACATTGGGGATGTTGCCGATGATCTGAGCGCCGAGGACTTTGCCGCCGTCATCGAACGAACTGTCTTTGAGTTCAAAGAGGGCGATATCGTCGGCGGCACCGTGGTTCGCGTGGACCCCGATGAGGTCCTAGTTGATATCGGATACAAGGCCGAGGGCGTTATTCCCGCCCACGAACTTTCAATTCGCAACCACATCAACCCGGACGAGGTCGTCAAAGAAGGCGAGCCGATCGAGGCACTCGTCCTGCAGATGGAAGACGACCAAGGCCGTCTCGTGCTTTCAAAGAAGCGTGCTCAGTATGAGCGCGCCTGGGGTCGCATCGAGACCATCATGAACGAGGGTGGAACCGTCTCGGGTCCCGTCATTGAAGTTGTCAAGGGCGGTCTAATCGTCGACATCGGATTGCGCGGCTTTCTACCTGCTTCTCTGGTTGACCTACGTAGGGTCAGAGATCTGGCACCGTTTATTGGCGAGCCGATCGAGGCCAAGGTCATCGAACTCGACAAGAATCGCAACAACGTCGTGCTGTCACGGCGCGCTCATCTCGAAGAGGCGCAAGCAGAGCAGCGTCAAGCGTTCCTATCAGACCTGGAACCGGGCGATGTTCGCGACGGTGTGGTGTCGTCGGTGGTCAATTTCGGCGCATTCGTAGATCTTGGCGGAATGGACGGCCTCGTTCACGTCTCCGAACTGTCCTGGCAGCATGTGAGCCATCCGAGCGAGATCGTCACCGTCGGAGATAAGGTGCAGGTGAGGGTTCTCGAGGTCGATCGCAACCGCGAACGCATCTCACTTTCCATCCGTCAAACCCGCGAAGATCCATGGGAGGAGTTCATTCGGGACACCGAACTGGGTTCCATTCTCGACGGCGAAGTCACCAAGACAGTGCCGTTTGGAGCCTTCATCGCGGTAGGCGAAGGAGTCGAGGGACTAGTCCACGTTTCCGAGATCGCCCTTCATCACGTCGAAAGCCCTGAACTAGAACTTTCGATCGGTCAGCAAGTACGGGTAAAGGTCACCGAGATCGATGCCGACAGACGTCGAGTAAGCCTGTCAATAAAGCAGGCTCTCCCAGAGTGGGAGGAACGCTCGACATTCAGTGAGCGACGTACACCTAGCCAGCCGAGACGCAGGGAGTTCCAGCGTGAAGACGAAGCCACAGAGGTTCCGACCTTCGCTGCCGACGCGTCTCTTGAAGCCATCCTCGAAGAACTTAAAGAACGAGGAATCGGTCGAAAGTAGCCCAAAGGTACTTGACACTGAGCACCACGGTGCTTGGCTATCGCGGCGGCGTGTGGGGTCTCTGTCTGATCTCTGTCGTGTGATGCTTTCAGACCAGACCGGAAGGGCCAACTGAAATGGGCAAACGATCTCTTGTACTGATTATTGCGCTTGCACTGGCAGCAGTGTCCGCGTTCTCTGTGTGGCAGTACCTGACCACAGTCGAGGACACGGCACGTGCCGAGGTGCAGGAAGTCGTCGTGTATCGAGCTACGGAACTAATCGAAACTGGCACCAGCGTCTCCGAAGTCGAAGGCCTGATTCTGGCTTCGACGGCGCTCGTTGAGTCAGTTGTATTCGAGGGCTCGGCGATCGTATGTGACGGTCCCGCAGCCAGCTCGGATGCACCGCTTGATGTGTGCGGAAGGAACCCGCGAATCGAGTCGGTGCTCGATCCGATCAATGTGGCAGCCGGGCCAATCAGTGCCGGTCAGCTGATCACATCGGATTTGTTCGTCCCGCCCAACCTTTTGTCGGACATCAAGTTGTCAGAGTCGATCCCTGAGGGCAAGGTTGCGATCTCGTTCCGTCCCTCCGAAGAGTCGACAGTTGGCGGCTTCGTCCGTCCCGGTGATCGGGTGAACCTCATTGCGTCCGCTTCCGTCGACCTCACCCAGTCAACCACGTTGCTCCAGGATCCTGAGCTTCGTACTTTGTTGCTCGGCGAGGGTGCGGCAGTCACCCCGGATACTGCCGCCCCGACAGACGATCTGGGTGCTGAGCCTACCGATGATGCTGTTGCCCGTTTGGCGCAGGCATTGCCGGGCTCGATCGACTTCACTCAGACAGTGCTGCAAGATATCGAGGTTCTTGCGGTCGGACCGGACACCCGCCCCAGCCCCATCGGCACCGGCCTCGTGCCTGCGGGTGCGCAGATTGTGGTCCTTGAAGTAACACCCGAACAGGCCGAGAAGATTGAGTTCGCCCAGCAGTACACCTCGGTGTCGCTGTCCTTGATCCCGAGTGGCGAGAACGCCAGCGGTCAAGACAAGATCTACAACCCGATAACATCTCAGGGCGTCATCATTGACGACCTGTTCACGCTGATCGACCGCATTCGCGAACAGTTTGAAGAGGCAGGAGTCCTCCTTGGCAACGGATAGCGGAACCTATTCAGTTCTCATAGTCGACAACGACGACCAGTTCGTCGAGGCGACGCGGACGCTGCTGGAGGGCCACAAGGTCCACACAGCCCGCAATATCAGCGACGCCCAGCGTCGGCTGGTCGAAGAGTCGATCGACTTGACCGTCGCCGGTCCATCGTATGCCCACGAAGCCGGTGTGGTCGAGGTAACTCTTCTCTTCGATGTCCGCGCCGACCTACCGGTCGTGCTTGTGGCGGAATCTGTAGACACCAATGTCCTCCGCGCGGCCCTGCGGGCGGGCATCAAGGACGTCATCGAGGTTCCCCTGACGACCTCCAAGATCGAAGACGCTTTTGGACTTGTCGAGCTTATTCACAAGCGTGAGGAAGATGGTCCCAAGAAGCGCAGGATCGGCAAGGTCGTAACCATCATGTCGCCGAAGGGCGGCGCCGGCAAGACAATGACGACGGTGAACGTTGCTCTGACCCTTGCCGGGTGGGGTGACCCAGGCCGCGTCGTCGTCCTCGATGCAGATCTTCAGTTCGGAGATGTCTGCATTTCGTTGCAGATCGACCCGCGCCACACAATTGTCGACGTCGCTCGTGACATCGACAAGCTCGACGAGGATTTGCTTGATAGCTTGTTGGCAACCCACGCCTCTGGAATGAGGGTGTTGTCTGCGCCACTTGAGCCGTCATTGGCAGATGAGGTTTCAACACAAGTCGTCGTCAAGTCGATCGGCATGCTGAAAAGAATGTTCGATTACGTAGTGATCGACACCGCACCGTTTTTGGACGAGCCGGTGCTTTCGATTCTCGAACGTTCCGATGTTGTCCTGCTGGTTGTCGATATGGACCTCCCTGCAGTAAAGAACGCCAAGCTGGCGCTCGACACACTGCGCCTCATCAAATTCCCATTCGAGAAGATGAAACTGGTATTGAACCGGGTCAACTCTAAAGCCCGTCTCGACATCGGTGAGCTGGAACGCTCGCTTGGTCTTGATGTGCAAGCGGCCGTATCTTCGGACAAGCTGGTCCCACGTGCGGTCAATGAAGGAGAACCGGTCGTCACTCTCTATCCGCGTAGCCGCGTAGCCCGCGATCTGCGAGGTGTAGCTCAACTGGCGCTCGACGAGAGCGACCAGATGGAAGATGCTGAAGGTGACGCATCAAAGCGCCGATGGTTCAGATGATGAGCCAAAGCCAACGTAGAGGGGACAACTCATGAGTCTCGCCGATCGCGTAAAGGCGGCAAAGGCCGCTGAGGTGACCGTCGAGGGTCACCGAGAAGAAATTGTTCAAGAGCTGCGAAGGAAGCTCCACTACAAGGTCGTAGAAGGCCTTGGACCGATGCTCTATGACCGCCAGATGAGCGATGCTGAGCTCAAGCTGCGAGTTATGGAGATGCTCGAGTGGGCATTGGACCAGGAGGAATCTGTTCCTCTGGCGCGAGCCGATCGGGTGGCGCTCCTGCAGGAGATCGCCGATGACGTGCTCGGATACGGCCCAATCGATCCGTATCTTTCCGACCCGGACATCACTGAAATCATGGTCAACGGACCCCACCAGGTATGGGTGGAAAAGGCCGGTCGTCTCAGTATTTCCGATACCCGATTTGTCGATGCAACCCACCTGGAGCGAATCATCGAGAAGATCGTCGGTCAGGTTGGCCGTCGCATCGACGAGTCAACGCCGATGGTTGATGCCCGACTCCCCGATGGATCTCGTGTCAATGCGGTCATCCATCCGCTGGCAATCGGTGGTCCATTTCTGACTATTCGTAAATTCTCCGCCGATCCGTTCACTTCTGACCAGTTGGTTCAGATGGGTGCATTCAGCGAGCAGGTTGCAGGTTTCTTGCGGCGTTGCGTCTACGGGCGTCTCAACGTCATCGTCAGCGGTGGTACTGGGTCCGGTAAGACGACGCTGCTCAACGTGCTGTCGAGCTTCATTCCAGATACCGATCGCATCATCACTGTCGAAGATGCTGCTGAACTCAGGTTGAACCAGATGCACGTTCTCTCATTGGAAGGCCGTCCTCCCAATATCGAGGGCGAGGGACGCGTAACCATCCGCGACCTCGTTCGCAACACCCTGCGTATGCGGCCGGACCGCATCGTCGTTGGTGAGGTTCGTGGCGGTGAGGCTTTGGACATGCTCCAGGCCATGAACACTGGTCACGACGGTTCGCTGACAACGATTCACTCCAATACCCCGCGTGACACCCTCTCTCGCATCGAGACCATGGTGTTGATGGCGGGCATGGACTTGCCGATTCGTGCCATTCGGGAACAGGTCTCGTCCGCTGTCGACTTGGTCGTGCACCTCAACCGCATGCGGGACGGATCACGTCGGGTGACCCAAGTCACCGAGGTTGTCGGTATGGAGGGTGACGTGATTACCACCCAGGACCTGTTCATGTTCGACTACGGGATGGGCATCGATGACGAGGGTATGTTCAAGGGGCGCCTCAAAGCGACGGGTATTCGGCCATCGTTCAGCGAACGTCTCACCGACTATGGGATCAACCTGCCAGCCGAGTTGTTCGCCCCCGAGCCGTTTGCTAGTAGGTAGGAGATGCGACGCATGGTAACCACCGCGGTTCTGTCGGTAGCGATGCTATCGCTGGTCGCCTCGCCCGCTCTAGCACAGAGCTCCGGCTCGAGCAGTAGTAGCTCAGTGCTGATACTGGTCGGGGCGATTGGCGCCGGCGTCGCACTGTTCCTTCTTATCCTCGTCCTCTTCGGGCCAAATTCCTCGATAGAGAGGGATCTGCGTGGACGTCTCGGCGCCTACACCGGTGATGAGGAAGATCGCGGGCGGCTGTCGAGGATTCCGCTCCTGCGCAGGTTTGTGATCGGGGCTGAGGACATTGCACGTGATCGAGGGTTCATCAACCAGATTGAGACCGCTCTAGACCAGGCCAACATGCCACTCCGTCCTGGTGAGGCAATTGCAGGGATCTTCGGAATCGCGGGATTGTCCGGGCTCTTGGTAATGGTCTTTCAACAAAGCCCAATCTGGGGAGCCATTGCTGCGGTTGCTGTGCTCGGAATCTCCGTCGCGATGGTGACGACTGTAGCGTCGCGGCATAAGACAAAGTTCGAGAATCAGCTGCCGGATACGTTGAATCTCCTCTCCACATCCCTCCGCTCCGGCTACTCGCTGCTCCAGGCTGTGGAGGCTGTCGGCTCTGAAGCGCCCGAGCCGACCGCTCGCGAGTTCGGCCGAGCAATGAACGAGACTCGACTGGGTCGCTCACCGGTTGTTGCGCTAAAGCAGGTCGCAGATCGTATGGAGTCATTGGACTTCGATTGGGCCGTCCTGGCCATCAGCATTCAGCGGGAGGTCGGTGGGAACCTCGCTGAGGTATTGCAGACCGCGGCCGACACGATGTTGCAGCGAAATAGGCTGCGCCGGGAGATGAAAGCGCTAACGGCTGAGGGTCGGGTCTCGGCGTATGTGCTCGGGTCCATGCCGATCTTGCTGTTCCTTTTCCTCTTCATGTCGCGACGTAGCTATCTGCAACCGATGCTTGATTCCACAGTGGGGCTGATTGCCCTTGGCGGCGCAGTCTTCATGCTGATGCTCGGAATCTTTTGGTTGTCCAAGATTGTGAAGGTGGATGTCTAATGGACCAGGCACTATTTGCTGCGATTGCTGTTGGTGTGACCATCGGGGCGACCGCCATCTTTATCGGCGGTGGCGTCATCAGGGCTCGGGCCAGTGCCTCACAGCGTTTGGCTGGGCTCCGTGAGTCAAGATCCGAAGTCCTTGACAAAGGGTTCTCCGAGCGGGCCGTTGCGCCAATGTTTCAGGGTGTCGGTCGACTCTTCATGCGGTACACCCCGCAGGGGTGGGGGGCTCGTGTTGAAAAGAGGCTAATGATCGCGGGATGGTCGCCACGGGTGGATTCAAGCTCGTGGGCGGCGATACGGGCGTTGACGGCAGTCTTTGGTGTCCTGCTGGCCGTTTTCGTCCAGGGACAGTTGACCGGTAGCTCGCGGCTGGCCGCGACGATTGGTGCGTTGCTGATCGGCGCAATGGGAGCGGAGACGATTCTGAGCCGCCGTGTCGACGAACGCAAGGCGGCCATGGAACGCGACCTGCCCGACGTGATCGACCTGCTGGTCATCAGCGTGGAAGCTGGTCTAGGGTTCGAAGGTGCGTTGGGCCGTGTTGTCCAGAACGTCCCCGGTGAACTCAGTGACGAATTCTCGAGAATGCTTCAGGAGACGCGTGTCGGTGTCAGCCGAAACGTTGCGCTGAGATCGCTCGCAGACCGGACCGACGTCGACGATCTCAACACTTTCATTATGGCGTTGACCCAAGCCGATGCTTTTGGTGTTTCGATCTCGCGCATGTTGCGAGTCCAGGCCGATGAGATGCGCGTACGGCGTCGGCTCCGCGCCCAGGAACGTGCCTTTGCGGCCCCTGTGAAGATGACCTTCCCGCTGGTGCTGTGCATTTTCCCAGGGATCTTTACAGTGTTGCTGGGCCCCGCCGCTATTCAAATCTCCGAGACACTGCTCTAGGAGTCCATTGACGATGCCTGGTTCGGCTCGCCACCGCTCATGGAATTAGGTGCCACTTCGGCGGATCAAGCCTCCGCTCCACCTGGCCAAGGGTATCTCCGCGGTGCCGCCCGGCTCCGGGTTGCCCATCTGCGGTTCGTCGTGCCGTTCCTACTTCTTGCTTGGCGAGCTTCGCTGCCGATCGGCGACAATTCGTTCTTGTGGCATGTCCGCGCCGGGACGGCGCAGCTAGATCTGGGGCAGGTGCTCAATGCGGACGTGTTCTCCTTCACTGCCAGTGGTGAGATGTGGCGGACGCAGTCGTGGCTTGCGGAGCTGGCATATGGGTGGCTGGAGAACGTAACCGGCGGAATCGGTTGGGTTCCTGTGATGAAGTTTCTTGCAATGTCGCTGACAGTGGCGTTGGTGGCGATGGTCATCCATCGAGTGGGGGGCAGGCGCGGCGGAATTACGCTCGCTGGTCTGCTGCTCTTGGTCTGGCAAGCCGCCCCTTTTGGAGTCGCCCGCCCCGCTCTCTTGGGATTCCTTCTCCTCTCCGCCGTCGTTGCATTCGCTCATATGGACCGACGACCCCTTTGGCTCCTGCCGATTCTCTTCTGGTTCTGGGCGTCGATACATGGGATGTTCGTAGTAGGCCTGGGCTATCTGTTTTTGGATGCGCTGCGACGTCGGTCCCGACGCCAGGTGGTAGCGGTTGGGTTGTCGGCTCTGGCGACAGCTTTCACGGCACATGGCTTCGGCGCCTGGTGGATTCTGCTCCAATTCATGCGGAGTCGAGGCGCCCTCGACTTGATTCGGGAGTGGCTACCACCCGACTTTTCCAATCCGTTTCTGTTGCCGTTGCTGATTGTCATATTGGGTGTGATTGTTGCGGGCACCCTGAGCAGGTTGACACCAGAGGATCTGTGGATCCTGATTCCGTTCGTGGCCTTTGGGGTCGTGGCAGAGCGCAATGTATGGCCGGCGGTGATAGTGCTGGCGCCGTTGGCGGCCCGCTCTTTCGCAGCCAGTGAGGCCAAGCCGAGAGCTCAGCAGCCGGAGCCGGTGGTAGTGAACTGGGCGATAGCCGCCATGCTTGCCTCAGTTGCCGTTTTTGGTCTCCTGCGGGTGGCTCCGCTTAGTGAAGACCGGTTCCCGACACGTCTTGCTGTTGACGCTCTTGAGCCGGGGCCATTGTTCAACGGCAGCGCTGTCGGGGGATACCTGATTTATGCCGATTGGCCGGATCGGTTTGTGTTTATCGATGATCGAGCCGAGCTCTACGGCGAGACCGGCTTTCGCCGGTTCCAGGATCTCAAGGCAGGCGTAGGAATTGAGAAAGCGTTTACGGCGCTTGGGATCGAACAGGCTCTGGTCAATGCTGATTGGCCGATTGTCGGCTACTTGGAGCTCCTGGGGTGGGAGTACAGATATCAAGATGAGTTCTTTGTTGTGATGGCACAACGCTAGGACTAGGTCTGCATCTCCGTCTCGATCGGGCTTGAGACAAACAAGAAGAGGAGCCCCCGGCGGGGCCCCTCTTCTTGTTTTAGTGGATTTCCGGGACCCTAGAGGGTTGCGGCGATCTCGCTGAAGTTCGTCGAGACGGATGTTCCAACAGCGGTGATGGCGATCAAGGCCACGATGGCGATGAGTGCGACCAACAGTGCGTACTCGACAAGGCTGGCGCCTTCTTCGTCGCGGAAACGGGTCTCAAGTGCGGTCCAAATACGGAGCATGGTTTCTGTCCTCCTTGGCAGGGTGATCC
>CAXMRC010000034.1:0-2678 GCA_964195945.1 uncultured Gemmatimonadales bacterium
GATTGGTGTCTGGTATCCGATGACGGAGCTGAGGCGGCGGCGGTTGTACCAGGATTCGATCCAGTGGCGGATCGCGATCCGGGCCTCAGCGTGGGTACGGAATGTGGTGCGGTTGACGAGTTCTTTCTTCAGTGTGGCGAAGAACGATTCAGATGGGGCGTTGTCCCAGCACACCCCGGTTCTTCCTACGGACTGGGTGACGCGGTAGCCGGCGCACAGGTCGCCGTATTCGCCTGACGTGTATTGACCGGGTTCAACTGGTGGTCGCAACACTGGCTTGTTCTGCAGAGCGTAGGTGCTCGTCGAAGACTTCGGCGGGTGTGCGCCATCCGAGGGTCTTGCGTGGCCGGGTGTTGAGGGTGTGGGCGATGGCGGCGATCTCGTCGGCGGACCATCGAGAGAGGTCGGTGCCCTTGGGGAAGTATTGGCGCAACAGCCCGTTGGTGTTCTCGTTTGTGCCGCGCTGCCAGGGCGACTGCGGGTCGCAGAAGTAGACCGGGATGCCGGTCTCGGCTTTGAACGCTGCGTGTTGGGAGAGTTCCTTGCCTCGGTCCCAGGTCAACGACCGGCGCAGCTGTTCGGGCAGTGCCGTCATCGTGGCGGCGAGTGCGTTCTTCATCGTGACCGCGCCGTAGCCGGCGAGAGCCGGCCCATTGTTGGTTCGTGCGATGACGCCGTAGCCGTCTTGGCGTGGCAGGTGGACCAACATCGTGAACCTGGTGGTGCGTTCGACCACCGTCCCGATTGCTGAACGGTTGAGCCCGATGATCAGGTCGCCTTCCCAATGACCGGGCACTGTGCGGTCGTCGGCCTCGGCTGGGCGCTCGCTGATCATCACCTCGGGGGTGACATGGGCCCGCGCCTTCCTCTTCGATCTGGCGCGTGGAACACGCAGCGCCCGCCCGGTCCGCAAGCAGGCGACCAGTTCACGTTTGAGAGCGCCGCGTCCTTCGATGTAGAGCGCCTGGTAGATGGCCTCGTGGCTGATTCGCATGGATTCGTCATCAGGGAAATCGATGCGCAGCCGGCTCGAGATCTGTTCCGGACTCCATCCCTGAGCCCAACGGCGGTCGCCTCGGTGCGGCTTGTTCCTCCCCTTCCACCGCCCCACCTCGGGACCGGTGACCGGGGTCCCGTCCGGGCGCCGAACCCGACCAGCCAGCCGCTCCTGGACGTAGCCACGGAGCCGCTCGTTGGCGACGAGCTTCGGGGTCTTCGGCCGGCGGGCGACTAACTCTGTCTTCCACTGCGCTACCGATGCCCGATACTCCAGCTTGCCACCCCGAGTCGCTGCGTTACGGCGCAGCTCCCTCGAGATCGTCGACGGTGATCGGCCCAACCGGCGGGCGATCGCACGGACCCCCACCCCCTGGACGCTCAACAGAGCAATCTCTTCTCGCTCATCGAACGACAGATACCGGCCAGACAAAGGGACAAGATCAAGCGTGGACATGCCACCACCCTGGCGGAACCAGCGACTCCCCGCGGCCGAGGACACCCCAACTGCTGCGGCGGCCTCCTCGCTGGTCACCCCTTTGGCGATTTCACGCCAGAACTCGCGCTCCACCTCTCGCCGAAGCGACGGCGCCCCCGGCGACTTCATCGACGACCTTCCCGTCAACTCTCTCATCCACCCAGCTGGCCTGCCCACAGACACCTCCACGATCGAGGTGTTGCAACGACCAGTTGAATCCGCCTTGACTGCCCCTATCGGAGTGGAAGACGACACCATCAACATGCCCGCCTCGTGTCCCAACGGCTTCGTCGAGGGCGTCGCCGACGAGGCTGGCACGCATGTGGCCGGCCATCGACATCCCCAGAATGCGTCGAGATGCCAGATCCTCGACGACCGCGAGATACAGGAACCCTTCCCACGTCCGGATATACGTGATGTCGCCGGCCCATAGCTGATCCAACCCGCCGGGCGTGAAGTCACGTTTCACCAAATCGGGGATGCGATGCGCCGCATACGGGATCGTCGTCACGGTCCGTTTCTTGGGCGTATGCCCAACAATGTCATAGATGCGCATCAGACGCTCAACCCGTTTGCGGCTCACCACCCGACCCCGGTTACAGAGCTCGACGGTGACGCGAGGCGACCCGTAGGTTCCTTTCGACGTCTTGTGGATCTGACGGATCTCGTTCACCAGGAGCCGTTCACGCAACTCACCGGCTGTGACGATCCCGCAACGGTGTTGCTTCCAGTCGTAGTACGCCGACGTTGACACGCCGGCGATCTCGCAGATGCGCTCTATCGGGAACCCTTCGGCCTTCTGCTCGTCGACGAAGCGGTAGAGCTTCACTCGTTCGACTCCCGCACCCAGAAGGCCACAGCTCGCTTTAAGAGTTCACGCTCCATCCGCAGCCGGGCGTTCTCCCGACGCAGCTCCGTGACCTCTTCCCGCTCGGCTGTGGTCACACCGTCACGCACACCACGATTGATCTCGTCTTGTTTGACCCAGGACCCGAGCGTCGAATCGTAGATCCCCAACTCGCGAGCAACCTGAGCGATCGACTTGCCGGAACTGTTGACGATCTCGACCGCGTCGCGTTTGAACTCGTCACTGAACTTGCGTCTCGGTCTCTTCACCGGCTTCTCTTGATTCTCCAACTGGACTCCCCTCGAGGCGACTCATCGCCCATTGTCGGGGTGTCCGGCTCACAGGGGGAACTCCAGT